>CAVVIY010000003.1:0-1003031 GCA_963748475.1 Candidatus Bathyarchaeota archaeon
GAGGAGTTTTGGGTTGCTGAGTTTGTGAACCACGAGCCCCTGCGGATGGCCGCCGACACAAACATAAAGGATAAAACGGTCCAAAAATTAGTAGTTCTTCTCATAAAAGATTTACATTCGTTCATCGATAGGTACAAACGGGCGCTTGAATGGCTGAAAAGTTTTTGGTTTCAACGCTAAAGCTTAACTGTAGGACAAATCAAAAGGAGATGACTGAGTCTTGACAGAACCAAAATCCCAGGGAAACAAAGGGCCTCTTCGGGTGCTTCGAAACCGCAATTTTACGCTTCTCTTCTATGCGGGCGCCGCTTCAACCGGAGGTTTTTCCCTTGGACAAGTGGCCCTCACTTGGCTGGTGTACGTTACGACTCATTCAGCGCTTGACATCGCCTTCGTCGCCCTATCAAGTACAGTTGCGTCTGTTCTGCTGAGCGTGATCGGGGGCACACTGGTCGATAGGCAGAACCGTCAATGGCTAATGATACTTTCTGATTTGCTAAGAGCTCTTGGGCTGGCAGTACTCGCGGCATATCTCTATTTTGCAGGATTCAGCTTGCCCCTTGTATTGGGAGTCTCCTTTATTCTGGGTGCTTTCTCAACAATTTTTAACCCAGCTCAGAGAGCAGTAATTCCATCGATTCTTAACTCTGATGAAGTTGCTGACGCTAATGGTCTAGTTCAGGTTGCAACTTCGGTCTTTCAATCTGTAGCAAGTGCGGCTGGCGGTGCTATAGTGGCGATAATAGGGTCTATTGCCGCTTTGGGGATTAATGCGACAACATTCGCCATCTCTGCGGTGCTTACTATGTCTATGACTCTTGGTGCTCTTGTGAAACCCCGTCTGACTTCGGTCAATGGAGAAGTTCGCAAAGGTTTTGTTTCTGACGCCGCCGACGGAGTCAAATACATAACTTCCAAGAAGGGACTGCTATACCTGACTGTTTCAGCCGGATTTATCAACCTGTTTTTCGCCATGATAATGCCTTTTGTTGTAGTTTACGCCGCCAATATGCTGCATGGGGGCGCGGCTGTTTATGGCTCCTTGCTTGCTGCCTTTGCTATAGGGATGGCGCCTGGTGCGCTTCTTGTGGGAAGAACCAAGGCGGTTGCTTACGCAGGCATTGTCTGGGGAACCTCCGGGCTCTTGGCGGGAGTGGCAATGCTTTTGTCAGCGTTTACTCGAAGTTTCATCGTTGCGTTTGTGCTATTTCTCGCCATCGGGGTCATTTCTGGATATGCGAACGTAACTTGGCTCTCTGCAGTTCAGCTCATTGTGCCCTCAGATATACAGGGCAGGTACTTCGGTGTTGACCAACTGGGAAGTTTTGCGGTAATGCCAGTCGGGCAAGTTTTGGGTGCATTTATAATCCAAAGCGTGAGTGTTCAGACCGACTTTCTAGTCGCTGCAGTAGGGACATGCGTGATTTCCCTTGTGTTCCTCTTTTCGAAGGATATGCGGGCGGTTGGCTACTCAGCAGAGAAATAAAAAACGTTAATAATCTGAATGGTTGGTGCGGAGGGTGGGAGCGCGCGCCAATAAACCCGCTTGGAATTTTCAAAGCACAAATTGTTAAGCGACTCAAACGCATTCCCAGAAACAGAATGCTCGTGCGCCAAATATGCGAGCGCTTTAGCTTTTCGCTTGGTCTTTTCTAGATGTCGTCTATGCACACTTTCTAGGAAGAGTAAAGCTAAGGGAACCACCCAAATCAAGAATCGAATCGTGATTCCATTAATCTGGAGCGACCAAAATATCGGAATGGCTGAAACGAAGAAAAAGGCGGCGGACAACAACCACACGTTTCTTTCTGATTTAAACGTCTCAATTAAGTCAATTGAAACTAGTTTTCTGTCTTTCGTTGCAATCTCGTTGCAGAAAAGCCCCAGCATTAGCATCATTCCGCCGACATCCAAAGCAAAGAGAGTGGATGCCGTGCCGAGAAAAGAGGAGGTTTCAACGCCCGCGAAAGGTCTTTGAAGCAAGTTGAACAAGAACGGCTCAATAGCCACGCAAAACAGAAGCAGAACATTCGCAAAAGTGGTTCTGCGTCTTTCTAGCGGTAGTACCGACATAATTCGAGTGTAACGGAGCCAAATCGAAATGAGAATGTAGAAGCTTAACGTAAAAGTTCCGACGTCCTGATATATTGCCAGGCTCGTCTGCGGTGGGTTCTCTACAAGAGTGATTGCACCGATGGATAAAGCGAGTCCAAACACCAGATCCGAAAGACCCTCAATCCTAGGTTTAGGTCTGGGCGGTTGCTTCTCATTCTCAGACAAACTGACACCCAATAAATCTGGGGGCTCGCACTTATATCAAAATTGTGCCAGCATGCGCAGGTGACTGGTAAGGTCCCTATGTTGGACTGCAGGGTTTTCCTTTGTCCCAGTAGTAAAGAAAAACGTCTCTTGCCCAGTTCACGAATATTTGATCTTTGCCGTAGAAGGCAGCATAGTCCATTCTTCCTTCGCTTGAAGGCAAGCATACGCAAGCTTCCTTTTCTGTGTAAACTATTGTTATTGGGGCGTCGGTTAGAGTTCTGAGTTCAATATGTGGCGCTGCTCCAGGAATATGATTGAAGTTGGGAAGCCTGCTTTCGCAACCGATGAACCTGAATTTGACTCCTTTGGAGATTGGGTCCGTCATCGCTGGACCTAACGATTCTAGGAGTTTTTCGCCCATCGCCCACGCATACTTCTCGGCTTCGCTAAATAGGTGACCTGCTCTGTTCATGTTCTCAATCGCGTCCAAGCACAGCGTGCCCCTCGACAGCTCGCCTAACCTGTTAACAAACTGGTATGGAAGTCGCCAAACGTCATGATTTACAAAGTACTCTTTATGCTCGAAAGTAAATTCGAGTGATTGAAGAAGCTGCAGAGTCAGTTTACCGTAGTTTGTAATAGCATATTTTCCATCAGGCAGCCTATGAACTATGCACGCTTCGGTTAGGTGCTGTAGCTGTCTGAAAGCTTCGGTGGCTGTTAGCTCCAGTTTTCCGCCTAACTCGTTATTTTTGAGATTCTGTTCTTTTAGCTCGCGTATTATACCGAGCCTGCTTTCACTTGCAAGATCAAAAAACAGTTTTTCTATTCCTTCGCTTTTTTCCAAGTTGCCTCACCGATGTTAACGCGTACACATTGCTGTATCCTAGTACACATACTCGTCAAATAAAACTAATGGGTATTAGTAGCGTATTTGTATTTTGAAGGAAATAAAAATGGTGAATGAAAAAGTGATGGAAGAAGAACGTTCTTTTTCCATTGAATTGAAATCAAAAACCAACCTCAAAAACATAACTCTAAACAATGACTCGCGGGAAAAGGCGCTCATCGAAGGAACAATTGGCAGACTGGAACGCGTCGAATTCGTCGAGGACACGGTTCTGGAAGTCATGGGTGAAAAAGGCGTTTTGAGAATTGACATCAGCGAAAACGAAATCAAAGTAAAAGGAGCAAATGCTCCAGCTAAAAAAATACAAAGGGGCAGTTAGAAATGGATAAAATGTTGGTAGTAGTTTTTGAAAACGAGCTAAAAGCATATGACGGATCTAAAGCATTAAAGGCTCTTGATTCTGAAGGGAGCATTTCAATTCATGCCGAAGCAGTAATAAAGAAAAATGATGACAGCACGATTACCGTAAAGCAGGAAGGAGACGATTTTCCGATTCGCACGGTCGGTGGAACGGCAGTCGGCGCTTTAATCGGACTTCTGGGAGGACCAATCGGCGTAGTCGTGGGTGCCGTAGGCGGAACGCTTGCTGGAGGAGCGTGGGACATAAGCCGAGTTGGAGTCGACTCAGGTTTCCTTAATGATGTATCGGCTAAGCTTACACCTGGCAAATGGGCGGTAGTTTCAGAAATTAGCGAAGAGTGGGTGACTCCTGTTGATTCAAGTATGGCCGCTCTTGGCGGCACTGTGTTTCGCGTCGCCAGGTCAAATGTTGAACACGAACAATTCGCCAAAGATGTGGCTGCTACTAAAGCGGAAATTGCTAAGTTGAAGACAAAGCAAGCTAAGTCGCGGGCAGACCAAAAAACTAAGCTTCAAACTAAGATTGACGACTTGAATAAGAAGCTGAAAGCTAAGTTAGAACGAGCAAAGCAAAGGTCGGAGCAGGAAGAAAAAGAGTCCAAAGCAAAAGTGGAAGCCTTAGAAAAGAAAGTTGCAAAGGCGAAGGGCGACGCAAAAGCGAAAATTGAAGAACGAATCGCCGATATCAAAGAGAGATCAAAACAAACCCAAGACGACTTTGAAAAGCTGAATGAGGACGTTACCTGAACTTGTTGAAACAGCCGGGTTGGCTCCGAGCACTAGAGGAGGTAGCGGCGGGCTTGTCAACGTTTGGAGTTTTAAGAAACAAGCGATGCTGCTTCTATTTTGAGTACTCGCTAATGCCGCGCGCGCACCCGTACGCTTACCTACGTCATCAACAATATAGGAGGTGAAAAAGTTTGACTGATATGGTCGTGCTTGCCTTTGAGAATGAAGGTGGAGCAGATATGGGAAGACAGAAGCTAGTAGAGCTGAACGATGAATACGTGCTTAACCTCGTTGATGCAGTTGAAGTTATCAGGCACATGAATGGCAAAATTAAAGTAAAGGATATCCGCAGCCTAACCGGCATCGGAGCAATAGGCGGAGCTTTCTGGGGAACACTCTTCGGTCTATTGTTTTTCGTTCCAGCAGTCGGATTTGCCGTCGGCGCAGTCTCAGGCGCTATCGCAGGCCACTTTACGCACCTCGGCGTTAGCGAAGACTACTTAAAGCAAATCGAAACCTCAGTAACACCGGGAACCTCAGCCCTTGCAATCCTAGCCACAAACGTCACCGTTGACAAGGTAATTCAGGCACTCAGCCCACTTCATCCGAAAGTTATCCGCAGTTCACTATCAACGGAACAAGAAGCAAAACTCAAAGAAGAATTCGGCGAAATCCCCAAGTAACACAACCCAGAAAATCTTAAGCTCCAAGAAATCAAGCTTCTTGGATCCCCCCCTTCTTTGTAGTTTAGTATGATAAGATATCGAAATTGGAGTGATCAATATGCGTTCACGAGTTTCAAGCCAAACTAAAATAATCAATAGCTACATTCAGAAAGTATATCTCTGGATGTTCATAGGCTTAATTATAACCAGCCTTACTGCATACTTTGTCTCGCAGGAGCCAGACTTATACAATGTGATATTGGGTAATGACATCATTTTTTATGGGTTATTAATTGTACAATTTTTAGCTATCGTGGGTATAACTGCTTTTATAAGGAGAATACCTGATAATCTTGCGGAAGCTACTTTTGTATTGTACTGCTTCCTCACTGGCCTGACGCTTTCAATTATTTTTTTGGATTTTTCCATAAGCTCCATAGCCTACGTAATTTTGATTGCAGCAGCTATGTTTGGCTTTATGAGTCTTTACGGGTATGTAACAAAAACAGATCTTACCTCGTTAGGCAGCATGTTAACAATGTGTTTATTTGGGATTATTTTAGCATTAATCGTTAATTTGTTTATTATGAATTCGCTTCTTGACACGATACTTAGTGTTTTAGGTGTCCTCGTTTTTTCTGGTTTTGCAGTACATGACACGCAAAACATCAAGAATACCCTGATGTATAGCGATGGTGACCTTATAAAGAAAGAAATACTAGGCGCCCTCAATCTCTATTTGGATTTCGTGAATCTCTTCTTGGACCTCCTCGACTTATTTGGAAAAAGGAGAGACGACTAAATGCTTTCTCAAGAAGAAGCATTCTGTTTAAAGTTGAGGAGCAAGAAAACATGAAAATAATGAGTTGGGTAATTCTAGCAATTGGCGTGGGAATTGTAGCAGACGGAGTGGGAAGCATTTTGTTACCTCAGAACAACCACGGGTTTTGGTTGGATTTGGAAAGGGGCTTGAGGATAATAGCGGGGCTCGCTTTAGTTGGAATTGCAGTGTTTATGTGAATGAAAAAAGATGCCAACACTTTTCACGATTCCGAGAAACCGTTTAGACCTCAACGCAACTAACAATCTTACTCTCATGACAGGGAAAATTAGATATTGGTGGTCGAACACGTATTTAATCTTGGGGTACTCTGATATTACAGCTGATTTTGCTAATATCGTTAAAGACGCTGCTCTATCGTTGATGGATAGAAGAAAGAGGGGTGAGCGACCGCAGTTTAAACCAGACGTGTTAGTTAATCCCCGCAAGTATGCGAGACCTATCGCCATTGATAAAATAGTTGCTGATACGAAAGTTTCAAGGGACGGCGTCGAATACTACAAGAAAAAAATTGAAGCGAATGAGCCCATTGACCCTGTAGTTGTTGTTAAGCATCCTCGTCTCGATGTTTATGCAGTTTTAGATGGTCATCACAGGTATTGGGCGTGTAAGGAACTAGGCAAAGAAACGGTTGATTGCGCAGTGGCGGAGGACTACTCAAGCGTAATCTTTTATCTGACAGAACACGGCTATCTTCAGCCAAGTGCAGAGGCAACAGAGCATTTGAGGTTACCTGCCAAAAAAATGCATGAAAACTTAAAGCAGTTCTTAGAGGATTTCCTTGATGAGGAAAAGATCAAACAGGAACTAGAAAAGAGGAAAACCGATTTAGCAGCGCGAAACAAGAGGTTGATTGCAAAATACAATCACCTTAAGCAAGAATAAAGGTTCAAGAACTTCAGTTTAGCGCGCATGGCTGTTGAGACTGTGTGAAAACTATTTTCAATCTCAGAAAATTGCTAAGTTTATAGCGAAGTTGCAGCGCGCGCTGCATAATCGCGAGCGTGAAATGTCCAAAAAGGTCCTCCTGAAAACGGTAACGGCGTGCGTGAATCTGATGCTTAAAAAATTAAAAAGCGGACCGACGGTTTAAACGACGGCTTCAAGCTAACCCCCTGCACCACAATCGGACCCTATCGCAGTAATTTTGCCTGTTGTTCTTAGGCTGAAGAGTGAAGGCAGAAAGGATACAACTTTAGCACCGATGCTCAAGCGATTGAAGTTCTTGGGAAGAAACGTTAATCTCAACGACCCTGAAAAAGTTAAGGTTCATTGCTGTTCAACAATACACGGATGGGTACAAGGATAACTTGGTTGATGTGTATAGCCACTTTTGCAAATTCTATGCAATTCAATGGACAAAGCCATTCTGCATGCGTGAAGAACGAATCACTAAAGTTCCAAGAGAGGAAGACATTAACAAAATAATTAGTCATGGCAAACTAAAGTATGCAGTTGCACTATTCTTTACTTCAGCGGTCACAGGTTTTGCATCAACTGTTCCAGAAACAACACTGCCCTCATCTTCACAACCCATTTTGCAACCTACAGAATCTCCAACGCCAACTCCGACCTCAACCTCTGCCGTTCCAGAGTTATCTTGGTTGGCAGTTGTGCCTTTACTTCTCTTTGTATTCTCTGTTGCTCTAGTGCTTAGGCATCGAAAAACCCTAACTTAAAGCTTCTATTTTCCTAGCTTAATCCCTATGTCTTTACCACCAATCAGGGATTTCTTTTTCTCCATCTATAGATGATATACAAAATTAAGATGATTAGAATAGCTATGACAAAATATATTTGATTGGTTTCTGAGGTTGTTGTCGTACTAGCTTGTGCATGGGCAAAGGGAACTAGGAATAACGGTATGAGAAACAAGCCATTACAATAGAATAAAGTAACTTTTTGTCAAAATAATTGGATTTGTTTGACATTGATATTCTATATTTATGTTATTCAGTTTTAAGACTTTTGAACTATGTCCCATGCGCTTTATTTATTTGAACCGATTAGTTGGCACATTATTCTTTACGTTGTAGCTCCCTTGCGAATTCCTTTAATCAATTGATTTAGAAGATGAACTTCATTTATTCAGTAACCTGATGACCTTTTCCCACGGGTGGGTGTATAGACCCCTACCCATTAAGTAATTTTAATCTTTGAAAACAGAACTGAAAAAATATGGCTTATTACACATGTCTCCACTTACCACCAAATTATGATTGCAGGAATTATTCTCCTTTAGCGGTTTTTGTCAGTATTTTTGGTTCTTTCCACTCTTCTCTGAGAATGCTATACAAATAAGTGTCTCTGAGGTGTCCTCTGAGGAAAAAGGGTTTGCGAATTGTTCCTTCCATCTTGAAACCTGCTTTTTCCAAAACTTTCTGTGAACCCACATTTTTTACGTCAGTTTGGGCTTGAATACGCTCTATGTTCTTTGAAAGAAACAAGTAGTCGACCATAATATTGACGGCTTCAGTGCAGTAGCCTTTGCCTCTCTCAGTTGGAACCATGGAATAACCTATTTCCAATTGATTTCCTGCAGGATGAATTACGTTGAAATGCCATATGTATCCAATTCTGCGTCCATCTTTTCCTTCAATGAAGAATTCGGTTTCTTCAAACTTCTTTTCTCCGTAATACTTCTCTATCTCTGTTCTGGACACCTGTGCCAAAGGATTGTATTCACCGAAAACGTCAGGATTGTTAAACCACTCTGCAAGAAATGCTAAATCCTCTTTCTCGACAACTTTTAAAGTTACATTCCTGCCTTCAAGCAATCTTAACACCAATCCAAATAGTCAAGTCGGTTCAGCTATAACCTTTTCCTACGGTAGGGTGTATAGTCCACCTAGCCTTTTCAATTTTTTAACTCTACATTAGCCTTCTAAAAAATAATGCCTTGATATAAACTAAATTAATCTTGTTCTTAACAAAATTACTACATCAATTACTAATTATAATCTAATCAATCAATTCTATTGTTCTTAGGAGGTATAGATACAGGGTATACACACACCTACAGGAAAAGGTAAGCATAAACTAAAAAGTAAATTTTAAAATGCAATATGATGAAATAAGCCCTATGTGGACTTTGGAGATTCAAGTTTATTCATTACTTGGCTAAGTAACTCATAATCTTGGCTTATGAGGGGGTAGTTACGCTTTACTCTTAATTTTAGCATTCTAAAGGTTTCATCGGTTATTTGTTCATCCTTTAGGAACTTGGCTAGTAATGTTCTTTCTCTTGGCGACAGGATAGCTTTGTGCATAGTCATCAAGTATCATAGTAAGATACGCTTATATCTATCTATTGTTTAGTTAGCTATGTATCACATAAAGATACGGAGAAACAAACATATGGAAAACCAACCAAACAGTAAAGCCCTTTCTTTAACTGGAGTTTCTTTCAGCAGGAAAGAAAAGCCATTGGTTCAAATCCCACCCCCTGCACCATTATATTCGAATCGTTTGGTAGTTTTCGCGGGCGAGTTTCTGGTGTTTCTGAGGTTTGGTTCATCTGGCTTCTTTCAGCAAGAAGTAGGCTGAGCCAATATCCACATAAGCGCTTAATCACATAGTAGATTATGTCTATAAGCTGATAAGCGGAAAAAAGGTGAATGAAAATTGATAGCTCGAACAAAAATAGAATTCGGGATCTGGCAGTTCGCTTATTGGAAGAACAATAGTTGATTATCGTATTCTTAGGATTCTAATAATAAATTAATCGAGGTGAAAAAAATGAGTGAAGAAGAAAAAAAGGCGCCAGTGAAGGCGATAGCAAAATCTGAAATCGCAGCAAAATCTGTAAAACATGTTCTTGCTAAACACGTTCCTGCCAAAGTTCCTGCAGTTCATGTTTTGACGACCTTTGATGATTTAATGAATGATTTTCGCAAAAATTTCATTGAAAGTATTGCTTTTCCATTTGACTGGATAAGTCTTGAAACCGTAGTCCCGGTTCGTGAGGCAACTGTAGATCTGGTTGATGAGGGAAACAAGTTTGTGGTGCATGCTGAGATGCCTGGCGTAGCTAAAGACAAGATCGACGTAGCCCTGACGACGGATGGTATTGAAATCTCGGCTGAAACAGATGTTGAAAAGGAAGAAGAGGAAAAGAACTTTGTTGTCAGAGAACGCGTTTACTCGCATATTTACAAACAACTGTCGTTCCCTGAAAAAGTAATCCCTGAAAAAGCTGAATCCACATTTAAGGATGGATTACTCGAAGTCTCCGTCCCAAAGAAGAAGATTGCACCTTCACCTAAAAAGCACAAAGTCACAGTGAAATAGCTAATAAAGCAGCATTTTTTATGCTCTCTAACTATTTCCTGCAATATTTTTGAGAAACTATAGAATACTGTGATCGTGAATAAGGTTTGAAGCGAAAAGTCTTTTCTATTCTTAGCCCTTTTGAGCTACGGTTTTTTCGACCTTGTTGCCAAAATCATCGATGGTGAGCCTGTTCGGTTGAATTTGCTTAAGACTATTTGGTAAACAACAATGGCTGCGTAGAAGCCGTATGAGAGTATAAGTACGGGGCGGTGAACGGCGTACTTAAGGTCGCTGACCATTAACTCGACGTGTTTTCTGGTTGTCCACACTTCGTCTGGACGAAAATGGATGCAGTACGGTTCATAAACGCCTAGGACCTTGTAGCCTTTTTTGCCGATCCAATCTTTGATGTATCCGTCCTCGTAAGTATGCAGTTGATAGGGTATTTTGATGTCTTCAACTGTTTTCCGCCGAATTAGCGTGTCGTGGGTTCCGCCTCTTTTATCGAATATTTTTAATGTAACCCTTTCAAACAGCGTCAGTAATTTTTTCGATTCTCTCAGCACTGACCAAATTTCAATTCCCCAGATAGCGCCAACGTCGTCTTTTACTAGTTTTTCCGCCTCGGCAAACCAGTTTTTTGACAAGAGAACGTCGCTGTCGACAAACATGAACCAGTCACTTTTTACCAGTCGAATTGCGGTCTGTCTTGCGGTGGCTCTTGTTCCCTTTTCTTGAATGAATATAACGTTTCCGTATTTTTCTTGGAACTCCTTCACTATTTCTGCTGTAGCGTCAGTGGAGTGAGCCGTCAATAATAATGAGGTTGTTAACTGGCACGTTCTTATAAACAGAATTAATGCATTCCCTCAACATTCGATCGCTGTTCATTGTGAGAATGGCAACATCTATGGACTCCATCATAATCACCCTAATTTTAAGTGATGAATTTTTGTCTTTGATTGAATGAAACAGTTTGGGTTGCTTGTTGTCGCCATCTTTTGGCTGAATCGGTGGTTGATGGATTTGTCAAATGTGTTCTCCTCTTTGGCGAAGAGCATTTTTAATATCCCATCAAGCCGCAGCATCGGGAGCATATTGGAAAAACTCCATTGTCACAGCTTCTTAGGGCTCGCCTGAATTTGCGGTGTTTTTCATTATTGTATATTTCGAGGATACTTGATTCCTTAATGTTTCCTGTAACGAAGTCTGGAAAGTCTCTACATGTGACGGTATCTCCGTTTGGCATTACGTCTAACTGGAACCACGGTGAAACACATTTTTTGTATCCGAAGAAATTTTCAGGTTCAGTATAGTACGTTCGGATCTCCTCTGGTTTGAGGTCAGGTACAAACAGAATGGGTGTTTTGGTTTTTTTAGATTTTATTTGTTGTACTTGCTCAGCAATTTTGTCTATGTTCAATTGTGTTGTGTCGCGGACGTAGCCTTTCCACGCGAAAGGGGTTACGCCTAACTTTTCTTCTGCTATTTTTGTGTGTTTTTGTCCTATCCATTCTTTGGTGAACCATGAGTAGTAGATTGTCATGCCGTCAGGGCTTAGTTTTTCTGCTTCTTTCACAGTTTCAAGTAATGTGGATTCGTTGTTCTTGGAGATTGTTGTGATAATGAAGATGCCAGGTTTTGTCTTTTTTTTCTGTTTCTTTATTTTTTGGATCGCCAATATTCCTTTTTTTGCTGTATCTAATGCGCCTGGGACGCCTCGGCATTTGTCGTGAATTTCTCTTGGGCCATCGAAGGAGACGCAAATCATGTCCCATCCGTTGTCAACTATGGTTTCAGCGTTTCTTTCTAATCCGACTCCGTTTGTTACTATTTGAACCGTTAGTCCTTTTTGTTTCATGTAGTTAACAAGGGGGACTAGGGGTTCGTAGAGGAAAGGTTCTCCGCCCGTTATGTAAACGTGAACTTTTTTGGGAGCAACTTCGTCTATTACTTTTTTGTAAATTTCAACTGGGACTTCCCCAGTAACTTTTGGTGTGTCCTCTCTTGCGTTGTATCCGGCTTGTCCCCATTGTGCACAGATTGCGCACCTGTGATTACACCGATGCGTAATTCTTAGGCTCAGCAACCCAAGGGAAGAGCTACTTCCATCTTCATTTCGATAATCTATTCTTGATTTAACAAGTCCCCTGTAGGAAACTCTAGCAAAGCTGACCAAGAGTTGGGGGTTTCTGCACACTGGAGTAACGAACTGTGTTGGAATCCGTCTCATGAATACTACTCGTTTGCTCTACATTTTAGGATGGTGTACAATTTAAATTTGACCCATATGAAGTCAGATTTGGCGCCACCCAGATCCCCGAACCAATGGCGTACAGAAATCCTTCAGACAAAGGGTTGACTCAATTTTCATAACAAAAAGACAGAAAAACAAAGACCACTTAATATTTCTTAATGTGGTGATTGAGTTTGGCGTTGGATTGTTTTTTTCCTGGAAAGACGATTTTGATAGATGCTTCAGGATGGGGTGATCTCTTATTGGGCGTGGTGGTTGGCGCGCTCAAACCTCCAGACCCTATGGTGATGGAGCGCAGAATTCCCACGTCTTCTTTTCAGCCGCCGAACTTCAAGAACAAGAAATATTTGGATGACGCGGTGAAGATTGCCAACGAGATTGTCGCAGTAATGCAGCCTGACGCTGAAACCTGTTTTAAGGTTTGTTCAGAATACGTTCTATCAAGCGTAGGTGTGTACTTGCTAAGCTTAGGGTTCAAGGTTCAAAGGGTCGAATCCACCGGCGAGCTTAAGCAGTTGGTCGAAAGAGGATATGTTAGGTGGTGTGTTGAAAAAGGGGTGCCTGAGGAAATGCTCAAAGACAAGAGGCGCTTCTGGACATTTCTGGATTGGGTTGCTGAAAAACCTCACTTGAGAGAAAGCCTTGTGAAGACTGGTTGGGCAAGCTGGGAGCACAAGTGGCGAGAAGAAATATTCAAAAAGACCCCTAAACCCACGTGACTAAACAGTTTAGTCATTTTCTTGTAGTGTCAGCAATTTTTTGTCAGTGTATTTATTTGTCGTACCAGTAAATCGAAAATTTTGATGCGCATGATGGATTTTTGCATTCAAGAACTTGCTCAACAACACTCTCTATGCCTTCGTCTTTTACAGGTTTATTTGTAGACCAAAACGGGTGACTGCTGTCCGGTCTAGTGACCTGAATCTGACTTTTGCATACAGGACAACAAACCACTACTTTCCCCATACACATAGACTTATCCTCCATAACTATGTGAGAGATTCTCAAACATATTCTTTCTCTTTCATGATACGGCTTAACAAGGGTAACTTCTGTGAAAGATGAATGGAGTTATTTTGTTAAAGAACGATTTGAATATACGAAAGAATCAATCCGGTAGGGGCTTAACCTTTTTATGGATTAAAAAAAGAGCTTTCAATAGTTTAGGTTGTTAAGAAGAACAGGTTGGGTCTGAGCCTTAAACATCATGTTCGCGGTCCACTGAGGCGAGTCGTCGCATGGTCTTTCACCGTTTTGACCATGTTATTCATCTCCTCAATGCAACACTGCTATGTCCAGCCCATCGAAGCAAAGTCTTTGTTCGCGTGTCAATTTTCCGCTGTTTTAATTGACTCGCGTCGCGCGCTTAGCGCTTCAATGCATCGCGTTTAAAGCTTACTCCCCGACCTGCAAGTGGTAATAAGCATAAGTTTGATATAACATGTCTTGAACAAAATCATGGCAATAGCCCCATTTTTTAAGCTGATAAAGACCTCATTTCTATCTAAATTCTGTCTCATCAACCGAAACTATCTTCAAGAGTCGGAATAGCCTGATTTCATTTTTGACATGAACAGTGCAATTTGACATGAACAACGCAATTTTTTCTGAAACTTGATGGTGCGCACGGTGCTCCCTAATTGGGCGACATTTGTTATAGCGAGTTTTCTTTAGCCGAAAGGGCTGATTGTGCGCGGCGTTTATGGGGCTGCAGTTTTCTTTCTCTGTTTTGAGTTTGCAAAAAATCCGAGAAACATCGGAAATTTATTTTCAGTAACAGATGTTAAGCGAAAACATGGGACTTTGGTTGATAAACTATTTATGACACACCAGACACACCAAATAAACCTTTAGTGAAAACAGATGGTTGAGTACAAGTGGGTTGCGCTTTCGAATACTACGCTTGGCACTTTGATGGCTTCAATCGACAGTACCATCGTTTTGATTGCATTGCCCGCCATCTTTCGTGGAATTAACATTAATCCTTTTACGTCTTTTCAGTATATGCTGTGGATACTGTTCGGGTACAGCATTGTTACCGCCACATTGCTTGTCACTTTTGGCAGACTTTCAGACATGTTTGGGCGGGTAAGGCTCTACAACATTGGATTCCTCATCTTCACAGTCGGCTCGATACTGCTTTCAATAACCCCAAGCCAAGGTGACGCTGGGGCTATCGAGATAATAGTTTTCAGAATAGTTCAAGGAATTGGCGGCGCATTCTTATTTGCAAATAGCGCTGCAATAATAACTGACGCGTTCCCAAGCAATGAACGCGGAAAAGCACTTGGAATAAACCAGATATCTTTCCTCGCCGGTTCAATAATAGGTCTGGTTCTCGGGGGAATTCTAGCGATTATTAACTGGAGACTCGTGTTTCTGGTGAGCGTTCCAGTTGGAGTGATAGGCACCGTTTGGTCGTACTTGAAACTGAAAGAGCGCGGCACTATTAGAAAAAACCAAAAATTGGACATTTGGGGAAACATCGCTTTTGGAGGGGGATTGACATTAATTTTAGCAGGTGTTATTTACGGCTTAATACCTTATGGAAACTCGGCTATGGGCTGGAGTAATCCATGGGTCATTGCATCCCTAGCCGCTGGGACGGGTCTTCTGATTGCTTTTCCGTTTATCGAAAATCATGTTGCCGATCCAATGTTTAAGCTTGAGTTGTTTAAGATAAGAGCGTTTAGTGCAGGTAACCTTGCTTCGCTTTTCAGTTCCATGTCAAGGGGCGGGGTGATGATTATGCTCGTTATATTGCTTCAAGGAATATGGCTTCCTCTTCATGGGTACAGCTTTGCTTCCACGCCGTTTTGGTGTGGAATACTCATGATACCTATGACTATAGGCTTTGTCTTAACTGGACCGATCAGTGGCTGGCTATCCGATAAGCACGGCGCAAGGCTACTCGCTACTTTGGGTATGGTGATTTCCGCCGCTGCTTTCGCAGGGTTCGTGTTGCTCCCAGTCAATTTCACGTACCTGTCCTTCGCAGCTATACTCTTCATAATGGGCATTGGGGGTGGCATATTTGCTTCTCCTAACATGGCGTCCATAATGAACTCAGTACCAGCGGAACATAGAGGGGCAGCATCTGGAATGCGCGCAACCATACAGAACAGCGCAATGACGATAAGCCAAGCTATCTTTTTCACAATCATCATAGTGTCGCTTAGCGCGAGTCTTC
Source organism: Candidatus Bathyarchaeota archaeon (assembly GCA_963748475.1). Lineage (GTDB taxonomy): Archaea > Thermoproteota > Bathyarchaeia > Bathyarchaeales > Bathycorpusculaceae > Bathycorpusculum. Next base: position 15,487 of record CAVVIY010000003.1, read on the forward strand.
CGGGTGCACTATCAGCTGCAGTTACCAGTGCTGGTGCACCATCCCAGCTTGCACACATCTTCAGTTCTACGCCAGCCTCAGCAGCCCTCTTCGCTTCATTTCTAGGCTATAACCCAGTTGCAACAATACTTCAATACTCTTCCTTCATCGTTAGTAAGCACCGTGCCAAAGGCAACGATTAATTATCTCACGGGATCAACCTTCTTCCCAAATGCAATTTCAGGTCCGTTCATGACTGCGCTACGAGAAGCCTTCATCATCGGCGCCTTAATGTGCGTTGTAGCTGCAGTTTGCTCCGCCCTGAGAGGCGGAAAATACGTATACGAAGCGAAAAAACCCGCGGAAAAAGCGTAGAAGTCTTGCACCCTCAACATTTTTTCAAGAGGCCCACGTGCAAATAAAAGAGGAGTGAATTGCTTGTCTATGCGTTTAACTGAAGCTATAAAATTTTACTCCAAAAATCTTATTTAGGCGCGCTTTTCTTAAGAGAGACTATGCCGACAGTTAAAGATATCATGACGAAGGATGTCGTTTCAATCGGTGTTGATAACAGTGTTTTTGAAGCAGCGGTGCTCATGAGTTCCAATCTAGTGGGTTGCTTGGTGATTATGGATGGCGAGGTGCCCATTGGAATAGTTACTGAAAGAGATTTTGTCAGAAGGGTCGTGGCGAAAAAAATGCCGCTGGATACCAAGGTCTCGGAGATTATGTCTAAGTCTCTTATTACAGTTGATCCTGATGCTTCGCTTAAGGAGGCAGCTAGGCTGATGTCAACTAATAAGATTAGAAGACTTCCAGTGGTGAAGAAGAACAGATTAGTCGGGATAGTTGTCGCTGCTGATTTTGTGCGGAATCTCGGAAAAAAGACAGCCTCTGAAGAAATACTGGAAGCCATGGGACGCTACCCTGCCACTTTTCCATAAAGATGGTGACAAATCAGAGTAACAAAAGTCTGCGTTTTGAATTCTCGACGGTTGTCCACGCGCCGCGCGTTACTTCATCGAATTACAATCATATCAACACGGTCAATCTTTCGTTGTTTTTTACTTGGGCAATGTTTAGGTTCGGCACTGTCAAATGGTTTGTGTCTTAGAAAGTTAAGGTTTTTCAGTTAAAGCCGAAAACAATACCTAATAAAAGTAAACATCTGCAAATAAAAACAACCGAATTAAGAGACAACCTGAAGTTACAAAACTTTATACGATAGTTTATAGACTTTGTAAAATGATGCCAACTGTAAGAGATTTTATGACAACGAATGTCATCACAATTGATGTTCAGGGGACCGTGCTTGAGGCTGCAAAGCTGATGCATCAACAAGATGTGGGTGATCTTGTAGTAATGGAGGGCATTGTGGCAAAGGGCATTATTACTGAAAGAGACTTAGTCAGAAGGGTTATGGCGCAGAAAAAATCGCTTGATACTAGAGTCTCTGAGGTAATGTCAGATCCGCTCATAACAATCGAGGAGGAATCCTCACTCAGAGATGCTGCGAGGAAAATGGTCAAGTACAAAATAAGGCGACTTCCTGTTACTAAGAATAACGTGCTAGTCGGTATAATAGCCACTTCAGATTTTGCGCGTCACCTCAGCAAAAAAACCTTCAGTGAAGTAATGCTCGCTGCCATGAGCCGATATCCCTTAGCCGACGCCAACCGATAAAACTCGCATGTCTGTCATCATTGTGCTCGTAGGTTAGTTGCCTTCATGTGGCGCTTCAAAACCTCAAGAAAAAACTGGACCCTTTCTTGGTTCTAAGTTCAAAACGTGCAACTAAATTTGTGGAGGGTTAGGTGGTGGTTGCGTTTCAGGGGGAACTGAGGGGTTAGACGTTTGACGCAGGGTAATTTTTTGGGGAAGGTAAACTACTGCAAACCCTATGCCGACAAATATCATTATGAACTGTGCAGCTTGGCCAATTTGGGTTGTTGTGGCTACGCCCAGAAAGTCTGTAGCGTCGTATACTCCGTGGATGAGCGCTGGCACCAGTATGTTTCCGCCTGACCAGTAGTACGTGATGGACATGGCTAAACCGAAAGTTATTAAGTCTATAAACGGCAGGACGCTGGCGATGCCATATGTGGTGGAGTAGTAAGCGTGGACGGAAGCAAACATCACGCTTGAAACAGCCGCCAACGGAATCCAGTATCTCCCCTTGGAGATGCTGAGTAGTCCACCGTAGATGAAGCCGCGGAACAGGTACTCTTCAGCGGGACCCACTACAAGTATGGAGACGGGAATCATCAACCACGCAACGTTGGACGGTACGTTGAGCACGGGATTTGGCTTGTTTAGCAGGTTTGCGGCGTGCGGGTCAAAATGCGTTATTATAGCTAAAGCTATGATGGAAAGGAAAAGGCCGATCACGATTAAGACGCCGAATAATCCTAAGCCGAATTTGGCGGCGTCCTTGTTGTTTTTGCCCGCTCGTTGAAGCAGTTGCCTACCGAAAAGGAGGCTGACAACTAGAACGGGTATTCCGTAGACGACTAGGTACCCGGTTATTGACCCGTAATGTATGAAGTATTGTGAGTAGGCAGAGAGGAAGATGACTACTACGCCTATAAGGTAGAGTTTCTTGGGTAGTGGGTCGGTAGGAAACATTTCTGCATACACGCTAATATTAAATTAGATGAGACTGCCAAATGTTGGTTCCATCCATCTTTGTAAACATTGTGTATTCTGAAGTAAAAATCAAAAAAACAAAAAGGTCCATTTTAGCTATAGGTATGAGAACACGCGTGGAATGCCGCATACAATCAGGTAAAACAGGTTAGCTGCGAAATTAGTGAGAAACGGAGATACTGTTTCCCTAGGAATTCAAAAAAACAATAAAGAGAGAACAAATAAGCAAACGGGACCGATTGGTAGTTTTTCTTGTAGACGGCGAAGTTACCTTTAAACTAAAATGTAAGTTTTCTTGCCTTTCGTGCTTGAGGCAGTTATTTCTTTCCTTTAGGAGGAAGTTGCTGTCGCATCTGTTTCTTTTTTGCATCCTTCTCTCGCTGAGCTTTCTTTTGCTGCTCAAGCTGTGTATTCTTCTTTTTCCTTTTCATCACGCTCATATATTCACCTTAACCAAGCAAACAAACGCATCCCGCATTCTAAATACTTTACCCTTTCTGGAAGAAAAATAGAGAACTGCACGTGATCTTTATGGAAATAAAACAAAAAACAACCAGATTTTTTTCGAGCTTAACTCCGAGAGAAATCATTAAGAATATTGGTAACAAATACATTGATATGTCTGGTAAGTTTGCTTGAAGAGTGGCGATCTTAACGATTAAGACTTTGGTTTGCGGGTGCGTTTATGAAGAAAAAGATTGGATGCTGGTAAGAATAAAAGAATGCGAGAAACATCATAAGCAACGAACGAGAAAAAGAGAATACAGACCAAAATCGGAATGCTGCAGAAACGACACAAAAGGCGAGTAAAACGTTCAGCGCAGCATTCGGCGTGTTCACCGAACAAAAGTTAGTTAGATGTTAACCATCGACCGAAAACATGTCATCTCAATCCAGATATTAGTGCGAGAAATATTCAAAAAATCAATACTTACTGGATAACCATTAGTTCACTATGACTTTGACTTAACCGTAATTATTTCTACCGATATTACTGCTAGACTTTAATAGTATAACTGACATGTATATAGTGTGAATACATGTGTCTAAACTAGAAAAAACTAAGAACAAGCAAATAGTCGCAAAAGCAACTCCAGTGAAGGAAATACCTGAAGGAAGAAAAATCGCCAAGATTCCCGAGTATGATACGGTTTTCAAGCAGATCATTGAGAGCCCTGAGAAGATGTTTAAAGTTGAGGTTGAGGGTAAAACAGTAAGATCAATGTACGCGCCATTCTCATTCAGAGTTAAGTCATACAACAAGAAACCAGATAGAAAATTCAATGCAGCACTCAGAGTCCGCAACAAAGAAATTTATATTGTCAAGTTGGACAAAAAAGAATAAAACACTCAACCCACATTCTCTTTTTGCAAGTCAGGGTAGATGTAAACTATGTCTGAACATAAATCTGAATGGCCTGAATCTGGAGATCTCGTAATCGCCACCATAGAGAGCGTGATGGATTATGGAGCTTACGCTAATCTAGATGAATACAATAAACGCGGGTTTCTTCATATCTCCGAAATCTCCAGCGCCAGAATAAGAAACGTCCACGACTACGTTCGTGAAAAACAAAAAATGGTTCTAAAAGTTCTCCATGTAAACCTTGAAAAAGGCCACATTGACTTATCTCTTAGACGAGTTACAAAACGCGAAAGAATTGAAAAAATCAAAGCTTGGAAAAGAGACCGCAAAGGCGAAGTACTTCTGCGTGCGGTCGCAGAAAAAGTAGGCTTGCCCGTACATGAAGTCTACCAGAAAGCAGGTGTTATCTTGGAAGAAAACGTCGGTTTATATGAAGGCTTCGAAAAAGCTCTCAAAGAAGGCACAGAAGCCCTAAATAAACTTGGCATACCTGAAGACATCGCCAAAGCCTTCGTCCAAGTTGCTGAAGAACGCATTCATATCAAAATGGTGAAAGTCAGAGGTACGCTTGAAATTCGCTGCATGAAACCCAACGGCGTTAAATGCATCCAAGACGCATTCATCGACGCCGAGAAAGCTCAAAAAGCTAAAGACGCTAAAATCGAATTTTGCGTTATCGCCGCTCCCAGATACAGCGTAGAAGTCTCCGCTGATAACTGGAAACGTGCAGAAGAGCTTCTCGACGAAGTAAGCCAAAGCGTAGTCACAAACATTACTAAGGCAGGCGGACACGGCTCTTTTAAAAGAGAGAAATAGCAAGTGAAAACATGAGAGATGAAAGCGACAAAACAATATGGGGCCACGTAGAAAAACTTGGCAAAGGCACCCGAGCGAACTATGACTCTGACAAAAAAACCATTACTTTCTGCTTCAAAAGAGACCCACAAACATCAGGTGAACAAATAAGAAAACTACGCGAAACTCTCATGAACGAACTAAAAGAACTAGGCTATATCAGTCGCATGAAATACAACGGGGAAGTAATTGCAGACAATATAGAAAAAGAAGATGTAACTCTTGTCAAGAAAAACCACCAACTTATAATTCACCTAAATAAGAAGGGATCCGGCGACAAAGAAGACGCTTCGGAGCAGCCGGCTTAACTCTTTTTTGAAGAACTGCAGAAAAAGAGGCAGCCTCTGGATTTTTTGGTTTTTAAAGATATTCATGTTCACTTTGCTTGAATTTACACAGGTCAAAGACTTTCCGTTATACAGCCTCATCGGCATTTTGGAGGAGAGTCGACTGAGAACCCAAGCCGTACGCATGATTAATATGTAGCTTTTTGTATGGCTAAATATAAGTTAGAGAAGAGTTTTCATTAACAATAACCGGTGAACCATCTGTTAACCATAACCCAGCTTAGAAAGCACGAGGAGGGAAGATGGCAGTCTGATACGTTGGAGTCTCTTCCAGAGAAGATCAGCGAAGATTCCGTGTTGTGGGTCGATGTTGAGGATCCCTCGGATACCGAAATCAACACGATACAGAAGAATTTCAAGTTAGATGAACTATGTCTGAAGGAATTGACTGCGGAAGGGCAACGGTCAAATATTGAGGAGCAAGAGAACCACATAGCCTGCGTTCTTAATTTTCCTAAAAGGGACGGCTTTGTTTCCGACGCGAAAATGGAAAGTCTCGCGCTTCTGGTGGGAAAAAAGTGGATTATAACAGTTCACAAGGGTTATTCGGATATCACATGCGCCGTTTACAAAAAAATCAGCACGCACGGCTATTTCGCGCTTTCACTTTCGCCTTCCACAGACATTCTCTTGTACATATTCTTAGATTTAACCACAAATGAGTACTTTTTGATTTCTGATTTAATTCATGAAAGATTGCAGAATTTGACCAAAAAGGCAGGTGAACTCTTTAGGGAAAGACCAACACAGGTGGAAACAAACTTCGGATTAGAAATCTCCAAGTCAAGAGACCAAGTGTTGACCATGAGACAATCCATAGGTCCAATGCGTGAAATAATGGGACAAATAACTAGAGGCGAGTTTGCTTTAGTTTCCAGCAATTCAATGCTCCGCTTTGAGGACCTATACGATAGGATAATCTCGCTGATCGAAGTGGTAGACAACCATCGTGAAGAAATCAGAGATATAACAGACACCCTGATCAATGTTCAAACGTTAACTACCAACAATATCATCAGAATCCTCACCATTATTTCCGCAATTTTTCTGCCCTTGGCCTTGATTGCTGAAATATACGGAACCAACTTCGGAAAAGGGTTCCTTGTACCTGGCAGTAGTAGCTCATCAGGCTTCTATATCATGGTCACGATAATGATAGGCATAGCAGTAGTCCTCATAGTAATTTTCAGAAGAAGAGGCTGGCTATGAAAGCAACATCGAAGCTTATAGCAATCTTCAGGTTTTACTTTTTCTTAGAGGTTAAACAAGAAAAATAGACATAAAAGCCAAAATAGATAATGCTTTTAAAGCAAACAGCGTTTATTCCAAAGCAAAAGAAGGCAAAATGTTGCGCAAATTCAACGCAGTCATAGTGATCCTTGGTGCAATAGCGCTCGTTTATGCCTGGCTCAACAACATTTCCGTCCAGACCGAGCTCATTCCAACAATAGTCAACGGTGAAGTCATCGCCGCTTCCATCGCGATAATCTTCACCGGTGTATTCTTCACAATAGGCTGCTCTAACAGACTGTTGGAGCTTCAAAAAAAGAAAGACCACCCGTACTTTATTCTCGCTTTACTCGGGTTGTCCTCATTTTTTATCGTAGTCACTTTCCTATGTTTGATAGCTAACAATTTCAACATTGCCCTAAAGCTAAGCTTCACAGGTTTGATAATCGCCGCCGGAACTTTCATGAGTCTAATAGGATTTACTTATCCAGCGGCTAACTTCACAAACTCAAACTCACAACCAACAGTAAAATCATTTTAGGAATTGAACAAATCAAATTAGCGTGCATGCCTGTTCCTTAGCGGTGAAGAATAGTTTTAATCCAGAAGAGGGGGTGGTTCAGTTTCTGAAGGCTAAAGTTCAAAAATCAGAAAAAGAAGGTTTTCTGTCTAAGAATTGGAAAAATACTTTCATATTCTGACTAGAATCTTGTTTCCTTCCACTTTAACTTCATGTGTTTGCATGTCATAGGTTTTTACTGGATCCACAAGTTTTTTTGCGTAGATCATGAATTTCTGCATTTCTTCAGGAAGTTTATCCATGTCTTTGAAGCTTTCTGACATGGGATCTTTTACTTTCTGTCCCGTAGTAATGTCAAACTGGGCATAATGAAACGGGCAAGTTACGATTTTCCCGTTCAGTGTTCCCATAGAAAGCAGAGCGTTCATGTGTCCGCATCTGTCGTCTAAAGCGTAGAATCGTCCATCCACATTAGCTATTAAGATATAAATCCCTTTCAGCTCCACGCTTCTCATAACGCCTTTTTCTAAATCGCTGACCTTAGCAACTTCTAAGAATTCGCCTTCATCTTTCATGATTTGTTTCACTCTTGCCATTCCGATTCACCTCCAAAATCTTCTCTTTCACTTTTCGGGTCGAACAATTCTGTATACTGGCTCTGACCGAAATATCCACATATTGAATCTAAAAAATCGAAGGCTAATTGTCAGATGAATCGGCAACCTGTTGATTATTTCTTGCCGCCAAGAATGCTTGCATGTTGGATTTGATTTTCAAGTTCTCTTACCCGTGCATTTATAATCTCGAGAATTCTTCTTCTCAATGGCTCTCCAGTGAGTTCTTTCTCAATGTGCCCGATTGCTGTTGCCAATTCAGTGTCTCCAATAGTGTCTGCTATCCACTTTTGAAAGTCAGCTCTTTTGAAATGAAAATCAATTGACTCAATTGGTATGATTTCAACTTCTTTGGCGAAAGCTACCAAACTAACAGCAGTTTCCCCCGTGTATCGGCCTATTGATTCGAAAAAATGGAAACCATTAATGTACGGCACCGCCGCTAAAATTTTTTCGGCTGTTGCTTTAGTATTTGCCGAATTGTTTAGATTGAGAGGGTTTGTCATGTCAAAAACTGTCCAGAAAGCATAATAAGGAAAGTGTAATTCGTCACATTTAACTATTTGTGGCACGAAGTCCGAGAGACAAATGCTAAGGGCCTCGAAAGTTGAAAACAAGTAATATTAGACAAATTCAGAATGCGACCAGTAGCAAAATCCATGGAGTATTTCGCGCGGCGTCATTTTGAAAGGAGCAAAACATATAAAGTACATATCGGTATTTCGATATCGGTAATTCTATATGTTGTTTGATTGGATGAAGCATAAACGCCGCGGCCTCCACGGCTGGGTTTTATATGCGTTAGAAATTTCACCTAAAAACGGTGCCGAAATAATGGACGCTATGGAAAACATGAGTCAAGGATGGTGGAGACCGTCGCCAGGCTCAGTATATCCTCTGCTTGACACAATGACCAAAGAGGGTTCGATAAAAAAGAGAGAAGACGGCAGGTACGAATTAACCGAGCAGGGAAAAGAGGAAATGGCTTGGCCTTCCAGAATGAGGTCAAACTTCCCGCGCACCATAGAAGATGTCCTAAACGAAATGAACAGCTTCGTCTCATACTTTGAAGACCTCGCAAAATCCGACCCTTCCAAACTCACTTCTCATACAGAAAAAATCAAGGAAATCCAGTCAAGACTCTCCAAAATAACCAACACATAACAAACCCGCTTAAAAAAGAATTAGGAGAAAACAAAATGTCTACAAACAAAATTGAAACGTCAACTTCGAACATAATCACGGTGGAAAATCTTTCAAAATGCTTCGGAAGCCTCAAGGCAGTTGATAACGTAAGCTTCAACATCAAAGAAGGGGAAATCTTCGGTTTTCTCGGGCCCAATGGCGCCGGCAAAACCACCACCATCAACATGCTGACGACCCTTCTGAAGCCCACGTCGGGAAAAGCTGTGGTCTGCGGATTCAGCATATTCAAAGACGCGAACGAAGTGCGAAGAAGCGTCGGGGTCGTCCCGCAGGAGTACACGGCGGACGAAGATATGACAGGAATCAACAACATCATTCTCTGTGCAGACCTTTATGGAATGCCCAGGAAAGATTCGAAGGCTCACGCAAAAGAACTTCTAAAACTTGTCGAGCTTGAAGATGCAGCTAATAGGAAAGTCTCCACTTACTCGGGAGGAATGCGAAGGCGCCTAGAGCTCGCCTGCGGCTTGATTAACTACCCGAAACTGCTTTTCCTCGACGAACCCACGCTCGGTCTTGATGTTCAAACGCGAACTGCAGTTTGGAAATACATCAAGACGCTGAAGGAAGAGTACCAAATGACACTGTTCCTGACCACTCACTACCTTGAAGAAGCCGATTCCCTTTGCGACAGAATAGGCATAATAGATCACGGTCACTTAGTGAAGATCGGATCGCCCGAAGAACTCAAAGAAAGCGTAGGCGGAGACGTCATCGTCGTCGATGTAAAAGAAAACGAGCCCGACATATCATCTGACATAGCTAAGATCCAGCTCGTCAAGGAAGTCAAGAAGCAAGACAGCGTTTACAGGATCAAGGTGAACGACGGGGAAGAAGCCTCTCCCCAGATAACCGACCTGATCCGATCCAAGGGACTGCACGCCACCAGAATCTCTCTGACAAAACCCACTTTAGACGAAGCCTACCTCGAATTAACAGGTCGCAATCTCAGAGAGGAAGAAGTAGACAAGCTGCAGATGTTCCGTCAACGAAGAACTATGAGGAAAGCGAGGTCCTAAGGTGACAATCATGGACAAAACCAATACAGATACCAAAATCACAACTTCAAAAGACCCTGAAAACCAAACTAAAACAACCGAACAGATTCTCGCCGAGGAGGAACAAAGATTCAGGGCAGCTCCAAAGCTCAGCAGGAGCCCCTTTCACGGTTTATGGGCGCTGACAAACAGAGACCTCCGAAAGTGGTACACCAACCCAATACAACTCTTTGTGTCACTAATTCAACCAATTATCTGGCTTGGCTTGTTCGGCAAAGCCTTGAACTTTGGGTCCTTCATCGCCGGGTCAGGAGCCTCCTTAGCGCAACAGGACATAATTTTGAAGAATTTTTTCGGAACAACAAGCTACTTCTCATTCTTGTCATGCGGAATGCTTGCTTTCATCGTCCTCTTCACTTCCGCGTTCAGCGGAATGTCAGTAGTCTTCGACCGTAGATTCGGTTTCCTAAACAAAGCTCTGAGCACACCCGTTGCACGCGGAGTAATTGTAATGGCCAAAATCCTACAAAGTGTCGGTAGATCTCTAATACAAGCAGCCATAGTTCTAGTGATTGCAGTAGCTCTCGGGATGGATACGGCAAATTTCACCCCTCTAGGAATCGCTGGTGCATTCCTCATCATTTTCCTTATGGCCGTCGGGTTATCTGCGTTGTTCACGGTGCTCGCGCTAAGATCAGGTGATTGGCAAACACAAATGGCAATCATAAACCTACTCAACCTCCCACTACTATTCGCAAGTAATGCATTGTTTCCGGTGAAAATAATGCCAGCTTGGCTTCAAGATGTCGTAAAAGTTAACCCCGTCAGCTATGCAGTCGACGGAATAAGACAGGTGTTGATTGGAGCGACAGGCATGAATAGTCTATGGCTTGACTTCACGGTTGTGATAGGATTCGCGGTAATATTATCTGCAATCGGGATAGTTCTCTCCTGGAGATTCCTCTCTAAATAACCCTGCGACACAGCAGGAAAAAGTCTGACCCTCAATTGGCAAGCAATGGACAACAACGACATAGCTTGTGGCTTCAGCAGCGAAAGCAAAAGAGAAAAACCAACCAGCCAAGACCGGAGAAATAGACGCTAATAACCTTCACAACACCTTTTTTCTCTTATTGAAGAGCAAGCCTTTTTGGAGAAGCCAGCAGAGTGACCGCTCGCTTGCCAAAAAACATTGGATACGGAAAAGAGCACTGCACGTTTTTTTCCAAATAGATGAAAAAAGAGGGAAACTCGCTGGGGAAAAATGCTCAATTGGTTATGACATCTCGGGCTAGAGGTTCAAATCCTCTGGTTCACTTCAAAACATCAGGCGCCAGTATCAAATTATGTAAGATTTAAATGATTTCTCCGTATTACTTGCTTTCATTAAATATTCCATGAGAAATCTTCATGTCATTGATACCAACAATCTCTAATCCGTTTCTGGGAGCGTTTGCTGGCGGCTTATTGTATGGATTAGCTGTTTGCACCGCAGCGTGTGTGCCTTACATCGCAAGTTACATTGCAGGCATCGGTGCTGGTTTCCGCAGAGGAACTGTTGTCACTTTGATTTTTAATTCTGGACGGATAACAGCTTACGCCCTAATTGGATGTTTAGTAGCTTTATTTAGCGGTTTGTTTAGGTTGGCTTTGTCTAATACCGCAATTTCGCCGTTTCAAATTTATTCTTCAATTACCTTCAGCATTGTGACTATGATTATTGGCGCTAGCGTTCTTCTAAAGTTAAGGTCACCATGCGAGGGCAATCTACCAAATAGCAAAACCTCGGTTGCACAGGGAAAGACAGGCAAGTTTGGGTTTGATTTTGGCGCTTTTTCGCTTGGTTTAAGCAGAGGACTAATCCTATGTCCACCGTTGGTAGCGCTTTTAATTTATTCGTTACCTTTTTCAACTCCAATCGGCAGTGTGGGTTTAGCTGTCTTGTTTGGTTTAGGAACCGCCTTGTCTCCGATGCTACTGCTGGGAGGAGCTACCGGTTGGCTTCTTAACAAGGCACCCTTATTGCGGAAATGGATTTCAATAGGAGGAGCAGGAATACTAATAGTGCTTGGAATTGTCGAATTAATAAATGCAATAATCAAACTATAATAATCAAAATGACGAGAAAGAAATCGCTTGGAAATCAAGCAAGACGCTACTAATTCTACAAATTTATTGTTGTTCCAACCAGTTTCTTGATTTCATCATTGTTTTTTCTGCAAACTTTAATTCCAATGCGCCTTCATAGGGGCATGTTTCAACGCATCGTGCGCAAAGTATGCATCTGGATTCGGTTACGTTTCCTCCGTTCTTCTCGTATACATTGTGTTGCTTGAGTTGGGCAAACGCGTTTGCAAACTCCGCATTTAGTGCATTTTTGTTCGTTCTTCTGCAAGCGTGTCATGGCGATTTGTTTGAAAGGTGTGTAAGTGCTGAATAATGCGGTTAACGCGCCTAGTGGGCAGATTCTGCACCAGAATCGCCTATAGGCTAAAGCTAAAATTGTGACTGCAATTAAGACAGCTAAGTTTAGCGATGTAACATAACTGCCTAATATCCAAAATGGTCCATAGGTTATTTTAGAAACGTACGACCACTTCATTGAGCCCAAAGCGCACTCTATTAACACGCAAAGAGGCCTCATTGGGCAAACCAAACAAAAAGGCTCGTTGAGGAAGCCCACATTGCCAGCTTCAGTTCCCTCAGGTCCTCCCGGTCTAGTGCCCGGAATCAGTTGAGCGCCAAAAATGGCGTATGACGCAAAGATAACGCTAAGAATCAAAAAAACCGCAATAATGATATACCGTGATTGCGCAAGCACCGTATTTGTTTTTTCGGAAAAATGCAAATGCCGCAACCGTGAAGCTTTGCGAATTCGTGTTAACACATCCATGTAAAGGCCGAAGGGACATAGCCAACCGCAGAAAAACCTTCCCAAAATGATAGATGCCACAGCCACCAAGCCTATAACTATACCTATCTTTTCCAAACCGGAGGTAGAGTAGAAAACCTCATAGCCTCTTGGATAGTTCCAAAATGGGAAAATGTAAGCTTGAAGTTGCCAAAGCGGACAAGTAACTGTTCGCCCATTAGGGTAGTAACATGCTAAAACAGGAACAGAGAGACCGTCTGGAAACTGGTTCCCCAAAAGATTACCCCCCAATAACAGGCTGCGTGGCGAAGGCCCCAAGGGTTGAAATAATGGTATATCGAAGGGACCTAATATAAGCCCCATAAAAACGGCAAAGACGGCGGCTATTTGAATAAATATTCTTAGTGAACTGACTTTACTAGTTTTATCTTTAGCCAATCTAAAGATAAGGTAGATTCCAACCAGTACTATTACGGCGTATATTGGTAGTACGATGTTACTGGGGTTCTCCCACGGCATCTTTGTGCTTCCTATTGTTTATTTACTTAATGCAAGCTTTTGCTGATTAGCTTAAGCATTTTTCACCAACTCACTTTCACTCGAATTCTTTCTGCTATTTACTTTAATCACGACGGTGACAATGACTGTGGCAGCAACCGCTACTGCTATTATAATGGCTACCGAATGCTGTTGATAGAAAGGCAGGTTTGAATTGCTTCCAAAAGAATCCAAAAAAACATAGTGGACAATAGTTACATTCTCATTCTCAGATGCACCGGTTACAATCAAAGTTCCATCAGGCAAAAGGTTCCACCCGTCGCCTTCATCTGTGAAAACATGAGTGCCAAAAAGAACACTCCATTCAGCACTCGCGCCCAATCCTCCTTCTTGTGAGCCAAGACCAAGGTTTAAAATCTGCTTACCCTGACCTTCAACAACATAGCTTAACAGTAGGATGTTAAAAGTTGTTGTGTTAAATGCTTGGTAAGAGAAAATTGTAACGTTACAGTTTTGGGCTGAAAATTCAAGATTCTCAATCGGCAGCGATCCATTAAGGCGCAAGTTCATAAAAGTCCAAGTGTTATTTTCAAATGTTGCGTTGGAATAGGTGCCATTTACTGCAAAACCGATGCTGCCATTATTTTCTGGAGTATAGAATTTGTCTACAGTCGTAAAGGATATGTTAGTTTGCGCTTGTGTATTAGGGCAAGTCAAAGAAAGAATAAAGATAATGAAAATTATGGCAATTCCAGTTGAGACTTTACCTCTATTTATTTTCACAAAGCCTCACGCCGTGCTTTACTATGCAATTATCAAGTTTGGCTAATTATGCTTTTAGGCATTAATTTCTTTTGGTTATGCATCCGATCAGGCGTCAAGGATTAGCTTGAGGTTGCATATACGAATAATTGCAAAACACGTGAGCTAATAATTCATACTTGCTCGTTGTCTAATTTAAAGCATATATTCTTGAAGAAACAAGCTAATTCCAAAGTAAAAATGCTTTGCTGGAGAATTGTAAACATGTCGCATAAAGGGCATCCGTATTCAGCGTCAGGCGCCTTCTTTTTAGATAATCCGATAAGACGGTTGATTCAGCCGCCTTCCGAACTCATAGAGAAACTTGCCATAAACCCAAACGACGTAGCGGTAGATTTCGGGTGTGGACCAGGCTATTACACCATAGAACTTGCAAAAAAAGCCAAAAGGGTGGTGGCGGTTGACCTTTCATCCGGGATGCTTAAGAAAGCCCAAAATAAAGCCGACAAAGCAGGAGTTAAGAACATTCAGTTTTTGCAAAGTAACGGCACAAACATTCAAATAGAGGATAGCTCAGTGGACATTATTTTTCTCGTAACAGTTTACCATGAAGTCGGTGAAAGTGAAGCCGTTTTAAAAGAGTTCAACAGGATACTCAAGCCCGAAAGTAAGCTGATAATTGTTGAGGTCATAAAGAAAGGCATCTTTCCCGGCGCACCCGTTCAAAATCCAGAAGCGTTGAAGGCAGAAATTGAAGCGGGCAATTTCAAACTTACGCAGATGCAGCCGTACAAGCGTTACGGCGTTTTCTTCTTCACCAAAAAAGTTTGATTAGGCTCTGGCTGCTCTTTCTTCTTTGCTTATAGTTTGGTTGGCTAGTCCCTTAGCGCTTCACCGCCTGTAACTCCACCAAGGCAGCTTCAAACATATGGCTGAAATACGGTTTGAATGGCTGAAGGCTCTGGATATACTAATAACTGCAATCGTTGTTGTGTGGTTTAGGCATAAGCGCTAATTCTTTACCAGAGCCACTTATGTTCCAAATTCAGTCATAAGATTAATCACAACGTCAGGAATCATATTACTTTTTGGGATTTTGGGCATCACGTGTGTATTCATAGGAAAAAGAGACGAGCGCGTAAACCTAGAAGCGCGCTGCCGCTCTCAGAGGCCGAAGCTGTTGATCACTCTGCCAGAGTTGGCGTCAATGACCAGCACGATTTTGTTCCCCTTGTGGTCGTACTTCGCGAACCACACTGGAACGTGGAGTAGCTCCACGTCCCCGACATCTGACTCGGTGTTTATCGACTGGATCATGTGGTATTTCGCGTGCGCCTTTTGTGATTGGAGCTGATCGACAAGGGTCTTTGCCTGGGATTTGGCAACGTCTTCGCTGATGTCTCCGTTTAGGATCTTAACATCCTTGGGTAATTTTGAAATGTCAAACAGTTCTCTGCCTTCAAGATCAAATTGATAGTCTCGCGGCTGGTAGTCTGTGAGAGCCTTTAGCGCAATTATAGGGAAGTTGTAGTTCTCGTCCATTTGTTCGGTCTTTCTCATTCCGCCTCCGCCACCGTATCCCATTCCCATTCCATAAAACATTATCCTTATTCGCTTCAACCCAAGAATACCGCTAAATGGGCCGCCTGTTCCAAATCCATCTTCAAAAGCGCGCCTGCCTCCAAAACCGCCCCCTCTTCTTCCTCCACCTCCGCCAAAACCTCCGCCCATGCCGCCGAATATTACGCCCATCAACGCGGCGGTTGTAGCAGTCTGTGCAACTTGTGCAGTTTCATTCGTAGCGGTGACAGTTGTTCGAGCAGAAACACTCACAATCCAGTAAGGCACGTACGTGAGGCTCATTTCCTCCTGCTTGGAGTCTTCGTGAAGGTGTCTGTGCAGAAGACCCTTGTCCATCATCGGGATAATTATTGAATTCACTGCGTCAACGTTGGGGACCTTTAAAAGAAGCATGGTCTGCTTCTGTATGTTAGTCCAGCCTTGGGTTCCCAGAGTAACTGCGCTGCCACAGTACTCGCAGGTTATAACCATCTCTCCAAACTTGGGCGCGATAGGTGCACCGCAACTAGGGCATTTCAACGATGCTACACCAGAAGGCGCAACAACAGGCGAAGCCGAAGCTGCAGCTGCTTTAGGCGTAGTTAATGTTGTGCTTGTTCCACATTTTTCACAGAACGCTGCATCATCTGGAATCTGAGCACCACAATTGCGACAAATCAAATTTTTCACCGAATTATTTATTAAAAGTTCAATCTCTTAAATTTTCCTCAAACAATTTCGCTTACATGAAGAATAATTCACTATTTCTGCAATTATCCAAACTTACTTTCAGAAGACCCTTAAGGGAAAAAAACTAAATACCAGAATACTGCATCATCACTCTATATGGCATTTAAAAAGAAATCTAAGCATACTAAAGTCTATGCTGCAATAATCCTCGTCGTTATACTAGCCATTGCATCCGTGGCCATTGTATATGCAGTCACCCATTCTTCCTCTAAGCCAATTGTGCCAGGCGTCCATGTTGGTGACACGTTCACTTACACACTAAAGGGCAACTCAATTTTATTTGATACAGAAGCAGTAACTCCAGCCTATCTCTTTGAATATAACGAAACAAACTACTACGAAGTCATCATAACAGGAGTCAACGGCTCCGTAGTCTCGTTTGATACAATATGGCAATTCACAAATGGAACAGCAATTCATAACTCAGACTGGATCAATTTGGAGACAGGCAGCTATAGTGGTGACTTCTGGGCTATTTACCCTCCAAACCTTGATGTAAGTAATCGGCTTTACCCTAAGGAAGAGGGTACTGCAATCACCGTTAACGGCACCGTCAGTGAACCATTTTCTACCGGTAATAGAACAACAAATTACTGGGGCATAGGAGGCAATTTTACCGATACGAACGACCCAACAGGCAGTACAACGCAAGTTAACTTACTCGAAGTCTATTTTGATAAACAAACAGGCATGCTCGATTACTTAGACAACGTTCAAAAATACAGCAACCCGGAATATAACCTACTTATCACTTGGCAACTTACTAGTTCAACGGTTTGGGGCGTTTAACCGCTTCCTTTTCAATGATGATGGAGATAAGAGAGGCTTATAGGCTACGCTTTATGGACAATATTAAGATTAATTTCGCGAAATAATTAGCCTTAAGTAAAAACCATTTTTAAATTAAAGCTGTTGTATGCATTTAGCTCTCGCTTTTTGTCTTTAGGGTATTTGTGTGTGTTCAACCTACCCACCCGGTCTGCTAGATGCTTCTACGATGCCCCAAATATGATTCAACATAGATGTGCATAGAAGTAAAACGGCGCATTTTGCATGCAGAATCGTTAAAATTTTATGTCGGATATATACGAAAAAATGAAATAGCCTAGCACGCAACAACATAGAGCAAGAGGTATAGCCTTGTCGTTTAAAGAAAAAATGCAAGAAGCAGCCAAGAGCAAGAATTCACCGATTGTTTTAGCGTTAGATCTTCCCTACGAAGCTCCAGAGAACCGAAGTAAAATTTTGGTTAAAGCCCAAAAAATTCTCAAAGCAGTCCACCCCTACATTTGCGCCGTGAAGATTAATCATCATCTTGTGCTTCCGCTCGGCGCTTTTGACGGCGTGCAGCAGCTTGTGGAGCAAATCCGCGGGCAAGGGTTGCTGGCAATTATGGATGCTAAAGTAAACGACATAGGCGCCACTAACCAAGTTATCGCGGATTACTATTATGCGGCTGGTTTTGACGCATTAATCGCAAACCCGTTCGTGGGCTGGGAGGAAGGCTTAAAACCGCTCTTTGAAGCCTCACATCGCCTCAACAAAGGCGTCATACTTCTCTGCTACATGAGCCATAAAGGCGCAAGTGAAGGTTACGGCCAAACAATCATAGAACCAGAAACAGGCGATAAAACCTTGCAGTATGTTTCTTTTGCCAAAAAAGCTTTGAAGTGGGGTGCTGACGGAGTAGTCGTCGGCGCCACTCACCCAGAAAAGATAACTGAAGTAAAACGGATTGTTAAGGGAAAAGTTCCCATTTACTCGCCCGGTGTTGGTGCTCAGGGCGGAGCCGCGGAAACAGCGCTCAACGCAGGCGCCTGCTACCTCATTGTCGGGCGAGAAATCACTCTTGCAGTTGACCCAGCTCAAGCGGCAAGTCGACTTTGCGCTTCAGTAAAAGGGGTTTAGGCGGGTTTTTATCTTTGGCGTTTGTTTTCCCAGAGCTCTTTCTTTAGCAGGTCGCGTACTGAAGACCTAATTACGCTGCTTCTGCTTGGATACATGTTAGCTCGGACTAATTCATCTAAACCTTCCAGATAAGCTTCTGGTAACAGGACTGTTACAAGTTTCACTTTGTTTATTCCTCCTCAAACCATGTTATGCATATAACATGCCGTAAAATATAAGAGTTAACCAGCAAACCCTAACTATCACAGGTTTCTCAGTTGATTTAATGTTCCTAAGTAAGTTCCATCCAAAAGGTAAAGCTCAGAGTTATCGACGTCCACGGCTTCCGAGCGCAAAACTGGCCCAATCAATGCTCCACTACCGATTTCTTTTCTCGGTCTTGTTTCATTTACTGGTCTGCCGCCAAGGAAATCGTTGAAGCTTGGCATTATGAAAATTTCCTTCGCCTTCAGCCTGACATTATAGTGCTTCTTGAGGGTTTCTGCCAAGGTGCCTTCGATTTTTACGTTGTGTTTTTGCAACAGAATCTTAGCTAAGGCTTCGGAGTCACAGTTTGCCCTCATCCACACTTGCCTTGTAATTTTAAAGCCTGCAGGGTCACGAAAAACCACAACTGGATGCAAATGTCCCATAACCAACGTTTTACATTGCAGCAAGGCTGGCGAAGGCCATTTGTGACCATGAAAAACGCCTACATCACCGATTACTTCTCCTGTTGCAGGCAAAATCTTGACGTTTTCTGGTAGCAGCGGTTCAAGGTTAGCGTCATGGTTACCACGTACAATAGCTATGTCGCCGACGTATCCTTGGAGTTTTGCAAAAAAATCTGGGATATCATGCCACTCACCCAGTTCGCTGGAAATAACCGTATATTTTACGTCGCCAAGGATAACCAGTTGCTCTGGCTTGTACTTTGTGATTATCGCCGTTAATTTGTTGAGAATTTTAGGGGTTTGGCTCGGGACATGTATGCCTTTTTTTTGAAGTGACATTTCCCAGCCGAGGTGTGGGTCAGCGATAAGAAGAGTTTTAGTTTTTCCGCTTTTTATGAGGGCTGCAGGGTGGGGCCAAAGCAAATTTAACATGCTGATTTAACCAAGCTCACGATTTTCTTGTGAATTTGCGTGTTACCAGAGGCTATGAAGCTTAAGGTTTGCTTAGGGTCCAATTCAACGTTTAACGCTTGATTATCTGGCGTTGTCACTGTTCCGCCAGCTTCTTTGACAATGAGGAAGCCAGCGGCTACGTCTGTCGTGCGGAGTTTCCCGCGAAGGTCGACAAAAGCGTCTGTTAAACCATTTGCTACATAGCAGAGTTCAAGTGCGTTAGCGCCAAAGTGCCTGATATGCTTTGTTTTCTCGATCAAAGCGGTTACTTTAGGCACTATTTCTTTAAATTTGTAAGTGTTTAGGTCCAAACCAACAACTGCCTCATCCAAAGAAGCAGTCTTTGACGTTTCTATTTTTTCGCCGTCCCGATATGCGCTTTTACCCTCAAAAGCAGTATAAACTACATCATGAACAAGGTCAGCAACCAGCCCAGCATAAACATCGGCGAGCATGGGCTGTCTCGAAACAGCGATAGAACAAGCATAAAAGGGTAAACCATGCATCAAATTTGCGGTTCCGTCAATCGGGTCAACAGTAACATAACACTCATCAGGCGTTGCGCCGAATTTTTTCACCCCTGACTCCTCACTGATCAAAGTAAAAGAAACGCCATGCTGCTTTAGAGTTTCAACAATTGCTGTTTCTGCAGCCAAATCCACCGGCTTCATAGCGTCCCCACCAGCACCCGTGCCCAAGTTAGGTTGTGGTTCTCTGATGGTTGCTAGGTATGGTTTAATGCTTGTGTGCACTTTGCTTTTGCATCGGCTGAGGATTTCTTGCCAGTCGTTTTGCATTTGCGCTTTCAATGGAACACCTTCATCAGGTTATACACAGGCGACTTGATAAAGACTATACTTTAATCCATCGGGCAAGATTAGGAGTTATCGGTTAAACTGTAGTCTAAATCCGAAACGCTTATATTTTCTGGATAATGTTTCATTCAGCAAGGTTCGAAGCTTCATGTCTAATTGCAAAAGCAAGAAAGAAAACAGTACATCACAGTTCCTTAGCTTCGACTACTACTTTTATTATTATTTTAACTAAGCTCAGAACCGAAAATTTTAAAAAAAGTTCTGGGCGCAAAATGGGTGTAACAAATGGAAAATAACAAAAAAATTGTGGTTAAATTCGGTGGCTCCAGCCTAGCCGATCATGAAAGGCTGTTAAAAGCGGTTGTTGCCGTGGTGAACGAAGCCAAAAAAGGCATACACATCGCCGTTGTAGTTTCCGCCATGGGCAAAACAACCGACGACCTCATGGCAACAGCGAAAAACACTTCAAACGGTAAACTAGAAAAACACGATTTAGACGACATCCTTTCAATGGGTGAAAGAACTAGCATAAGAATATTCGCCGCTGCGCTAAAAACCAACGGCGCAGAATCCTGCTACTTCGACCCAATAGACAACAATTGGCCAATAATAACCGACTCAGCATTTCAAAATGCGAATCCAATCCTGAAAGATTGCGAAAAAAATATTCGTGAATGTATACTGCCCCTTATGGAACGGGGCATCATACCCGTAGTCGCTGGCTTCCTCGGAAAAACCAAAGATGGCAAAATCACCACTCTCGGAAGAGGCGGCAGCGACACAACCGCGTTTATCCTGGCTGAAGCATTAAACGCTGATGAAATCGTCTTAGTTACCGATGCAGACGGCATACTGTCAGGTGACCCCAAGATTGTTTCCAACCCAGAACGCTTAAGAGAAATCGACGTTAACACTTTAGTAGGCTTAGCTGATTCAGGAGCTAAATTTATTCACAGCAAAGCCTTAAAGTACAAGCCTAAAAACATCAACGTCCGAGTAATCAACCATGCACACGGCAACCTGTCTGAAGAGGGCACAGTAATCACAGGCGCATTAGCAAGTGAACTGGACGCGGAAATAGCACATCCCTTTCCAGTCGCTGAAATAACAGTAATCGGAAACGGCATCTCCGCAAACCCCCAAATCATCCAAGAAATGGTAGAAAAAACAAAACAACACTCAATGCTCCTCGGCATGTCAATGAACACAAACTCAATCATACTTTACGCTTCTCAAGAAAAAAACTTGGGCGCACTCTTCAACGATATCCACGATATCACAAAGATCAATAAAGAAATGATAGCAATGGCGGTCAAAAAAGACCTAGTCTTCATAAAAACAAGCGGTGTCGGCTTAGAAGAAACCCACGGCATAATAGGAAAAATCAGCGAAGACCTCAGATTAAACGGGATAAACATTTCAGGCATACTAACCATAACATCCAGCATTCTGCTCTTTGTAGATTGGAATGAACGTGAAAAAGCCCTGAAACTAATTAAAAATTCATTAAGGGCTTCCAAATAAGCAAAGGTGACTAAGTATGAACCAAGGAAAAACACGACGATTAAAAAGAATCATGCGGCAGGACAACCGCACGGTAATCGTACCCATGGATCACGGCGTAACAATCGGCCCAATCCAAGGAATAATCAACATGCAGCAAATAATCAACCAACTCCTAAAAGGCGGAGTCGACGCAGTGCTAGTCCATAAAGGCATAGCCAAACGCGTTGACGCTGGAAACGCAGGTTTAATAGTGCAGTTGTCAGGCATGTCAAACCTTAGCCCGAACATAAACAGTAAAGTCCAAGTGTGCACTGTTCAAGAAGCCATACGTTTAGGCGCAGATGCAGTCTCCGTGCATGTGAACGTTGGTGCACAAGATGAGGACAAAATGCTAAGTAATCTAGGCAAAGTATCCGATGAATGCGACGTATACGGCATGCCCCTGCTTGCAATGATGTATCCTCGTGGACCAAAAATACAAAATGAACATGCTCCTGAGGTGGTAGCTCACGCTGCAAGAATTGGCGCTGAACTAGGCGCAGACATAATTAAAGCAAACTTTACAGGCAACACAGACACCTTCAAAACAGTAGTCGAAAGCTGCCCAGTTCCAGTGGTAATTGCTGGAGGACCAAAATGCGCAACATCCCAAGAAATCCTCCAAACCACACATGATGCTGTAAAAGCTGGCGCTGCAGGACTCTCCATAGGGCGAAATGTGTTCCAACATGAGAACCCGACCTTGATAGTTAAAGCGCTCTCGGCAATCGTTCACGATGGCGTTAGCGTGGAGCAAGCGCTTAAAATTCTCGGTGAAAAAGCTTGAAGGAACTATGGGTAGAAATAGACCAAGCTGCCTCACCGCAAGAAAAAGAAACTTTACTCGGTCTCGCTCATGAAAACGCTGAAGTAATCATTGAAGATACTCAGGCGAGTAGCCGCTCTGGCAAATTAGACATAACCTTCCTCACTGAACTAAACGAGAAAAAAATAGCTCAACACAAAAACGAGGGTAAAAAAACCGCAATCAAAATCAGCATAAAAGGAAAAGAAGACGAAAACAAAGTCGTCAAAGCAGCAGAACTCGGGGTTGACTACGTTATCATTAATTGCCTTAATTGGCGGGTAATTCCTCTCGAGAACTTAATTGCAAAGGCAAGAGGCAAAAGCAAACTAATCGCCGAAGTCACGACTGCAGAAGACGCGAAACTGGTTCTTGAAGCCCTAGAACTAGGAACCGACGGTGTTTTGCTAAAAACCTCCAATCCCAACGAACTTGCAAAAGCCGCCAAAATCGTTAAGGAACAAATGCCCAAAATAACTTTAACTGTAGCTAAAATCGTATCAACTAAACCGATTAGCGGCGGGGCCAGAGTTTGCGTGGACACTGTTGACTTAATGGTTCCAGGCGAAGGAATGCTGGTTGGATGCCAATCCGCAGGCTTTTTCCTTGTTGAGGCTGAAGTGAACGAAAACCCCTACGTAAATTCTAGGCCTTTCCGAGTGAACGCCGGAGCAGCATCAAACTACACATTAACCTCTCTGCAGAACACAAGGTACCTTTCCGAGCTGAAAGCGGGCGACGAAGTTTTAATCATCAACAGGGAAGGAAAAGTCAGAATAACAAGCGTGGGACGGTCAAAAATCGAGTTTCGACCCCTAATCCTAATCGAAGCCCAAGTGGATGACACAAAAATAAAAACAATCCTTCAAAACGCCGAAACCATACGAGTGGTGACACCGAAAGCTTCAAAATCAGTGACGGAACTAAAACCAAACGATGAAGTCTTGGTGCACATAGCTGCGAAGGGAGGTCGACACTTCGGCGTATCCGTGCCTGAAGAAACGGTGATAGAAAAGTGACAGCGAGAATCTGCGTCTCGATTCTCCCAAAAAACAATCTTGAAGCGTTAAGTCTCATCGAGCGGGCAGAAAAAGCCGAAGCAAACCTCGTAGAAGTTAGGCTGGACTACTTTGAAGCGTCCAGAAACCTATCAGAACTGGTTAAAAGCACCAAAATCCCTCTCATCGCAACAGACAAACTTGTGAGCGAAAAAGGCTTTTTTTCTGGAACAGAAACTCAGCGGCAACAAACATTACTAAACGCTGCCAAGAACGGCTTCGAATATGTTGACGTTGACTTGTCAAGCCCAAAACATAAAGAAACAATCGGCAAACTCAAGCAATTGGGCGCTAAACCAATCGTTTCCTACCACAAATTCGATGGCGCATTAAGCGTTTGTGAAATGGAAAAAGTTCTGGAACAAGAAATTTCCAGCGGAGCCATCGTCTGCAAAATAGTGACAACTGCAAAGAAAATCGAAGATAACCTGTCAGTGCTGAATTTTGTTTATGCCATGTCAAGCAAGGCTAAACTTGTCTGTTTCTGCATGGGTGAACAAGGCAAGGTTTCCAGGCTTCTTTCGCCGATGTTTGGTGCGTTCTTCACATTCGCTTCGCTAGAGCAGGGTAACGAAACCGCGGCAGGGCAAATAACTGTTCAAGAAATGAGGGCGGCCTACGACTTTCTGGGGGCATAAATAAGATGGTTATTTCAGGAAAAACCCGAGTTTGCGGAGTAATCGGTGACCCGATAGAACACACGTTAAGCCCAATCATGCATAATGCAGCGTTTGAAGCGTTGAAACTGGATTATGTGTTTTTAGCGTTCAAAGTGAAACCGTCTGAAGTCGGAAACGCCATAAGCGGCATGCGAGCCTTGACGATTCATGGGTTAAACGTAACCATGCCACACAAAAACGCTGTCATCAAATATTTGGATGAGGTAGACCCTGCTGGCAAAGTAATAGCTTCCGCCAATACTATCCTAAACAAGGATGGACGGCTGCTCGGCTTTAACACTGACGGTGTCGGCGCATTAAATGCGCTCGAACAGAACGGCGTTGAACCGAGAGGCAAAAAGGTATTGTTGCTTGGAGCAGGCGGCGCCGCAAAAGCGATAGCATACACTCTCTTGCAGGAAGCCGATGAACTGGTAATTTTGAATCGTACACCTAAACCAGCAGCAGAGCTAGCTAACCTCTTAAAACAAAAATTCCATAAAAAAATCAACGCAGGAGAGCTTTCGCCAAGCGCAGTCAAAGATAACCTTGCTGACTCCGATGTGCTCATTAACGCCACTTCAGTCGGAATGAACCCAAACGCCAACCTAACCCCAGTAGCACCCGAATGGCTCAAACCTGACTTGGCAGTAATGGACATAGTGTACAATCCGCTTGAAACAAAGCTCGCCAAAGATGCTAAAGTAGTGGGAGCCAAAGTGGTAAGCGGGGTTGAAATGTTAATTTATCAAGGCGCTGCATCCTTTGAAATCTGGACCGCCTGCAAGGCGCCAGTTGAAGTTATGAGGAAGGCAACGCTTAACCACTTGCGGACGGGATAAAAGTTGACTGGAAAAGCTACGGCTATAGCTCATGGCGCTGCAACAATCGTTAACGCAATGGCGTTCGGCAAAGGCGCGGCATTCGGAGTTGATTTGTGGACTAAAGCGGAAGTAAAATTAACAGATGAACCTCATGTTATCAAAGCAGAAATAACCTCTGATCCCAAAGAAAATACCGCCTTAATGGAAAAAACAGTGATGAGGGTTCTTCAGCGGTTCAGTTTGGATAATAGTTTTGGAGCCAAAGTAAAAACTTGGTCAAACATTCCCATCGCCAAAGGATTAAAAAGCAGCAGTGTAGCCGCAAACGCAGTAGGCCTAGCAGCCGCAGCTGCGTTAGACGAAACGCTTGACGACTTGGAACTCGTCAATTTGGGTGTAGATGCTGCTTTTGACGCAAAAGTGACTGTAACAGGCGCTTTTGATGATGCTTGCGCTTCATACTTCGGCGGTGTAGTAATTACTGACAATTTGAACCGGGAAATAGTTAAGCAGTTGCCGTTGGCTGAAGATTTAACGGTGCTGTTCCATGTACCGCCTGAAAAAGCGTACACCGCCGACTCTAACGTGAGCAGGCTGCAAACGGTCAAACCGCTCGTTGAAGTCGCCTACAACGAGGCTTTGGAGGGCAAGGTTTGGGAGGCATTGACGCTTAACGGCTTGATTTATTCCTCAGCCTCAGGATACAACCCTTCAATTGCGATTGATGCGTTGGCTGCTGGAGCGGTAGCAGCTGGATTATGCGGCAAAGGACCTGCAGTAACAGCAGTTACACCCAAAGAGAAAGTTGAATCGGTAAAAGCTGCGTTGCAGAAATATGGCGGCGAAGTCTTGCAAGCTCATCTCAACCAGAAGAAAGCAAAGGTGCTCTAGCCGATGGTAGATGTAATCGTCAAAAAAACCGAGCGACTAAGCGGCGAAATTTGTGCTCCTCCATCAAAGTCTTATACTCAGCGAATGCTCATAGCCGCGGCTCTCTCAAGTGGCGAGGGAAAAGTGTCAAACCCTCTGTTGTCCGAGGATACAGAAGCAACTTTACGTGCTATCACAGCGTTGGGCGCAGAAACGAAATTTGAGGAATATTGCTGGAGCATTAAGGGTTCAACACCTCTTCAAAATGCTAAAGCGCCGATTGACTGCGGTGAATCTGGAGCTACACTGCGTTTCATGATACCCATAGCTGCCTTGGCGCCTGACCCGTCAATCTTGGTTTTCAAAGGTTCTCTTGAACACAGACCTATTGAGCCTTTGCTTAAAAGCCTTGATGAACTCGGTGCCAAAGCTCGCATCAAAAAAATCCACATCCAAGAAAACGGAAAAGAAAAAACGAAAGATGTCGTATTTGTTGAAGGCGGCGGCATTCTTGGAGGCCAAACCTCTATTGCCGGCAACGTCAGTTCCCAGTTCATCTCAGGCTTAATGTTTGCCTGTCCAATGGCAAAAGTTGAAACAGAAATCCTTCTTACAACGCCTTTGGAGTCGGCTGATTACGTTAAAATGACCGCCGATGTTCTTGAGGCGCATGGCGTTAGGGTGGAAATTTATGATAACTTCAAGCGCATTGTTATTCCAGCTAATCAAACATACAAGCCCTGTGACCGCAGAGTACCGGGCGACTTCTCTTCAGCCGCATTTCTTTTTGCAGCCGCAGCTATAACAAACTCAAAAGTGCAAGTAAATGATCTTGATAATGAGAGCGCTCAAGGCGACAAAGCGATTCTGGGTATACTTAAGCAGATGGGTGTCGTCGGAAAAGTGTGCGAGAACAGTGTCGAAATAGATGGAACCGGCAGTCCGCTTGAGGCTTTGATTGTTGATGCAAAGAACATTCCTGACCTATTCCCAGTCTGTGCTGTTCTTGCATGTTATGCGAAGGACTCTTCAAAAATAACCGGCACTCAAAGACTCAGGCTTAAGGAATCAGATAGATTATCATCAATTAGTGCCGAATTGGGAAAAATGGGCGCACAATTAGAAGCAAATTCCAGCAGCCTAACCGTAACAGGTCCATGTACCTTGCATGGTGCAGTAATTGACCCACATAATGACCACCGTATTGCGATGGCTTGCGCGGTTGCAGCCCTAGGCGCAGAAGGGCAAACCACTGTTCAAAACGCTGAATGCGTTAGAAAGTCTTATCCGCAGTTCTTCACTCATCTAAGACAAATAGGAGCTGAAATCGTTGGCGGGAAATTCGATAGGTAAAGAATTCACAGTAACCACTTTCGGTGAAAGCCACGGCAAATACGTCGGCGCAGTCGTGGACGGTTGCCCAGCAGGGTTACCTCTTTCTGAAGCAGACATCCAAGTGGAACTGGATAGACGCATTCCAGCAGAGCCGAAAATAGTTTCTGGAAGAATCGAAAAGGACGTTGCCAAAATTCTTTCGGGAATTTTTAACGGTTTCACTACTGGCGCCCCAATCGCTTTGATGGTTGATAACAAGGAGGTTGACTCAAGCGATTACGAAGCAATCAAGGACCTGCCAAGGCCAGGACATGCCGATTATCCCGCCCGCGTGAAGTATGGTGGCTTTAACGATTACCGAGGCGGCGGGCGCTTCTCAGGCAGAGTCACAGTCCCACTCATCATGGCTGGAGCAATAGCTAAAAAATTGCTTAGCAGATTCGATGTTGACGTTTTAGCCTACACTCGAGCAGTTGGCAAAATTAAAAGTGACAAAAAGTTTACTGCCAAGGAAATCCGCAAGAACAGGTACGCGGCGGCTACCCGTTGTCCAGACTTAGCCTGTGCAGAACGCATGGAGGCGGCCATAGTTGGCGCTAGAAAAGAAGGCGAAAGCATTGGCGGAATAGTTGAATGCATTGCCCTAAACGTTCCAGTAGGAGTTGGCGAGCCATTGTTTGATTCACTTGATGCTGATTTAGCAAAAGCATTGTTTAATGTTCCCGCTGTAAAAGGCGTAGAGTTCGGCTTGGGATTTGGAATTGCAGAGTTAAAGGGCTCAGAAAGCAACGACCCCTACCTTATGCAGAGCGGAAAAGTTGCAACCGCAACGGATAATGCAGGCGGAATCTTAGGCGGAATATCCAATGGCATGCCAATCCTGATGCTTGTAGCTATAAAACCGACACCTTCAGTGGCTAAAGAACAGAAGACAGTTAATATATCAGCAATGAAAGACGCCACTCTACGTGTTAAGGGAAGGCATGACCCCTGTGTAGTTCCAAAAGCCGTGCCCGCTGTGGAATCTGCAGTTGCCATAACCTTAGCTGACCATATGATTCGCGCTGGCTTTATACCGAAAGTTTTGGAGAGGCAGAAATAATGGATGAAATCCAACAGCTCAGAAAAAAAGTAGATAAAGTTGACGAACAAATTCTAAATGCGCTAAATGAAAGAGCCAAAATATGCAGGGCCATCGGCTTGGTTAAGAAAAAGGAAGGAATGCAAACAAGAGATGCTTCCAGAGAAAATGAAATCTATAAACGTGTTAAAGAAAAAGCGGTTGAATTTCATCTTGATCCCCTGCAATTTGAAGCGGTTTACCGCGAAATAGTTAATATGTGCAGTGCTGTTCAAGAGTAGAAAGACCTTTCAACGGAGAGTTAACATCGTGCTCTATGAAATAAACGAGAAAGCCATAAGGCTCGAAAATGAAGGAAAAAAAATAATACGCTTAAACCTAGGCGACCCAGACTTAGCTACGCCTAACGAGATAATTGAAGCGGCATACGCAGCTATGAAGGCGGGCAAAACAAAATATTCTTCCTCTTACGGCGAGACCAACCTTAGAGAAAGGCTCGCTGAACTCCATGGAGTTAAAGCTGAAAACGTGGTTATTACGCCTGGTTCAAAATGGGGCATATTCGCCACCATGTATCTCATGATGAAGACTGGAGGAAACGTAATTATCCCGACGCCTTACTGGACAGCTTACGATTTAATGGCTAAGAGCCTTGGTGCTCAAACCAAACTGCTGCGGACAGAGATGGAAGACGGCTGGAAAGTAGATTTAGACAAACTTGAAGCCATGATTGACAAGAACACACGCATGATAATATTAAACAATCCAAACAATCCCACAAGCAAAGTCATAGATGCGGAAACACTTGACGGCATAGTGGAAATAGCCAACAAGAAAGGCGTCACCATCCTCTCAGATGAAGTATACGGAACAATCAGCTTCGTTAAAACTAAAAGCATCCTAGAATATGATGGCAACCACACCCATATTCTCACCACCGGCTTCTCCAAAACATTTAGTATGACAGGCTGGCGAATCGGCTACATAATAGCGAACAAACAACTCGTCGACAACATAACTAAACTTAACCAAATCACCATCAACAACGTTCCAGTATTCATACAGGAAGCAGCCTTAAAAGGGCTGGAAATGCAAAAGCAACTCGCCAGAAAAATCAAAGAAGAATATCAAGAGCGAGCAAAATTGGCAAGCAAAACCTTGGCTAAAGCAGGATTCTCATTCACAAAACCCGAAGCCCCATTCTACGTTTTCCCCATGCATCCAGGCTTAAACTCCGAAAAATTCACCTTAGACCTGCTCGATAAAGGCGTAGCAGTAGCTCCAGGCACAGCATTCGGCGATTACAGTGAACATTTCAGAATCTCTTTAACTGCGCCTATAGAAGAAATAAAAACTGCCTTAGACATCATAAGCGAGGCGCTTGAATGAAAATCGCCATAATTGGCGCGGGAAAAATGGGTGTTTGGTTCGCTAAATTTTTTAATTCAAAAGGCTACTCCGTGACACTGGCAGACAGAAAAAAAGAAAAAATAGCCAATCTAAAAAAAGAATTACAAATCAAGTTAACCACCGATTTCAAGGAAGCCGTTGCTGATGCAGACCAAGTTCTAATCTGCGTATCCATAAATGCTTTTGAAGAAGTGGTCAAAACTATAAGCCCAGCACTTCACCAAGGACAGGTCGTTATGGATATATGTTCAATCAAAGAAACCCCTGTCAAAGTCATGCATGAGAACATAAAACGCGCTTTGGTTTTGGGCACGCATCCAGTTTTTGGACCAGGAAGCAACGGCGTCAAACACAAAGCATACATTCTTACTCCGACCAACGCTAATGAAGAAAAGTTTGCGCGAGAATTCAAGAAATGGCTAGAGCAAGAAGAAGCGCATGTGTTTGTTATGTCTCCGAAGCGGCATGACGAGTTGATGTCGATTGTTCTTGGTTTACCCCATTTTTTAGGCTTAGTTGCCTGTGAAACACTTCTGGAGCAGAAGGATTTCCCAGAAACAAAAGAGGTCGCGGGCACCACGTACAGGATGCTGTTCACTTTGGCTGAAGCAACAGCACTCGAAACTCCAGACCTCTATGCAAGCTTACAAACAAATCTGCCTGAACTGGGCGAAATCGAAGACTTGTTTATGGCTAAAGCAAAGGAATGGCTCAACCTAATCAAAAACAAAGATACAGATGCTATCGTGAAGAGAATGGAGCACTTAAAAGCAAAACTAACCGAAGTTGACCCAGATTTTGCTAAGTCTTACGAAGCTATGTATAAAATGCTGGAATCAACAGAAAAATAGTAGCTTAAGCTGCTTTTGGGTAAGAACCCAATATTCTAACGAATATAGCATATTTCTCCAATGCCTTTAGCGCTTCTGCACAGCTGGGTTCGGTTTGGTGCCCTTCAAAATCGAGGTAAAAATTGTATTCCCACGCTGTCTTCTTTGTTGGTCTTGATTCGATTTTGGTCAAGTTAATGTTTCGTTTAGCAAATTCTCCGAGTGCATGATAGAGTGAGCCTGGCTCGTGTTTTGCTGAGAAAATTATGGATGTTTTGTTTTTTCCTGTTGGAGGCGAGTCTTCTGTTGATAATACGAAGAAGCGGGTATAGTTCTCAGGGTTGTCCGCGATGTCTTCGGCGAGGATGCTCATGTCGTAGAGGGTGGCTGCTCTTTTGCTGGCGATTGCCGCAGCATTCTTTAAGCCTTTTTCTTTGAGCATTTTAACGCTGCCCGCTGTGTCATAGGTGGGTATGAGTTCTCGTCCAAACTCCTCCAAGAAGCTTCGGCACTGAGCCAGCGCCTGCGGATGGGAGTAAACAACTTTGATATCTGCCAAAGCGGTGCCTGGGTTTGCGATGAGGCAATGCTCGATTTTCACGATGACTTCGCCGCATACTTTCAAATCGTACTTCAGGAAAAGATCATAGTTCTGTGTTACACTGCCCTCTAAGCTGTTCTCGACTGGTACGACGCCGAACTTGGTTTCCTGCGTGCATACGTTGTCAAAAACGTCCTTGAAATCCTTGCAGGGTTTAACCTCTGTCTTGGCTCCGAAGAATTGGAAGACTGCGTTTTCGCTGTATGCGCCTCGTTCGCCTTGGAAGGCTACTTTCACTTTTTGTTTCCCTGCTTACGATTCTTTAGCAAGAGCTTGTTTATACCGTTTATCATTGCTTCAACGCTTGCCATAACAATGTCTTCTCTGGCTGCACGTGCTGAAACGATGTTGCCTTTTTCGTCCTCAACTTTAATGACAACTTCTGCTACGGCGTTTGAGCCGCCTGTGATTGCTTCAAGGCGATATTCGCTTAGCCGTATGTTTTCCAGGTTATTAGTTAGTTTTTGGATGGCTTTTAAAACAGCGTCAACTGGACCTACGCCTGTTTCTGCTGCAATGTATTCTTTTCCGTTTAAAGTTAGCCTTACTGAAGCTGTCGGAATTACTTTGATGCCTGTTACGACTGCTAGGTCGCATAAGTCAACGATTTTTTCTTCACCTATCACTTCACCCATAACTGCAGAGGTTAACGCAAATAAATCAGCGTCCGTCACCATCTTGCCTTTGTCACCTAGTGCTTTGATGCGTTGGACGATTTCTTTGAGTTGCTCTTCGGTTGGGTGAATGCTTATCTCTTCCAGTTCAGCTTTGATGCCGCGTGTTCCCGCTAGTTTTCCTGCAACTAATTTTCTTGTGCGCCCGACTAACTCGGGGTCTATCGGCTCAAAAGTTAATGGCTTCTCAGTTACTCCGCGAGTGTGAATACCTGACTCGTGGGCAAAAGCGTTTTCGCCCACAATTGCCTTGTTAGCTTGCACAGTTATGCCAGTCAACGATGAAACCAATCTGGAAGTGCTGTATAACAGCCGCGTGTTTACGCCTGTTTTGTACTTGTAAATCATATGCAAAGCCATAACCACTTCTTCCAGCGAAGCGTTTCCAGCCCGCTCACCTAACCCGTTGACAGCAACGTGCACCTGAGAAGCGCCAGCTTCAACAGCGGCTAAGGAGTTTGCAACTGCCAAGCCAAAATCGTCGTGGCAATGTGTGCTTATTGGAACGTTAACTACAGTTTTTAATTCTTCGATTAGTTTGATGGTTGTTTTTGGGATCATTATGCCCACAGTATCTGGGACGTTTAGGCTGTCCATTCCCGCTTTCTCTGCAGCTTGGCACACTTGTTTTAGGAAGGCCATTTCTGAGCGTGTGGCATCCATTGGTGAAAACTCGCATTTAATGCCGTGTTTCTTAACGTACTCAATTGAGTCTACAGTTGAAGATAGCACTTGTTCTGGCGTTAGGTTTACCGCATACTTCATCTGCACAGGCGACGTGGGAATAAACACATGAATTAAATCTACGTCACAATCGATCCCAGCGTCAATATCACTTTTTGTTGCTCGGCACAAAGCGCAGATTTCTGGTTCTAACCCAGCTTTCGCTATTTCTCGGACAACTTTTTTTTCGCCTTCTGAGGAACTTGGGAAGCCTGCTTCGATAACGTCGACGCCTAGCTTGCTTAGTTGACGTGCAATCTCAATCTTGTCGTCTGCAGTTAAAGATACGCCGGGTGTTTGTTCACCATCTCTCAGTGTAGTGTCAAAAATACGGATACGTTTTGAGGTTTTATTTGTCATTTTTTCAACCAGTTTTCACTGTCAGGGCTGCAGCAATGGCTTCTGCCATTCCAACTGTCGTGGTGTTGCCGCCGCAGTCTGGAACAGTTTGACCGTTACGTAACGCATATACTACTCCGTTCTCTATTGCCATGCCTGCATTGATGCATTTTTTGTCGTTGTATTTTTCGCCTAGCCAGTCCAGCATCATTTTTGCCGCCAGTATCATGGAGATTGGGTTTGCCGTGTGTTTTCCTGCTCTGTTTGGCGCTGAGCCATGGATTGGTTCGAACAGGGCAAAGTTGTCACCTATGTTTGCGCCCGGAGCCATGCCTAATCCGCCGATAAGTTGGGCTGCTTCGTCTGATAAGATATCGCCGAACATGTTGCAAGTGCAAAATACATCGAATTCTTGAGGCTCTTTTATCAGACGCATCGATGCAGCATCAACGTATAATTCGTTGAAAGCGATGTCTGGGTATTGTTTTGCTGTTTCGCGGCATATGCTGGCGAATAATCCGTCGGTTACGCGCATAACGTTGGCTTTGTGTATGGCGGTTACTTTCTTTTTGCCATTGCGTAAACGTGCAATTTCGAAAGCTTTCTTGGCGATGCGTTCACAATTCTTTCGGGTAATTATTCTCAGGCAAATAGTTGTATCGGTGCCTATTGCGAATTCTAAGCCTTTGTAAACATCCTCAGTGTTCTCCCTGACAAACATCATATCAATGTCAGGCCGAGCAACAGGAACGTTAGGGTAAGCCTTTAGTGGACGCAAATTAGCGTACAAATCGAACATCAGTCTGAGTTTAACTATGACGTCAGCTGCGCTTTCACCTACGGGACCCTTTAGGCAGGCGTCAGATTCTTTGATTTTTTGCACTGTGTCTTCGGGTAGTGCGGCGCCTCTTTTGGCTAAGGTTGCGTCACCCGCTTCAGCCTCAATAATTTTGAGTTTTAATCCGAATTTTTTCTGTGCCGAGTATAGGACTTTTAGGGTAGCTTCGGTTAATTCTGGTCCTATGCCATCGCCTGGGATTAGGGATATTTTGTATTCTTTCATTTTTTGTTTAGTCTCCTTCGTAAGTTTTCGATTAATCCGCCATCCGCTAATATTTCCAATATGAACGGTGGAAGCTTGTCTACTTGAAACTTTTTGCCTCTTGAAATGTTTTCTATCTTGCCAACTTCAAAGTCCACGAATATTTCGTCGCCGGTTTCGACTTCGTTGGATATGCCTTTGCACTCGATTACTGGTAAGCCTATGTTAATGGCGTTTCGGAAGAAAATCCGAGCGAAAGATTCTGCTAACACACATTTTACGCCTGCGTATTTTAGGGCTAGTGGCGCTTGTTCTCGGCTTGAGCCGCATCCGAAGTTTTTGCCACCTACTACAATGACACCTTTTTTTGCTTTCTTAGGAAACGTGGGGTCTAAGCTTTCTAAGGCATGTTTTGCTAACTCGTAAGGGTCAACCAATACCAAGTATTGCCCTGGTAGAATAACGTCTGTGTCAATGTTGTTTCCGAATTTTATTGCTGGACCTTTGATTTTCATATTCATGCTTTTGCCTCCAGTTTTCTCGGGTCAGTGATTTTGCCTGTAACTGCTGAAGCAGCTACCGTTGCTGGAGAAGCCAAGTATACGCTGGCTTTGGTGCTGCCCATTCTTCCGATAAAGTTCCTATTTGAAGTGCTCACGCAAACTTCATCCGCTGCTAATAATCCTATGTGCCCGCCCAAGCATGGACCGCACGCCGAACCACAAACTATTGCGCCTGCATCAGTGAAGACTTCCAATAAGCCTTCGTTTAGCGCTTGCTTGTAAACTTCTTGTGAAGCTGGAATCACAAGTGCTCTAACGGTGTCTTTTACGCGTTTGCCCTTTAAGACTTGAGCGGCTAAACGGAAATCTTCGATTCTGCCGTTGGTACATGAACCAATAAACGCCTGCTCGATTGGAACGTTGCCTACTTCTGAAACTGGCTTAACGTTATCCACCGATGATGGACAAGCAATTTGCGGCTCCATCTTTGAAACGTCGAATTCCACTGTCCGCTCGTAAACTGCGTCTTTGTCGCTTTTCAACGAGTCAAAGTTCGGTAATGCCTTGACTCGGCCTTCTAGGAACTTGCGAGTTGTTTCGTCAGGTTCGATGATGCCGTTTTTCGCGCCCATTTCCACAGCCATATTGCAAAGTGTCATTCTTCCCGCTATGCTCATGCTTTTTATTGCTGGACCAGTGAATTCAGCGCTTTTGTATATGGCGCCGTCAGCGCCCATTCGCCCGATTATTGATAAGATTAGGTCTTTCGGTGTAACGTACTTTTGGAATTGCCCAGTCACGTTTATTTTAATCGCTTCGGGCACTTTCAGCCAAATCTTTCCAGTAGCAAAGACTGCTGCTGCTTCGGTTGAGCCTATTCCTGTTGCGAAAGCGCCGAAGGCTCCGTAGGTGCAGGTGTGGGAATCAGCGCCTACGATTACTGTTCCAGGAACTACATGTCCTTTCTCTGGCATGACTTGGTGGCAGATTCCGCCTCTGCCTATGTCGTATATGCGTAGTTTTTGGTCTTTGGCGAATTGGCGCATGGTTCTTGTGCAGTTCTGCAGCTTTAACGGACTCAGCCGGAACTTGGTGGTCTAGAAATTACCACTATTTTTTGGTTATCCCAAACTTTTTGTACGCCTATTTTTTTGAAGGCTTCAACGGCTAAAGGTCCAGTTAAATCGTGCACCATTATCATGTCTACGTTTGCATCCACAATTTCTTCTGGATGTACGACTTTTTTTCCTGATGCTTTAGCCAAGATTTTTTCTGTTATATTCATTTTCTACCCGCTTCTTCTCAATTATTTTTTTAGCTGTTGATAATTATGACAAGTTTGTCATTTTAAGAAAGCTTGAAATTAAGGGTTTCCGTTTGGAGAGGCGATTTATTCGTCGATTCTTATTGATTTTGCTCCTCGTGCCAGTGCTGTTATGCCTGTTCTTGCAAGTTCAATGACGCCTGTTGCCTTCATCAAGTTTAGGAACGCATCTATTTTATCAGGGGTCCCAGTGATTTCCACGGTTAAACTGTCAGTGGAAACGTCAATGATTCGTCCTCTGAAGACTTCTACGCAGTTGATAATGTCAGAGCGATCTTTCGCGGTTGGAGAGTTAACTTTTATCAAAGCCAGCTCGCGCATTACATATTTTCCTGGCTCCAGTTCCTCGACTTTAAGCACATCGATAAGTTTTGCGACTTGCTTAACGACTTGGACGATTGTTCTTTCATCCTCGTTGACTGTTATTGTCATGCGCGCGATGTCTTTCCTCTCGCTCGGGCCGACAGTGATGCTTTCAATGTTAAAGTTTCTACGTCGGAACAGGTTTGAAACTCCGAAGAGCACACCCGGCTTGTTTTCGACAAGTACCGAAATTATTTTGGTTCTTCCAGCTTCCATTAGTAGTCACCTCTCTGCTGTGGTAAACCGCAGCCTGGAGGCACAAAGGGGACAACGTCATGCTCTGAGCCTATAGGCACATCGATCACTGTAGTAACCTTACTGTTTAGTGCTGTCTTAACTGCTTTTTGGAATTCCTCGATTGAGGTCGCTCGCAATCCCTGCGCACCGTAAGCTTCTGCCAGCTTAACGAAGTCTGGTGTTTTACCCAAGTGAACTGCCATGTAACGACGTTTGTAGAGCATTCTTTGCCACTGAGCAACCATGCCCAGCACCGAATTGTTCAGCACTATGACGATGACGGGAATCTTTTCCGTAACGGCGCATGCGAGTTCCTGCTCGCTCATTATGAAACTGCCGTCGCCCGCTATGTCAACGACTGGTCTGTCTGGGCAGGCGACTTTTGCGCCGATTGCCGCTGGAAAGCCGAAACCCATGGTTCCTAAGCCTCCTGAACTGATGAAGGATCTCGGTTTCAAAGCTTGGAAGTAAAGAGCCGACCACATCTGGTTTTGTCCAACTTCCGTAGTGACTATCGCGTTTTCAGGCAGAAGCTTCCTTAACTCCATCAGCAACGCTTTCGGCACTATGTCTCTGGGTCTATCCTTCAGCAGCGGACTCAACTGTTCTTTTGCTTCTTTAACCCGCTTTGCCCAAGCGTTGCCTTCACCCTTACGCAGTTTATCGCTTAAGGAGGCAAGCAAAAGTTTCAAGGCAGCTTTGGCATCGCCGACTATGGGCACGTCAACCTTAATGTTCTTGCCGATTTCTGCCTCGTCAATGTCTATGTGGATCTTTTTAGCTTCATGCGCAAAAGTGTCTAAGTTTGCTGTTGCACGGTCAGAGAATCTTGTCCCCACAGCCAGCAGCACGTCGGCTTCACCCAGCAGCCTGTTCGCCGCCGGGTTTCCATGCATCCCTATGCTTCCTACTGACAGGGGGTGTCCTTCGGGGAACGAGCCTTTGCCCATGAATGTTGTAGCCACTGGCGCCATCAACAGGTCAGACATCTGCATGATTTCGTCTGAAGCGTTCGAAATTATGACTCCGCCGCCTGAAAGAATCATCGGGCGCTCTGCTTTCGCAAGCAAACTGGCGGCTTCGCTAATCTTAGTTAAGTCTATCTCGATCATTGACTTGTAGCCTCTGGCGTCGATCTTGTCAGTTACTTCCACTTCGCCAACGTCTGACTGTACGTTTTTGGGCAAGTCAATCAGAACTGGCCCTGGCCTGCCCGTGGACGCTATGTAGAACGCCGTGTTAACGATTGTTGGAATTTCAGCAACTGTTCTCGGCTGGAAATTGTACTTGGTAATTGGGGTTGTAATGCCGATTATGTCTGCTTCCTGGAACGCGTCTCTACCAATTAAGTATGACGTGTTAACGCCTGAGGATGGAACCTGCCCCGTTAATGCTATTATAGGTGAAGAATCCATGTACGCGTTCGCTATGCCCGTTACCAAATTTGTCGCTCCAGGTCCTGAGGTTGCCATGCAGACTCCTACTCGACCACTGGCTCTGGCATAGCCTTCAGCCTCATGTGCCGCGCATTGCTCATGCCTGGCGAGGATGTGCCTAATTTTCGTGTTGCCCCACAAAGCGTCATAGACTGGCAGTATTGCTCCGCCTAGGATGCCGAAGATTACGTTCACGTTTTGCCGTTCAAGGGATTCTAAGAGTGCTTTTGCACCAGACATTTTGGTCATTTCATCGCTCTCCTTTGTGAACTATACTGTTGTCTTGAAAAAGATTTGATTTGAAATTTTTCAATGGTATTTTCAGAGGGTTCCCTGGATAAATCAAAGAATAAATACCCGACGATTCCAGCTATTGAGGTGACGATCCCTCATCTTGATTCCTCTTGAAATTCACGTTCCCTACAACTAACCATTGTGCAAATAAAAAGTTTACGGTGCCAGTCTCATTTGTTTACAACTTTTTGTTAATAATTAACTTGCCAAAGCCAACCTAAAACTTGATTTCCAAGAAGCGAGAATAAAAACGGCTACAGATCACTGATTTTCCCTGACTAATTAGGTGTGTTGATAAAAGACTTATAACCCGCCGTCTCTTTTTTCAATGATGTGAAACCCTATGTGTGAATTCAACGTAATCCTCAATGGAAAAGTGCAATTCAAGGATGTAATTTACGTTAAAGTTGAAGGCGATAACGTGACTGTTAAGAATATTTTGGGTGAAGGTAAAGAGTTTAAAAATTGCAAGATTGTTGAAGTTGATGTTAACTCTACAAGGCTTGTTCTCGGCAACTTAAAACCCTAATTACCCGCACTCGAACCCCATACCCCTGCTTTTTTACGCCTTTTTAGCGGAATTACGCCTTTTTCTATCGCAACCTAAACCCAATTTAAATTTTCAAGCTTTTCCTTATGATTTTGGTTTAAATTAGATTTGACTTAAATTAGAGCGTGTGCGGAAAAGAATAGGGGTTGCTGGAGAAGTTAGAAGTTTTCAATGCCTTTTTTCTGTGGGATTATAAAAGGTACAGATTGCGTCTGCGGTTTTTGGGGAGTACCCAGAATTCACGAGTAACCTAATAAACTGGGGCTTTGATTTGCTCACATGCTACACCTGCACATATCTTCAGTATTGATATATAATAATGGTTATTTCGTTCAGAAACTCATATCCAAAATCGACATATATCACCTTTTCGCGCTAAAGCTAAGGTTAACAGTTTAGCTGTTCGCTTTCACGGATGTATACCTTTAATTAAACCGCAAAGATCACCAATGTTGATGCATCGCGAGAGACTCACTAAGCCGATTAGTTAATGTTGACAACTGTTCTAAGACTAGTTGGTCACTTAACGTTTTTCAGGCTTTATATATTCTAAAATCAATAGGTTAATGGTTCAGACCAATTGGCAAGGAAACAGCAAATGAGTAACAGGCAAAAGTTCGAGCAAGATTTAACAGTCCTATTATCAAGGTTAACAAAGGATTCTGATAAAGAAGCTGAAAACAAACTAAACATGCTAAAAGACAGGCTGGTGAAGCTGCAAAAAGAAAACATTTTAAAAATCAACCACTCCGTAATGGAACTTGTTTGCGCCAAATATCTCATCCAAAAAGGCTACGAAGTTCAACTTGAATATCTGTTAAACGAAATTTTAACCTGTGATTTGTACGCTATAAAAGGCTACGGAAACCTAATCGTTGAAGTAGAAACTGGTTATATTCCTCCTGAAAACGCTTTGGCTCCATTAACTTACACTACTTCAAGGTTGGCAAGCAAAATAATAAGGTACAGTAGTTTCGCAGGAAAATTCGCGTTAGGCGTACCACCACACTATATATTGCCTTTTCCCCGTGCGCTGGCCAAACCTCCAAGAAACCGAACCGACCAAGAAATAATGCAGATAAAAAAGCTCTGTGACGCATACTACCATAAACCGCCAGTAACGATTGAAGAAATCCGAAATGCACGTATACATGAAATCCACATAATCGACGTTGACC
Organism: Candidatus Bathyarchaeota archaeon; assembly: GCA_963748475.1. GTDB lineage: Archaea > Thermoproteota > Bathyarchaeia > Bathyarchaeales > Bathycorpusculaceae > Bathycorpusculum. Next base: position 55,200 of record CAVVIY010000003.1, read on the forward strand.
GGGCAAAAGTCCAGGAAATTGACCCTGAAGCTTACCTCAAAAGGGCTATTCAAAAAGGCATTGTTTACGATTACCTTCCAACACAAACTGAGGAGCATTAAAACAAAATGTCATTTTACGTTTACATTTTACTTTGTTGCGATGGAAGTTTCTACACAGGTTGCACCAAGGACTTAGATGCAAGAACAAAACTGCATCAAAACGGTAACGGCGCAAAATACACAAAATCACACAAGCCAGAAAGGCTTGCGTACGTTGAATTGTTTGATTCACGGAGCAAAGCGCTGAAACGGGAAAGAGAAATAAAAAAGCTGACCCACCAGCAAAAACTTGACTTAGCAAGTTCTCAAAACAAGAGTTAAGTTTCTAGAAAGTTTCATTAAGCCAGCAGACTATACACTTTTTTTTGGTTAATATGCCCTCAAAGAAACCGACTTGGCAAGAAAAGCTAAACGACAGCAAAGGCTACCCCAAGGTTGAAGAAATCAAGGGTAGAATGAGTAAAAAATGGGGCACTGGCACCTTAGTAATCCCAGCTCCAATCGAAGTAGATCAGTTAATGAAAAAAGTGCCAAAAGGCAAACTAACAACAATCAACGAAATCCGCTCAGCCCTCGCCATCAAGCATAAGGCAACTATCGGTTGTCCATTGACCACGGGCATTTTTGCTTGGATTTCGGCCCACGCCGCAGAAGAACAAAAACTGCAAGGCACAACTGACATTACTCCTTATTGGCGGACACTTAAAACTGGTGGATTCTTAAATGAGAAATACCCGGGCGGTTTGGAAGCTCAAAAGCAACTTTTAGAGCAAGAAGGGCACATGGTAATCAAAAGAGGCAAGAAATATTTTGTTAAGGATTATCTTAAGGCGGTAATTCCTTTATCTCAGTAGCGTCAACGCTACCCCAGTAATCACTGGCACCAGTACATTGTCATTCACTGGCAAAGGCAAAACCTCAACGGTCATAGCAATCGCTGCACCGATAAAAGCCAATAACGGCGAAACAAAAAAGGTGCCAGCTAAAAAGGCAAAAAAGAAACCAGCCAGCGAACCTTCCCAAGTTTTCCCTTTGTTAAATGGTAAAGACGTAGAAATAAGACCGCCAAAAAGTGAAGCGACACTATCGCCTAAGCAAAACATTGCAATGGCAGCATAACTCGCAGGATGGGGAAACACAAGCAAAGTAAACAAAATGCCGAAGGCGAAGTACAATGGCGCCGCCGCAAAGCCATTTAATTCTGATTGATTGGCAGCATGGCGTGTTATCGCCGAAATGAATGAGAATTCTCTTCCTTTTAAACGCCAAAGTTCCGAGATAGTATATATCAATGCTATGGTGAAAATTAAAGCGCCAACTATCGGAACCCCTATTAAACTGGCGATAACTGGCATAAAAATTCCAGAAGCATGAATATCTTCTCTTAGAAAATCGTTCGTTGACGGAAAGGAACGCTTATGTGGTTCCCCATCAATGATGGGGGTGATTGCAGAAAGTTTTCCATTTACTACCCTGTCAGCTTTAACTCTTATAACAAAATCGGGATTAAAACCGATTTTCAACATTCCAGGTAAAAAGATGCAACGGTTGTTTCTGTCATCAGCGACAACGATACAATCGCTTAACCGTAAGTTTTCAGCAGTTAAAATTTGAGACAAAATTTTCAGTTTCCCCTCCGGCTCAATGGCGTCGCCCCAGATTTTGCCAGTTAACTTGCCATCTTTGGTTTCAACTTCAATGCCATAGGCGTAGTCTGCACCAACTGCGTCAGCTAATTTTTTAACAATAACTGTTGGTAACCCAGAACTAATCAAAGCAATTTTGCAGTTTCTCATTTTTATTTGAGAAAAAATGTTTTTCAGAAAGGGCGTTGAAGGAATTTTTTCAAAAATTAAAGTTAAAGTTTCAAGCTCGACACATCTTGATTCTTTAAAAACATGCCTCAACACCGATTGTAACTTTAAAATGCCTGCTTCATAGAGTAAACCGAAAAAAAGGATCTTAACCAACCTAATGAAGCCTAAGCTTTTTCCTACTTCGAAAAAGAAGCGGTTTTTCGGAATAAGAACTCCTTCAACGTCGAAAACTACAAGCTTAGGTTTCTCTATAGTAACCATTTCGCTCTAAACTCACGAATATAGCTGCTTCCTGAAGAGAAAATGGTAACTTGCTAAAGATAAATTATCCTGTTGGGCAGATGTGCGCCATTAAATTGACTTCTGACAGCATTCTGAGGTTTTCAATATTTGAAGTTGGAAAACCGTATAGAACATTTGTATTAATTTATATATATATGGTGCACAATCAAGATATCGAGGACAGCTCGGCATGGCTTGGTACGATGACCCAGTAACAGTCACTGCAGTAGCGGTAGTGATAATCGTCGCCTGCGGAATAGTTATTTATGCCATGAGAAAAATGAGAAAAAAAACTCCGCAGAAAAAGCCTCAAAAAACAGATGATGCTCAACTCCTTGAATATGCGAGTTCACCCTTCAGAATCTCCAAAAGCGTCCAAACAACAACTGCTTCTAACGCAAAAGATGAACTGCGGATGCTTGATTTAGAAAGAGAGATTTTAAGCGATGCACTACGCCACTTATATGAGGCACAAGCGGAAGGGAAAATTTCAGAGGCAGAAAGAGAAAAGCTTGCCGCAAGCTACAAGGCAAGAATGATGTCTATTAAAGAATCCATCTCAAAGGATGAAACAATAGTTGCATTGCACGATCTTGAGGGCATGCAGGAAGATTTAATGAAGATGTTCAGTGAACGCTTCGGAGAATTAACATCAAAAGTTGAAGAGCTTAGAACAAAAATTGATGTTAAACCGATAACAGAGATACCTGTAAAATTGCCCACGCAAATGTCCACGCAGCAGATGGAAAAAATGGAGAATGAGGAAGAAGAAGAGGAAGAAACAGGCGAAGAAAAACAGAAAAAGAAGCGGAAACTTCCAGAAGAAAAGGCTGATGCTAAAACTGAAGCTGAGAAAAGGATTGAGTCGATTAGAAGTGAAGTTGAGAAAGTTTTAGATAAACTGGGGCAGATGGAAATTGAAAGCTGACCTTGACCCCGTTCAAGAAGCAAAACAGAAAGCAGCATTAGAAGCGGTTAAACATGTCAAGGACGGCTTTATTGTTGGTTTAGGAAGCGGAAGCACTGCAGCATTTGCCATAGAAGCACTGGGCGAAAGAGTAAAACGTGAAAAACTGCGTGTTATGGGTATTCCGACATCTTATCAAGCTTTCCTGTTAGCGGTTGAATGTGGCATTCCGATTACAACTTTGGATGAACATCCGCTAATAAACGTGACCATCGACGGGGCAGACCAGATAACTCCTGAATTATTTTTGATCAAGGGCATGGGTGCGGCTTTGGCGAGAGAAAAGATTGTTGCGGCTGCCTCTAAACTTAACATTATTATTGCTGATGAGAAGAAAAAAGTGAAAGTGTTAGGTGAAAATAACCAGTCTGTGCCAATTGAGGTTTTGCCTTTTGCCATTTCACTGGTAAAACGAAAAATCATTAATGGCGGTGGCAGACCTGTTTTGCGTGAAGGTAAAGGCAAGCTTGGTCCAGTCATAACTGATAATGGCAACGCTATTTTGGATTCTTATTTTGGTGAGATCGCTAAACCAGCAGAGTTGGAGGTAAAGTTGAAGATGATTCCTGGCGTCGTGGAAACTGGTTTTTTTGTTGGGTTAACTGATATTGCTTATATTGGAACAGTTAGTGCTGTAGAGAGAATTGAGAAAATAAAGCTTTAAGCAAAATATTAGTCAATTTCGATAAATCAGTAACTCCTTACTTTATATTGAGGTGGTAATTGTTGCCGCAGCAGTTTTCTTAATGTTTAAAAAGAGATTGAAAAAAGCCGAAAAATCCACCGCCTTCACCACAAAACTACTTTAGAAAAGCGGTGACAACTTTTGATTAATCGGAATATTGTGTATAGCTAATATTTTTAAGAAAAAAGCCCTTTCTATTCTTTAGGGGTTAAGTGAGAGAATTATGTCTTTGCATGAAGCGATGCTTTATGAAAAGTTAACGGAAAATAAAGTAAATTGTTGCTTATGTGCCCGTCGTTGCTTGATAAGCGATGGTGCGCAAGGGTTCTGTTTAGTAAGGAAGAATCAAGGCGGCGTACTTTACACGTTAAATTATGGGAAAGCCGTGTCGGCTGGGGTTGATCCTATAAGTAAAAAGCCGCTGTCGCATTTTAATCCGGGAGCTTTAGTGATGTCTGTCGCGGCGGCTGGCTGCAACTTCCGCTGCCAATTCTGCGATAACTGGATGATAAGCCAAGACAAAGAAGTTGCTGGCAGACCTTTTCCTCCAGAGGAGATAGTGAAGTCAGCGCTGAACGGTAATTGTCAAGGAGTAAGCTACACTTATACGGAGCCCACTATTTTTATGGAGTACGCTTATGATACGGCAAAGCTTGCGCACGATGCAGGATTGTTTAACACTTTTGTCACTAATGGGTACATGACTCCTGAAGCCGTTAAGACTATTGCGCCTTTCTTGGATGCGGCAACGGTTGATTTTAAAGGCGGCGGCGACCCAGACTTCTACAAATCAGTTTCGGCAGTGCCGCACGTTGAAGCAATTTATGAAGCACTAAAAGAACTCAAACTAAGCGGCGTCCACATAGAAATCACCAACCTTGTTGTTCCCAAAATTGGTGATTCAATGGATAAAATAAAACAGTTGGCTGCGTGGATTAGAGATTATTTGGGGAAAGATACGCCGTTTCACCTGCTGCGTTTTCACCCTGACTACAAAATGACTACAATCCCAGCCACCACAGTCGAAGATATGGAGCGAGCGTACATGACCGCTAAACATGAAGGATTAAATTACGTTTACCTCGGCAATGTTCCCGGTCATCCGTTAGAAAACACTTACTGCCCAAACTGTAACGAAGCAATAATCAAAAGATACAGTTTCGAAATAACCCAGTGGAAACTGACCAGCGACATGCGGTGTCCCGTGTGCGGACAACAAATTCCCATAAAAGGCAAAATATACCAGTCCAACTTGCGTTTTCCATACTCACTGTTTTAGCACTATATTACCGCAAGGTGATTCTTACTTGGGCACGGTGCTACAAAATTAAGCCTTTATTAAGCAAAACGGAAACTGTGCAGTTGTAAAAGTGTCTAATCAATGACTAAGTACTATGCGTTGGCATTAACGACCAGTTACTGGAAACCTGGCGACAACTATACTGACAAGGTAATCAGTGCTTTAGAAGGCAAAATTAAGAACGGAGATTTCGTTGTCGTTTCGGAAAAGGCAATTTCAACAGCAAAGGGCAACATAATAGACGAAAGCACTGTTAAACCAGGCTTAAATGCAAGGGTTATTGCGCGTTTCTGGATGCGAATTGTTTGGGGATATTGCCTTGGAGTATTATGCCATTTTGGACAACGGTTGTTGCGTAGGTTAAGGCGGTACCCGTTGGAGTCTGGCAGTCGACATAAGCAAGTAGCCCTGCAGTATGCGGGTTTTTTGCAGGCGCTCATGTTTGGTTCGGAAGGAGGAATCGACGGCTCCAACTTACCCTACTCGTATGTAAGTTTGCCGTTGAACAATGCAGATAAAGTGGCACAGGAAATTCGGGAACAGATATTTGTTAAGTTGAAAAGAAATGTTTGCGTAATAATTGCTGACACCGATAAAACCTACAAGTTTAGGAATTTCTTTTTTACTCCAAGACCAAAACCACTCAAAGGTATTCATTCCTTCGGAGGATACACCACGTACATCATAGGCAGAATGCTTAAACTCAAAAAAAGTTCAACCCCTCTAGCGGTTGCAGGCTGCAATCTTCAAGCTAGCGAAGCATTAAAAATCACCAACATAGCCGACAAAGCGAGAGGTCCAGGTTCAGGCGCTACGGTTTGGGACATGGCGGCGAGGTTTCAAGTGGAAGTTAACGGTGTAAGATGGGAAATGCTGTCTAAAATCAGGCATAAACCATTAGTCATCGTTAGAAAAAATATACGTTAAGGTTAATACAGAAGAAACAAATAATCATTTAATTGAAAAAGAACTTTTGTGAAGGGTAACACATAAAAACAAGACTTCGAAGGCAAATAGCTGAACAGGTGAATTAGGTATGGAAGAAGCATTACAGAAATTGGACGCATTCTTTAATCCGCGCTCAGTTGCAATAATCGGAGCCACAAAGAAAGTTGATAAAGCAGGACACGTAATTTTCAAAAATTTTTCAACAAACAAAGACGCGTGGAGTTTTCAAGGGAGAACTTTACCCTGTTAATCCAAATGAAGATTCAATTTTAGGCTTCAAATGTTACCCCTCATTAACACATATTCCTGATGAAGTGGAGTTAATTGTAATTATTGTTCCTGCGACTGTTGTGCCAAGCATCATGGAGGAAGCAGTCACCAAAAAAGTCAAAGCCGCCATCATAATCAGCGCAGGCTTCAAAGAAGTTGGAAACGTGGAACTTGAAGAACAAGTGGTTGCCATAGCTAAAAAAGGCGGAATACGCGTTTTAGGACCCAACTGCTTAGGAGTTTACTATTCAAAAACAGGTATTGACAGCCTGTTTCTTCCAGAAACAAAAATTCTCACAACCGGAGAGGAAGTTGTGGCAACGCCAAGGCCAATGCCGGGCAGCATAGCGATGATTACTCAGAGTGGAGCTTTCGGCTCTGCAGCCTTAGACTATTTGACTGGTCGGCAGATGGGCGTTAGCAAATTCGTAAGTTTCGGCAATAAATGTGACGTAAACGAAACAGACATACTTCATTACTTGCTTCATGATAAAGAAACCAAAGTCGCGCTCGTCTACATAGAAGATATCATAGATGGAAGAGAATTCCTAGAAGTAGTCAAGAAAGTTACACTCAAAAAACCAGTAGTGGTCATAAAATCTGGCAAAAGCGCTGCGGGTGCAAGAGCCGCTGCTTCACACACAGGCGCCATTGCAGGGTCAGATAAAATTTATGATGCTGCCTTTGAGCAGGGCGGAGTCATAAGGGCAAGGGATATGGAGGAATTTTTTGATCTTGGAAAAGCATTAGCTATGCAGCCGCCGGCTTTGGGTAAAAATGTTGGCATACTTACTGATGCGGGTGGACCTGGCGTTATGACGGTTGATGAATGTGAACTTTTAGGTTTAACGGTAGACCGCTTTGATGATGCGACACTTCAGAAATTCCAAGAACTCAAAGACAAAAATGTCATTTTGAAGATTGCTGCTACGTCAAACCCGGTTGACCTTACTGGTTCAGTGACTGATGACATGTTCGAGATTTCCGCTGAATTAATGTTTCAAGACACGCAAATCAATGGCATAATTCTGCTTGGGCTGCATCACATGCCAGGATTAAAAGAGAAATACATTGACGGCATCGTGAAAATTGCATCCAAATATACCAAGCCCATAGTGATGTGCGACATTGGCGAAACAGAAATGGCACTCTACACACGTTCAAGGTTTGACAGACTCTGCGTGCCTTCTTTTACTTCGCCTGAGGATGCTGCGCGAGCCATGAAAGCCCTTGTAACCTACGGTGCATACTTGATGAAAAACAATTGCGCAGAAGAATACATTGCACAAATTAAGAAAACAACATGCAACCCTGCAGTTAAAGGGTAACAGTTACTTCGCTGCCGTCTGTTATTTTGAGGCGCTCACGTAAATACCAAGGAGCAATAACCTCTAAAACGTCACTCGGATAATTGGGAATCTGTGGAATAATAATTGCACACTCCAAGCTGTCTAATGTGTGCTTTGATTAGTTTGCCAGTGCAGTAACCTTTTGCGGGGTAAATCTCTAGCTGTTTAGCGTTTTCAAGCAGTTTTTTTTGCTTTATGCTCTCTTTTGTAAGGCGAATGTTTAATGTTCCAGAGTAAGGAGTAAAACTAAGCTTTTCTTGTATTTGCCGTTTAACCCATGGTAAATCAATAAACTTTGCGTCCTTCACCGTTACCCGAAAAAACTGTGCCCTTGAATACTATTTCCCGCAAAAAGCAGCCTTCGAGGCAGGCTTATTGTTTTTGTTCTTTTAGCCATTGGGCAACTTTTCTGAGAATAGGATCAGATGATATGTCAACTACTGGCACAATCATTTTTTCTTTAGTTTCAATAATCTGCGCATATTTTGGCATCAACGCGTAACCAACGAAGGTCCAGTAAACTTTGCCGTTCTCAACCAGCTCTTTAGCCACTACGGCTGTTGAAGCAGGCAGCGGAAAATACAAGAAGACAACACCCTCAACCCAGTATAACCCAGCTAGTTTGCCGCCTGCAATCACAGAGGTAAATCTTGCCATGTCTTCAGGCGTGCTAAAAAAAGTTTTTTCCATTATAACAATTTCTTTGAATGGAGAATATGTAACGGCAACTTCAGTTTTGCTCATTGACCTTTCACTTCGACTGGTTAGCTAGTGTGTTGGCGGTTCCCTTTTAATCTTGCCATAAGATTGTGTTCTATCTAAAAATTGAGAAAAAGTTATAGAGTAGGCGAACATTAAGCCTTCTCTAACAATATAATCTTGGATGGTTACCGTTTCATGCCTGAAATACGTGTAGCACTTGTTGGCGTTGGCAACAGCGCGTCAGCCCTGATTCAGGGGACACAATACTATAAAGACGCTAAAGAAAACACCACTGTACCTGGGCTAATGCATGTAAACTATGGAGGTTACCACATTAGGGATATACGGTTTGTTGCGGCTTTTGAAGTTAACAAGGATAAGATTGGCAAAGACCTCTCTGAAGCCATTTTTACCAAGCCGAACTGCTGCGTAAAATTCGCTGACGTGCCAAATCTAGGAGTGAAAGTTTCTCCAGCACCAATCTTGGACGGCGTAGCGCCACATATGCTGGAAACCTTTAACGTTTACGACGACAGCAAAACAGACAAGGCAAGCGTCGTCAAAACCTTAAAGGAAACAAAAACTCAAGTTCTCGTTAACTATCTACCCGTCGGCAGCCACGATGCTGTCAGATTTTATGCACAATGTGCAATCGACGCTGGATGCGCCTTTGTAAACTGCATGCCTGAATTCATCGGCTCGGATCAAACAAAAGAGTGGCCAAAAAAATTCGAGAAAGCAGGCTTACCCGTTTTGGGCGATGACATAAAGAGCCAAGTAGGCGCCACAATCTTGCACCGTAACCTTGTTCGCTTATGCCTTGACCGAGGCGTCATCGTTGACGAAACTTACCAGCTGAATCTTGGCGGCGACACAGACTTCCAGAACATGACCGTTGAAAACCGCCTCACCTCAAAACGCATCAGCAAAACCGAAGCCGTCACAAGCCTTGTTCCGTACTCTTTGCCGACAAGGATTGGACCCTCAGATTACGTGCCTTTTTTGAAGAACAAGAAAATCTGCTACATCTCACTCAAAGGACGCAAGTTCGGCGACCGCCCCATAAACATCAGCGTTAAACTTGAGGTGGAAGATTCCCCAAACAGCGCAGGTGTAGTTATTGATTTGATTCGTGCAGCAAAAATAGCGTTGGACCGCAAAATAGCGGGCGCCCTGTTAAGCATGCCGTCTTACGCGTTTAAGCATCCGCCGATTCAGGTACCTGACTCGCAGGCTATGCAATGGACGGAAGAGTGGATAGCTGGCAAACGAGAACGCTAAACTCCTCTTTCGCTTTTGTGAAAGCTTTTTTAAGCTTGAAAGCTAAACTGGATACTTATCAGTATTCAAGAAGGTTGAAGTGCATGGTTAAAGTTGAAGCATATGAAGTGCCGGAAGGCCTCTATTATTCTAAAGATTTTGAATGGATAAAAATTGAAGGAGACAAAGTTCGCATGGGAATAACTGACTACGCGCAGAAGTCGCTAAGAGAAATCGTTTACGCTGAACTGCCCGGTGTTGGAACAATGGTGAAGCAAGGCGAGCCGTATGGAACATTGGAGTCTGTTAAAGCAGTTTCAGACTTGGTTGCAGCCGTAAGCGGGACAATAGAGGAAGTAAACAATGAAGCCCAATCGAAACCTGAAACATTAAACGAGGATCCGTATGTGAAAGGCTGGTTAATCGTTGTTAAACCCTCAAACTTACAGGCTGAACTCGCTAACCTTATGGACTTTAACAAAGCTGTTGAGTGGCATAAGGCTCAAGCCCAATCCAAATAGGCAGAAGGCAGAGTTGGATGGCTAGGCGCATTATTGTTATTGGGGCTAACGCGGCAGGCGTTGAAGCAGCCTCTGCTGCACGCAAAAAAGACCGAACAGCCGAAATCACGTTGATTACACAGGAGAAAACTGCTGGCTACTCACGATGCGGCTTACCCTTTGTTATTGGCGGGCAAATCCAAAGTTTTCACGATTTGATTGTTTATCCACCTGCTTATTTCCAAATGTTAAAGTTGAATTTGCGCAACGAAACAAAAGCCACTGCAATTAACACGAAAGAAAAAACTGTCACAGTTGTTGACAAGGCAGGAGCCACCGAAGTGCTGCCATACGACAGCTTGGTGATTGCAACGGGCGCTGACTCTTTTACACCTCCGATTAAGGGCCGAGAAAAACCTGGAGTCCTAAGCCTCCGCGGTATAGAAGACGGCGAGAAGATTGATGCTGCAGTTAAAACTGGTGCGAAATCAGCTGTTATTATGGGTGCTGGCTTAATCGGGTTGGAAGTGGGCGTCGGCTTGATAGAGAAAGGTTTGAAAGTTACAGTAGTGGAAATGTTGCCGCAAATTCTACCGCAGTTGCTTGACGCAGACATGGCGAAACTTGTCCAAGAGCATCTGGAGGAGAAGGGCATGCACATACTAATCAGCAAAGGCGTTGAAGAATTCCTCGGAGACGACAAAGTTACCGCGATCATGGCTGGCGGAGAAAAAATCGAGGCTGACTTGTTCATTAGTGCTTTTGGCGTGCGAGCAAACACGAAACTTGCAGTTGACGCTGGCATACCGTTGGGTGAGACACGCGCTATAAAGACAAACGCAAGAATGGAAACAGACGTGAGAGACGTTTACGCCGTTGGCGATTGCGCAGAAGCACCAAACATCATCACTCATCGACCCATGTGCGCTCAACTTGGCACTATCGCGGTTAGACAAGGCAAAGTTGCAGGAGCAAACGCTGGAGGCGATTACTCGCAGTTCACAGGCGTTTTGGCTTCGGCTGTTACAAAGTTGTTTGAGATTGAGGCAGGTAACACTGGATTAACTGAAGCAGCTGCCGCGCGCAACCGCATCGAAGTCGTTACTGGAGCCATAACCAGCAAGACCAAGGCAGATTACTTCCCAGGCGCCAAACCCATCAAAATCAAACTCGTAGTCGAGAAAGAATCCCAACGCATCGTGGGTGGTCAAGTAGTAGGTGGAGAAGAAGTTACCCAACGCATAAACTGCCTCAGCTTTGTCATCCAGAAAAGTATGACCGTACGCGAACTAGCCAAAGCAGACACCGCGTATGCACCGCCGCTATGCGAAACTTGGGAGCCAATGGTTCTAGCAGCAGAAATGGTGCTAATGAAACTGCGATAACCCAGTTTTCAATTTTCTTTTCTTGTTTTTAGTTTTTGAAGTTCTGGGGTTCTTTAACCTAAAAACTTTTAGTCATCAACGCTGCGTGAAAACATGCTATTAACCTTATTGCCTGAGTGGCAACGCAGAGCATGCGGTTTGGTTTTTGTGTGTGGAAAAGCGTATAAGCAGCCTATGACACGTGTCATAGTGAGGTGCATAGATGTTATCCCGTGATTGTGACGGATGCGAAAGGCAGCTTTCTGAGTGTAAACGTCGTTTTGCCCAGGTTTCTTTAGGCGAGAAAGTTTTTTGTCCAGACGGTACAGCCCATCTCGTCGACAGCAAATAATTAAAGTCAACATGTAAAGCCATTTTTCTTCGTTTTCTTTTTGTTTTTCATTCGATCCTTTAGATTGTAAGTAACCTGATTGGTGTTGGGTTTAGATGAGGTAGGCTTCTGTGATGTATCTTCGCACAACCCATTGCGTCTGGAAGTAGTAGGCTATTTTTGCGATGGAGTTTTTCATCAGGGTTATCCAAGCGTCTTTTTGCCTGTAGAATGTTGGAAGGATTAGGTATTCGAGTTTGCTGTAGAGATCTTGGAGTTCCAGTTCTCTTCTTTCTCTTTCGATAAATAGCTCTCTTGGGTGAGGGCCTATTGCCCAGCCGGTCACACCTTCGATACAGCCTTCCATCCACCAACCGTCTAGGACACTGAAGTTGACGACGCCATTGTGGGCGGCTTTCATGCCGCTGGTTCCGGAGGCCTCAAAGGGCGGCAGGGGAGTGTTGAGCCAGACGTCAACGCCTGAAGTGAGTTTGGCTGCGGTGTCCATGTTGTAGTTTTCTAGGTAAACTATGCTAATTTGATCTTTCAATGTATTTGCATAGTCGTGGATTTGCCTTATGAGTCTCTTGCCGTCAGTGTCGTTTGGGTGTGCTTTGCCGGCGAATATCATTTGAATTTTTTCTTTCCGATTGATATCTGTTAGCCTGTGCAGGTCGGAGAAGATCAGGGTTGCACGTTTGTATCCTGTGGCTCTTCTAGCGAAGCCTATTGTCAGGGCTTGCGAATCCAGTTTTACACCGTTGGTTTTTTCAACCAAAGTTAGTAAATCTGTTTTTGTTTTGGTGTGAGCATCCCAAACTTCTGCGTTGGGGATTTCGCTGGCTTTTGCAAGCAATATGGGCTCGTTAGCCCAGCCTGGAATGAATTTGTCGAAGAGTTGTCTGAAATATAGACTCGTCCACGTGTAGGAGTGGACCCCGTTGGTGACGGCACGGATATAGCGGCCTGGAAACAGCTTTCTGGAGTAATCCACATGCGCCAATGAGACGCCGTTGATGTATTTACTCAAGTTTAGTGCAAGAAAAGCCATGTTCAGGTTTTCTTCTCCTGCATATCGCTTCATGTCAGCCAGCAAGTAATCTTTGCCTAGCACATGTTGGACAAGGTCATATGAGAATTGGTCGAATGCTGCTTCCACTGGACTGTGTGTAGTAAAAACGCAGAGGTTTTGAACTTTTTCTGCGTCCATATTGTTCTCTTTCAGCAGTTCAAGTGTTAGAAGACTGGAGTGGCCTTCATTCATGTGGTACTTTCTGATTTTGAAGGGCAGGCTTTTTAGGAGTTTGGTGCCGCCTATGCCGAGAACGATCTCTTGTTTAAGTCTGTAGATTTTGTCGCCACCGTACAATGAATCTGTGATCCTTCTGTCTTCGGCGACGTTTTCTTCCATGTCAGTGTCTAGAAAGAGAATTGGCACCATACCTCCAGTGATGCTCTGGTACTCATAGAGCCAAGCTTGCACTTTGACTTGGCGCCCTTCGATGTTTACGGTGACAATGTTGGGCATGCGGGTTAAGGTTTTGGCTGGGTCCCATTCGTCAGGAAACTCAAGTTGGTCCCCTTGCTCGGTTAATTTTTGCCTGAAGTAGCCTTTCCTGCTTGCGAGTGTGATGGCAACCATCTGGAGGCGCAAGTCTGCACTGGATTTCACTATGTCACCTGCTAAGATGCCTAAGCCGCCGCTGTATGTTGGCATTTTGCTGGATATGCCTATTTCCATGGAGAAGTAGGCAATTCGGGGGTCTTCTTGGAAGTGATGTCGGCAGTTTTCGCTGCAGAAGCAGTATTTTTTGCCTCCGAAGCTGTCGCTTGCTACTTCGATTTTTGTTGCCAGATCTGCGTCTATTTGGATTCCGCAAACAGGGCATCTTAAAGACACAGGGTTGTCCAAACTTGGCAGCCATAGAAGAAAACACATATTCCTACATTGATATATGTATACTGCTATAAAGCGTATGAGCTCGCATAGTATACTTTGACTTCAGAATTGGCGAAACGATGAAGCCTCGAATTGCACGCAGTTGTTTAAGAAAGAATGCAAAGTGATGGGCGCGTCAGCGATGTATAATCATAGATGATTCTTACGAAGCCATGTAAGCGTAGCTTTTTCTTTTTTATTTATTCAATTTTGGATATTTCCGGCTGGGTGAACGGCTCAGTCATATCGACGAGGAGTTTGCCAAACGTGTTAATGTGGTTTTCTTCTTCAGCCAAAATTTCTTCCAGCATTCGCCTTGTAGTGTAGTCGCCTTCTTCCGCCGCAACCTGAATTGCCTGCTTGTAGAGGTTGATGGCTTCTTCTTCGTCTCGCTCGTCTTGTGTGAGCATTTCGATGAGGCTGCCTCCGACGAAAATCGGGTCAGGTTTAGTTGTGGATATGCCGTTGAGGTAGTCTAGGCGCTCTGCGAGGCACTCAGCATGTTTCATTTCCGCGATGGCGGTCTTGCGGAAAATGTCTTCTACGACGGCGCCATCCATGCCTGTTACCTGGACGTGTTGCCACATGTACTGAATGCTTACTTGAAGTTCACGAGCTATGGCTTTGTTTAAAAACTCTAAAAGCTTTTCAGAAACCAAAATTAATTCACCTACTAAAAATTAGGTCGCCTAAATATATAAATTAAGCACTAAACCCAAGCAAGGAAGGAACAAAATTCTAATATCAACCAAATACAGTTCCTTAATCCAAACAACTTAAATCAAGCTTCAGAATACCAAAATGTGCGGGCCGGTCGTCTAGCTTGGTTAGGACGTTGGCTTTACGAGCCAAAGGTCGCCGGTTCAAGTCCGGCTCGGCCCACTTTTCAGTATGTTTTATTTCCAAATTACCGATATTTTGTGTAGTCATTGGCGAATATCCAATGGTTAACTGTTTTAAGTGGTTTTCAAACGTTTTACTTAAATTGAACCCTAATTCTTTCGACTTTTCAACCAATTCCTTGTCTAAATACAACACAACATTACCCTTGGTTGTCATTTCCATTCGCACCCGAGCGCAGCAAGGAGAATAAGTTTGTAATAAATATGGTCTTTTCTCTTGATTCCTCAATCTAGATAATTTTCGAATATTATATAAGATAAAAAAAGTAAGTAATATTGTCTGTGAATATATTGGCAAGCGTAGGACAAGATGTTGGGGAAAAAAGGGCTATCCTGATAGGCATAAATCATTACTATTTAGATGCCTCTATTGGAAATTTGAATTTTTGCGTTAACGACGTGAGAGAGCTAGATACTATCTTGTCCGATGAACACAGAGGTAATTTTTCTACTGTAACGCTTTATTCTGGAAATGCAGACGATAAGTCTCTTCCAAACAGAAGCAATATTTTAGCAATGATTAAGCTTCTTGCAAACAACTCTGAAGAAAATGACACTATCTTAGTTTATTTTGCTGGTCACGGATTTGAGCAAGAAGGCGCAAATTATCTTTTGCCTGGAGACGCAAGAATTGATGTACTTTCCGACACTGCCATTACCCTCAAATGGATAAAAGATACTCTATCAAAATCACCAGCAAAAAAGAAGTTACTTGTAATAGATGCATGTCATGCGGGAGCAAAACTTGGCAGATCTGCATCACAACCTATGTCAAGATCATTTCAAGAGGAATTATCTCAGGAATCTGAAGGATTTGCCATCCTTAGCTCTTGCAAGATGGATCAGGTTTCTTATGATTATGAAGAAAAGAACCATGGCGCTTTTTCATATTTCCTATTAGAAGCGCTTAAAGGTGCTGCTGATGACAATAAAGACAATATTATAACTGTTCCTGACGCAAACAAATATATTTCTTTGAAAATGCGTGAATGGTCTTTGCAAACTGGATTACAACAAAACCCCACGTTTTATTATCATGTCACTGGAGATTTTATTTTTGTAAATGTGCCTCCTAAAGTGTCTCTCGGAGCTTCCGTTTCTCCTCCTATAACTGTTACAATTAATGCTGAAATAACAGATAAGAAAACAGAAGAAAATGCAAAAATTTGTGAGATACTGGATGATATTTCTTTTTCTTCTTTCGATGAAATCATGTCTGATGATACGCTTAATGAAAATTTAAGCACATTAATTCTAAACGAAGAAGTTCCCGAAAGGAAAATTGAAAAAGCAAAGCTATTCTTAGAAGAATTTTCGAAAAAGCGATTTAGTCAAAAATTCGCTAAAGAAAAGCTTATGACGTTAGTCAATAAATGTTTTGAGTTCAAGGAATTAAAAAAATGGATTAAAGGGAAAGAAAGTTTAAGGAAATTCCTAATAATCGAATTCACTAGTAGCTTTAACTTTGATTATGCAGGAACTATGGCAAAAATAATAGAAAAATTGTTGCCCGTTTTTTCAGATAATGAAATATTGGAGATAGCCAAAAATATCAAGGGAAATGACCAAATTACTGGTTCGTTCAAGGCGCGAAGTTCACTAATTTCAATTGTTGATTCTTGTAGTGATTTAATGCCTTTTGAGGAATATAAGGCATTTAGGTTAAGCATCCTGGGCAGTTAATATTTGTTTGATCATTCTGATAAGAGTAAGAAGTTTGACCGTAGAGTAGGAGTATGTTGTCATAAATTTCTTTTTTTCCTCAATTTCTAACCCGTCAAGAAATAGATTGAGTAAGCCATTAAATTTCTAAATTTCTAACCAAAACAAACGAGATAAAAAGAAAGTCCTAAAAAATCTTTTCCGCGAATTACAAATAGGTTCTTACAAACCAGAGAAAGCTGGTGCTATTGCAAGCAAAATTCGCACACAAGAAATTGGCCAAGAAATTGTAAATATTTTGCATAAAATTACGTCGGAGGAAGTAAATAGTGATTAAGATACATTTTGCTTGAATAGACTAAACTAGCAAGAAACCAAAGGCAGCATTGAACCCTACCCTAAGCCACTCAGCAAGTACAAAAAATAAAAAAGAAAATCGCATCATAGTCTAAGAAGCAATCCCAGAGGTAACTGACTCGGTCAGGGACGTTTATGTTTGTCCTGCAGGTGAGGTGTGGTTTCAGGAGTAAGTGTACAAGGAATAAGCGTGGTAGGATTATTTTTAGGGGGGAGTTCGAGGATGCTGTTGAACGGCTCAGGTCACGGTTTGGGACTTCTGAGGGGAAAGAAAAGTTGAGGTTGAGACGAGAGTTGGCGGAGCATCCGTTTGGTACCATTAAGCGGGCTTTCAATCAGGGTTATTTGCTTT
Organism: Candidatus Bathyarchaeota archaeon; assembly: GCA_963748475.1. Classification (GTDB taxonomy): domain Archaea; phylum Thermoproteota; class Bathyarchaeia; order Bathyarchaeales; family Bathycorpusculaceae; genus Bathycorpusculum. The sequence continues at coordinate 72,228 of CAVVIY010000003.1, forward strand.
TGAAGGGTCTTAGGAAGGTAAAAGGAGAAGTCGGATTTACGATGCTTGCCTACAACATGAGAAGGGCCATCAATATTGTTGGAGTTGGAACGCTAATGGCTTTGGTGAAGGCGTAAGAAAGTCAAGGCAAGTAACGACCAGATGCTAGACGAGAGTTGAAGTTAAATTCACTTCGTTTCTAATTCCTAGTTTTTACACGGTCTGATTTGGGTTCAAGTTCGGCTCGATCTGTTTAATTTAACTTCCGACTAACAAAATTATTTTGTTTTTTGCTCATGCCTGATTGCTAGACTATTTTTAGTTACGCTTTTAATCGATTCCTATTTCTGATTCACAAATTATTCTACAAAAATTTTTTAACCTGATTGAAACATTAGACTATTAACATATGACTGGAATAGAATTACTGCCAAGCCGCTGGAAAGTTCTCTTGGAGAAGGTTAAAAACCAAAATGGCAGTTTTTCTGGGCTCAAAGAGGAATCTGGACGCTATATAGGGGCTTTAGAGTCATTGAGGGCAAGGTGTCTGGTAAAAAGAGACGAAAATGGTTTTTACAGTCTTAGCGACGCAGGAGAAGCAGTGCTGAGAGAGGAACACGGCCAAGGAGTAATTCTTAGAATGACCCAGCAATCCGCTATCCTTAAAGAAATAAGAAAAGAGACGCAAAAAAGAGAAGACCTTCTTCAAGAGAGGCTAAGACAGCCAAGGGTTGTTGGTCAAGACAATTTTCGAAATATTTTCATAGTATCAAAGCTATGGAACTCTGCTACCCCGATTTTTCCGCCGCTGCCTGGTTATAGACAGGTAGCAAGCGGAGGCGGATACGTCTTACTTTGGCAAAATAAGTGCTTTTGTATTGATCCTGGTCTAAATTTTTTGACCAAATTCTACGAAAGGAGACTGACTCCAAATGACATTGATGTAATTATTGTGACTCATGATCACCTTGATCATCCTAGAGACGTTGAAGGACTACTATCACTTCTTTTTGAGTTGTACCACGAAAAAAAACAGGGAAAAAGGCGGAAAAAGATTGACTTTTTGGCAAGTCAAGGAACTCTGGCAAAATATGACAAATTGTTGAAAACAGGAACAGAAGATGGATACCTTAACCCCATTCAGATGAGGCCTGGACAATTGCTAAGACTACCGAATTGGAGTAAGCAGGTATCAATTCATGTTACTCATGCAATCCATAATGAAATTTTTGGCAACTCTCCAGTAGGATTGATGTTCGAGCTTCGGCATCCTGGATGTATTGAACCTTTCAGATTAGCCATTACAGGTGATACCGCGTGGAATCCTGGACTTTACAGCGAGTTTTTCAAAGCAAATCTTCTCATTGCGCATATAGGAACGATAGAGAAAGATGATAAGGAGTTTTTACCATACCATTTAGGATTAAAAGGTCTGGGCTTGTTAATTAGTGGAATTCGACCAAAATTAGCTATAGTTACCGAGTTAGGCGAAGAAGTAGATGAGAAGAGATTTCAGCTCTGCAAGATGATTGGAGAAATTGCAGATTGCCAAGTTTTACCTGGCGAAATGGAGACAGAAATTCGCATCACCAAAGCTAAGGGAGGAAACTGGAAACTTGAAGGCAGAATCGATGGGAACCCATTTTTGCCCATCGACTCTTTTATTAAAAAAGTGTATAGCGATGCGGGAATAAAGGAGAAAATTTGATGGAAACAAGAAAGAATAGAGACTTTTTCTATGATCCTGTTTGGGGATTCTTTGAAGCACCAGCAGAGATAATTAAGGTTTTAGATACCAGCGAAATGCAGAGGCTAGCCAGGGTTACACAGCTTTCGTTGGTAAACATGGTTTACCGATCAGCAAACCATACTCGACTTGAACATAGTATTGGCGTCACTAATTTGGTAGATAAGGTGATGAATAGATTTCAGATTGACCAAAACGCGTGGCCTGACAAAGAAACATTCAATAAATACATGCATGAATGGAAAAAAATTGAAATCTTTTGCAGAAATTTGCGCTCTTATCCATGATGTGGGGCACGGTCCTTTCAGCCACTTCGTGGAGCCTTTTCTTGAATGGACGACTGGGGAAAAAAGAAGAAACGAGGATATTGGCAAAGACGTAGTGCTAGGAGCATACGAAGACATTGATAAAGAGTTTGCTTCAAAGGATGCTAAATCCCTCAAGCAAACACTTGAGGGGCTTAAAAAAGAGATTGGATTTTCACTGAAAGATTTTGCAAACTATATTACAAGTGACGAAGAATTCACGAATTATTGCGATCCAAACGAAACCTATCTTTTCATCAGAAAACTTATTTCTTCACCGATTGATATGGATCGGCTAGATTTTCTAAATAGGGACGCATATTTTGTTGGATTGAAGGGAGGAGTCGATGCTTCATCGATTATCGAAAACCTGAGCTTATTAAAAACCAAAGATGGAGCTTTAGATTTGGTTTTGGACGAAATTGGAATACCGCACTTCGAGAACTTACTAACTTCTAGAGACCTCATGTACGCAATTGTTTACCATCACCCAGTAAATCGCTGGGCGCTAGGAGCAGTTTTGCGTTCAGCATATAGGCTTAACAGGGATTTCCACGTGCCCGAAAATATTATCCTTAGACAAACAGATTCAACTCTATTGGCCATGTTGAAAGAGGGGGACGACTATACCCGAGGTGTAGCGCAACGCATTGAAGAACGGAGACCCTACAACAGAGTTTTTGAACTAGACTTCAGTTGGCTAAATTTGATTAATCTACCAAATAAGGACGAAGTCAAATCTTTTGTGGGGAAATTAGAAGATAAGCCAGTGGGAATCCTCAAATTTGAGGAAGACATCAGGCGCAAGCTAGCAAAATACAGGCAGCATTCTGAAGAAATAGATCTAATCATCGATATTCCGCCACCACTCAAGTTTGTAGAAGCCGATGTCGCTGTGAAGATTAAAGGAGAAAATGAACCAATACCTTTAAGCCAAGTATCCGATTTAGCCAAATATATTAGCGAAAGAAGAAGAGAACGCCGTTGGATTCTGCATGTTTTTACCAATGCTTCGTTTGGTTCAGTTCCGTACAAGAAAATCATCGACGAAGTTAAAGAAATATTTTCAATTCCTCCCGATTCACATCCTTATAAACGATTGCCTATCGAAAAAACTGACGCAAGAAAAACTCAATAGGCTGAAAGACCCAAAACTACTCGATCTTCTACTTTCTTTTCTGTTTTTGAAATTAAGTTTATAGCACACTGGGAATCGGAAAAATGATCTCGAATACCATTCAAGGAAAAGAGATTTTTCTCAATTGACCCCAAAACATTGTTAAATCAGCTTTCGAAAATACTAACTTACAGCTCAGCCCTGTAAATCTTAATTGGTAAGAATAAGAATATGATTAGTTTACAGCTTTTGTTAGGTAAATATTTAAAGAGTTTTGCACTATACCTTCTTCGGAAAATCTCTTAAAATGAAAGTGAAAAAGCACATTACAGGAACCATTCATTTTCATGTGGGAAGAACATACTTGAAGCAAAGAACTATGTACTGGGCGGGTCCGAGATGTTTTGTGGCTAGCTTGAGGCATTTTGATTTTAAGACAATCGGAATACTTGAGAAAGACTATGACTGGATCGTTTACAACCCCGTGCAGCTAGTTAAGGAAGAAATTAAGAATAATAAAGAAGCCCCCTTATTTGGCAAAAACGGAGTAATTAGAAAAACCTGCCTTGAATACGTGGGTAAATCCGACATTATTGTGGCTTATACGGGATTAATCTGGGACACTGGAACTTCTAGAGAAGTCGAGTTTGCCTTCATGCAGGAAAAGCCCATTCTTGCTTGGTCAGATTCTTCTGTGATCTATGCTGAAACGTTCGAAGAAGAAAATGGAGTAATCAATGGAGAGGAAACAGAAAAACTAAAAACAATAGCCCTTCCATTTAACGCTATGGACTTAGTTTTTGATAGGTACCTTAGGCTTAACAAGCTTTACTGCAAATCAATCGAGCAAAGTAAATCAGAAAAAAGTAACCCCGATTCGCTTCATGTTTACGATTTAAAAGAAGAAGAACTGGCTGAGAAAGTGAACAAAGAAGCAACTAATATTTTGAATGCAAGATTGTCGAAACGCCAGTAAACATCGTTTGCTTGCTGATATTAAACTCTCGATCGGAATTATTACGGCTTGAACCCGTTTCAGACTGTGTAAAAACTCCGAAAGATTTTAGAAAAATGTTGTCTTTAATGTGAAATTAACAGTATCAGTTTGCTTAATTTTACATATAGGAAGCAATTTTTTGATGCGGATTTGAGTTTTCACACACTCTGGTTTGGGTTCAAGTCCGGCTCGGCCCACTTTTCATTTTTTCCCTTCCAAATTACCGATATTTAGTGTAGTCACTGGTGAATATACATTGGTTAATTGTTTTAAGGGGTTTTCAAACATTTTACTAGTATAGTCGGAATCGAGTATACGCTACTGCTCGTAACGTAAGTCCCGATGAGGATTAGTTATTTTAAGAAAGGAGTGCACGAGCGTGTGCATTTTTCCTTCTGACAGTTTTGCAAACTGCACCCATTCCTTGGGCTATTCGAATCTTAAGACCACTGCAACTTTCTTTTTGACTAAATCTTCAACTATTTGAATCCATGCTTCAGGAATTTCTCTTTCCTCTTCTTCTGTGAGTTTCCTGACAAACAAATTGCTCTGAACGAAAAAAGGATGTTTACATGATTCACAATTGAGGTATGGAAAAATTCCGTCTAACGGCTTGGTTATGGCTTGCTTAGCACCACAATAGGGGCATAACCCAATCTTATGTTTCTTCATGGTGGTTGCCGTATCTGATTTTACGTCAATGTTTCTTTCAAGCTCGTCCCAAGAAGAATACATTCGGTGTAAAGGGGAATTTCCTGTAAGCCATAATTCCCTAAAAATGCTCAGAGCTTCTTTTCGCTCATATTGTTTACATTCTGGACAACCGTTTTGATCGCCCACAATAACTCCCCAGGCTCTGAAGAAGAATATTCAACAAAACTAATAACGTTTTTGAATTTCAAAGCAAATGCATGTTTTGAGTTTCTTTAACTTTCTCGTGCAATATAGTTTTAGGTGTGGTTCTCTTTTCTGTTTCAAGCTTACTTAGTTGGATTAAAATTTAATCTTTCTCTCTCTCGTGAACGTACACCTACGACTACGTACGCATGTGCTCACACGCACGCGCACGCGTGCCTAATGTCTGTCTGTGTCTGTCTGTCTCACTGTCTGTCAGTTACGTGCGCGCAATTGAGCATCTTAGATCTTATTTTAAGTAGAAACAAGCATCTAAAAAAAACGTCTAAGCTCATTTATTCAACTCAGCAGAACGCAGCAAAACTTTATATTAAAACAATTAATAATTTTACTTGGTGACTTATTTGACAAGTGTTAGCGAATTAACTGGTAAACAGGTTATCACCACAAATGCTTTCAATTTAGGAGAAGTGGAAGGCGCCGAATTCGACCCCAAGACTTGGAAGATCACGGATCTTCATGTGAAGCTAACTAGTGAAGCAGCGGAAGAGCTTGAATTTAAGAAACCTATGTTAAGTCATGTAGTGGTTCTTGTGCCAGTCTCTGTAGTAAAGGCGGTCATGCATGTGGTCACCTTAAGTAATTCTAGTGAAGAATTAAAGAACGTTGTCAAACCAAAGAAAGATTGAAGCATTGTCGAAAGCCAATTCGACGGGTGACCAAGATCACATTTCTTATGTAATTAGCGCGAATTGATGGACCTAAAAATAGGAATTACGAAAATCGTTATAATGAAGGTTACAAGCTTGCAGATAATGGCAGAGATCCCATCTTTCACTTTTGTTCCATCCAGACAAGACTCTTGTTTGATGCAGATCTTTTAGCGCGTGCATTGTCTAAGCTCTATTTGTTTTCCAAGTTATTTGAATTCTTCGTCTATTGCCTCATTTTCAGGAATGAACCGACTGTTGTTACTATGTTAGTGAGAATGATCACGTAGATTACGATGTTTAGGAAAGTGTTTGCTAATGGCAATTGAAGGCTCACAGCGAGGACGGCGAGTGTGGCAGGGGTTAAGCCTTGAGCACACATCATTGTGATGGTCCTTCTTTCACGGCTTAGTTCTGATTTGAACGTTGAGACCTTTGTGGCTACAAACCTGGTTGCCAGAAGCGTGACAAGAATCAAAATGCCTGTTGAGAGGTTGTTAGCAATAAGAGATGATTTAATCACGAAAGTCAAACCTAAAAAGACGAAGAACAAAGTTTCCAGAAGAAATGAAATTTCCTCATGAAAAGATGCGAACTGCTTTTGGAAAGAATCTATGTTCATCTTTTTTTTGAAAAGCCTGTTCACTAGGTGATAGTTTCCAAGAATTATCCCAAAGACAAGCACGGCAAGAATACCGTTTCCCCCAAGTTGCGTGGTTAAGGAATATGTAACTAGGACAAACCCCAAAGTTAAGATGTAAGTGAATTTCTGGTCTCGAAACAGATACAATATGAAGATCCATGCCAGACTCAAAAGTAACCCTGAAACTATTCCTCCTGCAAACTGGGTAAATATGTTGGAAAGGGCAGCAAGCCAATTAACTCCTCCTGTATTGTAGACTCCGACGAAAGCGAAGAAAAACACAATGCAGAAAACGGCGTTCATCGCTGACTCTAATATCAGGAAGGTTGCTGTCGCTTCGCGAAGTTTCATCGAACGGGAGAGAGGTACAATGACTGCAGGCGCGGTTTCTCCCCCTAAAATTGATGCAAAGATGAATGATGGCAGTATACCCCATTTTAGGATGAAAATTCCTATTGCCGCAATTAACGCGATGCTGGATAAAACGTAGATTAACGTTTGAATAAAGGCTCTGGCTCCGCTTTCGAGAACTGAAGCTGATTTTAAACTCATTCCTCCTTGAAAAAGAACCATTATCAGAGTTAGTTCTGCGAAAATTGGCAGTGTTTGAATGAGTGGTTCTCTGGGAACCAGGTTAAGGATTGGACCCAGTATTATCCCCGTGAGGATGAGAAATATAAAGATTGGTATGCCTGTCTTTCTGAAAAAGAATTCTCCTGCAAAAGCGATTATAATAATTCCAGCAACTACTGCAAAAACAAGAGATGTATCCATCCTTTCTTCGCTCCTAAAAATACTTCAAGCTTACTATCTATTTTTGTTTTGTTGTGTTTGGCTGTCTTAATTTTTGCTGCTTCAAGAATTTTATCAGAATTAGTTCCAACTAGGATGTTTGAGCAAAACGTTCAGGGCGCGTTGTCTATCCAAAGGGTAAACTGAAGAAGAAATAGAAGGTGTAAGACATAGCGCGCGTAGGCTAAAACATATATACGAAAATTGATGATTTTAAAGATGGGTACCCAAAATGTCAATAGATATTAAGCTTGAGCGTGGAGTCAGAGGATACAATATTGTTAGGAAAAAATGCCCGAACTGTAATGCTGAATTCATCTTCAAAATTCATAAGAACGCAGTTCACGACGTAGTCGGAGAAGGGTTATATTATCCCGAAGAAAACGTTGTTCGCTGTAAAGTTTGCATGAGCACATATAAATACGAAGCTAAACCCAAGGCTGAAACCAAATAAGCCAACTAAGTTAGTCTTCAACACCTTTTATTTTTTCCATTAAAATCTAGCATACGCTATAAATGCTTGAAGCCAGCACGTGCCTTGCCCCAAAATTGGTGTAAAATGATTTTAATTCATGGTTCAGAGGTTTGGTCAGATTTGAGGGCTTGGATTGGTCTGTGCTTGGCGAAAGAAGGAAAACTTTTTACGTACATTTAACTAATTTCTTATCATGGATTATGGCGTTTTAAGGAAGCTATTTGTTATCGAAATAGCTCTGCTGTTTGCCCAGTTTTGGATGGGCATGTCAAATAATTTATTCATAAATATTCCGGTAAATGCTCCGTTCGATTTCTTGGGCTATGCTGGTGGAATAGAGGTTTTGGCGCATATTGTTAATGGTTCGCTAATTCTCTTTCTTGGATTTACAATTATTTGGTATAGTTACCAGATAAAAAACCCAATAATTCTCAAGTTGTCTGTCCTTGCAGTTGTGTTTACGATAATCGCCATAGCGAGCGGCATAGTTTTTCTTGAGATTTTTTCAGTTCCCAGTCTTTATAATATTGATAACTATTTTTCAATTGCAATGGCTATGTGCTTCCTTTCTGTATTCACTGTGTTCTTCTCAGAAATGTACGTAATTAAAAAAGGCTCAGAAGCTTCAAGCTGAAGCAGATTCCCCCGAACGGGTGCTTTTTACTTGAATATCCCCACTAAAGTAACCTATAAAAAATTAAATAAAAAAAGGGAAAATTGTAGAGCCCGTAGAAGTACCATTATCATCAAAGCTGAACATTTTAGAGAAGCTTTAACTTTTTTTCTATGAGTACAAATATAACGTATACGAGGACTCCTAGAACCACCAAGGTTAGACCTAGAAGTTTGGATATCTCAAATATCGAGTACACCCCGAAAGCAAGAAGAATCAGCCCAACGATACCCATGATTCCAAGAAGGATTAGCACTTTTTCGCTAACCGCTTTCTTTTGACCCGTTTGTTTAGTCATTTTTAACTCTTCTCAACGTGCATTTTGAGTCAATGCGAATATAAACTAATAATGGTTTTGGGCTTGGAGCAAAATTTTTATTTTTTTCATTTTTACTGAGGGCGCACACAAAAAATATAATTACGGAAGACTGATTTGCTATGGTTGGTTTAGCACGCATGAAAAAGCAAGTGTTCATATCAGGTCCTATTCTGGGCATGGAAAACAACCAAGACTACCGGAAAACAATCACTGAAATCATTCTCAGGGCAGGGTTTGAAGTTATTGATCCTTGGAATAGAGAAAAAGTCCTCTACAAAGGAGACGAGAGGTGCTGGTGGGATAAGGTTCCTACGTTTGATTTTATTCAAAGAGATTTAGATGACGCTGACAGATGCGACATCATGGTTGTTTATTTGCCCAAACTCTCAGCAGGAGCATGTATGGAGCTGTTTTACGCCAAACATAAAGGCAAGAAAATCATAGTGGTGTCGGAAATGGGGTGCTTGAGCCCATGGATTATAGCACATTCCGACGTGATTTTGAAGAGTTTTAACCAGCTTGAGGATGCGCTGAAAAAAATTCAATAACCTAAAGTCTCAGGATTTCGATTCACCGACAAGCCCATTTACTCTCTTAGGACTAAAAACAATAAACACTGAATTTCTCATGTACCTGCCGATTTTCGGAATCAAACCAGCCGCGTCAGTTCCAAGCTTGCAGGTTAAAGCGTGTTCAAACAATCCTAACGCCTCCGTGCCAATAATGTCCCTGTTTAGCCTTGTCCGTTCAAGCGTCGTTTCTATCTGGCTAAGTGATGCACCTAAAACTATTAGCCGGTCTAAAAGAGACTGCTGCCATAAACGGATTTTTTCGATTTGAGCTGTCGATAATTCCGCTTGCAACAACTTGTCTTCCTCACCGTTTAAGCAAGTTGCTTTGACGCTTAATGGTAAATTCGCGTGGAAACCATAGACCTCTGAGATTTTCTTTAAATCAACTTTTCTGCCATCTGCAAGTTGGGCTTGTAAATATGCCAAGGGTATGGTTGCTTGGATTATCTTTGGCTCAAAAATGCCTACATCTACCTTTAATTCTTCATTGTCAGTGTCAATTTTAGAAATATATCCCTTTAAGACCGAGAATTTGTCTACGTTTTTTATGTTTATGGGGCAGGTGCCTATTTCCTTGTTGATATAGCTTGTAGCTATGACTTCGTCTTCTCCTGAAAGAGAAACTTGAACCCACTTGTTAACGGGATTGCCTAAAACTTTTACCTCTAAATCCAAGTTCTCAAACTCGGATTTCAACAGGTCATCTATCTGTTTTAGTTGCCCAGCATTAGAAGCTTTAACTAGCAATGTTAAGGTAGTCATTTTAATCGCCCAGTAGACGGGTTATTTCTTCGTGGAGCTTTCTAACTCTTTCTACAGCATCTCTGTGCTCAACTCGAAGCCGCTTAATCTCCAAGTCAATCGGGACTCTTTTTGAGTTGTCAATTAGCTTGTCGGCGTATGAAACAATTTTCTCCTCCAAAGTGACTGGCGCATAAACATCTTTTGGCCAACCAAACTTCTCCGCTTCCTGAGCCGTGATTCCGCCTCCCACATGCCTCCTAATTATCCTAACCACCGCTTCTGGTAAACCTTCTAATTCAGCTATCTTAGCACCGACAGCCCCGTGGTCAACAGCGTGGCTTTTTGAACGTCCAATGTCATGTAAAAGAGCGCCTGCTTCAACGAGTTTTAAGTTAGCTTTTATGCCTTTCTTTTCAAGTTTACTTGCTATTTCTAAAGCAAGTTTTGCGACCTCTTCACAGTGATTAATGACTTCAGGTGGGCAATTGTATTTGCGTAGAAGCTCGATTGCTTGCTCCCTTGAAGGAAGCTCTTTACTCACCGAGTTCCTTCCTTAACAAATCAACTTTCTCGGATAATTTACTTATCATTTTTTCGTTTGCAAAATGCACCAGTGGTTTGCTGCAGGTGGAACAGTGGAAAACTAGTTCAACAGCCTCTTCAAAAGGCACTCGTTTGCATTCTTGGCTACCGCAATAGAAGAAGTCATGGTTCTTTTCATACTCCAACCTAACGTTCAACTTTTCAAGAACTCGGCGTTTTTGGCTTAAAATAAAGCCTTCCAACTGGTCTGGTTGAAGTTTCCAGTGAAAAATAAACCAGCCTGTTTTTGGGTCCCGTGTCCTTCTGAGGCTTACAAGCGAATGATCGTAAAGTTTGTAGAGGATTTTGCGGACTGAGTTTAGGCGGATGCCTGTTTTGTTCGCGATTTCATCGTCCGTTATTTCTTCTAAGCCTTTAAGGAATTCAATTAGTCTAACGGCTTCTTCGTCACCTAACGCCATAGCTACTTTGATTAAAGTTGCATCATCAATAGTCGATAACATAGGTTAATGTTCCTTTAATGCTTAATATTGGAACATGGTGTAATAAAACTCTTCTTACTTTTTCAAGTAAGATTCGTCATCAGTTTTTATTTCTTTTCCCCTTTCTCTTGGAATAATCTTTATTTTGGCTTTTTCAAAGTCTTTTGATAGCTCTTTACCCTCAAAAAACCTGTCCAAAAATATTGCAAGCGCAGAACATTCCGAGTGGGGTTGATTCCCAATGGACACATTAAAATCTGAAACATCACTTGAATAGAATTCGCCTGGAACTTTCTGGCTTCCAACAAGGACTAAAACATCCTTGTTTAAATTTTTAATTCTGTTTAGGGCATCGCTTGTTTGGATGTTTTCCCCGTAAGCCGTTAAATGGACAACAACGCCGCCATTAGCCTTCCAGTCGCGAACAGCCTTTATCCACTGGGGTTCCCATTTCAAAATGGAACGTTCCACCCCAATTCTTAGTTATCTTCCTTACTGTTTCCTCTATCTTTGGGTCTTCCACGTCTGAAAGTATAAACCCTGAAGCACACAGTGCCCGCGCGGTTAAAGCGACATGAGTAGTTAATCGCACGTCCCGCTGTGGTCTGTGCCCCCATCTTAAGACCACAATTTTGGGCGGGTCATTTGGTTTTTTGGTTGGTTGTGAATTTGCCATTTAATTCTTCCACTTTTCTTCTAACTTGCTCAGTTAACTCTGGAGTAGCTTCAAAAATAACTTGAATGGAATCATTGGTGTAATTTTCTTTCTTGATGTCAGTTTTTTCGTGAAGCCACGAGATAAACGGCATGGTCCGGTTAGTTAACGGAACCGAAAACTGCGCTTGAACGTAATTTTCAAGAATTCTCAGTATTTCCCTTCTCAGTAAATCAAGGTTTGTTTTGCATTTTGCTGACACGAGAATGGGATTCTGAATTTTATCTTTGAGGGCTTCAAGTTTTTGGTTTGTTTCAGCTTCGTTGATTAAGTCAATCTTGTTTAGAGCGGTTATGATCGGTATGCCTGATGCTCCAAGGCGGTCGATTGTTTCTTGGCAAACGTTGTTTTTCTTCTCAATTGTTTCTATTGGCTCACTTAAGTCTAACATCAGTATTATTAGGTCTGAAAAGATGGTTTCTTCCAGAGTAGAATGAAACGCTTCAATCAACGATAAAGGTAAACGGTCAATGAAACCAACAGTGTCTGTTAAAAGAAACCTACGGTTGGAAAACTCTATCATCCGCGTAGTGGTTGAAAGAGTTGTGAATAATGCTTTGTCAACTTGGACGGCTTCTTCTGTTAAAGCATTAAACAAGGAGCTTTTCCCAGACTTTGTATATCCAGCAAGCGAAATAGTCAAGAAGCCAAGCTCCGTCCGCCTTTCCCGATGAAGAACTCTTTTTTCTCTAATTTTTGTAAGTTTTTTGAGGTTTGTTTGGACTTGCCGTTTTATGGCGTCACTGTAAACGTCTGCTTCATAAGCGCCAAGACCCATAAAGCCAGGCTGCTCGCTTCCTTTGGCTAATCTTACTTTTTCCTTGGCGTGCTTGAGTTCGTTTTGCAGAGTTGCCAGTTGAATCTGGAGTTGGGCTTCTGTTGTTGTGGCTCGTCTATTGAAGATTTCAAGTATGAGCTGGAATCGGTCGATGACTTCTACATGTGTTGCTTTTGCTAGATTGTATGTTTGGCGAGTTTTCAGTTGGTTGTCAAAAATTACTTTTTCAGCACCACTTTCCTGCACCATCTGGGCAAGTTCTTCTACTTTTCCAGCGCCTATTTGATACCGTGAATCGGGCGGTCTGGTTTGTTCTAATGTGGCTACAACAGTATATCCGGCTGATTCTGCTAATCTTTTAAGCTCATCTAAACTTGACTCTTCACGGTTCAGCCTACGCTGAACTATGACGGCTTTCGTTCTTTGGACTCCTCCCCGCCTTTCTTATCTAACTTGATGAGGTCTCCCAATGTCAATTCTTGGTTGGCGGACTGAGGGATTTGAGTAGACTTTTTCTTCTGATATGGGAACAAGCAGCTTGATTTTTAACATGTGTTCAAGCTTTGCGGCAAGCTGGTTGTTTGGCGCCATTTTGCCAGCTTCCAGGTTTCTTAAAACTGAGGCTTTCTCGTTTATTTTTTTGCCCAGTTCCTCATGGGTGAGTGCTAATTTTTCCCGCGCTGCTCTTATTTTATTTGAATAGTCTTCGGCGGGTTCTTGAGTGATTTCCACTTTAGCAACAACTGGTTTTCTTTGCACCATTGTAACAGGAGCCTGCGTTTTTTTGAGGTTTTTTTGGGGAAGGGCTACTTCTTCTTGATGGATTATTTTACCATGCTTTGAGCATTCAACGCATACGGTTAGTTTGGCTCCTTCAATTACTGCCGTTATTGGTTCATCATGAATTTTGTGTCCGCAGACTTCACATCTCAATGTAAGCTTTCACCTTTCACTGTCTTTATTATCTTGTTATGTTTATACTTGTCGAAAACAAAAAGCCAATCGATGGTGAAAATGTGGAGAACGAACTTGGCAAAGTGAGAGCTATTGCTGACTACCAGTTTGGAAAAGGCGTAGGCGCAAAGCTTTTTCCAGAAAACATTGAAATACAGTTTTCTCCACGAACAGGCAGAATACGCTTCATTAACCTAAACGGCGAAAGATTAGCGACATTGCGCCCTACCGACGGCTTGCTTTCGTTGAGCATTAAAGCAGCCAAGTTTATGGCTGAAAATCTTCCTTTTGCCAAATGTTTCGTTACGGTGCAGAAATAGCGTTTCTGAATTCATTGCTGATGGCGGGGACGTTTTTGCTACTCACGTGGTCAAAGTTGACGATGAGATTCGCGCCAAAGATGAAGTTATCGTGAAGGATGAGTCAGGGAATGTTTTGGCGGTCGGGCGGGCTTTGCTTTCAAGCGTGGAGATGACTGCTTTTAAAATAGGCGTAGCCAGTTAAGGTGCGGCATGGCTGCAAGGAAAGCTAAGTTTCTCAAGTTTTTGTAAGTAACTTAATTGATTGTGAATTAGTCTTTTCTATGGCTTCTCAATAGGTCTATAATATGCGAGGGGAAAGCTCAAACTAACAGTTGGTTATTTATCCCGAAGAATGATTCAGCCAATTTGCCACCCGCTTAGTTGTGAGAGCGCTCTTTTTAGCGTTAGCGATAAATACACTTTAGTGTATTACTAAATATTGGGAGAACAGACCATGGAACTTGATGTTTGCATTAAAGGTAGGAGAAGCGTTAGAAGTTATACGGATAAGCCTGTTTCGAAGGAACAAGTTGAAGCTGTTCTGGAAGCGGGCATATGGGCTCCAACAGCTATGAATAGGGAGCCTTGCAGGTTCATAGTTATCGAAAATAAAGAATTAATTAAGTACGTCTCTGATGAAACCAAGGCTTTGGTCAAGCAAACGTTCCCTCCTTTAGCCAAGCAATACTCCACAGAGGCTGATGTAATCTGCTACAACGCGCCTGTGCTCATACTGATATGCACAGAAAAAGACCAAACATGGGCTAACATGAACTTACTGGACAGTGTTCTCGCTGCGGAAAATATGTTTTTGAAGGCGTATGAGCTTGGGCTTGGAACCTGCTATATGGGTTTCGTTTCACTCCTAAAAAGCAAGCCCGACGTTCTAAGAAGATCGGAGTCCCTGAGAACTATGAGATGATGGTACCCTTAATCTTAGGTAATCCCAAAACAAAACAAGCAGCAGGAAAAAGAAAAAAACCGAATATCCTGAAATGGATTAAGTAACTACGAATAACTGACAGGTAGGGAAGAGTTTTACTAAATTGTTTATAAGCTAAAATCAAAAGAATGCTCCTTGGGAAAGTTAAGTTTATGAAGTTCTACTGTAGAATACATGGTGGAAGTGAAGTCTACGCACAAACGCATGAATCCTCGTGAACAAAAACGTTTGATGCAACGTATGGGCATGAACATGGATTCTGTACCCGACGTTCAACAAGTCATAATCAGAACAAGCGGCAAAGACATAGTTATCGATGAGCCAGAAGTGGCAATTCTAGAAGTGCAAGGGCAAAAAATGTACCAGGTCATCGGCGGTCAAGTTTCAGAGCAAGCCCCATCCCAACGCCAAGCCGCTAAGGCTACGCAGCCAATGTTCTCTGAAGAAGATGTGAGGCTGGTGGCTGACCAAACTGGCAAAAGTTTAGAGAAAGCAAAAGATGCGCTTGCGGAATGCCAGGGAGATTTGGCGAAAGCTATACTGCTGCTTCAATCTTAATTTGTTAATCTTTATTTATATCTCTTGGGTGTCCTATTAGTCATGAAGGGGCTGGGGCAGTGATTCAAAACGTAGATGTAGCAGTTATTGGTCACCTCTCCATCGACACAATTCTATTGCCCAGCAGAACTGCCCCATTTGTTGTTTTAGGCGGCTCTGCAGCCTACACGTCATTTGCCGCTAAACATTTGCAAGCAACAACTGCTATAATCTCCAAAGTAGGCGGAAATTTTCCAGAAGCTTACTTGTGGTGGCTAAGGCAGGAAGGCATTGACCTTTCAAGCGTAATTAAGCGTGCAGATGAGCCGACCACAGGTTTTGAGCTGAGTTATAATGCAGATTTGTCTGGTAGAACCTTGAAATTGAAAAGTAAAGGAGCGCCAATAAACTTAGCTGACTTACCGGCTAATTTGCATGCTAAAGCGGTTCATATTGCGCCCATTGACAACGAAGTATCATTCGAAGTAGTTGAGCATCTGAAGCATTACGCTGATGTACTGTCGCTTGACCCTCAGGGTTTACTTCGAAGCTTCGACGAAGCAGGAAACGTAACAGAAAACGCTTCGGTTGACAAACGAATATTTGGTTTAATCAACATTTACAAGTCTTCCCAAAACGAGATCTACGCGTTAACTGGCCAGTCTGAACTTAAACTGGCAATAAGGACCATTCACGATTTCGGAGTTGAAACCGTCATCGTCACCATGGGCGCCAAAGGCTCAGTGCTCTCAGTCGAGGGAGCGCAATACAATATTGCAGCTTGTCCTTCACAAGTTGTAGTTGACCCGACGGGCGCAGGAGACGTTTTCGTAGGCGGCTTCTTAACCGAATATTTACGCCAAAAAGAATCAGTATGGTGTGCTTGCGTCGGTTCAGCTGCAGCTTCGCTGGTTATCGAAGGAATTGGCCCAACTTATTTCGGCACGAAAGAAGAAATTTATCAGAGAGCCAATTCTTTGTATGAAAAGGAACTTAAGCAATAGTGTATATTTACGTAGTAAACTAATATGATGAGGCTTTGACTGTGGGACGCATAGAAAAAGGAGTTAAATGCAATGTGTCAGGCTGCAGCAGAGAAGCTGCCCGTTCAATATCGGTTGACAAAGTCAAGGCTGTTTTAAATGTTAGCAGCAGGGAAAAGCGTGCTTACATTTGCAAAGAGCATTATAAAGAATATAAGAAAAAGACGAAAAAAGATAAAACGCTTGATAAGTGGCGTTACGGTCACCCATAAGAGTGAAGTGCCATGCGAATACTCCAGTTACACTCTAACTTTATAGTTTTCAAACCAGTCCAAAAAGAAATCGCTATTGCTGAGGAAGCGGAGCAAAAAGAAAACCGAATAGAAGAAGTTGTAGTATTATTCATCGCCATAGAAGAAGGCGACAACAATCAGATAGCGCAGAAAGCCATTGATGACATCCGAGCCTTTCTGGGTAAACAGAAAACTAACCGCATCCTAATTTACCCCTTTGCGCATTTGAGCAGCAACCTCAGCAGCCCAAGCGAAGCCCTCAAAATTATAAAAGCCATGGAAGCCTACGCTAAAGAGAAAGGAATCGAAACCTACCGCGCTCCATTTGGCTGGAACAAGCAATTCACCATCTCAATTAAAGGTCACCCGCTTGCTGAGCAGGCACGCTCTTATGCACCTACACCAGTTGCAGCTGAAGCTAAGGCTGAAGGTGTAGTGAAAAAAGAAGAAGAGCCTGTTTCTGCAGCATTAAAAGCCGAGGACAAGATGCAGTCTTTCTGGCACATTATCCTGCCCGATGGCTCATTAGTGCCGATTGAAGAATTCAAGTTCAAAGGGCATATTAATCTGCAAAAGTTCTCTCAGTATGAAATTAAGAAGGCTAGGGCGGTCACACAGATGCCGCCTCATGTCACATTGATGAAGAGGCTGGAAATCGCAGATTATGAAGCAGGCAGTGACCCTGGCAACCTCCGCTGGTATCCGAAGGGTCGCTTGATAAAATCGTTGCTTGAACAGTATGTCAATCTTCGCATGAACCAGTACGGCGCCATGGAAGTTGAAACCCCCATCATGTATGACTTTAACCACCCAAGCCTCAAAAGTTACTTAAACCGTTTCCCAGCCCGTCAATACGTATTGAAGTCCGAGGACAAGGAGCTTTTCTTGCGGTTTGCCGCGTGCTTTGGACAGTTTCTTATGGCTCATGATGCCCAGTTTAGCTACAAGCAGATGCCTATCAAACTATACGAGTTAACACGTTACAGTTTCAGGCGGGAAAAAAGCGGTGAAGTGGTTGGCTTAAAACGTCTGCGAGCTTTTACGATGCCTGATTGCCACGCGTTCTGCACTGACCTTGAGCAGGCGAAGAAAGAGTTCTTGATACGGTTTAACATGAGCATGGAAGTGTTAAGCAATATAGGCTTAACAAAAGACGATTACGAAGTAGCGATGCGCTTCACCAAGGGTTTCTACGATGAGCACAAAGAGTTCATTGCTGCATTAGCGAAAAAATTTGACAAACCCATGCTGGCTGAAGTTTGGAACGAGCGGTTCTTCTATTTCATCCTAAAATGGGACATAAACTTCGTTGACAACCAGGACAAAGCCGCAGCACTCAGCACAGACCAAATTGACGTGGAAAACGCGAAACGCTATGAAATAACCTACGTTGACGAGAAAGGTGAAAAACAGTACCCGCTGATTCTGCATTGTTCCCCAAGCGGCGCCATCGAAAGAGACATCTACGCGTTGCTAGAAAAGGCTTATCGTGAGCAGATGGCTGGTAAAGCGCCGATGCTTCCGCTTTGGCTTTCGCCAACTCAGGTGCGGCTTATTCCAATATCTGACAGGTTTATGGATCAGGTGGATGAGCTTGCAGGGCAAATTGCTTCGCACTGCATACGCGTGGACATTGACGATAGCGCATCGACATTGCAGAAGAAAATCCGTGAAGCTGAGCAGGAATGGGTACCCTACATCATTGTTGTCGGCGAAAAAGAAGTTGAATCAGAAACCCTCTCTGTTCGAGACCGGGAGCTTAAGGGACAACAGCAAAAAATGACCACTGACCAGTTAATAACTAAAGTGTCTGAGAAAATCACTGGCAAACCCTTCAAGCCTTTGCCGCTGCCGCTTTACCTTTCCAAGAGGCCACAGTTTCACGGTTGATAAACGAATTATAGGTATCATCGACATAAACTATATCAAATAATCGAATAATATGAAACAGTTAGTGACGAAGTGAGAACAGCATGAGCGAATTGGTAGTTTACGTTGACGGCACATATTATCCTAAATCAGAGGCTAAAATATCTGTTTTTGACCATGGGCTCCTCTATGGTGACGGCGTTTTCGAGGGAATCCGCGAGTACAACTGCGTTGTCTTTAAACTTAAAGAGCACATTGACCGCCTGTACCGTTCAGCTCACGTGATAACGCTGAAAATTCCCCTAATCAAAGAGGAAATGACCCAAGCCGTCGTTGAAACCCTTCGGAGAAACAAGTTGAAGGACTCATACATTCGCTTGGTAGTTACCCGAGGTGTAGGCGACCTCGGATTAGACCCACGTAAATGTCCCAAAGCCTCAGTAATAATCATAACTGACAAAATTTTGTTGCATGTGCGCGGAGCGAAAGAAAATGGAATTACCACGATGTTCTCTTGGGTGAGACGAAACCCCGTGGACGCAACCACACAAGAAATAAAATCACTCAACTACCTCAACAGCGTCCTCGCAAAAATTGAAGCAAACGCAAACGGCGTTGACGAAGCCATCTGCCTTGAAAGCAACGGTTATGTAGCTGAAGGCGTAGGCGAAAACATTTTCATCGTGAAAAACGGCGAATTATTAACCCCGCCCACTTCAACAGGCGCACTTGCTGGCATTACCGCTGAAGTCACAGAGAAACTTGCCGCTAAACTCGGCATAAAACTAACAGTGACCAATCTAACGCCGTTTATGGTGTTCACCGCTGACGAGGCTTTCTTTACCGGAACAGCAATGGAAATGGTGCCTATACGCGAAGTAAACAAACGCCAAATCGGCACAGGCAAACCTGGACCGATAACAAAGAAGTTGATGGCTGAATTCCAAAAAGCAATCGAAGACCCAACGCAAGGCACAAAAATCTAATTTTTCCCCTTTTAATTCCTTCTATTGAGCGAGCTGCTTTTATCTTGGGTGTTGGCTAGCAAAAAGTATACCTCTAAAGGTTAGGCAACTAAGCAGTAGAGGGTGGAGGGCTGCTTTTTAACTAGTTAAACAACGCTTAAAAAGTAGGCAGGGTAGAGGGTAGGTCATTTTTGTTGGTGAATTTCTATTTCAAAAGTGAGGTATAGGCAGGTAAAAGCAGCTTTGCAAAGCTTTGTATGCTCTTACGGTTTCTTTTTTTTGCTCTTCTTCATGAAAGATTCTAGGGCGTTGAAGGCTGCATCCAACTCTTCAATCGGCGGCAGGAAAACTATTCTCGCGTGACCTTTGCCGTAAACAGGGTCGAAGCCTGAGCCGTTAACGATGAGCACGCCGGTTTCTTTGAGCAGTTGCACGACGAAGTCCATGTCGGTTTTCCATCTTGAGCCGATGTCGCGGATTTTTGGGAATATGTAGAATGCGCCTTCAGGCTTGGTGGTGCTTATTCCCTCGATTTCGTTTAGGCGCTTCCACGAGAAGTCTCGGCGCTGCCTGAGGCGGTCAACGATATCCTTCACCATTTCCTGAGGCCCATTAAGCGCTTCTGTTGCCGCTATCTGCACAGGCGTGTTGGCACAAATGCGTATGCGGCATTCCTTCTCAACGCCCTCCTTGAGCGCGTCAAGTTTTTTGCCCTTGCCTTTAAAATACATGTAGCCCAGACGCAAGCCGGTCATTTGGTAAACTTTGGAGAAGCCGTTTAACCCGACAACTGGCACATCCTTAGAGAGGTATGCTACGCTGACGAATTCTTTCTCGTAAGTTAATTGGTCGTAAATTTCATCAGTCAGCACCGGCAGGTCGTGTTCTCCTGCGATGTCAAGAATCTCTTTAACCGTTTTTCCATCGTAAACTGAACCTGTCGGATTGTTAGGGTTAATGATTACAATTGCACGTGTTTTCTTGGTTATTTTGCTTCTTAAGTCATCGATGTTTGGATGCCAACCTTCATCTTCTATGGTTTCATACGCAACAGGTTTGCCATCAAAAAACCTTGTATAGGAAATGTACGGCGGGTAAGTAGGACCTGGAAAGAGAATTTCATCGCCTCTCTCAACTAGGGCACCAAGAATCATCTGTATTCCTTCAGAAATACCCTCAGTTATCAGCACATTATCCGCTGTAATGTCAACGTTGTTGACTTTTTTCTCTTTTCTAACGATTGCTTCTCTGAGGTCCAATCTGCCTTCTGAAGGCGAATAATAATTATCATCCTTTTGCACTGCATTACATAATGCATCCTTAACATTTTGCGGGGTCTTAAAATCAAAAGCTGCAGGATCACCGATGTTAAGGTAATAGATTTTTTTGCCACCCTTCACGAGTTGTGTAGTGTACGCTATGACGTCTCGTATAGCATACTCAATGTTTGAGGCTCTGCTGGTTACCTTGATGCCCAAGTTGTGTTACCTGTAACCCAAACACTTGCTAACCAAAAAAATAAATCTTCCTAGATTGCAGCCATAGTTAGGGTTTTACGGTCTTTTATAATGCAGATACGTTAAATTAGAAAATGAGCCTATTGTCAATACGACCTTGCAAAATACACCATTTCCTTAGCTTTCTGTCCACAGTAAATGCAGTTAGTCGTAGGCTTTTCTTTCTGGAATGGTCGAACTCTGATGGTTGCGCCTGTTTCATCCTTAATCTTCGCTTCACAGTCAGCGCTGCCGCACCATGATGCCTTGACAAAGCCTCCTTTGCCGCAGATGGCTTTTTTGAATTCTTCATAGTTCTGCGCAGTGCTTGTTTTTTCTTCAAGTAGAGTTTTGGCTTTTGCAAACAGGTTATCCTGAATTTCCTGCAGAAGCTTTTCAACGGTGACTGGGATGTCTTTTTCTTTAACTGCTGTTTTTTGGCCTGTATCACGCCTGACCATTACCCCTTGCTCTTGCTTGAGGTCTCGCGGACCGATTTCTATTCTGATGGGGACGCCTTTGAGTTCCCACTGGTTAAACTTCCAGCCTGGAGTGTACTCTTCGCGGTCATCTAGAATCACGCTTACGCCTTTAGCCTTCAGCGTTTCAGCGATTTCTTTTGCTTTAGCAGCTATTGCAGCAGGCTCTGCGCCCTTGTAAGGAATAGGAACAATGACAACCTGAACAGGCGCAACTTTGGGAGGAATAATTAAGCCTTTGTCGTCGCCGTGAACCATAACCATAGCGCCAATAAGCCGAGTAGTGATGCCCCAGCTGGTTTGCCAAACATAATGGTCCATTTTGTCTTCACCAATAAATTTAACATCAAAGACTTTGCCGAAGTTCTGCCCAAGGTTGTGGCTTGTTCCCATCTGCAACGCTTTACCATCAGGCATCATCGCCTCTAACGCCGTAGTATAGAGGGCTCCAGCAAATTTTTCGCTGTCACTTTTTGTGCCCACAAGCACTGGAATTGCAAGGTAATTTTCCATTATGTCTTTGTACTCGTTTAGCGCGTACATGACTTCTGCTTCTGCCTCTTCACATGTAGCATGTGCAGTATGGCCTTCTTGCCAGAGGAATTCTCTTGTTCGCAAAAAAAGCCGTGTAGCTTTAGTTTCCCACCGCACGATGTTGCACCATTGATTAATCTTGACGGGTAAGTCTCGCCAGCTGCGAATCCACTTGCTAAAGGTAGCGTACATTATGGTTTCGCTGGTCGGTCGGACAGCTAACTTCTCTTCCAGTGGGGTATCTCCGCCCATTGTGATCCATGCCACTTCAGGAGTGAAACCGGCAAAATGCTCCGCTTCTTTTGTAAGTAAGCTTTCAGGGATAAACATGGGAAAATACACGTTGCGGTGTCCTGTGGCTTTGATTTTTTTGTTTAGGATCTCTTGGATTTTCTCCCATATGGCATAAGCGTCTTCACGGATTATCATGCAGCCCTTAACAGGCGCGTAATCTGCAAGTCCAGCTTTCAAAACAACTTCCACGTACCACTCGGAGAAGTCAACATTTTTCTTTATGGTTACTCCAGTATCAGACATAGCTCTTTCTCTTCTTTTCATTTCTACGCGTGCAGCATATAAAACAGTAACGGGGATAGTTGCTGAAAACAGACGTCAATAAAGCAAGTAAAAACGGTTTTTAGCCTTCAATCTTCAATTTAAGGACTAATATTAAAGAAAAAGAAGAAAAATGTTCACTTCAGTTTCCCGAAGAGCCCTTTTTTAGGGTAGTCTTTGCATTCGTAGATTCGCAGTTGCCTTTGAGGTTCAATGCGGCACCTTTTGCGCGCGTTCTTACGCTTTATCAATGGCGCAAGTTGAAAGAAAGGGCATTTGGAGCAGAGTGTACTCAAGTTTTCCTCGCCAGCTTCTCCTATCTTGTCATCATTCTTCTAAATAACGGAACCGCAATTGCAATCATGACTGCACCGAACACTATGAGGATTATTAGGTCAGTCGAGATGGCGGATACTCTTGCACCTAGCACCATGACTTTTCGCATGGCGTCAGCAGCATACGTTAACGGAAGGAATTTTGCTATGTCTTGCATGTACCAAGGCATCTGCTGTAGTGGGAACATCACACCGCTGAGGAACATCATTGGGAACATTAGTGTCATCATCATCATTTGCGCCGTCTCCTGATCCTTAGCGAGAGACGTCAGCACGATGCCTAAGCCGACGAATGAGAATACGCCTAGCAGGAGCAAACCGATCACGAGCAGAATGCTTCCGTGGATTGCGACGCCGAATAACCCTATAGCCAATGCCATTATTATGAAACCTTGGAGTAAGCCGCGAGCGGTCTGACCTAAAGCTTTTCCCAGGATTATGGATAACCGGTTGATTGGCGCAACCATCATGCCGTCCATGGTGCCGACTTCCTTCTCTTGAGATATTGCCACAGGAAGCCCAGTCATGACGCTCATCATGACTGTCAACATCATTATTCCAGGGGCAATGAAGTTGAAGTAGCTTGGGTTTCCAGCGACAACCCCTTCCGTTTTCACAGTGTAGGGCTGCACTACTGCGAGAGACTCGTTAGCTGTTACGGCTGCCGAGAGTCCTTGAATGTTATGCTGTGCGAGAGCCGTGCCCATCTCGCTGAACACGCCTGACAGTGCGCTCTGGAGTTCAGCGGAAACCGTTGGGTTAGATTGGTCTGTAATGATGATTAGGGTTCCTTGTTCGCCGTTCATCATGCAGGTTGAGAAGTTGCTGGGTATGATTATGCCGCCGTCTATCTTGCTGTTCTGAATCTCAGATTTGATGTCGTTTATGCTTGTGGCGTTTGAAAGCTTCAGCATGTGAGTTTGGCTGTTGATGCCCTGCAAGGTGCTGATGAAGAACTGGCTCGGCTGAGTCATGCCGTTGTAGCCTAAATCCTGATTCACCACGCCGACTGGCATGTTGCTTATCGTGGTGTTGCCTGATGGATAGATAAAACCAATCATAGCCATCATGAACAAGGGCATGAGAATAAGCAGAACTAGCCCCAAACGGTTCCTGAATAGTTCTGTTAGATCTTTCCAAGCGATGCGCACGGAGTGCGAAAGTAAGGATTTTGCGCCCATTTTAATCACCTTATCCTGTTCGGGGCGGCGCCAAAATGCTTATGCTCTTCCATAGGTATTTTCTGGTCCGCGCTGTCTCTTACCTGGTGACCCGTTATGTGCAGGAACACGTCCTCAAGTGTGGGCTGCAGGTTTTCCATTGAATTTATCTTTCCTCCCGAAGCTCTTACTGCGTCGATTACTGAATCGAACGCTTCTTGGCCGTGGCTAATAATTCTTAAGTGCAGCGTGTTTTCTTGAGTAACCGCGTCCACGCATCCGCAAGCGTTGATTGCCTCAATAATTGGGGGTGATAGATTTCCGATCTCCAGTTTCAGTATTGTTGTATCAGCTCCTGAAATCGTTTTTTTCAAGTTCGTCGAAGTGTCCAGCGCCACTATTTTGGCGTGATCCATTATGCCGATTCTATCGCATAGCAGATCTGCATCCACCATCATGTGGGTCGTTACGATTATGGAGGTGCCGTTTTCCCTGTTGAGTTTTTTTATGAATTCGCGAATCTCAACGGAAGACTGAGGGTCCAAACCCAGAGTCGGCTCGTCGAGAAAGAGTACGTGGGGCATGTTCAGTAGCGCCCGTATCACGTTCATCCTCTGCCTCATGCCTGTCGAAAACGTGCCCACTTGAGCGTTCTTCCATTTGGTAAGTTGAACAAGCTCAAGCAACTCGTCTATTCTTTTGTTTAAGACGTCTTTGGGAATGTCGAAGAGACTTCCGAAAAATATCAGGTTTTCCCTAGCCGTCAAACGATTGTACATTATCATTTTTTCGGAAACTATGCCTATCAGTTTCCTGACTTCTGTATCATCTTTCACTATGTCGTAGCCGCCAATTGTGGCGGTTCCCTTGGTCGGCGCGGCCAACGTGGACAGCACTCGTAGGGTTGTGCTTTTGCCAGCTCCGTTAGGACCGAGCAAACCGAAAATCTCGCCCTTTTTGACATCGAACGAGATGTTGTCAACCGCAACGAAGTTGCCGAACATTTTCGTAAGGTTCTTGACTTCGATTATCGAATCACTCGCCATGTGAGTAACCTCATTTTGCAATATTATTCATTGCAATATATTGCGGTAAAATATAAATATTACCCAAATACAATATAGATTTGAAGTATGATGGCAAAAGAAACTGAAGATAAGACAACTGCAAGCTGGCTTAAAGAGGCAAAAAAAGGCTACATACGCATTGGAGTCCTCACACTTCTCAACAAGAAACCCGCTCACGGCTACGAAATCATGAAACAAATTAACAGCAGAACCAAGGGCTTCTGGCAACCGACCGCCGGCGGCGTCTACCCCATCTTGCGTGATTCTAGAAAAATCAGGGTACATCGAAGGCGAGTGGCAAATTCAGAAAAATCGCAAGGTAAAAGTTTACAAGATCACTGAGTCAGGAGAGCTTATTCTCAGGCGCGCTATCGTAAAACAAGCTGAAATCTTTGATAACATCGGCAACCTTTTCAGAGAATTCGCTAGAGACGTCCTCAACATCGAAACGACAAACGCACCTATGCCGACCATTCCTTCCCCCTTTGCACCCTTCCTTGAAGAGAAAACAGGCAGCGCAGAAAATCTCAAACACTTAGAGCACGAACGAAAGCACACTTATGAAGCATTAAAAATGATGCAGAAACGACTAAAACAAATCGACAAGAAAATCAAAGAAATCAAAAAAGAAGCGCAAAGAGATTCTCCCCCAGCGTCAGAGTAGCGAATATGCAAAACTGTTATTTGACAACCGCTTCTAATAACATTCAAGGAAGCCAAAGCCATGACAAATGAACTACGCTTACATATTAACGGTTGACGAAAAATATTGGAACCGATTATGCCAACGCAACAGCGCTCAGATTGGAACGCATGTTTTTATCCGAAAAAACCAAGTTGCACCCAAAGAAGCCATGCAATTAGTGTAAAGAATTAAATCTGTGACTGAATATTTCCTAAATTAGAAGTGAATCCCGAATGTTCCGCGTGAGAGTAAACAAAATTGAGTCAAATCGCGATTTAGACGGCAACCTTGGAAAAAGAGTCGAGCTGCTTGAAGAGCAAGAAGTCAACCCCTATGTACTAAGACCACAATCAGACGAAGCCAAAATGGCGCAAGACATCATGCAGGCACTCCAACAGCAAATGCCCTTCCTGCCGCAAAGAACCCAGCTTGCCACCCCAAAAATAATCTTATTTTTAACCGAGCAGGAATATGACAGTTTAGGCATCAGTTTTGATGTAAACCAAGTTTACGAAGTGATATTGGAAAACCAAGCAATACGTTTCAGGAAAGTTTGAGGATTTCCTTTCTCATTTGCCTCAGCGCAGAATGCTTAGGATGAAAAGACAACACAAACATCATACTCCTCAACGCTGAACATATTCCCTCTAAATCAGACATTTTGCCTTCATCGCAGTATAGCGGAATAGGCTCATCGCCATCGCTTTCTTCATAATAAACGTAAATTGGAGAACCATGCCCATCGAATTTTACCATCTCAAAGTTTAAATTTAATCGTTTAGCCGTTTCCTGTGTGGCAGTTCTAACCGACGCCAACCGTTTCCTGCCTGGAGCACCAGTTGACGCGTAAACCATCAATTTCCCACTGTTCCCTTTGAACATGGCACGCTCACCAACACGCAGTATACGAAAAAACCTTTTTAAAACAAGCCATGAAACGACTCTTTCAAGCAGGGGAGGGGTGACTGAAAGTGAAACCCTCTTAAACCGCCAAAACAAGATTTAATCCATGAAAACCAGAGCACACATCTTCGTAAGCGGCATAGTTCAAGGCGTTTTCTTTAGGCAAAAAACTAAGCGACAAGCCGAGAGTTTTGGAATTGCAGGTTGGGTGAGAAATTTGCCTGATGGCAGAGTTGAAGCAGTTTTTGAAGGTGAAGAAGAAGCTGTTAGGGCACTTGTGGAATATTGCCATCATGGCCCTTCTTATGCAAGAGTAACAAACGTTGATGTCGAATGGGAATCTTATCGTGGAGAATTTAGCGGCTTTGAAACGCGATAGCAAGTTACGCTTTTTTCTTCGGCACCCGAAAATGCGACTCTTTCCCAGCGCTAATGTATTCTCCGCCCATGCCTCTCACTGCGGAAGCAATTTTCGCAAAGTTTTCTGAACCCAAAAACTGCTTCGGTTTAATTATCATGTAATCGCCCTTTTCCTCAAAGCTTAATCGGGCCTCAAGCTCCTCAGGAAATGACATGCGAATTTCATCAAGCGACCTTTGTTTTGCACCTGCCTCAGGCGGTGTAGGCGCTTGAGTAGCTGTCGGCTGGGCAATTTGGCCCCCCGCGAGAGACTTCATTGATGCTGAAACGGAACGCATTTCTTCTGAAATGCCGCTTAAAGTTTTAAGAATTTTATCAACCTTTCCGACTATCTCATTGAGCTTTTCTTTGTCAGTGCTCATGCAAACGCTCCCTTAAACTTCTAAGTAATCCCAAGACACTTATTAATTATTTGCAATACACACAATAACTTAAGTCTGGGAGAAAATAGGGCATGATTGAAATCGACGGCAGCCAAAAAAGCGGAAGCGGCACAATACTTCGCCTTTCAGTAGCCTTGGCAGCCATCGTAAAACAGCCACTACATATATGCAACATTAGACAGAACCGCCCGCAACCAGGCTTAAAACATCAACATTTGGAAGCAGTGCTAACAGCGGCCAAACTCTGCAACGCCAAAGTACAAGGCGCAGCCTTAGGCTCAAGGGAGCTTTGGTTCATGCCCCAGCAAATAAAAGGCGGCAACATTGAAGCAGAAATCCAAACTGCAGGAAGCATCCCGATGCTTTTGCTTGCAACTTTACCTGTTTGTTTGTTCGCCAATAATCCTGTGCACCTGCATGTAGCCAAAGGCGGAACAGACACAACCCATGCACCCACAATCAACTACATGTGTTATGTTCTTTTGCCAGCGCTGAAACAGATGGGAACTGACTCTAACATAACCATTCAAAAATACGGTTATTACCCCAAAGGAATGGGGGAAGTAACAATGACCACAAAACCGAACCAAGCACTAAAACCGATCCAGCTTGAAAATTTTGGCAAGTTAAAAAGCATAAGGGGCGTTTCAGTCTGCACCTTTTTGGCCGACAGGCAAGTGGCAGAACGGCAAGCAAAAGCAGCAGAAGACTACCTCTCACAAAGGGGCTATAACGCTACTATCGAGGTTATAGACGACCAGTCTAACCCTTTCCAAAAGGGAAGCTCCATCGTTTTGTGGGCTGAAACCGACACAGGCGTAATAATAGGCGCTGACGCAATAGGTGAACTCCGTAAAATGAGTGAAGCCGTTGGAGAAGAAGCCGCTGAAAAGCTTTTAACCGAGTTGACTGTTGAGCCAACGGTTGATGTTTACTTGGCAGATATGCTCATTCCTTACATGGCGCTGGCACAGGGCAAATCAGCCTTTCTTGTGAGAGCAATTTCTGAGCATATCGAAACTAACATTTGGCTGATGGAAAAAATGTTAAACGTCCAATTCACCACTCGAAAAGTAAACAACCTCTACAGGATAGAAAAAAGCAGCTGATTGCATGTCTAAATCAACTATTTGCATAAAAGTTACAAAAAAACAAGGCGAGAGAGCAATAGCATTAGCCAATAAACTTGAACTTATCGATAAATCATTGGAAATCCAACGAAATGAAGGCAACCTCTGCATCCCCTTGGTCAGGCAACCAGATCAGAAAGAGTTGGGAACGCTAAAAAACGAAGTGCCCGAAACACAATTATCAACTGGCGTTTTCGCTGAAAAGAGACCCCCTGCGGAATCCCTTTTGCAGGTTCTCGAAAAAGATTTGCCCTCCTATTTGCTGGTGAATTTGCCTCAAGCATCAGACATAATAGGGGACATAGCCGTCATCGAAATTCCGCCAGAATTGAAAGCGTACGAAAATCTTATCGGCGAGGCAATCCTGAAAACACATAGAAACATCAGAACTGTGCTTGCTAAAGCCGGAGCAATAGGCGGAACTTACCGGTTGCGTCAGTTCACTTTTATCGCCGGAGAACACAAAACTCAAACTGTCCACAGAGAATTTGGATGCCAGTACCATGTTGACGTAGCCAAAGCATATTTTTCGCCTCGGCTTTCACATGAACACCAACGTGTGGCATCACTTGCGCAAACTGGTGAAACGGTGGTGGATTTATTTGCCGGAGTTGGACCATTCTCAGTGCTAATTGCCAAAAAAAATCCGAACATTAAGGTTTACGCTGTTGATATTAATTCTGACGCCGTTGAGTTGCTTAAAGTAAATGCACGGGTAAACAGGGTTGAAAACCGCGTCTTCCCCATCCTTGGGGACGCAAGGCAAATTACCGCAACGAGGCTTAAGGGCTCAGCTGACCGAGTGATAATGAATTTGCCTGAAACAGCAATCGAATTCGTCGATGCCGCTTGCCAAGCAATCAAGCCTCAGGGTGGAATAATCCATTTTTACGCGTTCGTTCGTTCACCTGATTCAATAGAGAACCGCAAGTTCAGCTTTTCCCGAGCTGTGAAGGCAACAGGCAGAATAGTAGAAGCATTTCTTTATGCAAAAAGCATTCGGGAAACGGCGCCCTATGAGTCGCAGATTGTTTTAGACGCCAAAATTGCTTAACCATGAAGGACAAGGGTAATGTTGACTTTCTGTTTTGGATTTTTTAGTTTCTTCACTAGTTCTCTTGGTAAATCATTTGCTGATTTATCAGCGCGAATTGCCAACGTTCGGTTGCAGATATAGTCGCTTTTTCGGATCACCATGTCGGTTGGGTGAGTTAAAATCAATTTTGGTGAGCCAAGGGCGTTAATTTGCTCAGTTAAGCCCCCGGCCTCGATAATTATGGTTAGTTTAGCATTTGGCTTTCGGAGCGTATCTTTGAATTTTTGGTGTAAGTTCGCTACTGCTTTATCCGAAGCTATTCCGACTACGCAGTCGCCTGTTTTTGACAGGTGCTCTTCTCGCGTGAACATTAAGGTTGAAGGGTGAAAGGCTTGAATGTTTTCATGACCTAATGCCCTGATGTTTTCTCTTGTTTCTTTAGCGCTCAATTACTCGCTAACCTCAATGGAATCTACTTTGCCATCCCCATCCAAATCAAACCCATGAATCACAACTGCGAAGGTGTCCTCGCCCTTGTATTTCTCTAGTGTTTTCTTCCAAAAATTAGTCAAGGCTAAAACGCATGCTTTTGTTCCTACGGCTTTGTTTCCTGCTAAAACCACGATGCGTTTGGTCTTATCCCATGGATTCACGATTTTAGCAATTAATCCTGAAGAATCCGAAGTGTAAACCTGAAAAGTCTTTTTTGATGATAAACCGCCCAGCAAGAACCCTTGATCTGAAGAGTGCATTATGAATTTGATGGGTAAATACTCGTTTATTTCCTGTGTAAGAAGATTTGTTCCTGGTCCTCCAACAAGGATTAAATTGTTTTTTTCCTCTTTCTCCACTTTCACGTCAACGTCAAGTTTCACAGCGAATTCTGTTGGCATTTTTGCAAATTGCCCAATGAAAAGCGCCAAGTGCGCCGCGTAATGTCCGTCTCTGGCGCTGGTTTTAAACGGGCCATGCGGCTGGGGGCTGCCTACAACTATTTTTCCGTCAAAAACGCCGTTGCTAATGAATTCTTTGAAGAACTCTTGGAGTTGCTTGTCGATGCTTAAGAGGCAAAGGTTTTGGATTGGTTTATAGCCGTCTGGAAATTCGATTCCAAAAGCTGGTGACACTGTTTTGTAATATTTTGCTGTCGCACCTTTCTTTTTTTCCTCACGCTCAACGGCTATGGCTCCTGCTTTGGCTAGTTTTCTTATGTGATAGTAGACTTTTTGCTCATGCACACCGAGCTGCCGCGCGATTTCTAAGGGGTACATTTCCTTTTTTGATAACATTGTCAGGATTTTCCAGCTTAAGCCGCCAAGTATCATTTTTAGTTTTTGTGAATCGTTCATTATGCTGATTTCTTTTACTTCTTGGGTGTTGCCGTTGTCTTGGAGAAGCAGTTTTTTATCCATGCGCAATCAGAAGGGTAAATAACACGCAGGTACTATAAAAAATTTATTTATAATGGTTCAAAAAATTTAGGCTCAAGTCTGCTTGAAGCTTGCGCTTACATGAATAATGGGCAAGAGGTGCTAAAAAATTTTTTTGAGCGGTGAAACTGAAATCTTAAAAAGCCTTATTAGCGAAACGCAGACTCCATAAGCTAATATCATTGTGGAAAGCGAGGCTTCTGAAATGTGTGGAATATTCGGTTGTGCTTTAAAGGAAGAAAATGCCGCTCCTCTAATTCACTCATCACTTAAACGGCTTGAATATCGCGGTTATGACTCAGTAGGCATAGCAACAATATCTAATGGAAAAATTTACTTAAAAAAGGACCAAGGAAAAATCGACGAGGTTCACAAAATCCTGAACCTTGACGATTTACCAGGCAGCATAGGTATTGGTCACACTCGCTGGGCGACGCATGGTGCACCCTTAAAAGTGAACGCTCACCCTCATGCCGACTGCACAGACGAAATAATGGTTGTTCATAACGGAATCATTGAGAATTTCATGGAGCTTAGAACTGAACTGGAAAATCTTAATCATACTTTTGTTTCCAAAACAGACACAGAAGTAATTCCACATCTTATTGAGCAAACCCTCAAACAGAACCCTAAACTCTCCTTTGTCGAGGCAGTTCAAGAAAGCCTCAAGCGCCTTGAAGGCTCCTATGCCCTTGCCGTAATAACCACAAAAGAGCCTGAAAAGATTATCTGCGCCAGAAATGAGAGCCCCTTGGTTTTAGGCATTAATAGCAAGGGTGTTTTTTGTGCTTCTGATATTCCAGCGTTTCTGCCAGTTACCAACAAGGCAGTCATGGTGAATGATGGTGAACTGGTTATTCTGTCAGCGCAAGGTTATGAGATTAAGAAAATTCAGGATCTCAGCCCTGTCAGCAGGGAACCGGAAACTGTTGAGTGGACAGCTGAAATGGCTATTAAACAAGGCTATCCACACTTTATGCTCAAAGAGATTCATGAGCAACCTGAAACTCTTCGCAACACGCTAAGACCGCAGGAGCATTATCTGGATTTACTTACAACTTTTCTGGACCGTGCGAACGATGTTTTTCTTGTTGCATGCGGAACAAGCTACCATGCATGTTTAGCGGCTTCATACATGTTCTCTAAACTTGCGTTCTTGCCCACTTACCCTGTTTACGCTTCAGAATTTATGGAGCAACATGGCAAATCAGTAAACATCGACAGCACCATTTTAGCGGTTAGTCAGTCAGGCGAAACAGCTGACACCATAGCAGCCGTTACCTGCGCTCAGCAACGGGCAGCCACGATTCTAAGCTTAACTAACGTTATCGGCTCTACATTGACACGTATTTCCCGAGTTTATATTGACACCCAAGCTGGTCCAGAAATTGGAGTTGCAGCTACGAAAACTTTTACGTCTCAGCTTTCCGTGCTGGCGCAACTCGCGCTTAAATTGGCAAAGAAAAGAGGCAAGGTTTCTCAGGATGAAATAGACAGACTTGAAGAGAATTTAGATAAATTACCTGAAATTGCCGACACAATAGTTAAAACGCAAGAGGAAAAAGTTAAGCAAATCGCCAAGAAATACAAGGATTCTAAAATGTTCTTCTTCTTAGGCAGAGGAATCAGCACCGCCACCGCTTATGAAGGCAGACTAAAACTAATGGAAATCGCTTATATTCCGTCGATAGCGTTCCCAGCAGGCGAAAGCAAACATGGCCCAATTAGTCTGGTTGAAAATGGCTTTCCAGTAGTTTTCATTTGCCCCAAAGATGATTGCCACAAGACGCTGATTGGTAACATAATGGAAATGAAAGCCAGAGACGCCCACATAATCGCTATTATCGAGGAAGGAGATGAAGAGATTAAGGCGTTGGCGGACGATTACGTTGAGGTTCCAAATGGGATTCCAGGTGTTCTGTCGCCGATTCCTTTTGTAGTGCCCCTGCAGCTTTTAGCGTATTATGTTGCTCTTGAAAAAGGATACGACCCTGATATGCCAAGGAACTTGGCGAAGTGCGTTACTGTAAAGTAAAATTTTTTTCTTTTTTAATATTCGTTCAACATTAAAAAGGCAGGCTTACAGTATCCATAGTAGGTGCTTCGACTGGGGGAAGTAGCATTGTTTCATTAACAGACGAATATGGGCAAAGTTAACCGCTTTAACCGAACCATTTTTCCAGCGTCATTTTTCCCTTCTGCTTCTTGGAGCCTTCAAGCATTTTGTCTAAGGATTTCCTGACTCTGTCCTCTGAGAAATCCCTTTGCCTGCATAAGAAGTCGATGATTCCTTCAACGTTTGGTTCTCTCCATTCCAGCTTATAGTTATCTGTGACTTGGGGATGCAGAAAAACTTCTCGTATACAATTTGGCTCAACTGGAAAACTCGCGTTTTTTACGTTAGGCAATGCATTCTCTAATGTTCTATATTGCGTGATTAATTTCAAAGCGGTTTTTGGCCCAAGCCCTTTTATGCCATTCGGGTTGAAGTCTGTGCCGATTAGTATGCCAACATCTATTAACTGTTCATATGTTAAGCCGCATTGCTCCAGCGTTTTGGAGAGCTCAATTACCTCAGGAACAACATCGATGTAGATGTTTTTGCTCGGGAGTTTTCGTCTGCCAGAAATGGTTACGTTTCTTAGCAGTTTTGGTGCCCCAAAAAGCAAGCTGTCATAGTCTTGGCTTGCACAGTAATCTGCATCTCCACGTTTGGTCATCTGCGCGGCTTGGGCTTCACCTTCGCTTGGCGCCTGAATCCACGGCAAACCCATAAGCTCCAAAAGTTTTCGACTGTCGTCCTGCATGTAATCCTTCATGCTTGATGTGGCTTGAGCGAACATCCGCATCTTTGCGGTGTCACCTATTGCCACTGCCTTCTCATAGTGCACGGCTGCTTCCACCTTGACTTGTCTTCGCCGCTCAATCTCAGCCGCCTTCAAAGTCGGCGGAATACCATCGAAAACGTAGATTGGCTTTATGCCCATCTCTACAAGGTTACTTGTACGGTAGAATAAGCCGCTCAGGTGGCTGGTGACTTTTCCAGTGCTGTCTTTCAGCGGTGTGCCGTCGGGCTGGCGGATAATGGAGAGAAACTGGTAGATGGCGTTGTAAGCGTCTATGGCTATGATTTTGCCGCTTAAATCCTCAAGCTTCACCGGGGTTTTCGGAACAAGATCCTTAAAGTCTACACCCAAAATTCATCACAAAATAAAATAGGCGAAAAACTTTCTTAATAAACTTCCTAACATGCTTGGCTTTTTGCACTCTCATTTTTAGATTATCGCAATTTATTCATGACACGATCAAAACTCTCTTGTGCTATAGCAGCTTCTGTATAATTGTTGGTTTCTAGGTAAAAAATTAGCGATTGGCTAAACCGCAACGCAGCAACAACTAAATCGCCTCCTTTTTCAGTAATTGAGCCCAATAAGGAATAACCAAATGCTTGATCAGGTTTGTCAGATAGTCTTGTGGCTATTTCAAGACCTCTCTTTACTTGTTTCATGGATTCGTCATAGTTGCCAAGGTCGCGCTCCACATTAGCAATTTCCATAATAATCCTGGCAAAACCCGACTCTTCACCTGTTGAAATGACTATATTTTGGGCTCTGTAAAGAATCTCCAAAGCTTTTTCAAAGGCCTCTCTTTTTCTCAATATTATGGCAACATGATAGAGTGAATGAGCCAATTGTGATTGATCGCGAATTGTTGTGGCGATTTCAAGACTCTTATCAAACGAATTTAAAGCGCTATCTTCATCTCCCTGGAGATCCATCAGGATACCAATTTGGTGGTATGTACCTGCAATACCGATAATGTCGTGAAGCTTGTTTCTAATTGAGAGCACTTGCTGGTAAAGACTCAATGCTTTATCATACTTGCCTATTGAGGTCTGAACCGTGCCCATGGCTTGAAGTATGTCAGCTATTCCTTTTTGGTCATTGTCTTTTTTGGCGATTTCGAGACCCTGAGCCAATAATTTTTGGCCTTCTTGAAAATTTCCTGCCTCAATTTCAATTGTGCTGAGATGGTAAATCGAAGAAGCAAGTATTGGAATCCCTGCTTGCTGGCATATCAATATACTCTTTTTCAAGAGTCTTATAGCCTCATCATAATGTCCCAGTTTTTGTTCTATTGATCCCAGATTACTTAAAATCCTGGAGGTGTATTCTGCATTGCCCACGCTATTGCTAAGATCATAGGCTTCTTTCCCTAAGTTTAGGGCATCTTCTATTCTTCCCCAGACAAGGTAAACAAGTGAAAGTGAACTCTTAAAAACAAGCTCTGCTTGTTTGTTATTTGTTTGTTCAGCATCTTCTATCCCATAAACAGCAGCTTCTTCCGCATAATCCAAGAGCCCCCAATCAGCCGAATTCGCGAAAACAAGTTGATTATACGTGAGCGAATCATGGAACTCCTCTGCGTAATGGGAATGGTAGGCGCAACCGAGCAAAATTCCGAAGTCCACTATTTCATTTTTCGCAGTAGAATCGCTTAGCTTGCTCTTGAAAAAATTTAAAGCCTTTTTATGGTAATAGCTAATGTCATCACTGCTAAGAAGTCTTTGAATGCAAAAACGGATTAATTCGTGCCTGAACCAGAAAGTATCCCCTTGCTTACTAAGCAACTTTTTTTCTTCTAGATCTTTCAAAAGTAGACTGCATGTCTCAGGCTCAATTTCGGAGAGTTGTTGATAGCCCACAATTGACAGAGGTCCTTCTAATACGGCAAGTCTACGGACAAGAAGGTTCTGTTGACGTTCTAGAGAATCGATCCTAAACTTAATGAATTCACAATATTTACCTCTAACTTCTTGTAGTTCTTTGATGGTAGGGTTTTTGCTGCTTTTTATCCACTCTGCGATAGTAAATGGAAAACCTCCTGAAAGATTTTTTATTTTTTTCCGTTCTAAAGGTGTGAACTTCAGGTTCAGCTTATCCATCCAATCGCCGATTTCCTGAAGTGTTAATGGTCTAAGTTCTGCTACTTCTGCACCCATTCTTTCGATGTTTGGTTTAAGATATTCAAGTTTTCTTGAGCCCTCATTTTCAGTTTTGATTCCAATAATGATTTGAAAGTTGCTTAATTTTCTATTTGCAAGGTCAAGCAAAATGTTACATGAGTTTAGCGGTGCACGTTCAAACTGATCAATCATTAAAACAAATCGCATGTTTGGAAACGCTTCTTGCAATGCTTCAAGCAATTCAAACAGACTGTAAATGAATTCACTTTTATGTTCAGCTATGAATCGATTACTTAGAGAAAAAACGCTTGGCGCAGTTGCTAGTTCAGCTTTAAATTTTTCCAGTTCGTCAGCAATGTGAGTGCCAACCAGTCTCGTTATGGCGTCTTTTATCAGTGCGTTAATTATTCCGTTCGCTTTATTATTAATCAAGTTTTTTGTTGCTGATCTAATCTTACCTAAAGCAACATTTGCCTCGGCTTTATCTTTGGTGGTTAGTAGTTGCTCAAACAAGCTTTGAATAGCCCCAACAAATGGATTTGCAACATCTGCGGAGAATAAGACCTCATGGAATCCAACAATAAACTTAGGGTCGTTCTTGAGCCTTCGATATACTTCCTTTAGAAAACTCGTTTTGCCAATTCCCGGCTCTCCTGTCAAGACAAAAGCTGGACTACTCGTTTTAGCGATGAAATCAAACAAACGACCGATCTCTTCAGATCTTCCAACGAATGTCTCGATATTCGCCTTAGAGGGTTCCATAAATGATAGTATTCTAATGATTTGCTCATAAAGCTTAATGATTATTACCCAATCAAGAACTAATAGGTTATTGGATTTATCGAACTGTAACAATCCGTGCCGTCTTATAGCGGGGTGCCATCGGGTTGGCGTAAAAAGTAGAGAAACTGGTAGATCGCGTTATAAGCATCGATGGCAATGACTTTGCCGCTTAAATCCTCTAACTTAACAGGAGTTTTTGGAACAAGATCCTTGAAGTCTACGCCCAAAACTCATCACGAAATAAATAGGCAAAAAACCTTCTTAATAAACTTGCGAATACTCTTAATTGCTATCAGCATATTTAGATAATTTGTGTAACGAATTGACTGAAAAAGAAAGGAAAGTAGGTTCAAGAAGGCAAGTTACTATTCCAAAAGCGATGCGAGAAGCCCTAAAAATAGAACCTGGCTCCAAGGTTACATTTAGGCTGGAAGGCGACAAGTTAGTTGTAAAAAGGTTTTTTGACGCTGTTGCTGTTTTTAAGCGAATAGCGAAAGAAACCAATTACAATGGGAAAATAGACCCTCATGCTTACGAGGAAGAACTTGAAGAAAGATACCAACGTGCTCTATCAGGCGCGAAGGAACAGGAAGAAAAAAGCAGTTGAACCATGCTTTTAAAAAATAGTTTACCCCTCTTCTTCGTGTTTTTAAAATTTTAGGGATGTGTTGCTGTTATGCTCATGGTCAAAGCTGTAGCTGAACGCTTGGCGCGGCCAAATACGTTTAATTGCGAAAATAGAGAACCTAAGCTTGTTGTTTTCAAGCTGAGAATCGCTAAAAAAACCAACGGATAATCAAAAGTGTTGAGCATAGCAGATATAAGGAACCCTTACAATTTAAAACCGCAAGAGATGTAGATTATGACGGAAAGAGCAACAACATTGTCCTTGGTTACCTGTACAAGCTGCGGCAAACCAATTCCGCCAGGCAGCGACGCCACAAAATTCCTCTGCCCCAACTGCGGAGAAATCCAGATTAAACGTGATGGAAAATGCCGCAAATTCGGCCGCTTATACAAGTGTCCAAAGTGTGGTTTTACAGGGCCATAAAGGCGAATGCACATGGGTAGCGTTATTGTAACATACAAGGTTTTTCCAGAAGACATCGTGGAAAGCTTTGATGACCTCAAAAAACAGATTGAAAGCGTTAAGCCTGAGTTCGCCGCCATAGAAGGATACGGCGAAGAACCGGTAGCTTTCGGGCTCGTTGCGCTTCTGGTTCAAGTGAAGTTTCCAGAAGACAAAACGGGCATCGTTGATGAGTTTGAAGAAAAACTTGGAAAGTTATCAGGCGTAAGCCAAGCGCAATGCATGTTTGTGCGCAGAAGCAGCAGATAAAAACTGCTTAACGTTTGATTTTTACGAAAATCAATCTCTGCCTTTACAAGCACCGGAATGTTTCAAACCTCGCTTTAAAGTTTATATAGTCATAAAGGTTCTTTCAAACATGTATCTTTAACATCAGATTATTTGGAGGATTCTGTTTGAGCGAAGTTCAATTACGTGTCGGAGACGCAAGGCAAAGAGATGTGGGCAGAGGAATCGCCCGCATAGACCAGCGAACTATGCAAAAACTAGGCATAAGCGCTGGAGACGTAATAGAAATTATAAACAAACGCACAACGTCAGCCATTGCTTGGCCAGCATACAGTGAAGACCAAAACCGTGATATCATCCGTATCGATGGCTTCACACGCAAAAACTCTGGCGTAGCCATAAACGAATACGTTGTTGTGAAACCAGCAAAAGTCAAAACAGCCTTGAGTATAACGCTTGCGCCAGTTGACATGCGGCTAAACGTTGACGAAGACTTCACTAACTTTGTTAAAAACCGCCTCATGGAACGTACCCTCGTGGAAGGCGACACAACCCTGGTAATGATGCTGGGACACGCCATTCCATTTACAGTTTCAAAAACTCGACCCCACGGCATAATAAAAGTAACAGCCGAAACACGCTTAACCATTCTAAACGAGCCAGCACCTGAAGGTAAAGGCTTACCATAGAACCACCTATGAAGACATCGGCGGCTTACATGAAGAAATTCAACGTGTCCGCGAAATGGTTGAACTGCCACTCCGCCACCCAGAACTCTTCCAACGCTTAGGAATAGAACCGCCAAAAGGTGTACTGCTTCATGGCCCACCAGGCTGCGGCAAAACACTATTAGCCCGAGCAGTAGCTAACGAGTCAGAAGCAAACTTCTACTCAATTAACGGTCCAGAAATCATGAGCAAATTCTACGGCGAATCTGAAGCTCGTTTGCGAGAGATTTTCCAGCAAGCTCAGCAGAACGCTCCTAGCATAATATTCGTCGATGAGCTTGATGCTATAGCGCCTAAACGGGAGGAAGTTACAGGCGAAGTTGAAAGACGCGTAGTTGCACAGCTCCTCGCGTTAATGGATGGTTTAAGCGGAAGAGGAAACGTCATAGTTATCGGCGCAACCAACCGTCCAAGCGCACTTGACCCTGCACTGCGCAGACCCGGAAGATTCGACCGAGAAATAGAAATCGGCGTACCTGACAGAAAGGGAAGATACGAAGTCCTCCAAATACACACAAGAGGAATGCCCCTAGTCCCTTACAAAGAAGGAGAAAAAGGCGAAGGAGTCAACCTTGAACGCCTCGCTGAAATGACCCACGGTTACACAGGAGCCGACTTATCCGCACTAGGCAGAGAGACAGCCATGAAAGCATTACGCAGATACCTACCACAGATTAACCTTGAAGAAGAACGCATTCCACCAGCCGTCCTTGAAAAGATGGAAGTGCAAATGAGCGATTTTGACAACGCGTACAAAGAAATTACACCAACAGCCATGCGAGAGGTGTACATTGAAGTCCCCACTGTCCATTGGGACGACGTAGGCGGACTTGATGACGTAAAACAGCACCTCATAGAAGCTGTGGAGTGGCCACTGAAGACCCCGGAAATGTTCACTAAACTTGGAATTAGGCCACCAAAAGGCATCCTTCTTTATGGCCCACCAGGCTGCGGCAAAACACTATTAGCCAGAGCGGTGGCGACAGAAAGCGAAGCCAACTTCATATCAATTAAAGGTCCAGAAGTCTTCTCCAAATGGGTTGGAGAATCAGAAAAAGCTATACGTGAAATATTCCGCAAAGCCCGTATGGCAGCGCCTTCAGTGGTATTCTTAGATGAAATCGACTCGATCACGCCTAGACGCGGTATGGGTATGTCTGACAGCGGCGTTTCAGAACGAGTCATAAGCCAGCTTCTCACAGAAATGGATGGCCTAGTAACATTACAAGACATTGTAGTTATCGCTGCCACCAACCGCCCTGACATGGTGGACCCCGCCGTTCTGCGCCCTGGAAGATTTGACAGATTAATTTATGTGCCTGAGCCAGATGAGAAGAGCCGCTTACAAATACTAAAAATCTACACGAAAGGCATGCCAATCAGCAAAGATGTTGACCTAAACCAGTTAACAACAATGACTAAGTACTATGGCGGCGCTGACATAGAATCTTTATGCAGAGAAGCCGCAATGCACGCATTAAGAAGGGATGTAAACTCTCAAGAAGTAACCATGAAAGATTTCCTGGATGCGTTGAAAGAAATGGGTCCATCAATAACGCCTGATATGGAGAAGTGGTACAAGAGCTTTATGCAGCAAGTCCGACAGGTACAAAAGCCAGCGACACCCGTTGCTTAGAAGGAAAGTGTATGCCTCAGATAAAAACTTGGAAAACCCGACCGGCTTATTTTGTTATGTTGGAAGTTCTCGCTAAGAAGGGCGACATGACTGATGATGAGCTCTTTGGACAGTTGAAAGGTGAGTTTGACGATTTGGGCTACAAAGATTTCAATGATCTGCTGCTGAAGCTTGAGGTAAGTGGTAAAATCCGCACTTCTTCAATGGCGCGTGGAAAACGCCGAATTGAACTAGTCCAGTAACATAATGATGATGAAGCACACAGTGCAACCAACAGGCGATATTCCAGATGCCATAATTATTGGGGGCGGACCTGTTGGTTCATATGCCGCATTAAACTTGGCTAAATTAGGCGTTAAAGTCACCGTTTTTGAAGAGCACCCTGAAATTGGGTTACCTTCCCATTGCGCGGGGCACCTGAGCATTCGAAGCTTAAAAACTATGGGTTTGTATCCGCTTCCAGAGGGGATTGTTGAAAACACTTTCTGTAAAGCGAACTTTTACTCGCCCGCTGGCACCAAGTTTTCACTTCACCTTTCCCGTCCAGTAACTGCCACTCTGAACAGAGCACGTTTTGACCAGGACTTGGCGGGGCAAGCAGAAGTGGCTGGTGCCCGTTTCGTCTTAAACACCCGTGTCCAATCCTTGATTATATCGGATGGCTATGTCAAAGGAGTAAATACCCAAAGAAACGGGGCAAAAGAAGAAAAAGCTTACTCTAAAATTACCATGGATGCAGAAGGCATCTCTTCCAGGCTCTTGAGGCAAGCAGGTTTAACGGCGCTAAAGCCTGAAAGGCTGGTTTATGCGGTTGAAGCTGAAGTAGAAAACGTACAAGACGTTGAGCGTAATGCGGTTGAAGTTTACTTAGGCAAGAATTATGCGTCTGGCTTTTACGGATGGCTTATTCCAAGGCTTGACGGAACCGCAAAGGTGGGGTTGGCAACAAACAAGGGAAACCCCCGTGAATTCCTGCATCATCTCGTGTCTAAGCATCCAGTTGCGTCTAAACAGCTCGGCAAAGCCAAAATAACACAAATCAGTTACCACGCCATCACCTTGGGCGGTCCCATCGATAGAGCTTATGGAAACGGGTTTCTTGCTGTCGGCGACTGCGCTTCACAGGTTAAACCAAGCACGGGAGGCGGAGTGATTTTCGGGTTAACATGCGCAAAAATAGCCGCGGAAACTGCTTGCGAAGCCCTAAAGCAAGGTGATGTTTCGTCTGATTTTTTGCGGGTTTATCAGAAACGTTGTTCTAACTTGTTGGGTTTTGATTTTAGTGTTATGCTTAGGCTTAGACAGTTTCTTGATTCTTTGTCTGATGAGAAAGTAGATGAGATGCTGCGGACCTGCGGAAAGTTGGGCGTTGATAAAGCATTAAGCGATGTGGATGAAATCGACTTTCAAGGAAAGCTTATGCTTAAAGTCTTAGGGAAACCTTCAATGCTGGCGGCTATGGCTTACTTTGGCATGCTTTACTTGTCTGCAAAGCCTTAAAATCTTGGATGCCAAACATAGAAGCGGGATAAAAGAGAATGAGCGAATTTGAATACAAGCAAGTCCTCGTTTTCCGCACCGATTTGAAGATGGGTAAGGGCAAGATTGCGGCGCAAGCTGGGCACGCTGCGGTTTCAGCTGCTCAAGATGCTTATACTCATCGTAAGAAGTGGTGGGAAGCTTGGCTTTACGAGGGGCAACGGAAAATCGCAGTTAAAGTTCCAAGTGAAAAGGAGCTTCATGAATTGGAAGAGGCTGCTGACCAGTTAGGTTTGCCGCATGCGTTGATTGTTGATAGGGGTTTAACACAGATTCCTGAGGGTACAGTGACATGCTTGGGAATTGGTCCTGCCCCAGCGGAAATGATTGATAGGTTAACTGGCAAGCTTAAGTTATTCTAGGCGAGGGTTTTTGCCTGTGTCAGCGCTCGATAAACAGCTAGGCATCGAAATTTACGCCAGCAAAAGCTTAGGCATCGGGGGCATCATCCGTGAAGCAGTTGATGACTTCGGGGTGGAAGAAGTTCTTGTTGACGGCTCAAAAGCATCCGTAAAGGGGGCTGTTGCAGGCAGGGTTTTAGGGTCTACTCTTCAAAAGCAAAGGTATTTGCTGTGCGTTTTGGTGAAGCGCAATTGGGACACGTTCATAGCCATCAAAAACGTTGCTAAACAACTTGGCGTTGACCAGAGGCGCATCCAGATTGCGGGTATTAAAGACGCAAAAGCCATAACAGCTCAGCACTTGACGATTGAGGATGGCTTGATAGAGGATGCTTCAAAAGTTAATGTTAAAGATATCCAAATCTACCCTATAGGCTACCTTCGCGAGGCGCTTTCATTATTTTACCTGCTTGGCAACATCTTCACAATAAAAATCAAAGCAATAAAACACAAGGAATCAACCGTTGAAACAAGAATTTCTCAGACCCTTAAGGAGCTTGAAGCTTTAGGTGGCATTCCAAACTTCTTTGGGCACCAACGTTTCGGAACTACCCGTCCCATAACGCATTTGGTTGGAAAAGCTATGGTTAAAGGCGATTTTGAGGAGGCAGCAATGCTTTTTTTGGCTAAACCCAGCTTTTATGAGCATCCAGCGTCAAGGCAAGCGCGTCAAGAACTTCAGTCAACGAGAAATTTCAAGCAGGCGCTGGAAAATTTTCCTAAGCAGCTTCGTTTTGAAAGGTTAATGCTGAATCACTTAGCAGATAAACCAGATGACTTCATTGGCGCTTTTCAACGGTTGCCTGTTAAGCTTCAAGAACTTTTTGTTCAAGCACATCAGTCTTACCTGTTTA
Organism: Candidatus Bathyarchaeota archaeon; assembly: GCA_963748475.1. GTDB lineage: Archaea > Thermoproteota > Bathyarchaeia > Bathyarchaeales > Bathycorpusculaceae > Bathycorpusculum. Next base: position 115,358 of record CAVVIY010000003.1, read on the forward strand.
ATCGTTTCCTCAGCGAGCGGGTTAAGCATGGTTACTCTTTGAACAAGGCTGAGGTTGGCGACTTCGTGGTTGCTGTTGAACGTTCTGGATTGCCCTTGACTAGCATGGCAAAAAATGCAGCCGTAGAAACTGTTGATGGTGTTAATGAGCAAATTAAGGTTGGAAAACTGCGGGTTGCTTTACCTATTGTTGGGGTAAGGCAGAAGCTCTCTCAAGGGGTCATGGGGCAGATAGAAAAAGAGGTTCTTGAGGAAGAAGAAATCAAGTTGGAGAACTTACGAATTAACGCGTTATCAAGAGTTAGCGGCAAAGGCGGTTTGCGAACGACAGTCACTGCAATCAGAGACTTTAGGCTGCAAAATGTTTTAGCAAATGCTGGCGGCAAAGGCTGCCAAGCTGAGTTAAGCTTCATGCTGCTCAGAGGTTCCTATGCAACAGTGGTTCTCAGGGAAATAATGAAACCCAAAAGTCCCATAACTGCGGGTTTCTGAGGGACAGCAAAAACGCTGATAAGGAAGCCTTTAGTTCACTATTTTTATAGGAAGCCCGTTTTCAATGGGAGATAAGCCTCAGCAGCAATGCGTTATACCAATTCATAAACCAAGTCGGAGAGAATTAATCTTCTTTTTCGCCTCTGGAATCCTCGTGAGTATTCCGTTTGCTTTGTTTTTTTCGAACTTTTACCCGCTTTTTCCCGGAGCTTTAGCGGTTATTTTAGTCGCTCCTTTCGTAGAGGAGTTAGCGAAAGTTTTTCCATTATTCTATAGGCATGGTGAAACCGAAAGGTCACTTGTAACTTTAGGTATTTTGATTGGGTTAGGTTTCGGTATTTCTGAATTCTTTTTGTATGTTTTCATTTATGATGCACCTTTTATTGTTAGAATCCCAGGCGTTATTTTTCATGCTTCAAGCGCGGCTGTAACTGCTTACGGTATCGCTAAGAAAAAACCCCTACCGTACTACCTGACGTCGGTACTGCTTCATGCTACAAATAACTTTTTTGCTTTGGAAGCTACGGTGAATTTTGGTGTATTAGCTGAATTGCTAATATTAATCATCGTTTATCTTCTTGCTTGGCGCTTTTATCATCAGGCTTCAGATGAAAAAATGGTTGTTTAAGAAACCCTGTCTGTTCTAGCTAAATCTCTAAGCCTGTTAACGCCATCTATCTCATTGATGAATTCAGCGACGCTTTTAGGAACAAGTTCCCTCCAGCTGTCGTCTTGAAGCATTTTTTCTCTAATGATAGTTGACACGTATTGTTTTCTATCAAAGAATGGAATGTTTTTGACTTGATAACCTGCTTCCATGAAAAGCCTTCGTGTCAACGGCTCATTAGAATAACAAACATTAAACTTTGGCGTGTAACCTTCCAACGCGCTAACCCATAACATATGCAAATGGACATCTGGAACGGGAACAATCCAAAGCCTAGAATAATCCACTTTTGCTTCTTTCAACGCGCTGCGAATCATAACTAATCTTTCGCCCGCGGTAAACGGGTTATTTGAGTTATGACTGTACTGAGCGCTACCGATAACTATGACGAGTTCATCAACTTCTTTGAGCACTGACTTGATAGCGCCAAGATGTCCTAAATGAAAAGGCTGAAACCTACCAACGTAAAGACCCCGATTAACCAATTTGCTTCCTCGCCAATCCACGTTTAAACTCGGACGCTTTTAAATGATTTGCATTTAACCGCTCTGTCTCTAATTTTGGTACTGTTACTGTTTAGGTAGCGCAGCAACAGGTGTGTTGCGCTGTGCTGCCATTTTTTTCTTGTTGTTTTGGGGTTGCTTTTTTGATTTAAAGCTTGAATCGTTTGCAGGCTGCGTATTAAAAAGTCCTAGAAAGTATTAAAATGTCCTAGAAAGTATTTGAAAGGTGGTTTGGTTGCCGTTAAGTCGAAGAGTTAATTTCAAAACAACATTGAAGAGGGCAAATTGTGCATTATAAAAAAATATTTAGAGACGGAGCCGCTAGGCGGAATGTTCCAAATCAGAGTTTCAGACTGCTTTCTTCAATAAAAATGGCTATGTTATGCTGGTCTGAGGTTGCCAAAAGCGTTCTGAACTACCTCGGTCATGGCAGGATGAATATGCATTGCTTGAGCTATAGGGGCAAATCCCGTTTCTGAAACCATTGTATTAATGATTTCTTGAATGAGGATTGACGCCTCAGGACCAATTATGTGTCCGCCGAGGATTTTGCCTGTTTCTCTCTCAACAATCACTTTCACGAAGCCTTCAGGAAATCCCATAGCTGCTCCCATGGCTGTTTCACTGTAGGGGGCTCGTCCCACGAGAATGTTGTGGTATTGTTCTTTAGCTTGTTCCTCTGTTAAGCCGACTGAGGCAACTTGCGGATGACTAAAAACTCCGTGAGGCGCCGCTGAGAAATCCATTTTAACTTTGTGGTCATGAACGGCGTTATGCCAAACTACTCCTGCCTCATAGTTGGCCACATGCTTAAACATTTGAATGCCAATGGCGTCGCCGAAAGCCCAAATGTTCTTTTTGCTGGTTTCAAGGTACTCGTCAACTTTTATGAACCCACGCTCGTCAAGTTCAACGCCTGTTTTTGCTGGTTTCAAAATGTCGGCGTTGGATACTCTGCCTGTGGCAACCATCACTGCTTCAGCCGAGAACTCATGTTGGCTGCCGTCTTGGCGGTTTTTTGCGACGAGCTTTTTTAGTTGGCCTTCTTGTTTTGCTTCAATAACCTCGAAGCCTGTGTATATTTCCATTCGCTGTTGCATTTCCTTCTTTAACAATTCAGAGATTTCTGGTTCCTCTTCAGGTACTACTCGGTAGGGTCTCTGTAGTATGGTGGTTTTTGTGCCGATGCCTGAGAAGAAGTGCCCGTACTCCATGCCAACGTAGCCTCCGCCAATAATTAGTATGCTTTCGGGCGGCGTTTGCAACTCTAAGACAGTGTCACTTGTGAGGTAACCTATGTTTTCTATGCCCTTGATTGGTGGTATTCCGGGGCGTGCGCCTGAAACAATAAAAATCATTTCTGCCGAAATTGTGTGTGCGCCGATCTGCATGGTGTAATCTGAGATGAACTCGCCTGTTTCCTTAAACCATGTAAGGTTAGGAGTGGCTTCAACCGCTTGTGTCTGATGTTCTGAGTCATGGTTAACCAGCGTATGCATCCTATTCATGATATTGTTGAAATCAACTGAATCTACGGTTGCGTGGACGCCTAGTTTCCCTGACTCTTTAATAGCGGCGATAACATCGGTTGGGTAAATCAGCATTTTTGAGGGAACGCAACCTACGTTTATGCATGTGCCGCCCATTTTTCCGTGTTCAACTAGTGCTGTTCTAAAACCTTGGTCAACTGCTGCTGAAGCAACAAGCATTCCAGAGCCTGAACCAATAACGATTACATCGAATCGCTCCATAACAAAGCCTCACACAATTAAATTAAATGTTGAATGACAGATAAACTTTTCAACTATTATTTTTGTGGCTGGAAAATCTTTTATGCGAGTTAGAGATAATATACTTTGAGGATTTTCATGGCAAAACCAACCAAACCAACAAAAGCAGAAGAAGAAAAGAAAAAGAAAGCCTATTATGCCAAAACCGAGAAAAAAGCCAAGCAGGTTAAAAAGTAAGCTTTTTACTCAGGAATTTTGGCAGGCCCCTTACATCGTGGATAGCGTCGAAGCTTTCCATTTCACCTTTTGTTAGTGGCAACACAATCCTTGACACTAACCCGTTTAAGCTGTATGGAAGCCGAATCAAACGCATTTCACCAGAAGTTACCCACTCGTCAATGTGAAACCCAGCGCTTTTTACTCGCTGAGCAAGATTAAGCCTCTCTTTGGCATTTAACAGGTAGGCTTGTTGGTCTAATATGTGAAGGTGGAAGCCTCTGCCAGAATAAACAGCCCTAACCTCAGAAAAAAGAGTTGCAAGATATTCATAGAGGCGTATTGTTTCCTGCTTAACCATTTCCAGTTCTAATTCGCAGAAACTAAACCCTTGGTGTCGCTTCATTTTATCTGCTAAGGTGCCGTGGATTGGGCAGGTTATGTTTTCGGGGTCAAGGTCGAAGGCGAGCTCTTGACCGATCTTGTGGTCGTTTTTGTCGTAGACGTTTCGGTCGTAGTATACTGCTTCAGGCAGAAACTCAATTATTTGCCCTTTCGCATCCTCTAAGTCTGAATACTCATCGATTATTATGGTTGTTGATGCGTCTTCTTTGTATTTTTCTGGGTAAATTTTTGTGTGCCTGCCTATGATTACCGCAAACTTTACTTTGTGGCTCTGACTGCCGAACCATTGGGCAACTTTTTGAAGGTTAAATTCGGAGCTGTAGAATTGTTTTCTTTCTTCAAGAGTGGTGTATCTCATCCCAATGGGCAAGTAGTATTGAGCCATTCAAACCACCTAAATAATAGGATAGTTATCCCCAAAATGTTTTGTGGAAGAATTCGTTAAGTAGAAAGCCTAATATTCTCGGTTTTCTGAATTTAATATTAATAATGGTGAATTTTTATGCCAATAGACCCTGATTTTCAAACAAAACGCCAAGTTGTCGGCGAACATAACGGACATAAAGTTTGGGGACCAGTTGAAGCCCCGCAGAAACTGGGTATTCATGGAACAACCAGCGCTGTAGACTGGGATTCCTGCATTGGAGACGGTGTATGCATAGACGTTTGCCCCGTGTCATTGTATGAATGGGCTGAATCTCCTGGGCACCCGCTTTCTGAGAGGAAATCTGACCCTGTCCACGAAAAAGACTGCATACAATGCTTAGCCTGCGAAATGCAATGCCCTGCTACAGCGATAAAAATAACTCCGCCACCTTAAAACAAGCGCTGATTTGCTGTAGCCTTTTTTGCCTCTTTGCACCTTTTTTTAACCTTTTTTAACCAAATTTTACGTTTTTCTAGCCCCAGCCTAAACCAAATACAAGCCCTGAACAATAAAAGGAACTTGAAAAACGTTTTTTCAGAAAAATGAGTCGGCAAGGTAATTTTAGTTGCGCACAAAAAATAAAGAAAAAGGTAAGCCGTAAGCTTACTTTACGAGACTAAGGTTTTTGTTAACTTTATCCCAGTTGACGATGTTCCAGAAGGCTTCAACGAACTTTGGACGCTCGTTCTTGTAGTCTAGGTAGTAAGCGTGTTCCCAAACGTCCAAAACCATCAGTATGTTGAATGTTGGGTAAACGTTTACGTTGTGCTTTTCGATTTGCATTATTAGCGGTCTTCCGATACATGGGTGAACGACTAAGGCAGCCCATCCTGAACCTTCAACGCTTGTTGCAGCCATCGTGAATTCCTTTTTGAACCGCTCGAAGCTTCCGAAGCCCATATCAATCATGTCAGCTACGGCTCCGCTTGGTTTTCCTCCGCCTTTGCCTGCGGGTGCCATGTTTTCCCAGAATGCAGTGTGCAAGATGTGTCCTCCGACGTTGAAGGATAACTCTTTCAGCGTGGCTTTCATGTCGACGTCAGCGTTTTCGGCGCGTGCCTTGTCAAGTTTTTCAAAAGCCGCGTTTGCCCCGTTCACGTAGGCTTGATGGTGCTTGTCGTGGTGGAGTGTTAGTTGCTGCTCTGAAATGTATGGTGCTAGAGCATTATAGTCATATGGCAGTTTTGGTAGACTAAACGATTTTACTTTCTCCATAAAATTCACCAAAAATCAAATAAACAAAAGCGAAAAACAACTAATATACTTTGCCTAGAGGGACACTGTTAAGTCATTTGTGATGCCTGCGGAGTTTAGTTGCTATTCTGTCTTTGTGTAAACGCAAAATGTGTTCATGCATTTTATGGAATATTATACTGTCGCAATTTGCACGTCTCTGCAACATTTTTGTAAGTTACTCGAAATCATTCATGATGTACCTGCTTGCGAACCCAGCCAAGTTTATTCCTGCTTGCCCACATAAGCCCAGACAGTACAAAAACAAACCCCAAATACTGAACGCCCATCATGGAGCTATATTTGCCAATTGGCGCGGGATTAACAAAAGAATAACCAATGCCATAACCAGTGTTCGCCACTTTGAATAACAGAAAGGGCCACGTAGAAAAATGATGCGCCCAATTCATATTAAGGAGAATTGCAGCTGCCAACAAAACCAGCCCGACCAAAGAAACAGAGAGGAACAGCAACATAGGCATTTTTCCCTTCGATTTTAATGAATTAAAGAAAGAAACGCATTTGTCTACTAATGAAGCTGCTAATAAACAGAAGAAAGGTAAAGCCTCATAATCATACTTAATAGCGCTAAGATAAGGCGGGCTAAAGTTCAAACCCGCTCCCAAAACAGTGTCTACACTTCCAACAATAACAATAGTGGCTAAACAAATTAAGTCGAAGATAAGAATCTTCGACAAAAATTTTCTGAACATAAAACCAATGAGCAACGATACGGCTGCTGCTGCCAAGAGCCATCCTCCCAAACCATTCAGAAGAAAGTTGCCGACAAAAAAATACGAAGGAACAACCCCGGCTGAATTGTGGTAATTAAAATCAGTATTTTTAAAAGCGGCGAGCAACCCTTGCCCTGAAATTACTTGATACCATAAGAAAAAAAATATTAGCAGGGGTACGAAATACGCCCCCGCCCAAGCAAATGTGCGGTTTAAGTTTTTCGGTCGATAATAAATATAGAACAACCCGAGTGGAATCAATGCATAGACGGCGTAAAACTTTGTCAGAAAAGCAATGGCAAAAATGGTTCCTGAAACCATAAAAAGTCTAAACGAATTTTTGCGGATGGCATAGATTCCTACAAATAGAAAAAGCAGGCTGAAGAACAGACACTGCACATCGATGAGGAAGCTTCTAGAAAGGGCGAGCTCCCACGGGGTCAAACCGAAGAGTGCAGCTGCGAGTAATCCCGTTGGTTTACCATACACAACCTTTCCGATTTTGTACACTAAAAAAGTACATCCAAGCCCAATAAACGTTATTAAGGCTACCCCCTTGTTGAATGATAAACCGAAGCCTTTGAAGAACAACGCTTCAGTATAGAAGCCTACGGGCGGCTGGTTAATCCAATCTCCAACATATTTCATGTAGGGCATGCCCCACTTGAGCACCCCTGATGCAGCAGAGTATTCAAGCTGCGTGTCTACATTCTGATATGGACCCATTGAGCTGGAAACCAGTCCTACCCCAACCAGGATGCTCAAAAGTGGATAATGTTCACTCAGCAGCGCCACAAAGCTATCCTTTATCCTTTTCAAAAGAAAGCACTCGTTTTGTCCGTAAGTTTTAGTTCACGATTCGTTATCGTTCTTCTACCTCTTTATATTTTCACCTATTGACTTTGACCTTTTCTTTGAATCGCTTTTCGTATTCGTCCTCTTCTGAAATGATTCCCTTCTCGATTAGCAGGTCAACAAGACTGGGAGAAACTGAGAAACTGACAAAATTTGTCAGTGCAAGTGAACCCTTTAAACTGCAAAAAATGCAAAAAATAACTCGCAAGGAAAAGCCCCTACTTATGGTGTTAGTATAGCTTATTACCTGCTTTTGATTAATTATTTTCTGGTGAGTTTATGACTAAAACTGATGAGAACTTGAAGGCTGCTTTCGCAGGCGAATCCCAAGCTAACAGGTTGTATTTGGCTTTCGCTAAGAAGGCAGAGAAAGAAGGCTTCCCTCAAATTGCTAAGCTGTTTAAAGCAGCGGCTGAAGCAGAAACAGTCCACGCCCTAAACCATCTGCAGGTAACTGGACAAGTAAAATCAACCGCTGAAAACTTAGGCACTGCGATTACTGGAGAAACATACGAGTTCAAAAAAATGTACCCAGAATTCATCGATGACGCCAAGAAGGAAGGAAATAAACACGCTGAAATTAGCTTTGATTTCGCAAACAAGGTTGAGCAAATCCACGCAGGCTTATACCAGAAATCACTTGATGCATTGAAAAACAAAAAAGAACCCGCCAAGGCAGACTATTACGTTTGTCCCGTCTGCGGAAACACATTTGAAGGATCAGCGCCCGACAAGTGCCCAATCTGCGCAACGCCTAAAGAGAAATTCATTAAAATAACATAAAAAAAGTTAAGGTTTGATTTTTTGGGCTATTTGTTGCCCAAAATCAAAACATTTTTTCAAATCTTCCTCGTCTGGAACATATTTTACTTCAACGCTTGGTTCATGCACTTCAAAGCCAGCCTTTTTCGCCATATCAACCATGCCTTTGACTGCTCCGCCTCCCCAGCCGTATGAGCCAAAGAAACCCCAAAGTTTACCTTTAGGCTTCAATCCAGTTATGTACGTTAAAAACGCGCCTAAGCTGGGAAACATCTGATTGTTTAGCGTTGGCGAACCCACAACCACCGCCTTTGCTTCAAGAATTTCAGTTACCACATCAGTGTTGTCTGTTGCTCGAAGCTTGAGAAGTTTAGCCTCAACGTCGCCGCTGGTTATGCCGTCGGCTATAGCTCTTGCCATTTTGTCTGTGCTTCCCCACATGGTATCAAAAACTACAACCGCCTTCTGTTTAGCCGCGCCGGAGCTCCAGTTCAAGTAAGCATTAATTATCTTCGACGGCTCTTTTCGCCAAATTATGCCGTGGCTTGGTGCAATAATGTCGATAGGAATCCCCATTTGAACAACTTCTTGAATCTTCCTTGTTATAAGCGGTGCAAAAGGCATCAAAATATTAGCATAATATGTTGCGGCTTCTTCCATAAGCGTGCACTCATCGACTTCGTCATCAAAGCGCTCTGAACTGGCAAGATGCTGCCCGAAAGCGTCGTTTGGCATAAGAATTTTGTCTTCTACAAGGTAAGTAAACATGCTGTCTGGCCAATGCAGCATAGGCGCCTCAAGAAACCGCAATGTACGCTTGCCAAGCTTCAATTCATCGCCAGTTTTCACGGTTTCAACAACGTTGAAGTCTGCCCCATAATGCTCGATTAAGCCGTCTTTTCCTCTCTGCGTAGCAAGTATCTTGGCGTTTTTCGCAAGCTTCGCAATTATGGGGAGGCTGCTTGAATGGTCCATTTCCACGTGATTAACTATTATGTAATCAATTTTTTCAAGGCTTGTAAGCTCCGAGATGTGCTCGATAAGCTCATTTGAGAAATTGCTTTTGACAGTGTCTACGAGCGCTATCTTTTCATCTGAAATCAAGTACGCGTTGTAGCTGCTTCCTCGGCTGGTAATGTAGCCGTGAAAATCTCGTATGTTCCAATCGACAACTCCAACCCAGTTTACGCCTTCCTTCAAAACAACATTAACCATCTATCTTCACTCCTTTGTCACGTTGACTTTATACTTTATTTTAACGCCAGCCTCCTCAAAAAGGATTCCTACAGAGCAATTTTCAAGCGTTAACTTATGCACCTCTCGACTCTATCCTGAGCTGCATCGGTTTTAATCTGTATATCAAAGGTTTCCTCAGCTATGGTTCCTGTTTCATCCGATTTTACTGCTTCAACCTTAACTTTTAACCCATGGGCGTTCTAAACGCATTTTCTTAGCTGGCAAAACGCAAATTGTGCGTTTTGTGGACTTTTCCAAATTCATTTAGTTTGCCTCGGGGATAGGGTCTCAATTTTGTTGTTGAATTCTTATAGCTAAATTGAGTAAGAGAAGGGCCTACTTTTTAGCAGTTGAAAGTAGGTCAAAAAAAACTAATGGGGCACCTTTTTTTGGGGAATTGCTCATCAAAAATTAGGTACGGGCAAGGCAGCAATTTGCTGTGGAAATTACCTCGGGAAGGCGAACGCATATACTATTTGCTCGGTTTTTCGACCAGCCAAAAAAAGGATTGCTTTACTTCAAAATAAAAAAATCAATATATGCCTCTTTCTGCTTACATTTATTTGCCAGCAATACAATTGGCAAGTGCATTTGGAGCGTACATTTTATGAGTTTGATTCCTGATGACAAGAAAGAATTGCTTAAAAACGATTTTAAGGAGAAACTGGTTGACCCAGTTAAAATGGTCATGTTTACCCAAGAGTTGGAATGCCGCTTTTGCTCTGACACAAGACAACTAGTGCAAGACTTAGCCACTCTTAATGACAAGATAACAGCGGAGATTCATGATTTTGTCGCAGACGCCGCTAAAGCCAAGGAATACGGCATCGATAAGATTCCTGCTATAGCAATAATTGGCAAAAAAGATTATGGCGTGCGAATTTACGGGGTACCATACGGGTATGAACTTCAAACTTTAATCGAGGCAATCATTAACGTTTCCCGAGGCAAAACTGACCTTTCAGACAACACTAAGACAATTCTAAAAGAGGTCAAATCTCCAGTTCACATCCAAGTCTTCGTTACACTAACCTGCCCCCATTGTCCTGTTGCGGCGGCGGTTGCACATAAATTAGCCATCGAAAGCGACTTGGTGAAAGCGGACGTGATAGAAACCAGTGAATTTCCAGATTTAGCCATGAAGTACAATGTGATTGGCGTGCCGAAGATAGTTATTAATGAGAAAGTAGAGTTTGTTGGAGCATTCAATGAGGACCTGTTTGCGGAGCATGTACTGCTGGGCGCGTTCTAGAAAAGGAAGCAGTTAACGAGTTAGTCAAAAGGCAACAGTGAAACTTTAGCTTTAGAAACTTAAACTAAGGTTTAGTATCCTCCACAACTGCAACTATGTCCTGGCTTCCCAGAAACGCCAGCGTATTTTGCTTGGTCTTTGTCAAAAGTGCTTTTGCAGGAGGAGGCACAGAAATAGAAAGTTTTGCCGTTGTAGTCGGATTTGAATTTTGCTTTTTTCTCGTCAACCATCATACCGCAAACTGGATCTTTAGCCATAATCATTTTCACCTCACTTTAGACGTTTTATTGATTTACTTTGTTTGATTTAAACTTAGCCAACTTCAAAAGTGCCGAGTTACTGACGACCGTTAAGCTGCTTATCGCCATTGCACCCGCAGCATACATCGGGTTCAGCAAGCCCACGGCTGCAATTGGAATCATAACTACATTATAACCGAAAGCCCAAAACAGGTTAGTGTCGATTTTCCGCATCGTTTTCTTGCTAAGTTCAATAGCTAAGGCTACATCGCGCAAGTCATCTCGTATGAGCACTATGCCGCCTGTTTCCTTGGCAATGTCGGTTCCGCTTCCAATCGCAATGCCGATATCTGCCTGTGCCATTGCTGGGGCGTCGTTGATTCCGTCACCAACCATAGCTACAACTTTTCCTTCACTCTGCAAATTTTTGATGACATCTGCCTTTTGCCATGGTAGAACATTCGCAATAACCTGCGTTATGCCTAACTGTTGGGCTATAGCATTGGCAGTTCGCTCATTATCTCCGGTCAGCATAGTAACTTCCAAATTCATGCCCTTGAGCTGCTCTATGGCTTCGGCGGCGCTCTCTTTAGGAGTGTCCATTGCCGCAATTAACCCAGCAGCACCGCAATCGACGGCTAATATCATAACGGTTTTTCCCTGCGCTTCCAGCGCTGTAAGGTCAGCCTCTAACTCGCTGATGGAAACGTTTTGTTCCTGCATTAACTTGCGGTTCCCAAGCAACACTGCTTTGCCTTCAACTTTGCATTGAACGCCTCTGCCGGGTAAGGCTTCAAAACTGTCGGATTGAAAAATATTAACCTTGTCAGCTTCCGTTTTGGCAAGTATTGCTTCTGCCAAGGGATGTTCTGAACCTTTCTCAGCGGCACCTGCATACTGTAGCACGCTTTGTTGAGTGTAGATGTTGTAGTTTTGGATGTCGGTTACACTTGGTTCTCCTTTTGTCAAGGTGCCGGTTTTGTCGAATACGACGGTTGTAAGTTTTCTAGCTTTTTCAACGTATTCTCCACTGCGAAGCAATACGCCGTATTCTGCCCCTTTTCCGACACCTGCAAGAATAGCTGTCGGGGTAGCTATGCCTAAAGCGCATGGACAAGCGATTAACAGCACAGCCAACAGGACTAAGAATGACGTTGCGAAGTTGAAGCCACTTGTTATGTACCAGTAACTAAACGAGATCGCGGCAACGGTGAATATCATGGGAACAAACCATCTGATTACTCGATCGGCGAGCCTTTGCACTGGAGCACTTGAAGCTTGTGCTTCTTCAACAAGATGAATTATTTGTGATAAGGCGGTTTCGTCGCCGATTCGTGTGGCTTTTATTGTTAAGAGCCCAGTTTTGTTGATTGTGGCGCCGATGACTTCGCTTCCGACAGTTTTCTCAACAGGGATACTTTCGCCTGTGAGCAGTTTCTCGTCTACTGATGAATAACCTGCGATTACGGTGCCGTCGATTGGGATTTTTTCGCCTGGTTTAACTATGATTATGTCGCCTACTTGCACTTCTTCTATCGGCATGTCGTTTTCTTTTCCGTCTCTGATGACTCTAGCCATGGTTGGTTGAAGTTCGAGCAGTTTTCGTATTGATGCAGCGGAGCGGCGTCGAATTAATTCTTCGATGTATTTGCCCAGCAGAACAAATGCTAAAATTCCGATAGCAACATCAAGGTAGTCTACACCTGTGGTTGCTGCTGGCAGAACGAATAAGCTTAAGGCTCCGTATATCCAGCCTGCTATGACTCCGACAGTTACCAGCACATCCATGTTTACGTTGCGGTTCTTCAACGACAGGTATGCACCCTTGTATATGCGGAAGCCTGCTATCCACACGACAGGTGTCGATACCGCGAAGACGGCAAGGTTAACGACTTTCAGCCCACCAATTACATCAAAATACATAACCGCCGCCAAAAGACCGAAAAGCGTAACCACTCGCAAGCCAAGGGCTGCCACTGCGCCGATTAATGTAAATGTTACTCTACGCTGCATAGCTTTCAGTTCGCGTTCAGGTGCGGTGTAGACGTCGGCGCATTGTTGGCTGCAGAAATAGTAGGTTCGGTCGCCTATTTTGCGGCTTATGGCTGTTTCTGTGTCAACATCCATGCCGCATACAGGGTCGCGCGCTTTTGTCATAATTTTTCTCTCTTTAATTTAGCGAATGAATATTTGTCGTTTATCAATATAAATATGTCTGAAAAAGATATATCTCTAATCAATCACAATGTTAGACGCGGTGTTTGGCGACACGGGCTGACTTTGCCTTGCGAAGGAGGAGATAACGAATGAAAATCTTTATAGCTGTTCTGGGCTTTTCACACATGGCTGATAATGCTTGTCTGTTATTCTCCATTTGATCTACGCGGCGATAATAGGAGCAATCCAGGGCGTTTCTGAGTGGTTGCCAATAAGTAGTAAAACACAAATTATCGTGTCCTCAACGTATCTCCTCAAGCTCACATTCCAGCAGGCATACACTTTTGGCCTGTTCATGGAGATAGGCACCATAATCGCCGCAGTAGTATACTTCAGAAAAGACCTGACCGAAATGATACGAGTACTGCTGGGTTCGAAGGGTAAAGTGAACAGAAAACTCCTAATCTACGTTGTAGTCGTCACGTTAATAACTGGCGTAATAGCTGTTCCACTCTACCTCGTCGCGGACTCCATAAGCGGAATCGCATTAGGCATCCCCATGCTCATAGTGGGGCTTGTCCTCATAGCAGACGCCGCGCTCATACGATATTCTAGGAAGAAACGGGAAAAGGGAATTAACTCAAGAAAACTGGAAAACCTCACACTCAGGGATTACGTGTTAATAGGAATCGCGCAAGGAATATCAGCTTTACCTGGGGTTAGCAGGTCAGGGACCACGACGAGCGCCATGCTGCTGCTGGACGTTGAGCCCGACGAAGCTTTTAGACTATCGTTTCTTGCAGGCATCTTCGCTTCAATCGGGGCTTTCGGACTAACTCTTGTTGTCTCCAAGTCGAATGTTTCCGCTGCAGTTGCTGGAATTGGGTTGGCAGGCCTCGCCGTGGCAATTATAGTTGCCACGATTGTAAGTTTGTTCTTGATTGACTTTCTTATCAAAGTCGCTGGAAAGTCGAAAATAATTTACTTAATAACCGCGCTTGGAATAATAGCGATGGCCAGCGGCTTGCTGTATTTAGCTTTTGGACTATGATGCAGGTATAGCTAAATTCAAAAACCAAACCTTTAACAGTCGAAATAATTAATGCGCTATGACTTGTGTAAAGATTATTCTAACCGTTTGATTATGTGGTACCCAAACTGCGTCTTTACAGGATCAGAAGTTTGACCTTTCTCAAGCGCGAAAGCAGCTTTCTCAAACTCCTTAACCATCTTACCCCTTGTAAAAGTGCCAAGGTCTCCACTGTTCTTTGCGGATGGACATAGAGAAACGTTTTTGGCGATGGCGCCGAATTTTTCCCCCTTGTCAAGTCGAGCTTTAATGTTTTTTGCTTCTGTTTCTGTCTTGACAAGTATGTGCGCGCAGTGAATTTTATCTGCCATAAACAAGTGAACATCATCTTAAGCATATAACTTTTACTTGCAAAATAGAAGCAATTTCCATCATAAATGCCTGATTCCTTAAACAGGCTAACAAAAATCAAGAAAAAAACAAAATAAAAGCAATTTAGCCTTGTCAACATGCCAAAAAATGCATAAAAAAGTTAAAACATTTACCCGCGGCTTTCCGGCTGCTTCGAACTTCGAAGTATCTGCTGACATAATCGTTATAACAAAAGCAACTAATACTTTGTATATGGCGAACGCTATTCCGCTCAAAAATATAGAACAAGAACAAAAAGTCGACTATGCTACGGTAGAGCAAATTGCAAAAATTATGAGATTTTTAAGAAATATTGAAGATTAGGAAAGCTTCCCAGTTGACGAGAAAAAACGGGGTAGTGCGTTTTTGCCGTAGTAACACAAGCAAGATCAAGGTTACAACGGCAATTGACTGGAAAATAATTAGTTAATAAAGAAGGGAATAATCTCCCAGCTATCGATTGAGAGATACACGCGCAATTCAATAAGCTTAAATTTACTCGATTACCTGAATTGCACCTTCAGGACATTGGGCTTCACATGCTCTGCAGACTAGGCATTCACTTACTTTGGTTGGTGTAGATTTGCCGTCTTTAATTTCATAAACGCCTACAGGGCAAGTATTTACGCATGTTTCGCATCCGGTACATTTTGGATCAACAACTATTTTTACCATATTTGTTTACCTCTGCAATTTTATTTGAGAAGCTATGGTGTAAAATAAAAGGGTTTAGGTTTTTTAATGCGCTTTTTCACGTAGTCTTAGCAGTATTCCGTTTATTGCTGATTCCGCTTTGTCTTTGCGTTTCTGTAAGTCTGCAATGTTTTTCTTGAAAGTTCCCATTGAAATTTCGCCTTTACTTTGCTGGGATTCAAGGTTTTTGATGTCATCGTCAGCCTCGGCTAAGTCTGCTTCAGCAGAATCAAGTTGTTTAATTAAATCTGCGTAAGCACTACCTGAGCTCCGAAGTGCATCTTTTAATTTGCCTGTATTTCTTGTAAGTGTTTCTAAACGGATCTCTATGGCTCTGCGTTGAACTTTATATTGACGTCTGGGAATCTTTCCTTTCTGCGCTCTTGCATCCAACGACCTAATTTCTGAATTTAACCGTTTTTTGTCATCATAGGCCTCAGTAAATTCTCTAAGGTTTTCTGGAGTAAAACGTTGACTAGTCATAGGCTCACCACTTTTTACTTGTTCGGGCAGTGTTGCTCTGGTCGGTTTTGAAGTTGATAATTTTTCTCTTCTAGTTTTAATTGGTTTTTCGCTGGGTTTGCGTTTGTTATAAAAAACAGCACCTACGCACCCAATCACTGCTAAGAGTGAAACCCACAAAGTGGGTAAAAAAGAAACCCAAACTGGATTGTAATTGTACGATAATTGCAAAGTATTGCCTTCTGGAAGACTGTAATCAACGAAGCTTATGTCATCTCTCGTTATTGTAAAAGTGTCTTGGAAGGTATTCCTTGTTAACGTACTGGAGGAACCGAGGGATGATAACTGCGGCGTTATAATCGTTGCTCCTTCAGGCGGGTTAAAAGTGAAACTTGCCCGGTCAACATAATAATAGAAATCTGGGAAAAGCTTGAAGTCACTTAGGGTGTATTGGGAGCCTTGAATGGTTGCGCTTGGTAAATTGTAGCTAGCTGTGATAGTGTCGGATTGACCACTTGCTAAAGGTGTTGTCAAAGTGGAATTAGCCAGCAAAATGCCTGTACTTACGGAGGAGAAACTGGTTGTTAATTCTGTGCCACTTTCATCCTTTACTATAACGTTTGCGGCGTTGATCGGTAAATTCAATGTAAAAGCCTTCATTGCTAACGTCGAGTTGTTTATAATGTGGTAACTGTCTGAAGAGGTTACTTTACCAGTAGGGTCAATTGTTATTTGGCGGTTTAGCTGGCTTATATCGGTTAACTGTATGGACCCATTATATATTTGAATAGCTGCCGACGCATGAGAATAAGTGTATGCAGGCAAGTTTTGCACGACATAGTTTCGTGAGTATACTGTTCCGTCGTTTTTAGTAATAGTTATGCTTACGGGTGTGGCTGGAAGAGTTATGGTTACGTTGCAGACAGCGACATTTTGTGCAAGGCTTGGGTAAGCTGGAAAATTAAGCGTGTAATCGTTGGCATCTACTTGGGTAAGCAGACTACTGGATAATACAAATGCTACTGTGAAAACGCTAGGTGATGCGCCGTTGAAATTTACTTCTGCGCCGTAAAACCCGCTTTGATTACCTAATGAGACTCCTAAGTTTACTTGGTAAACGTTGTTTGAGTCGTAAGCTACAGCTTTGAGGATGTCGGCGCTGTACGTAAAAGGCATCCCAATCAAAAAGCCATTAGTTACTTGCCCAGAAACATGGATTATATCTTGAATAACTACTTGTCCAGAATACAATACGGCAACCTCATGGTCAACTTGGGTGATGCTGTAACCAGTGGTTTGAGCAAAAACCCCTCCGGAAGGTAAAGCAATCGAGAGGGAAACTAGTAACAAGGAAACCGCAATCATGAATACTGCATGGGTTCGTTTCACTGAATTCACCGAGTCCAAGTTTCGTTAATGTTGTGCCCGCTTATTTATTTACTTTACAGTAGAGTTGGTTGTATTTAGAACTTAAGCTGAAAAAGCAGAATAACACATTCACTGTTAGAACATAGTGCTATTTACATTAAAAGAACATTGAAAGAGTTTAAGTTAATAGTGGAAGAGGGGGGGCTGATGTTATGAACTTGTGAAACACGGATAAGCCTGAGCAAAAAGAACGAGAAGCTAAATCATCTAGGCATTAATGCGGTTGATTGCTAAATGTTTTCTGAATTTTGTTAATGGTTTTAAGTGTTTTTTCCGCGGTTGATGCGCTGAATAGTAGGTCGTCAATTGTGGCGGTGAAAGTGGCGAGCTTACCTTCGCACTCAATCTGAGTTATCACTTTACGGTCTTGTCGGGCTGTTTTAAGGTGCAGTTCAATTGGCGTTTTGAAGTTGTCTGGAGAAACCGCGTTGGCAACTGCCTTTGCCGTCTTCGCGTCAGCGTACTCAAGCGTTACTGTCGCTTCCAACCTTTTCGCCCCTCAGCTGTTTACCGACCAACTCATCCACGTTTTTAACAAAGTCTTCAATCTTGTCCAAGGGCACCTGTGCGCCTGCCGCTATGTTGTGTCCTCCGCCTTTGCCGCCGTGCGCTTCGGAAGCTAACCGCATAACGTTGCCTAAATTTACGCCTTTGCGGATTGCTGCTTCTGTTGTTCTTGCCGAAAATTTGGCTGCTTTTTCTTTTTCAACGTTCGCGAATGCTATGAGGGGTTTTTCTGGGTTGGCAAGTCCTGAGACGATTATTGAGGAGACGGTGCCGATGATTTTTTCGTTGATAAAGTTCTCGCCATAGATGACGTAAATGTTTTGGAGTTCTCGCATTCGCTCGGGTTTCTCCATAACCCAGCCTAGGTACTTGTTGATGTTTTTGCGGTAGTCTTCCAGTATCTTGTTAGATTCCTCAAGTGCTGCTCCACGGTCTCCCATGCAGATGGCAATGCCGAGGCTTGGTCGATCCATGCGGCCCGTCGAGTTCAATACAACAGCAAATTCTCTTGCATCCCTCAGCGCTGTGTTTGGTTCTTCTTTGGTTAAAACGTAAATGTAACCAATCAGGTTCTCAACTTCCAAATGTAACCCTTTAGATAACAAGTGGTCTGCTAAAGCCGAGCACAGCCGTCTTTTTTCGTCTTCGGTTAGGTCTCGGAGTGCCCGCCATTTTTCGCCTTGTTTGATGGGGATGTCTAAGCTTGCAAGGAAAGCTAATGCTTTGTCTTCTTCTCCGCTTAAGCCTGGAATAAACGGGTTAGTCGTAGTAGCCAATGTTCTATGAATTGGTCGGGTTTCTCTGCCGAAGAACGTTAAGTCCTTTTCGACTTTTAGCAAGCCTGCAGCCACTGCATCGTTAACTATTATCTCGTTTAGGCCGCAAAGTTTCCTCTGTTCATACTTGTCCTGCATGTCGCCTAGAGCGCCAACCAACGCGACAGGCGCCAAATCCACGTTCGATGGGTTTACTGCTTTAGCCGCAAAGTAAGCTACGCCTGAACCGCTAACATCCGTTGCCCCGTCGATGCTGAACATGTGAGGGTTCACCTGAACAAAATTCTCATTCGCAAAAGTGCCCGTTATCTGGTGATGGTCAAGAATTAGAACTTTAACGTTTGGAATTTTCTCGTTTAACAGGTCAAGGTAGCCGCTTCCAAAATCCGTCAAAATCACAAGTTGCGGCTTATCAGCAATTATTTCACCGATAATTTTCTCGTCAACCCATTGAGTAACTCTTATCCGAAACTTGGCATCAAGCCGATAGAGCGTTTTTCCCATTACCCCTGCAGCCGCCACCCCATCAGCATCCAAATGCGAAAAACAATGGATGAAGCCGTCTTTTTGGACTGTTTCCAGAATTAGTTTTGATGCTTCTGTTGCTGATGCTAGAAAGCGTTCAATGGATGTTTGTTGTGTAGCCATGCTCAGGTCACGCTTTGGCTTAAAGGCTCTGATTAGATTTAAAGCTGGCGCATCCACAACAAATAGCAAACGGCAAAATTAATGGAAAGAAGTGTTTAAGTTTATGTTACAGAAGCGATTTTTGCTTCGTACTTCCAATTCTTTGCCAAAACGCCTTCACGCTTATAGTATCTTGAAAGCTTGTGGATTCTTGCTTCGATGATTTGCATGTTGCGTTTGTTATGCAGGTCCTTTTTGTTTTTATCCAAGTGAACCGCAAGACTCTGCGCCTTCTTCATAAGGTTTGACAGGTCTTCTGGCAATGATGGAGCTAATCCTGCGCCCTGAAGAACGTCGCTTATGCTTTTGCCAACTATAGGTTTCACAAGAGGAATCGCGTATTGATCCCTAAGTATAGTGCCTATACTGCTAAGCGAGTGGCCTTCCTTTGCCAACTTTATTATGAATGATTCTACTTCTTCAGGTTGATACTTACACCAGCTTGGAGGACGCCTGCTGACAGGCCGTATTGAATGGGATTTTCCTTTTTCCTGCTTTGGCATCTTTACACCTTAAACTGCACCTAAACCATACTGCACGAATATTTAAAAGTAGCTCCAACCACAGGCCTTCCTTCTTTCTTTGCGGAATCAGTTAACGAATGCGCTTTAATCGCTCGGATCAAGAAGCCTAGTCATTTGCAAGGGCGTAAAATATCAGGGACTGAACTTATTTTTGGAAAGCGCGCATAAGTGGTCATTAACTCGTTTTTAGCTTGATTTCGCAAATAGAACCTTTTTCAGGCGTTTAAGCGCCGTGCTACTAGAACGAACCGAAAGCCTTGGACTTTATCAGATGTATATATGTAGATGTTATAAGGCCTTATAAACACGTCGCGCCAATACGCCCAAAACAAGCGTTTGTAAACTCATTATAAGCGCTAACTTAGAAAACAGAGAGCTAAATCAAAAAAAGGGGAAACAAAAAATGGGCGAACAAATTAATCCTATAAAAAAATACATCGCTGAACTTATTGGAACCATGGTGCTAGTGCTGATGGGCTGCGGCAGTGCAGTTATTGCGAGTTATTACATTGGAAAATCAGGAAATATTGTTGGCGTCGGAAACTTAGGGGTAGCTTTTGCCTTCGGTCTTGCCGTGTTGGTTATGGTTTACACGATAGGCAGCATTTCCGGTTGTCATATAAATCCAGCAATTTCAATATCAATGCTGGTTGCTGGAAAACTAAGCGCAAAAGACACGGTATTCTACGTTGTTTTTCAGTGCGTGGGCGCAATAATTGGCGCAGGCATACTTTACGCGATAGCCGTAGGAAATTCATCCTATAGTTTAGTCGTTAACGGGTTAGGCGCAAACCAGTATTCCACATATTCTTTGGCTTCCGTATTCCTTGCAGAAGTAGTTTTAACATTCTTATTCTTGCTCGTCGTTCACGGTTCAACCCATGAAAGAGCACCTAAAGGATTCGCAGGAATAGCAATTGGCTTAACATTAACGCTTATTCACATTGTGGCAATACCCATAGATGGCACTTCAGTAAACCCTGCAAGAAGCTTAGGACCAGCACTCATTGTAGGCGGCACTGCGTTGAGTCAGCTTTGGGTCTTTTGGGTCGCTCCAATAATCGGCGGAGTAATAGCTGCTGTTGTCTGGAAAATCTTCAAGTAAACTAAAAAACAACCAATCCCTTTCTTTTTTTGGCATAGTTCAGCAAAAGATAATGCGCGCATAAGTGGTCATTAATTGTTTTTAGGCTTATTTTCTCTAATGAAGCTTTTATTTGGTTTAGTTAAGTTTTTAGAGGTTAGAATGTCAAGGGATAGTTGAAACAAGCCTCAATGGAGGTGATAAACCGTTTTGGACGGCGCGCGCTCTCTTAACCGAGAGGAAGCTGAAAACATCGGTAGATCTGACAAAGCAGTCTCACCGACGTTCTTCAACACATAATAGCGGGACAAGGCAACGCGCTTTTAAACCTCTACCGAAAACTTCCATCGCAAGAACCAACTCATAATGAAAGCAGTCACAAACGCCAAAAACATGCACATCCAACAACCCAAGCTATAACTCTTGAATTCCAAAAACTATCCCTAACACCCACTTCTGAAACTTAGATTGCACAAAAACTAAACGAAGCAGAAAACGCCGGCTTAATCAAGAAGGTACTCGCAAACAAGGATGACAACCCCGCTTTCGCATGGAAAAATCAAATACCTGAAAAGAGATTCTGTTAACGTCACAGGAGATGTTTTTCCCTGTTAACAGTCGGGTGATGAACGGTTTTACTGCTGTTATCTTTCGGGTGATACGACGTGCCAATTTAACATTTTTCAATGTGTTTTTCTGTTTCGAGATTTTGTCTAAAACTGCTATTTTGCAAGTAGACGCGTCCAAAATAAAATTCAATAAATTTAATAATTAAGCAAACGCTAGGTCACGTGAAGCCAACCGCGTCCGCTTTTCTTGGGTGAATTCACAGTAGATTTATCACTTACCATAAGGGATTCTCAATTTCCGTAGTAATTTAGGAGAGGGAGAGGGAAGTTTGAGGAGAGATCAGCTAGCAGTAGCAAATACGCTCTCTGCCTATCGGTAACATTTGACATATTCCGGTTTTTGATTTATCTCGGTTTTGGAAACGTCGCTTATATCGTGATACTCAATTCTCTTAAGTCAACTATTAAAGATGAGGGGAAAAATATGAAGAAACTACAAATTATAATAATTGTATTTCTAATTTCGTTTTCAATCTGTACATTCGCGAGCATGCAAGCTAAAGCTTGTACAACGTCCACCTACACTGCGAGCATATCGCCAACATTAACGGATGCTGGTTTAACCGGTGTGCCGTACACTATTACATTCACTTACACTGGCAGCAGTAACATGGGTTCCGGAACCATAACGATTCCCACAAAGTACACTACCGTTTCATTGACTAGTGTAACGGCATCAAATGGGGATCCTTGGTCAGGATCTGTATCTTCTCCTACCATATCCTTTACAGCTTCTCATAGTGATGATGAAATATCCAACGGGCAAACTGTTAAGGTGGTTTTCTCCGCAACAAATCCATCTTCTGCGAATTCATACACTTGGAAAACCACAGCTTATAGCGGTACAAGTGAAGGTGGGACAGCATTTACTATAAGTGGTTCACAGCCTATTGTTACTGTGGATCCTGCGCTTTCTGTTTCGATTTCGTCTCCCACCAGCCCGGTTACTATGGATGCTGGTCAGTCTGAGACGTTTACGGCTACTGCTTCTGGCGGTTCAACTGATTACACGGGTTACCAGTGGTATCTGGGCGGTTCTCAAGTTACTGGCGCTACCAGTCAAAGTTGGACTTATACTCCTTCGTCAGCAGCGTCTTCCACTCCAGTCACCGTGACTGTTACTGACAGCAATGGCTGGACTTCTGCGAAGTCTCCTGCTGTGTCAGTTACTGTGGATTCAGCATTGATTGTGAGTGTACCTTCTTCGTTAACTGTGGATGTTGGTCAGTCAGTCGCGTCCTCTGCGTCTGTTTCTGGTGGTACAAACCCTTACACATACCAATGGTACTTCAACAGCGTACTTGATTCAAGCCAAACTGGCTCAAGCTATTCTTGCACTGCAACAACCACAGACTTAGCCACAGACCCAATCACTATTTCCGTTATAGCAACTGACGCCGCAGGCAACGCAGTTTCATCCAACACCGAAACAATCACAGTGGATCCAGCATTGACTGTAAGTATACCTTCTTCAGCAACCGTGGATGTCGGTCAACTTTACACTGTCTCCGCAACCGCTTCTGGCGGCGCAGGCTCCAACACGTATGCATGGTACTTCAACGGCATACTTGATCCAACCCAAACCGGCTCAAGCTACTCATACACCGCTACAACCGCGGACCAAACTAATGGTTACTTCACTCTATCCGTCACGATAACTGACGCCGCAGGCAACGCAGTTTCATCCAACACCGAAACAATCACAGTGAACCAACTCACTATCACGGTTACTCAGACTGCTAACGGTCTGATCTCTCCTGGAACGAGCCCTGTTAGCTATGGCGCTACTCCGACCTTTACCATTACGCCGAATACAGGTTACCACATTGCGAGCATAACTGCTAACGGTGCGTCGGTGACTGTTATCACGCCTACGGGTCAGTCTTACCAGTTTAGCGCGGTTTTAGTTAACGGTTCATTGACTGCAACTTTCGCAATTACCACCTCCACAACAACTACAACTACAAATCCAACAACTACAACTACAAATCCAACAACTACAACTACAAATCCAACAACTACAACTACAAATCCAACAACTACAACTACAAATCCAACAACAGCTCCGACAGCGACGCCATCACCGACACCGTCACCAACACCATTGTATCTCGTGCTTGTTGCCGTCATAATCATCGCCGCAATCATTTTAATTTCTACATTAATAGCCATCAAACGCCGAAAACGAAAACCTGACTAAGCATTACCGAACCCTGAAACGTCCATTTAGCAACGCCCTTTTTGGGCTTATTTTCTTTTTTAGAAGTGTGCACAATTAATTTTTTATATTTTGAGTGCTAAGTTATTTGTTGAGTGAGGCTGGGCTGGTACACTTAAACACTATTGGTTTAGTATCTTTACAACCTGAGATGCTATAACCGTTTAACTGCTGTGTCAAGCCCAGTACTTGCTCACTGATTTCAGGCTTTCTTCGCCCTCAACAATAGCTTCTATAGCGTTCGCATCCATACTTATCAGTCCAGCCATAACCATTGACGTTTTCTTAACTAATCCTCTTGGCCAAATCCAGCATTCATCCAAAACGTTGTCTTTCACATGCCCGTTAAACTGTTCAACAACGTAGCGTTTAGTCTTCAGCAACTCGCTGTATTTGATTTTCTTACGTTTACCTCTTCTAGGGTTACAGGCGATGACAGGTTCTGCATCTATAGCCTCGACAGCTCTAAAGTTTGTCTTGGAATAGTAGGCAGCGTCAGCTAAGACGTAGTCTGCTTCCAAATTCTCAATGAGTTTTGGAAGAAACGGTCCATCATACTTGTTGCCTGGAGTAACCAGCGCTCGCAATGGTAAACCAAGCTGGTTAACGGCTGCATGAAGCTTAAATCCTCTGAACTTTCCCCTGCTTGTATGACCCCATCCTGCTTCCATATCATAGAGATCCACCAGCGGCGTAGAATCTACCACTGCGATTTTTGTCGGCACAGCAAGTTGAAGAATATCGGCTATCTTTACAAAAGTCTCCTCTAGAAGGCTAAGGCAGCGTCTCCACCACCTGCCAACAGTAGTTCTGTCAGGAACAATGCCTAATCCAAGTGTTCTAGCGATCCATGGATGTTTCTTCAGATGCTGAACCAATCTTGTATCATTGTCTAATCCCTTCAGTCTAGCGTAGACTAGAACTCTGAGGGCTTTAACTCGCCCATAACCAGGGTTTCCACGTCTCTTAGGCTCAGTTGAAACTATCGCTTTATTGA
The DNA here is from genome assembly GCA_963748475.1 of Candidatus Bathyarchaeota archaeon. GTDB lineage: Archaea > Thermoproteota > Bathyarchaeia > Bathyarchaeales > Bathycorpusculaceae > Bathycorpusculum. The sequence continues at coordinate 139,711 of CAVVIY010000003.1, forward strand.
CGAAAAGCCTGACAACCTCACAGGCTTCCATAATAAAGCATAATTGGGAAGCAGCTTAAATTCTGCACACCCCTATCTTTTTATTTAAACTTTAAGATCTGGTCTGCCGCTACTCAAGAAAGCAGCCAAGCAAATGAAGACGATCCTGTGCCTTATTCAAAATTTTAGTTCCGTTTGAATAGTTTCATCCTTCGTGTTAAAAGGGCAAGCGTCTCGTTGAGTAAGCTGCATTGTTCTTTTTGGACAATTAGTTAACGCTCGGGGGTTGTATTTTTGTTGCACAATTTTTCGATGTGTAGGGGGTTTAGTAAGGTTTAATAAGCGTATATTAAGTGTTAATATTCAATACCGTTAGGTGTTGCAAAAGTTGCCTGAAATCAAGGTTCATACCCTAAACCCAACCCAAATCAATAAAAAAGGTTCTTCTGCAAACAAAGAAGCAACACCAAAACCAAACACAAACTTCTCCTCTATCCCAACAAAAATCTCAGGAGCTTATTAGACATGGCTAAAGTCAAACCGAATGAACACATGTTCGGATTACGACTTACTTTTCACTGCATAGGCATCAGCTGCTTAGCAGGAGCCGTGTTTCTACAAGTTCTAGTATTCATGGATATCGCCTCTCAAGGCTTCTTCACGGGCGTAGAAAAAAATCCGTTGATACTAAACTCAGAAATAGGACTCACCATCTTCTGCGTCGTTTACCTTCTATACCTGTCTATCTCAAGAATCAGCTCATTTCTTAATTCGGGAAACTAAAAACCCACAACCTTTTTCTTTTCCCTTTAAGCGCCACGTCAGCCTCACTTCATGAAGAAAATAAACTATTTAACTCCAGCAGAAATATAGTGCGTTGCCTTGTCCCGCTATTATGTGTTGAAGAACGTCGGTGAGACTGCTTTGTCAGATCTACCGATGTTTTCAGCTTCCTCTCGGTTAAGTGCGCGCAGTGTACATACTTATTTTAACACTTAAGCGACCAACAAAACACCATAAAATTTGATAGAAAGAAATTCAAGGACCAGATAGGCATTCCCATGCCTCCTGACTTCGCCCGTAAACTTAGCTATTACCTCAGGGTCTACGTCGACGCCCATTAATTCTAATTCACAACTAGAAACATAAACATGAATATCATACTCAAAACAAAAGCAATCATTCCAAGTCCGATAAACGTGAAAAACGGTACATAATTAAGGAACCGGCTGTCTAACGGAACTTTATCGATGACTATTCTTGCAACAATATACAACCAAAGAAGAAAAGTGTATAACCAGAGTGTAAAGAACAACGCTTTCTTTTTCCTAATAATCTATCCTCCAACGACAGCAATCATAGACAAGAACTACTTTGCCTTCATCCACATCAAAGAACATTCACCCAATTTTTATCCTCATCGGAACTAATCACGTTGCCAGATTGCAAGCCCCTCGGTCAATCTTCGGGTAATCTGCTTGTTGTCAGCAGACGCTCTTACTTCCCAAGCTTAGACTAAGCTGATTTGATACGAGACCCCTCTTCTCAAAATAAGCTTTTCAATTTCGGGATAAGCCAGCGTGCTACGTGAATTTCTGGATATGTAGCTTTGTTGTTCAGTTGCGCAGTGTGTTCGGACACACAATAAGATTTATTAAGACTTAATACACATGTTTTTTTGGCAGGGGACAATTACGGCAAAACGTAAACTCTCAATAGCAACCGCAGTAATAGCATTAGTTATAATTGGAATAGCTTTAACACTTACCACGTTCGCAGCCATCACCACATCTACAAATATGTCTTCCACCGGCACGGTATCCACATCAGCAGGCTTAGGCGTGTACTCTAACAGTCAATGCACTACTTCCCTGAGTTCCATAAACTGGGGAACCTTAACCCCAGGAGGAACTACCACTCAAACCATCTACGTCAAAAACACCGGCACTGGTCTTTCACTAACTCTGAACCTGACCACAAGTAACTGGAGCCCAACAAGCGCTAATGGGCCAATAACCATAACATGGAACCAACAAGGCACAGACCTCCAGCCCGGAGCATCAGTAGCCGCAATCCTAACCCTAACAGTCTCCTCAAGCATATCCGACATCACCAGCTTCAGCGTTCAAATAAGCATCAGCGGCACAAATCCCTAAACAGCATCCAAAGCATACATGACATCCAAAACTTTAGCCTCCAAACATGGATCACCGAAAACAAACTAAGGCAAAAACCCACCCCACTTTTTCCTCCAAAATTGACCATACCCGTGGTGATTGTAAAAATTATGCTATCGTATGCCGAGGGAATTGATTTTTCAGTTAAGTGTTCAGGCTACTCTAGCGATTGCAGTTATATTATTTGCAACTAATACCGTAAACGTTAAGAGTGATATGATGTATCCCGAGTTTAGAAGATTTTTTGCGAAAGGTGAAGCTTGGTTACTGATTCTTACTTTAGTTTCAGCTTTGTAGAAAACAAGTCCGGCAAGTGTGACCGCCAAGAGTTTTACGAAGCTGAAAATAAGCATGTTTGATTGTGCTAATCCGGCAAGAAGGGGATTGGTTTCTGTTGCTCCAAAGAAGACTACGCCTACAATAGTTGTTAGCCAGTCTACAGTGCCTATAAGAATGAGCATTGTACAAAACAAAACTTCTTTCTTAACCATGACTCTTCCTCTGCCTATTTCAATCTTCCTTAGATGAAATGTCTAAAGGTTCAGTTATATATTCTAAATGGTGACCTGTAATAACTGATATACAGCTATACATGAATTTTCACATAATCAATCCAAAAATCCGGTTTCAGTCATAAGATTTTGCGCTTTCACTGTTAAAATTTGCAGTATTTGCGTTGCACATAAAGAACAATAGTAAAATACCTATCAATCCCTACAAAAAAGCACTTTGTATGTTGAAACTATCTGTATCAATTTTTAGACAATTATACATTAAAATTAATTCTATCCAGACTTAAATAGAGCCGAACAAAAAGATACAAAACAAGAATGAATAAAGCGCTAACTTATAAGAATTTTAAAAAATACGGGAGAAAGAAAAAATTGCGTAAAATAACTAAAATAAAACGCTCAGTCAGAGCAATTTCACCAATAATGGCAACTTTATTATTGATAGCCATAGTCGTGGCGGCTTCGCTATTAGCTTACGCCTGGATAATGGGCTATATAGAATTCAAGCGCGCGCTGAATTTTTTCCTAGCTAGCCGCGACTATGTTACCAAATGGCTCTTGCCGCTGTTTTCTTAAGTATGATGGCCGCCAAAAAGGTAAACGCTTTCTTGAACATTTTCGGTTAAGGCTTTTAGTCTTCCGAGAGCTTCTTTGAAATCAAGTTTTGATGTGACGGTGCTTGATGAGCCAATCAAAGTTGATCTTGCGCCCTATGTTGAAAAGAGCAAAGTGTTAGGCTTGATTCACGTGACCAGAGACGTTTTCAGTAGCGAAAAATCGAAAGGGGCTGCTAGAAAATACGGGACGAAATAGTCGTATTATTGATTGTGTGTTTTTTTGTTTTATTTTGGGTTTCGTGCGCGCGCTGTGTATACATATATATCTGCATGTTAGCAACAATTAAATCTCCATTATGTTGCTTCAATCACTATAGAGGGTATTAATATGTCTGAGAATTTCGCTAAAAAATGGGAACCTAAAAGAGAAGAAGAATCATTCGGTACCACAATCCGCAACACAATTACGCCGCCGCCACCACTAAAGCCAGCCTTAGACTTAGCTGTCAGAAAACTTGACTTGCAAATCAACAAGCTTGATCAGGCTAATGAACGCTTCACAGAGAAAGATAAGGCTCTATTCGCTAAACTAGTAAATGCTTACACTCAACATGATACGGCCCACGCCAACATTTACGCAACCGAACTAGCTGAAATCCGTAAAATGTCAAAACTTGTCATGAACGCAAGACTTGCACTAGACCAAGTGTCGCTACGCATAAAGACAGTAACTGAGCTAGGAGACGTCATTTCCGCGCTGGGACCATGCATTGGAGTACTACGCAGCGTCAGCACTGGATTATGCGGTGTTTTGCCTGAAGCCGAAAATGAGCTGGGCGACATCGGCAACATGCTGAGCGGTTTAATGTTTGAAGCCGGAACAAGCAGTGGGATGTCACTAAACTTCAATTCTGTAAACGAGGATACGGAAAAAATCCTTGCTGAAGCAGCAACCGTCGCAGAACAAAGAGTTAGCAGAAACTTCCCTGATTTGCCCCCCGGCATGCCAACTGGTAAAGCAAACAACAAATCAACAACTTAAGACAGGTTCAAACAAAATAGCAGTTTTCTCTCCTTCTTTCTTTGCGGAATCAGTTAACGAATGCGCTTTAATCGCTCGGATCAAGAAGCCTAGTCATTTGCAAGGGCGTAAAATATCAGGAACTGAACTTATTTCTGAAAGCAATCCATTGATTAAATCTAAAATATTTATGGAGCTAGCTATTATCTTAGGATATTGGGCTTTCAAACGCGCACGCCGAACCAGAAACGCGAGGTTAAGGGCTTGCTTAGGGTTGACAAGAAGTTTAGAACTTATGGACCAGACGATCAGAAAGAGGAGTATCATAAAAGACCGCTAATTGCCTGTTCTGACCTTGATTTTCCTTGGCACATATGTTTATATCCCAACAGAAGTCGCTTTTCTATTGTAGTTTATCGATCTTGAGGGACGACTTCAAGCATATGGAAAATGATCATGCTTTGAAAAAGAAACGGCAGAAAGTACCTGAATCTCTCTTATTGAAGGCTATGCGGTTATTAACCTACTCTCCAAAAAAAGGACTAAAGTTTCTCCATAGACTCGAATTGACTTATGCTCCAAACATTGATGTATACTACAACATGGGTGTCGTACTGCTCCGTTTAAACAAACTTGAGGAAGCTGCAAGATACTTTGAAAAGACCCTGCAGCTCAAAGCAGACTATGAAGACGCACAAGAAAATCTTGGCCTGATCTTGAGAATAAGGACAATTTTCAACAGGAAAAATACAGAAACAGACCTTGAAGAAATGGGCACCCTGGCAGATTACGCCCGAGAAGGAGAATTATTTGAATTAGCCAAAATAATTGGCGCTCTAATGGTTGATGTGGACAAGGAGAAGATACGTTCTCTTAACGACTTAGGGTTGACTTTTCAAGCTCAGAAAAAGTTCGATGAAGCCATAAAATACTATGACAAAGCTTTAGAAATTAAGCCTGACATGTTTGAAGCATTAGCCAATAAAGCATTTTGTATGATACTTACCGATAGATTTGATGAGGCGTACAGGCTATATGAGAAGTCGATTGAGTTGAAGAATGATTTTCTGCAAGGGTGGTACCACCTTGGCTATATCAACATCAAGAGGGGAAACTACTTTGAGGCACTGAATTGTTTAGATAAAGCCATAGAACTGAATGACGAGTATTATCTTGCATGGTTTGCCAAGTACAATCTCTTGACAAAGATGAACAGAACCGAGGAGGCAGAGCGATGCTTGAAAAAAGCCACCGAACTAAACGTGGAGTACGTAGCTCAACTCGCTTTAGGAGAAGGCAAATCGGTACACACAACCAACATGCATTCAAAACCGAGAAAAACGGTTTGACTCCAGCATCATCACGTCTAACCAACATACTTCACATAATATCGGGACAAGGCAGCGCGCACTTCAATGAAGATTTTGATTTCTCAGCCGAGGATAAATCTAACTAACAACCAAACTACATCGCCACAGAGTAACGCGACAATTAAACCTAAAGTTATGAATATGAGCATTGGCAAACCTGGTGTTGCCCACACGTAAGCGTCGATTTTTCCAGCCTGAACCGCATTAGATAAGCGTTCAACAATTTTATCTCGTCCGTCATCACTTGGAATAACAACCAGTTTTCGTTGTAGGGTGGTCTCGCGGTCGTCTACATCTTCCATCGGGAAAATGTGCCACGTGATTTCCAGTATGCAAGATCTTTAAACAGAAGTAGAAAACCCTAATTTTTGTAAGGTATATCTTTAAATAAACACTTACAACAACAATCAATAGGTGTAGACTTGGAAAAGAAAAAATCTGGAGAATTAAACACTCATGACGAATGCGTAAGAACTATTGCTGAAGACCTCAAAAAAGACAACTGGCTGGTAAAGGCGAACACTGCAGGCTGGGAAAAACCTTCCGAGATCGGCGGTGTTATTCCGGATGTAATGGCACATAAGGGTTGCCTAAAACGAATTTGTCAAATAGTAAGCGAGAAAGATTTTGAAGGCAATAAAACACAATACCGAGATTTTCAAAACTACTGTAAAGAATACGACTTTCAATTGTATGTCATAGGCAAAAAGGGAAAACTCAATCCAATTGACCCACAAACACTAACAAAAAAATAAAAGACATCTTAAATATTTAATGTCAACTTAGACACATTGGATCTGACATCAACCACTTTTCAGCGATAAAGTCATACAGAATTAAGATATGTTCTGAAATACGTCAGCGACGGTGTTAAGCGATAATGTTATATACAAAAATTGTTATACAATATGCGTATGTCAGAGATAATCGCCGTCAGGGTTAAAAAGTCCCTGAAAGAAAAGATAAGAAAACATAAAATAAACGTCAGCAAAACCGTCAGAGAAGCTCTAGAAGACGAAGTCAAAAAACGCGAAGACGCGGAACTAGCCCAAGCGATTAACGAAATGAAAATTATCTTGGATAAAATCCCTGATGACGAAATCGTAAGAGCCATAAGAGAATCAAGAGACCACCGATGAAACACTACCTCCTAGACGCAAGCGCATTCATGTTTCTAATCAAGAAGTCCAATGCCAAAGACGTGATCGGATGCCTGCAAGACTCCATGGTTCTTGATTTGACCTATTACGAAGTGGGAAATGCGATTTGGAAGGAAAGTGTCCTGACAAAATTCCTAACGCCCGAAGATTCTAAGACACTGGAAAAGGTCGCACAGACTATCCTAATGAACACTGACCGAATAACAAGCGAAGCAGTAACCTTTCAGAAAATCCTCGAAATCGCAAAAAACGAGAAACTCTCCTTTTACGATTCCAGCTATATCTATTTTGCCAAAGAAAAAGACCTCAAACTCATAACCGAAGATAAACAACTCAAAGCAAAAGCTCAGAAATATGTTGACGTTCAAACCATAACAGCATTACTACCTCCCTAAATATCTCGCTAACCCATCTTGCCGTTTATTGACGATTTTTAACTAATAATGATGCAGCCTGTACACACTTCAAATCCTGCCTCAAAAAACCATACCAACCAGAACAAAATTTATCTGACATGGAATTTTCTCCCTCGAACAGTTTAATAAAAACGCGCACAGTAAATAATTGTAACAGGAAGGTCCAATTTTGCAGCCAAAACAAGAAAACAAACCAAACAGGCTGATAAATGAAAAAAGCCCTTATCTCCTCCAGCACGCCTTCAACCCAGTAGACTGGTATCCATGGAGCCAAGAAGCCCTAGATAAAGCTAAAGCTGAAGACAAACCCGTATTCCTAAGCATAGGCTACGCCAGTTGCCACTGGTGCCACGTCATGGAAGAGGAATGCTTCAACGACCCACAAGTCGCAGAGCAGCTAAACCAATCGTTTGTCTGCATTAAGGTTGACCGCGAAGAAAGGCCCGACTTAGACGCGGCGTACATGGCTGTTTGTCAAGCTATGGGCAGAAGCTGCGGTTGGCCACTCAACATACTCATGACGCCTAAGCTTAACCCGTTTTACGCCGCAAGCTACATACCAAAATATAGCCGACTCGAATTAGTTGGCATGTTGGATCTTGTTCCTCAGGTCATGCAAATATGGAAACGGCAACGCTCGCAATTAGAAATTGTGGGAACAGACATAAAGAGCCGCATAGAAGTAATGGAAAAAAGAACCCCTCAAAAAGAACTCGGCAAGGAAATCCTGCAAGACTCCTACGACCGCTTAACACTGGACTTTGACAAGGAAAACGGCGGCTTTGGTACAGCACCAAAATTCCCAAGACCCCACAACTTACTATTCCTTCTGCGCTATTATGCGAGAACAGGGCAGAAAAACGCATTGGCTATGGTTGAAAAAACACTTCGGCAAATGCGGCTGGGCGGAATCTTCGACCAAATCGGTTTTGGTTTCCATCGTTACAGCACAGACGCTGTTTGGTTGGTGCCGCATTTCGAAAAAATGCTCTACGACCAAGCACTGCTAACACTGGCATACATTGAAGCGTATCAGGCAACAGGCGCTGGAAAATTCAGGCTTACAGCTAAAGAAACAATAGATTATTTGGTACGGGATTTGTCTTCTCCTGGAGGAGGCTTCTACTCAGCTCAAGACGCCGACACCGAAGGGCAAGAAGGTATATTTTACCTCTGGACCATGCAGGAAGTGGTAGATGCTTTGCCGCCTTCAGACGCAGATTTAGCTGTTCACTTGTTTGGGTTAACGGCTGAAGGCAACTATATCGACGACTCCGGAAAAAGAAACGGTAAAAACATACTTCACTTGCCCCTAGCCCTTGAAGAAACCGCCACACTAAATAACTTAACGCTGGACCAACTTATCGCCCGATTGGGTATCATTCGAAACAAACTTTTTGAAACAAGGAAAAAACGCGTAACCCCAGCCAAAGACGACAAGATTTTAACCGATTGGAACGGACTAATTATTGCCGCATTGGCAAAAACCAGCCAAGTTCTGGGCGAACAAAAATATTCGCAAACCGCCTCTGAAAACAGCAGATTTCCTTTTGAAGCATATGCGTGGAGAAAATGGTCTGCTTTACCATCGCTTCGCGAAAGGTGAACGAGCTATAGAAGGATTCTTGGACGACTACGCTTTCTTCGTATATGGGCTAATCGAACTCTACCAGACAAACTTCAAAGAAGAGTATCTTCAAGCCGCCGCTGATTTAACCAAGACTATGCTGACGAAATTCTGGGATGAAAAAAACGGCGGATGCTACCAAACACAAAACAGCGAAGCCACCATGCCAAGAATCAAGCAGCTCTATGACGGCGCGGTTCCATCAGGCAACTCAGTAGCGCTACAAGATCTGCTGTGGCTAAGCCGCTTAACCAACGAACCCACATACGACACAATGGCACTCCAAATGACCAGAACCTTCGCACAAGAAATAGAGGGTGCACCGGAAGCGTACACGTTCTTCCTTTCCGCAACTGACTTTCTAATAGGTCCATCCTACAGTTTGACCTTAATCGGCGATTTAAAGGAAAAAGACACATCAGAAATGCTGAATGCACTAAGGAAGCACTTCCTGCCAACCACAGTTATTACGTTTAAGTATCCAAGCAAAGCAGGCTTAGGTTACCAGCAAATCGATGGCAAAGCAACCGCTTACGTCTGTCAAAACCAAACATGCCTCCCACCGACTAACAGCTTCAAGGTCATGCTTGAACAACTCGGAGTAAAACAAGAGAAACATTAAATTTTGAATCATCACAGTGTAGGAGTGCGCCTGTATTTATTTTTAGACCTAAATTTTTTTCTATTAATCAGCAAGAAAAACTTAAAGTTAGCTATATTGGTAAAATGACGGTGCGCACAAAATGATTGGGTTAAGAGTAAATTACAATATTTCAAATCCTGCCATTCTTAAATTACTAATCATCTTAAGTTATAAGAGTTAAGCTGGGAAGAATTTAGATTTAGAAAAAAAGATTGAATGGAAGTATTGATCCGTGGCTGAATCCGTAACTTTTGAACCCAAGAGTTTAGCAGAGCTTAGGCAGTTTTTTGAAGAGAATAAAGGCAGATATCATGAAATCTGGATAATCATAACAAACAAGAAAGCTGCAAATCCTCAAATTGTGTCATTCAATCAAGTTGTAAGCGAAGCAAGAAGTCAGGGGCTAATTGATAGCCGCATAAGGAATGTGGATGAGAAGAGGTACATGATACGTTTGACTAAAAGAATTAAAGCCTAAATGTCTAAAACCGAGAAAAAATATATTAAATTTTTAACTCCATCGGTGGGAAGTCCCCGTCCTAGGTAGGCGGGGATGGTAGCCGATAATCTCTATAACATTTATAATTAGCAAATGCCAAGCATACATAAAGAATCAGAGGAAAAACTGATGCGGCTGACTCAGAAAATCAGGATTTACCCATCATTGCAGCAGGAGCGCGCGCGTTCTACTCAGAATAATGGTTGTTTAGGCAGGTTTGTTCGGTTTCTAGCCTACAAGGCGGAGCTTGCGGGTAAAAAAGTGATAGAAATCGACGAAGCGTACACATCTAAAGAGTGCTACGTATGCGGCGCACGTCACGATATGCCTCTTTGGATGCGCACTATGAGTTGCGATTGTGGAAACGTTATCGACAGAGACCAAAATAGCAGTGTCAATATTATGGTGCGTTTCTTATCGCAGAATGCCCTGTGGACGGGCTATCAACAGTTTGTTGGTAATTTGCGAAAAACAGGTCTTCCAGCACCTCTTCAGATGTTGGAAGTTCACTCGCAGGAAGCCCCATGCGTAAACGTGGGGTAGTTCACGTTCAACACCTATATTAAAACGAAATAATAGGAAGATGAGCACAATTTGGACATAGAAAAGAAAATTGAGTTAATTTGCAGGCCGCCGACAGAAGAAGTAATAACGCCGGAGGATTTGCGCAGCCTTTTGGAAACAGAAGAGCACCCTATAGCCTATAACGGTTGGGAGCCTTCTGGTCTGACGCATTTAGGAACAGGCGTTATTTGCGCTTACAAAATGAAAGACTTCGCAGAAGCAGGTGTGCATTTTAAAGCGTTTTTGGCAACGTGGCACGCATGGTTAAACAACAAGTTAGGTGGCGATTTAACTCTTATCCGCAAAGCCGCTGACCTTTTTAGGCATTCATGGCTTGCCCTCGGCGTGCCCGGTGACAAAGTTGAGTTTATTTATTCTGATGAGCTCTACAGAGACATTGATTATTGGGCTAAAACAGTCATAATCGCAAAAAACTTAACCATTGCCAGAACCACCCGAACTTTAGAGATAGCAGGAAGAAAAGAAGCTGAAGCCCATTACGTTTCAGACTACCTATACACCCCCATGCAAGTTGCAGATATTTTTCACATGAAAGTAAAAATCTGCCAGTTAGGAATGGACCAGCGAAAAGCAAACGTGGTTGCAAGGGAAATAGGCGAAAAAATCGGCTGCTGGAAACCGGTCTGTGTTCACCACCATCTACTGCAAGGTTTAGAAAAGCCTAAAGTTTGGCCGATTCCCGAGGGGCAGGAAAAAGAAGCCGTAGCTTCAGCCAAGATGTCTAAAAGCAAGCCTCAAACATGCATATTCATCTACGACACCCCTGAAGAGATAAAGCAGAAAATGGCAAAAGCTTTCTGTCCAGAAAAAACCGTCAAATTCAACCCAATATTGGACATCTGCAAATACATAATTTTCCGAGAGAAACCAGTTTTCACAATCGAGCGTCCAGCAAAATTCGGAGGAAACATACAGTTCCAAAGTTTCCAAGAGCTTGAATCAACTTATGCAGAGGGCAAACTGCATCCTATGGACCTAAAAAATAGTGTTGCAACCGAGCTTGCAGACATACTTGAGCCTGTTAGACGCTACTTTGCAAATAACAAGGAAGCTAAAGACTGCTTGGAAACAGTGCGGCAAGCTAAGATAACAAGGTAAAACTGTTGTCAACACATCTCAAAGAGAAAGAGGAAAAAATTCAGCACGTCATAACCAAGCTAGCGGAAGAGTCCGCGAAGGGCAAGCCGATAATTGTTGAAGGCAAAAAAGATGAGCAAACACTCCGCATTTTAGGAGTAAACGGCATAATCGTGACGGTGAAAACCGGCGGCAAATCTTTCCTTGAGGCAACCGCGGAAATAGAAAAGCTTGGCGTCCGAGAAGTTATTCTACTCTTAGACTTTGACAGACGCGGCAAAGAAGGCACCTTGCGCCTGAAGCAGAACTTAGAGCGGACAAAAATTAAGGCGACCACAAGGATTTGGCGCGAGTTACAGGCGTTGGTTGGCAGAGAAATCCAGTGCATTGAAAGCTTGCCGTCATATTTGAGTACGCTACAGGAAAAAATTACATGATTTGTTTTTAAGCGATTACATGTTTAGTTCTTAAATGATATAAGACAACGGTTTCCAAATTTACGGAACTGTTTTTATAACCGCCAGTCTCCCTACTTAATGGCGAAATTTTATGATAACAAATCCTGTTTTAGAAGCAATAAAATCTAGACGAGCAATTCGCAGTTATGAAGATAAACCCGTTCCTGAATCAGCAATCCAAACCATGCTTGAAGCCGCAACCTACGCTCCCTCTGCCATCAACGTTCAACCTTGGAAATTCACACTCGTCACCAGTAAAGCAGAAATGAAACTCCTCTCTGACGTAGCGAAACCTGCGTTGAATCGGGCATTGCCCGATGTTAGCGACGAAGGCTTAGTTAACTTAAAAAAACGACTATCAGACCCAAACTACAACATTTTCTATAATGCGCCGCTCTTGATTTTTGTCGCCTGCGTTAAGTCTCCTTACGCAGTTTATGACTGTTCCATGGCAGCGCAAAACATGATGCTTGCCGCCTACACGCTGGGCATCGGAAGCTGTTGGATAGGCACCGCGGTTCCCGCTGCTAACGACTCAAATATTAAAGCGAGACTCGGCATTCCAGAATACCTTGACGTCCATGCAGCAGTCATCTTTGGCTACCCGAAAGACGGCTTTCCAAAAGCTCCGCCTAAGCATCCAGCGCAGATTCTCAAACGCATCGATTAGAGGAAATCAGATGGACATCACAGGGAAAGTTGCCATTGTAACTGGCGCATCTTCAGGAATCGGATTAGCTACAGCGAAACTTCTTTCCAGTAAAGGCGCCAAGCTGGCTTTAGTCGCCCGCTCAAAAGACAAACTAGAAAAGCTTGCCAAGGAACTGCCCGAAGCAATTGCAGTTACTGCAGATGTTTCTAAGGTTGAAGATGTTAAAAGCATGGTTAAGCAGGCGTATGAGCACTTTGGAAGGATAGATATTCTTGTTAATAATGCTGGTCGAGGATACGATGTGCCAGTCGAGAAGACGGATATCGAAATTTTCCATTACCTTTTTGATTTAGACGTTGTCGGTCCACTGGTTGCTATGAAAGAAGCGATTCCGCTTATGCGACGGCAAGGTGGAGGAACAATCGTTAACGTAAGTTCAGGAACAGCTTTGATGCAGTTGCCTGATAACGGTCCATATTCAGCCCTAAAACGTGCGTTAGCTCAAATCAGCTTAACTGCAAGAATAGAACTTGCAAAAAACAACATAGTTGTCAGCGTCGCTTACCCCTACATCACGCTTACTGATTTTGAAAAGAACACCATAAAAGATGCTACACTTCAAAGGCAAGAAGAATCTCCAGAAGCACAGGAGGCATTCAGTAAAGCTGACCAGCCTGAGTACACAGCGCAACGAATAGTCGAGGGCATTGAAAGCGGGGAAGCTGAAATATTCGGGCACGACTGGATGAAGCCTGCTCCAAAACCAAGTTAGGCAAAGAATTTCCTTCTAACATGAGGCAGAGATAAGTAAATTATCACTAGTATGCTGTATCCTATCTCGGTTGGTGCTGCGAATTTTGGGATTCCTGGGATGCTTGGCAGGTTTGAAACCGTTAAGGCGTCTGTAGCAGTAACGAATAAGGAAACCGCTATGGTGCCTATCCATCCTGCTTTTTTGCCCTGCCAAATAAACACGGCAAAAACCATCACCGATAAGCCAAAAACCAAAGTGTAAACGTTGTAGGCTTCTGATGCCCGCAAAATTGATGACCCAAACGCAATAAGCAGAACGCCAAGGAGGGCATGTATGGCTCCGATAAGCAGTTGAGCAGAAGTTAAAGCAAGTATGCCCATGCTCCTGCCCTTGTAAGTGATTGGTTCACGTTTGCTAGTCATTCAATTCATCGCTAACAGATTAAGCGACCAAAGAATTCAAATAACTTTCTACGCCATTTAAAGAAAGGTGAAATTTTCGGTTGCTGAAATGAAGTGTATCGCCCAGTCAACATTTCTACTGGTGCTTTTTGTATTGTTCACAGCTCAATTTCTTACGGTATGGCTGGCGCTCACATTAGCGTTTATTCTGTACTTTTCAATGGCTATGTCGATGTACCGTGATATAGCCGTTCAAGCAAAAAAGTAGATCCCAATAAAAATAGGCAAGTCAAAGTTTATATCCAAATGCTGCTAAAAGCATTAAAAAGGAAGTAGCTTTCCATGGACTACGCCATCGAAACCACAGACCTAACAAAATGCTTCGGTTCCCTAACCGCAGTTAACAAGCTAAATCTGAAGGTCGAAAAAAACACAGTCCACGGTTTTCTTGGTCCAAACGGGGCGGGAAAAACAACAACCATAAAGATGATAGTAGGCTTGCTTAGGCCGACCTCAGGCGTAGTCAAGGTGCTGGGGGAAGAGGTCCATGTGGACGACGCAGATTCACGGTTAAACATCGGTTATATGTCTGAATTGCCCAAGTTCCCCAAGCATCTCAAAGGTGCTGAACTTCTGGACATTTACGGTCGCATGTATGGAATGTCGCAGCAGGAAAGGGCGACGCAAATTCCCAAGCTAATCGAGTTAGTTGGCTTAAAAGGGAGAGAGAATGACTTTATCGGAAAATACAGCAAGGGGATGCAGCAACGCGTCGGTATCGCTCAGGCATTGTTGAGTAACCCTGAACTTGTGGTTTTAGACGAGCCAAGCATTGGTTTAGACCCAGTTGGCATGGTGGAAGTTCGAGAGCTGGTTAAAACGATTTCAAAAGAGGGTATGACTGTTTTTCTGTCCTCGCATTTGCTTTTTGAAGTTGAGCAACTTTGCGATCATGTCACCATCGTCAACACGGGGTCCATAGTGGCTTCTGATAGGCTGGAGAACATTTCGCATCAACTTGGACCAGCAATGATACATGTTGAGTTAGTTGACCTTTCAGCTAGCGTTATTGCCGCCGTCAAGAAATTGCCGTTTGTTTCAGGCACATGGAGAACAGGCAGCACGCTTATGGTTCAGGTAAACACTTACAGTGATATTAGGGCGCAGGTTTCTCAAGCTGTAACTGGCGCTAGTGGAGTGATTGTGGGTATGAGCCAGAAAAACGCTAACTTAGAAGATATATTCATTCAACTTGTCACTAAAGATCAAGGAGGAAAACCGCATTGACCACCATGAAAAACCTAAGTAGGCCGCGTCCAAGCTGGTTTAGCCGTTTCTGGGCAATCGTTAGATATGAAATGCTTTGGAATATAAGAAAGAAAAAGTTTATCGGTATAATATTAGCCGTATTTGTCATCGCCACCTTGGTTTTGTTGGTGCCAGTTATCGGTAGCAGAATATCAGGTGTCCCTATAACTAAAAACCCTGATTATGCAATAACTTTTGGCGGCAATGCCTTTGTATTTTTGCTTTTAGCTATCGGAACCGCCATGAACAGCTTTTCAAGCGAGTTCGAAAGCGGCACCATCGTGCCTCTGGTGAGCAAGCCTGTGTCGCGGACAATGATTTTCTTGGGTAAACTGTTTGGGGTATTCGTACTTCTGGTTATTTCGTACGTTGTGCTGTATGGCTATATCACGATTGCATCAGTGGCTGTTTACGGGTCGCAGAATAACCTTCAATTTATGCCGCTGATTGTGGTTGGAAGTTTACTTAGCACTCTCATTTGGGTGGGGCTGCTGTTTGCAGTGGGATCTATTTCAAAGAACACAATTGTCACAGTTATAGTGGCCATAAGCTTGTTCCTTGCGCTCCTCATAGCAGGACCAATCGTTACGGTCTACTCGGGGCCTTCACAATCACTTAATTATCTTCCTGGCACAGGAGCCACTGGAACGCTAATTGTTGGCCAAAACGTTACTTCGATAGATGCTGGCACAGACAACATAGGCACGAACCTAGTCAATTACGCTCTTTATCCTTCGGCAACCGTTTCCTTCTACAAAACAAACCTGACAGCTATAACGGTAAACGAAACGGCACTGCCAAACGGCGGCTTACTCTACATTGAATCAACAGGCTCGATAGCAACTACATCTCTTGCCGTGGGCTGCGCCTACACCGCGGCCTTTCTGGCAGTGGCTTGGATTGCATTCAAACGCTCACAAATACTGGAGTAAAAAATTAGGGGTTAGCCGCCATTAATTTGGATAAGGTTGCGACCAACACTTCAATGCGTTCCCCCGTTCGACCATAATCGGCCACGGAAGTAATCGTGGTTACAGGAGTTTCTCCTGAAATAGACATCTTTGTCGTCATTTCATCCACTTTTGATAAATTTACTGTGAGCTTTGAGGGGTAGGAAAAGAAGGCACCTTTAGTTTTAATCTTAAGGCTATGTGTCTCTTCGTTTGCTTCTTGTATTGTCCATTCAAGTTTAGCTGTTGCTTTTGGAATAGCTTCCCAGACAGAATTAAGAGGATATGAGACTTCAAGGTTCTCTTTTTCTTCACGCAAATAAGCCATATTTATTCCACTTTTTTAAATTATCAACTTTTTAATAAATACAATTGAAATTGTTTGGTTTATTGTTTGTGCATCTGTTGCTTCCCGCTAACTATTAAGTTGCGTCCCAATGCTTCGATCAAAAATACCTGCCTCTTTAGCTTTGAAAGTTAATCTTGCAGACTTATCACAAATATATCTCGTTTACAAATCAATTGGTCAAGGTGAATTTATTTGCCAAAACTTGTAGCGGTTGTGGGTGGGAAACATTCGGGAAAAACTACGGTGATTGAGCATTTAACATCGGAGCTTAAACGGCGCGGTTACCATGTTGGAGCAATCAAAGAGATGGTTCGTATCTCAACTTTGGATACGCCCGCTACTGAAACTGACAGGTACAGTAATGCAGGAGCAGAAATAATAGCTGCTATCCCAAGAAGCGAAACCGTAATTTTCATAAAAAAAAGGCTCCGTTTAAAAGAGGTTTTACCCTTCTTTAAAGACTTAGATTATGTTATTTTAGAGGGCTTTGAATCAGAGAAAACCCTGCCTAAAATTATCGCCGCAAAAACCACACAAGAAGCAAAGGAATACTTGGGTGACTTAACTGTCGCAATTTCAGGATTAATAATGGAGTCTGAAGAGGAAATTCAGAAAGCTGAGGGGTTTAAGGTTCCGATGTTTAAGAGCCTAGCGCAAGCTGGAGAGCTTGCTGATCTGGTTGAGCGAAAAGCAATAATGGCTTAGCTGACTTGGATTGAAACAACGCCCATGACCCATCGTTGAGCGTACTGGTCAGTGCCTACGATAAGCCTGAATGGTCCTTCACCCCCGCTTTTGAGGGGTGTCAAGGCTTCGCCGTCCTTCTGGTATGCAATTATGGTTTTTTGGCTCATTGCGTCCTGTATTGAAAGGGTTGTTCCGTAGCCATCTGAGGCTTGAATGTAAACCGAGGTGGCGTTTGTTGAAACTTCAGCTTTCTGCAACAGGGTACTAAGCAGGACGCCTGTATAGTTGAAGACGCCGTTACCTGAAGGCTGACTGCTCGAGGTCAAAGTGACTTGCAGAGTCGTTGGCATGTACGTTTGAAGTTGACTCAAAGTGACATTCATCGGGTTGTTTACTTGACCAGTGATTTGCATTGTTCCCTGAGGCACTGGGGGTGGGCGTGTGTAAAAATAAAGGGGAACCGCCGCTGCAACCAGAATAACGAGGATTGCTAGGGCGATTTTTGATGTTTTCTTCATGTTTCCGCCGCTTTTATGATACAGTTACTTGGGCGATCCAGCCGACCCAGTATCTTCCCCATTTGTAGTCTGCTGATGGCAGGACAAGGCGGTATGGTTGACCCATACTTGGCGTCAAGTATTGCCCGTTTTCTTGGTATCCAATAAGCATGCCTATGCTCTGAACCTGCGAAAGCGTGAATTGCTGACTGTAGCCGTCGATGCCTGTTACGGTGACGCTGCTTGCCCCTGCTGGTATGCCGCCTGCTTGAAGAATGCTCCATAAGCTGACGCCCGTCCAGTTAGCTGTTATTTGCGGTTGACCGCCTGGTGCGAAGGCTGCTTGCACAGTTTGTGTTCCATACTTTGTTATGTTACTGCCAACCAACGTCATCGGGCTGGTTGTTCCTGGAACGCTGATGGTCCATGGTTGCAGGTTGATCTCTGTTACGCTGTACACATCATATGCGGGTGCGAAGCCAGGCGCGATTAGCTTAAAGGGTCCGTCCGAAGTGCCAGCTAGCCATTTGCTGTTTTCCGCTAGAGCCAAGATTATTTCTTTGCCTGGATATTGGGTGCTGTTGTATGCTTGGTAGAAGTTTATGGTTTTATTGTAGCCGTCTGAGCCGATTGCAGTAATGAAGCCTGTGTCCCATGATGCATCTGTTTTGTTTAGAAGCTCAAGAAGGGTTACTCCCACGTAGTTGGCGGTTTCTCCTTTAATTGTGACTGTCACGTTTGTCTGCGGCATCGCGGCTAAGTCTTTGACTGTTAATGTTGCGGGCGTTGAAATGTCTCCTGTCACCGTGACTTGGCCTTGAGGCGGCTGTCCCGATGGCAGAAGACTCGTTGTCGCTGGTGAACCTATTAAGAAATAGGTTGATGCCCCTGCAATAGCAATTACGGCTATCACTACAACTGAAAGGAAGATTTTTTTATTTTTGTCCAATGTTTATTTTTCCTCCAAAACCGATTTTTCCGATTCTAACAAGGAGCATGTTTGCGATGAATCCGCCTATGCTGCCGCTTATAGCAGCAATAACAGCCAAAAATGACAAGACAACCAAGGGTAATAGGAGAACTAATGCGCCGACCAAAACGGTTCCGACAGCGTTAGCAATTGCCGTGGCTATCATACAGCAGGGCGCGCAGCATGCTTTGTGTCTTGAGAGCAGGAAGAATGCGTCTATGGCTAAGCCTGGCGCAAGGTAGATGACGAATGTTAAGAGCCCGAAGTTGCCGAAAGGCATGACTAAGCTGATGAATGCTTGAGTTAGCGAGGTCATTGAGGCGGCGCCTACTTTACGCACAAAGGCGAATGCCAAAACCGGCCACATCATGTAGACTCCGCCAGCGACGGCGCCAGCTGGAATGTAGAAAGGCTCGGTTATGACGGCGACGAGGGGGTGGACGACGTTTTTTGTTGCTATTCCTAAACTGGCGAAGAGTGCCATTAGCACTAGGTCTATGGTTGCGATTTTCAGGTTGCTTTTGTGCATGTTTGGGATGTTTGGATTCAAAGCTCTACTCCGATGTTATCAGTTTGTAACATCGATAAATAAACCTTCTGCTTGAACAAAAATCTATATCTGCATTTATAGCCCGTAGGAGACTCACTGTGCAATCAAGGAAGTTCCTTCAAAACGCTATCAAGCCGAGATTGTGCCTTCCTATACCGAACAACCAAGTCTTTCCCAAAGCCAGTAATCTCGGAAGACCCTCCGCCCTTGGCTCCACCGCGAACCCTCGTAACCAGCGACTGCCCAAGACGCTCCTCCGCCAAGGTAATCCTGTGCAATGCGTATCGATATGACATCTCCAAATGCTTTGAAGCCTCCAAAAGCGAATGATACTTTTCAATCGTCTCCAGCAACTCAGCTAAGCCGTCGCCGAAAACTGATTCACCCTTCTCGTTAACCATCCAGAGCTTAACCTCATAGCGCAAGGGGCACAATAAGATTCACCAACATTACTTAGAAGCGTTTAGAAGAATTAAGTTTAACGTTATTTTTTATGCTTCTGTAACCTTAACGTTCTTGAGAACCTTGACGCTCCCGGTGCCTTCAGTCACGTAGCCAACTTTGAAATGTTTAACTTTCCGTTTATCCAACTCATCCTGCAGGTCATCTGAGTCTTCTTTAGCCACTGCGATTAGCATTCCCCCTGCAGTTTCCTTTGCTTCACCAGTCAACAGTGGGTAACCGAAAAGTTCCGCTAAGATTGGCGTCCCACGAATCACCGCCAACTGATCAATCACTATGTCAACTTTGCCTAGAACCGCCATGTTTCCAGCATGACCTTTAAGACCAAAGCCCGTCACATCAGTTGCGGCATGAACTGGAATCCTCTGCATCGCTTCAGCAACCGGCTTATTAGAACTAATCATTACATCAATAGCTTCACTAACAGCCGCCTCAACCACATCTTCTGGGACCTCTTTGAGTAATTCTCGTCCTTCATCTTCTTTCCTGAGCCTATATGCAGCCATCGCAGGCGCAATCCCAAGCGGCTTGGTCAAAAACAATCGGTCACCAACTTTGGCTCCACGAGTATAAATGATTTTTTCGGGGTCCCCAATGCCAGTTGCGGCGCCGCCAATAATTGGCCATGGATTCCGAATCGTGTGACCGCCCAAAACAGGTGCACCCATTTCGCGGCAAAAATCACCAAACCCTTTCAACATGCCAACAGCTAACTCGTCAGGCATGCTTTCGGGAAACGCCATAATCGACAAAACACTGACAATCTTGGTAACAGCCAAAGCGTAAATGTCACTTGTCACGTTGCTTCCAGCAATCCTGCCTTGAATTTCAGGTTCATCAACCATAGGAGTGAAGAAATCAAGCGTATTCAAGACAGCAATCCCATCGGCGATTTTTATTACGCTGGAGTTCTCCCAAGGACCAGCCAACACATCCTCGCCGAAATCAGTCGTTAAACCAGCTTTCTCCAACAATTCACCTAACTGATATTGTGGCAGCTTGCAACTGCAACCATGAACTGGAACGGCTTTAGTTAAACTATAACCCAATTTTCCCGCCTCCTAATTTGCTCGATTTTCAATTCGCTTCTACGAGCCTCAATTATTTGAATGTGATAAAAGCTATAAAAATCTTCAAGTTTACACAAAAATGTGGAAAAGGTTGGATTACCTTTTTCCCTCAATTATTTCCAAGAACGCTTGGATTCTTGTTTTTATTTGCTCAGAATCTCCCATTGCATAGTCGGTTTCGATTTTTAGTATCGGTAAGTCTTGGGCTTTTAACGCTCTCTCTACTTTTACTCCTTCAACATTGTAGTCGTGACAGTTTTGCAGAGTGTAATAGATTACTCCATCTACCTTGAATTGCTTAGAAAGTTGAGTAATGCTTTCAATCCGCCTTTGGTTTGGTGTGAAGCATGCGCAGGGGATTTTGGAGTATTTTTCATCTATAGCCCACAGCAAATCGTTCAAACTTTCTCCTTTGGGTTCTACCAGGTCGGTAAAGTATCTTGTTCCAACGCAGCTTTCTTCAACCACTATTGAAGCGCCAACTGACTCGGCAATGCTGTGCACTTTCCAGTTAGGAACTGCCATTGGACAACCTGAAATCATAATTCTCGGTGCATCCTTGCTGGCGACGCCTTCTCCTTTTCTTACGCGCTGATCCAGTTCATCACAGAGCTCATTCACTTTAGCCGTGAACCGTTTCACATCATCCATGAAGCCTATTTGATCGATAAGTAATCCGTCTAAGCCGCTAATCGGTGAAGGTGAATTCGCACGTAAATCGGATAAACGCTTGAGGGCTCTGCGTTTGTCGTTTATTAGTTCAATGGCTTCTTTTAGTTTTTTAGCGGTAATTTCGTTGCCTGTAAGCTTTTCCATCTCAGTTTTGAACGCTTCTAACTCTTTAAACCAGAAAGCTTTGCCTTGAGCAGTGTCGGGTTTATGAGGAACCTCAAGCACATAAGTTGGGACAAGCTCATTGAGCAGCTCGTAGACTTTTTTTTTGCCATCGCATGTTGTTTCTCCGACGACAAGATCGCTAGACTGGAAATATGGACAGGTGCGGTTCAGTTTGAAGCCGTAAAAAGACTTTATCAGTGGGCAAAGATTTCGGGGCAGAACCGCTTCAGCGTCGGGGACTGAGAAGTCTGCACCTCCGCATAAACCAACCATTGTAGCATCTGCTGCGTATGCTAGTTCTTCGGGTGCGTAAATGCAAAATGCACCAACCACTTTTTTTCCTTGCGCTCTTAGGTCATTGAGTTCTTTGATTCTTAAACCGTGAACCTCGGAGACTACAAAGTTGAAGTAATCCATTTTTTTGGGTCTGTTCTTTTGGGACAAAATTGCGCTGGTGTAATATTGGCCTAGACCGCTTAGGAGTTGATTATGTATATCAATATCCATGCCTAGGCTTTTCCACATTTCAACGTATTTTTCGGACATGGTAATCACATGCTAATGCAAGTGTATTGCATATTGGCTTATTAAAATTTCTGATAAGTATTATTAAAAAAAATGATGCACACTTAATGTTTTCTAATTAATACCCTAAACTCCACGCCCGATTTGGACGCTTCTACAATCTCATGCCCATTATTCTTAACCCAACGCTGAACATTATCAAACTCCAATTCGCCCTCACCGACAACCTCAAGCAACTGCCCCGAAGTCATGGTTTCAAGCTTACGCTTAGTAAACGCCACGGGCATGGGACACATTTTTCCTTTAACGTCTAACTTTTCAATGTCCAAAAATCGTCACTAGAACGTGATTACTTTGTCACTGTTAACTGTCCACTCAACAAGTTCATGAACCGTCGCAATTTTTACCCCATCAATCAAATCCGTTTGGGTTAAGCCACGGGCGTCTACGCAGACAACGCAGGCTTTTACTTCGGTGCCTCCTTTCATTAAGTCTTCTAGCATCTGGCCATAATTGGTTAAGCCTTGAGCAGGTTTTTGGCCTTTTTTGGCTAGGTACACGCCGTTTTCAAATAACCAAATTCTTACTTTGTGGCCTTCTACGTCGCAGGTCCATGCGAATCTTAAAGCTGAAAGGGCGCGCTCTTTTGCGTATGGAGCTTCATATATTATTAATGTGAATGTTACCATGTCATTCAACCTCAAATTTCCTTATAATAATTATTCAAAAAACTAATATAAGCATTTTCCAAATCAAAAACAAATAACATATAAAAATTCCGAAGAAGCATAACTAACAAGGCACAAAAGGAGATCTGTTGAGCCCATGGAAACCATAAGGTTCGATTACCTCAAAACGTTCCTCACAGTAGCCAGAACACACAGTTTCTCAACAGCAGCCAAAGAATTAGGAACAAGCCAAGGCACAGTAAGCCACCACATAGCCGCATTAGAAGAATACTTTGACGCTGAACTATTCAAGCGGACAGCCAGCGGCGTGGAAGTCACCGAAGCTGGAGCAACCCTGAAGGAAAGTACAGAAAAAATTCTGGAAGAAGCCCAAAATGCTAAAACCAAAATATCCTCAGCTAAACAAAATTTGGCTGGGACGATAAAGATTGTTGCAAGCACAATACCTGAAGAGCACATTATCCCCAGCTTAATCGCTGGATTCCAAAAAAAGCATCCTGAAGTAAGATTCAAAATAAAAGCGCAAGACAGCATAACAAGTCTTCAGAGTCTACAAGCCAACTATGCAGATTTTGCAGCTGTAGGAACAATTTTAGGTTACGAAGAAAAATTCGAGGCTGTCCAAATAGGCGAAGAAGAACTGGTGCTAATTGTACCGTGCAATCACGAATTAGCCAATCACAAATCAGTCAAGCTAAATGAAATCAAAAAGTACCCATTCATCAATCGGGAAGAAACCTCTGGAACAAGAAAGGAAATAGAAAAAATGCTTGAAAGCAATGGCATCTCAATATCGCAATTGAAGCAGGCGTTAGAGTTGGGAAGCACCGAATCAGTAATAACAGCTGTTTCGGAAGGAAGAGGCATAAGTGTAATTTCTTCCATCGCTGCGGAAAAAGCTCAAGCAGCGGGTTTAACAAAAATAATTAAAATTGAAGAAGCAAAAAAACAAAGAAAGCTCTGCATGGTAAGACCAAAAAAAGCTCTGCCGAAAACGTGCGAGGTTTTCTGGGATTTTTGCAAAAAATATACCTTCAAAAACGCTGCTATTTCATGTCCTAAGGATTAAATCTATTTCAATGGCACATCTTAAACGTAAGCAGATAGCTAAAGTGCGATTATGTTTCCTCTTCGAGCTTAATCCAAATTTTTCCCGACTTAATTTTCAAATCATATTTTGTTAACTTAATGGAAGGTTCATCTTGGTACTCGCCTGTTCTTAAGTCAAAGCGCCAATCGTGGCAAGGGCAAACAATTAAGAAGCCTTCAAGGGTGCCGCCTGAAAAAGCACAGCCCATGTGTGGACAACGGTTGTCGATAGCGAAGACTTGACTGAATTGTTTAATCAATAAAATAGGTATGCCTTCAACCGCTACAAGTTTCATTGTGCCCTCTTGCAACTCGTTTTCGTCCAATACTGGCACAAAACTATTCTTACTCGACATTTCCTTCCTCACTACTACGACATCAATTATAAACTTAAAAGCGATATAAGTATAGAACCTTGGTTTCTACGGTTTTTCCAAGAAAATGATAAAAAAATAAATCGTGCCGAAACAGTCAGGAGACTGTAATGTCATGAACGAACTTCATCCAGAATTGTCCCAACTTAGATTGTTGGGCTGGAAGGAACAATAGAATGGTCCACCCCGGCTTGTTCGAAGAAGCTGCCCCTTTTCTTGATATGCAGACTAATAGCCTTCGTCCGGACACTTCGCTGAGCAAAAAGCCGGTATTGGGCTTTAATTCTTTCTTCAAAATATGAATAAAAATGGGGTTGTTGATTGCGTGTTAGGTGTGGGCGGCTGAAAATTCCATTACGCGTGTTTCGATGAATTCAGCTACTTTTTGCTCGCTAAATGCTTTTTCGTTTTCTTGCAGTTGCAGCTGCTCTTTCACTGTGCCAAGAAGCTTTTCAATATCAACGGGCTTAATCAGGTAGGCGTCAGCGTTCTTATTCAAAGCGGCGACCGCGTTCTGCATTGACGGGTAACCTGTCACCATTATCTTTCGGGTTCTGGGAACAGCATCCTTAATCAGTTTTAGCAGTTCAACACCTTCAATATCGGGCAGTCGAATGTCTAAGAGCACCACATTGTACAGCGTCTCTTCTGTTCTTTTGATTGCCTCTCTTCCGGTAGCTGCCAAGTCTACGATGTATCCTTCGTCTTCAAGAATTGTTTTCACAGTGTTTCTTATGCTTTCGTCGTCGTCGACAACAAGGATTCTGGCATGTTTATCCATGTTTTTTCACCTCCAACTTCCACTTTAGTTTTAATAGGCAAAGTTATTGTGAATGTTGTTCCCTTATTCACTGCTGTTTCCACCCCTATCGTGCCTCCATGCGCTTCTACGATGCGTTTGCATATGGCTAAGCCAAAGCCCATGCCCTGCGCCTTAGTAGTGAACAGCGGCGAGAAAATCTTCGACAAAGTCTCTTCAGGTATGCCCATGCCCGTGTCCGCGAAAGCGATTTCCAAGGTGTCTTTTGTTCGGCGGCTTGTGATTTTGAGCGTTCCCTTCTCAGGCATGGCATCTATTGCATTCGTTATGAGGTTTATGAAAACTCGCATTATCTTGTCAGCGTCAAGCCTGACTGTGGTTTCTTCAAGCGCATGGTTTACAATTTGTATTCTGTCCGGAACTTGAATCATCCCCATCGCTTCTTCCAAAAGTGTTTGTAGCGTGCATTCCGTGAGTTCCAGATGCATCTCTCTTGAGTAGTCTAGCAGGTCGTTGATGATCTTGTTTGCGTGTTCGATGGCTTTATCGATGATTTCAAGCATTTCTTTAGCTTGACCTTCGGGGCATGTGGTCCCCTTCTTCTTCAAGTAGTAAGCAGCATTTTTGATGCCTGTCAACGGATTACGCAAGTCGTGACCGACCATTCCAGCCAACTCGCCGATAGCCGCCAACCGTTCAGATTTGACAAGCTGAGCCTGAGCCTGCTCCAGCTGCACTGTTTTTTCTTTGACCAAGTCCTCGAGATGCATAGAGTATTGTTCCAGCTTTTCTTTCAGTCTCTTGCTTTCTGTAACATCGGTTTCTATGCCTAGAATTGCTGTTTCTCCGTTGTAATTGATTACTTTTGTAGAGTTGATCGCGTCTATAGTTTGTCCTTTCTTTGAAATTAACTTATATTCGTATTGATGGACATCTTCGCCTTTCATGTGTTTGATGAATTGCAACTTCACGAACTCTTTAGATTCCGGCGCAATTAAATCCATGAAGTTGAATTCCGGAGAATAGAATTCTTCCTTCTTGTATCCCATTTCTTTCTCGGCTTCTGTGTTGGCATAGACGACTTTTCCTTTCTGATTGATGAAGATAATGTTTGGAGATTGCTCGGCAAGGTTGCGGAAATTCTCTTCTGAGCTTTGGAGCAATGATTCGATCTTTTTGCGCTCCGTTATTGGCAACACGAGCTCTAATGCGGACGTTACGTTTCCGTCTTTATCCTTGATCGGCGTGGCGATAAGCTGGAGCCAGACGGTTTCGCCTTTTTCTCGATCGAAAACCGAGTATTCGCGAGAGTCGAATTCTTTGCCCTCGAAGACTTTTTTTACGCCGCATTCGGGGCAAACATTGTCTAAGTAGTTATAGGTGGCGTAGCACGCTCTGCCTTCTAGGTTCGGTATGCCTCTGCTCTGTTTCATGACCTTATTAGTCCAAAGAATGCGGTAGTCTTTGCTAGTTATAGTAAGTCCAGCACCTATGCTTTCTGTTATAGTTTCCAGTTTTTCGGTTTCTTGTCTCAGTTCATTCTCCATTTTTTTGCGCAGAGTGATATCCGAGACTAGAGCAAGAGTGCCTAAGCAGCTTCCTTCGTCATCTCTGATCTGAGCAGCAGCAATGCTTGTGTTGACGCGGGAGCCGTCTTTGCGCATGAATTCATATTCAAAGTTTCCTTTCATCCCTTGCTTGAACTGTGACAGATACTGCGTGGCTTGTTCGACGTCAGCTTTGAATAGAAAATCGAATAGGCTTTTCCCAATTATTTCACTTTCTGTGTATCCTAACATTTGTGCCATGTGAGGGTTGACAAATACTGTGTTGAAATTGTTGTCTAAAGCCCATATACCCTCTTGCGCAAGCTCAACTAGTTGACGGTATTGGGTTTCGCTTTCCATCAAAGCTTTTTGCACTTTTCTGATTTCGGTAATATCATGGAAAACAGAATGTAGAAATGTTCTACCTGCTAATTCAAATGTCCTCGTGGTTACTAAGACATTCCTAATGCCGCCGTTTTTTGTTCGGTGCTCAGTCTCAAATTCTCCTCCGCCTTCCCTAATCATTTCAGCTATATGTGACCTTACTTCGTCCGCGGATTCCTTAGCTTCTATATCGTAAACGGCAAGTTTTCCGAATTCTTCTCTGGAGTAACTCAGTTGCAAATGAGCAATATCGTTGAATTCAACAAATGCGGCTGTTTCTGGGTCAACAACCAAGACACCTAATGGTGCCTCGTCAAAAAGTGCATGGTAACGCTTTTCGGCCTCTTTCAGCCTTTGCTCGGATAGCTTCTCTTCTGTGATGTCCCTGAATGTCCCTTGCATCAGCTTCTTTCCGTTCAGCTCCAAAATAGCAGCCTTGACCGCGGCATCTCTGATTTCGCCTGTTTTCCGCATAACTTGCGTTTCAAGAGCTTTTGTGGGGTCTTTAAGGTGTTGTTTGAAACCTCTTGTATATTCTCCTTCTATTTTCTCTTTGGGATGGATGATAGATTGATGTTGACCCACCAGTTCTGACTTCTCCCTGCCAACCAACTTTGACGCGGCAGGGTTACAGTCAACTATTATGCCCGTCTCAGCGTCTGCCACAAAAACGGCGTCCAGAGATTCATCAAACAATTTTCTATACTTTTCTTCCTTGTCTCTAATCTCTTTGACCTTTTCTTCGACGAGTGCTTCCATTCGCTCAGAATATTCCTTGATCCGTCGCGCGTTTTCTTTTCTGTGTGTAATGTCGCGGAGCACATTAAGGTAAGCAGGCTGCCCAGCATATCTGATTTTTCTTTCTCTTACCTCCGCATAATGGGTTTCGCCAGCTTTACCTGTAAAACAAACCTCGTATGTCTCATTAGGCTCGTCCTGTATTCTCTTCTTCACAATTTCCAATAGAGCTACTTTCGTTTCTGCAGTAAGAATATTCAGTTTAGAGAAGGGGTTGCCGATTAATTCTTTTCGGCTCAGTCCAGTTACTTCTTCAAAAGCAGAGTTTACATTCACGAAGTTCCCTTTTTCATCAACTATGAGCGCAGGGTCGGATAACAAGTCTAAAGGTATGCTGGTTTTTTCGCTACTTCTGTAATGCTTCATGTTCTTTCACCAAAACTCCTATTTTCACTTTACCGTCGTTTGCAGCTTCAAAACTCTCCCGCATGCGGCGCACGTACTCCTGGAATGTCATTTCTGGAACAATCCACTTTGCCAAGGGCCATCCATAAGTGGGCCACTTACAGGTAACTTCAACTTTGGCGTGAAGATGCTTCATAAACAATATCTCAAGGTGTCGGGCTCCCAAACCGAAAATGCGTTCCAGTGCGTTCGAAAAATCACTTAGCTTATAGGGTATTTCCTGTTTTCTAATGTTGAAGTAGCCTTCGAGGTGAATATAAATTGAAGCCTTCACTGCTTCGCCGAGGCTGGATAATCCTTCGTCTATGGCTTCCAGTAGCAGTTGATCAAAATTCTCACGTTTACTCTGTTTTGCCAACTTGCTTTTTCCTTCGCACCGTTTTCAAGGTGTGAACCACTAATTTTTGAAAGTGGTGTTAACTTGCAATAGTCTGAGAAACATACTAAAGCGTTATGAACTGTCAATATTAATCAGAAAGAAGGTTCGGCGCGCGTCTCTCTCATTTTTTTGTATGCTACTGGTTAGCTTCGCTAAGAAAGGCACGTCTATTCTTGTTAATCCGCTTCCTTTTCCTTGGTTTGAAGGTCTCCCCATCTTAAGCCATCCTATCAAATCATCCAGAACTGCTAAAATGTCGTTAATTATCTTAATCGCTGTTGGAAAAACCACAACCACAACAACCAAAACAAAACCGATAAAGAAAAAGCCTATTTTGAAAAGCTGACTTGTTAGACCTGAAACCTTAGACCGCCGACTGCAACCGCTGCTTTTCCACATTACCCTAACCGCATTTTGTTTGCCTTGCTCAAAGTTTATGTATCTTTTAAAAAAAGCCTTCTACGGCTGGATATCTCCCTTAACTTTTTCTGCTCTTTTCTTTCGCTTGTGCAGTTTCCAGTATTTGCAGATTTCTGGAGAGTTTTTGAACTGTTTAGCGGTGTCCATGACTGAATAGTTTAAAAAATTAGTTTAAAAAATACCTTATAATTATAATAAGAAAGTCTTAGGGGTCGTATTCTGTGTTTGGTTGGGTTGCTATTTTTCGGCATATCAGTTTTATGGATTCTTCGTTGAAGTTCAGCATGTTTTGTCCATTGCTTGTTAGGCTGTAAATTTTTCTTGGTCTGTCGCTGTCCATGTTCCATTCGCTTTTTATGTAGCTTTCTTTTTCCATTCTATTTAGCATAGGGTATATTGTGCTTGCTCCAAGGTAGACACCGAAGGTTTTGCGGATTTTGGTTATTATTTGATAGCCATGCATTGGGTTGCTGTCGAGTAATTGTAGGATTATTAAGTCTAGTAGGCCTTTTGTGAGTTTGGCTTGAACGTTTTTTTCTATGTCCATTTTTTTTGCTTCTCCTTGTCTTTGCTCACATGCTACACCTACAAGTATCTGCAGTATTGATATATAATAATGATTATTTCATTTAGAAACATATATCCAAAATCGAAATATCACTTTTCGCGCTAACTGTACCTTAAGAAATAACACACATGCTCAAGCTCGTTTAAATCAGCAACTAAACGATTAATTAAAAAATTGTACTTCTCAGTGTTCTTTTTTAACGAGCATTGGAGCTTCATTCGCTACTATAATTATACAAGGCCTCATGATGGGATGGCTATTTGACTCCGGCCGAAATATACCTCAAAGAAAAAGTGTAAGGCTATTTCTAGATAGAACATCGCAAACGTAATACCGGTTTTGGCTTAAAATCCGTGTTCTCCTCTGATTACCCAAATGAGGTTGTAGCAGGTAATTTTTGACTAGACCTCCGCATTTATGGTTTGAATTGTCTTGCTTCGGACAACGTCTCCGACTATGCTTTTCAGCGAGTGCCACCCAGACTCGGTCCTCTCTCGTAACCCATAGAACCGGTTGAAAATCCGAGGGTGCTCCCGGAATAGAGTAACCATGTTTCTCCATGAAATGCAGCCCTTAGCGTTTGTCAAACTGTTTCCCTTCGGCTTGATGTAGGGGGTTCCTCCTTTCTCGACCACAAGCCTGCAGTTCCTTCCTGATAAATAGCCAGAATCCGCCGGCAGACACTCTATGTTATCCAAGCCGTCAAGTAGATGTTCAAGATAGTTGCACTCATGCTCGGTACCCGCCGTGATTTCAAACGCCTCCAACGCTCCGGTTTCCAAGTTGAAGAGCCCATGCAGTTTAACGTAGTCTTTCCTGGCCGCGTTGC
Source organism: Candidatus Bathyarchaeota archaeon (assembly GCA_963748475.1). GTDB lineage: Archaea > Thermoproteota > Bathyarchaeia > Bathyarchaeales > Bathycorpusculaceae > Bathycorpusculum. The sequence goes on from CAVVIY010000003.1 coordinate 170,046, forward strand.
CAGTTTAGGACCAAGCGCAGGTTCGCTTAGATTGGCGCATTCCGTGGCGTCTGGTCCATAGCCGTCTTGCGGGTTCCAGCCTCTCCAAGATCTTATGGTTCAGCTCCTTCATGTATTCCTCGGTCAGCTTCTTTCTGGTTCGATAAATGGCAGTTCTGTGGGGTGTCCGTTCCAACCTGAGCGTCTTCAGACGAGTTTTGTCGCGTTCGAGATCCGCCGTGTATACGCGTTCGGGTTTGCCTTCTATTTCTTGCCAGACTGTCACCACGATTAAAGCTCTGGCGTCAACCGGCTTACGTCCAACTCCTTTCCAGATGCTGTCCCAAGCAGGAGGAAGCGAATCTACAGCCCACTTCAACAGGCGAAAAGCCTCCTCCCTCTCCACTTGCCTGAGGCTTTCGTACAAAGCCCAAGGAAAACCTTTCTTTCGCAGCTTCATACCTAAACATAGCGCTGTTCAACAAAATAAGCTTAATCAAAGTTTTGCGCCAAAACCCTATTTACCAAATCTTTATTAGGATAACGTGGCAATAAATACAACCGTTCCAAAAAAAATTAGAAGGAAAAGAAAAATGCAAATTGGTAAAAACAAAACTATAGCTATTGCGATCGCTATATTCTTAATGCTTTCAATGTCAGCTTCAACGATGCTAATACCATCTGCTAGTGCACATACGCCAGCGTGGACTATTACGGACCACGCGTACATCGCTGTTGCTCCCTCACCGATAGGTGTGGGTCAAACCGAGCTTATTACTATTTGGACTGCCCAACCCATGCCCAATGCGCTTATCAATAATAACATAAGGAAAGGACCTTACACGCTAATTATTACGGCGCCTAACGGAGCAAATACTACAACGACATGGGCTTATGCTGCCAATTCAGGAGGTATACTGAGCACTACATTCGTGCCTTCAGTGGCAGGCAATTACGTTGCAACCTTCAAATATGGAGGACAAGCGTACCCAACTTTTTCACAGGTAGTTTCACAAGTGCCGATTCTCGTAGGGTCAGCAACTTACAATTCAATCGTAGCGTTTGCCGGAGACACTTTCTCTTCTGCTACTGCATCCGCGAATTTCACCGTGCAGTCAGCGTCACTAGTGCCACTTGGATATCCGCTGCCGACTTCCTACTGGACTCATCCAATTGAGGCCCAGAATTTCAACTGGTACACCGTCGCATCAAACTGGCTTGGCACAGCATCAGCCTATCTCGGCACTTTCCAACAAGGTGGTTATAATATTTGGCAACCAGGCGGCACAGCACCTACCAGCGCTCACATAATGTGGACAAAGCCTATTGAGTACGGCGGAGTTGTCGGAGGAATCAACACTCTCACCCCTGGAGCAACCTACTATTCAGGTTGTTCATACGAGCCAAGATTCACCACCCCAATAATAATGGACGGATACCTCTACTTCAAGATGCCTCTCAGCGATGCCGGCGCAGCACTTACAACGTTTACTACGTCGACGGGTGCCATAACGGCTGCTTACGGAGGAGCATTTGTCTGCTTAGACCTGCGCACTGGAGACCTCGTGTGGCAGAACACTAACCCATTATTCTACCCAACATGGGGTGAACTAATGAACATCGTCAACCCTAACCAATCCGGCGTCATCCCCAGCGGCTACTTATGGCAGCAGATTACTACAGCAAACGCGGTCTCAAATTCCCAAGGCAGCACCATTACACCGGCTGCCGTAACATGGGAGGCTTATGACGGGTTCACAGGAGACTGGGTGTTCAACATAACGAACATTCCGCAAAACTGGGTTGTTTACAGCGCAACCGGCGTGATGCAATCAGAACAGACCACATTAGCTGCTTATGGCCCAAGCGGTGAACTGCTGAAGTACGTTATGGACTACAACACCGCCACCAAGACTGGATGGCTAGCTCTGTGGAACACGACGACGCTTATTGAAAACACAATCATACCGATGAGTGAATGGAGACCCATAGGTCAAGTGTACGACGGACAGAACGGTTACACATACCAAGGAAACACAATAACTCCATGGACTTGGAACGTGACGATAAACTATAATTTGGACGGACTTGTAGTCAACACGACCGCTACCACGGGAGTTTCCCTAACTGGCCCAACAATGTACGCAGTATTTCCAGGTGGCTATCTATTCGGCACAAGCAGCAGCTTAGCACTAGGTCCAGGTGGTCAGTTTACTCCAAACCCATTCACAATGTGGGCGATCAATTTGAACGCAACCACGGGAACAATAGGATCGTTGATGTGGCTACAGAATTACACGGCGCCAGATGTGATGACAAGCAACGCTAACTTAGGCAGCTTCACACAGAGACTCGTAGCAATAGATCCAGCTACCAACGTTCTCACTATGGAGATCGGAGAAACCTTTGAAGTACTTGGCTATAACGCACTCACTGGCAATCTTCTGTGGGGTCCAACAACCACGGCGTTTCCGGATGGCTACCAATACTTTGGTAGTGGAAGTGGCATTGGACAGTGCGGTGTCGATGCATACGGCAACCTTTACATTGATGGCTACGGCGGAGAAGTTTGGTGCTATAACACAGCGAATGGACATCTACTATGGCAATTCGGTAACGACGGAACAGGCAACACAACAAATGACGAAGGGAATTCGCCTTGGGGTCTTCTTCCAACCCTAATTGATGCCATTGCAAACGACGAAGTCTTTGTATCCAGCCAACAGCACGGAAACGGCGCACTATCACCATACTATAAAGGCGAGATGCAATGGTGTCTCAACGCTACCACAGGCGCACTAATTTGGAGCATTTCCATGCAAGCCCCCAACAGTGGAGGCGCAGGAGCTCCAGAAGGAGCCGTTGCAGACGGCATTTATGTTCAGAACAACCTATACGACAACCAAATCTACGCTTTCGGCCAAGGACCAAGCCAAACAACCGTTAACGCACCTGATCCAGTTACATCTGTAGGTTCACCTATTGTTATTAGAGGTACAGTGATGGATATTTCCGCAGGCACACAACAGAACGAGCAGAAAGCTGACTTTCCAAACGGTGTTCCATGCGTTTCTGACGCGAGCCAAAGCGCTTGGATGGAGTACGTCTACATGCAGAAACCAGAGCCAACAACCGTGATCGGAGTTCCAGTTACAATATCTGTCTTAGACTCTAACGGCAACTGCTATAAGATAGGCACAGCAACAACCGACGCTAGCGGCATGTTCACATTGACTTACAAGCCCGATATTACAGGCAACTTTACTGTCTACGCAAACTTTGCAAGCACAAACTCGTACTGGGGATCTTCTGCTGAAACATCTTTCACCGTTACTCCTGCAGCACCAACACCCGCACCGACAGCCGCACCTGTTACAGGCTTAGCATCGACTTCGAGTCTAGAGTTAGGAATAGCAGCAGTAATAATCGTAATAGTCATAATCGGCGTTGTACTGGCGATTCTGACGCTTAGAAAACATCCATAAGCTAAAGAAGCAAAACAAAAACTACTTTCCCCTTTTTTAGTTCTTTAAAAAGCAGCGGATAAAAAATAATTGCTGAGAAGGCTTCTGGTTAAATTCGCTGTTGGCCACAATAGTCGCGAGAGAATTGTTTGCATTTGGTACTTCTTCTTAAAGCGCGCCAGTGCGTTGCAGTGGAGTTTGAAAAAAATAAAGGTTGAGCATCATGCTATTAATCCAGACTGGAACTACATAATAAATTAATCAAGCAAATTATAGTTAACCGCATAACTTATTAGACATCTGTGGCAACAGGAAAAAGAACAATCAAAATAGTTTTACGCAGAACTATATTTTGCGGTAGTGTAGTTCAGGCTTACTTTCACTTCCGCGTTTGCTGTTCTGTTTACAGCACAAAGAGGCGAGAGTAAGCCATTAATTCTAGCCTACAAATGAACGGCTCGAAATATTTTGAGGGTATGTCCCCAAATGCTTGGTGTAAGTATACTTTTTTCAGGCTTTACCCGCTGAATTGTTTAGCATGGAAAATCTTGATGGTTTAGGGTGTTTGTGGCGGTGGGGGTGGAGGTGGCGGTAACTTTTGGCGTTTCCTAAGCAACGTCAAAGCCAAGACTGCGCCTACAACGACCACTACTACGATCACTATGAGTAACGTTGGGAATTGTGCATTTGAAGTTGAGGGCGGGGGAGTAGGAGAAGATGACGTGGAACCTGTCAAGGGCATGGAATCAATCTGTATTGAGTAATTTGTTATTTCATTTGATAGTGTAAAAGTGTTATCTGTAGGTGTTGCCCAAAAAGCAACTTCTGCCCCAGGTGCAAGCGAGTTTGTCAAAAAGCTCGTGTAGTTCAAGCTCACAACCGTGCCCGCAACATTATAAAATGTTGCAACAACCCAAACATCGCCTGCTGTCTCACTGCCAGTATTGTTAACGTATCCAACGACTCTGTAGGTGTTATTGAGAATGAAACCAACGCTGCCTCCAAATGGGATTGCAAAACCTGAATACTGAGCCACTGATGTATCAGTTACCGAAGTTACTGAAACCGAAACGCTGCTAACCGCAGAAACCCAGTTTAAATTTTCGGTTGAGTTGCTTGCAGGGGTGAAATCTATGTAGAAAGGAGCTTTCTGTCCAGGAAGCGTATGAAACACAAATACCAAACCCTGAGCTGTAGCCAAAACATTTCCGCCAGAATCGTAAGCGATGCCTTCAACAGACGCGTTACCAATAATGTTTGAACCTACGTTCTGGATTTCACCGACGATAACCAAGTCGCCGGCCTTTGCTGCTAAAACAGTGTTCGAGGGAGCAACATACCAACTGTAACTGAGAACTTTAGCTTCTGAAGTTCCTGCCTTCACATTCTGTGCTGGCAATACAGTAAACGCAGCCAACACTAAAGCTACAAGAATCGTAACGACTATGATTTTCTGTTTCAAGCTCCCCACAGCTCCAAGAGCGAATTGATTTTCCATATACCTTTTCGTTATTATAATATGTTTTCATATTTTGTTCCGCAAGTGAGTTTTAGGGAGGCTTGCAGGGTTGCTCAATTCGCCTGCTGAGGTATTATGTGAGTTGTAAACAGCTTAATCTTGTGCTTTCTGAGTTCTATATGCAGCTTCTAGGCGCGCACAATTTGGGTTTATTTTGGTTCTGCTCATGTGATTTTTCCATGAAAAATTAGATATCTAATTTTACCTAACACAGCCATGAACAACCTCTCCTAAATGATAGGTAAGAAACTGACGCATTGAAACCAAAAAAAGAGGGGAAAGAAAAGCGCGGGTGATTGTCACCACAGACTCGGTTTTCACTTGAAAGTGCCAAAAATGTATGCTAACAACCCAAAAATGAACCATAAAAGAACCATGTTTTTTATTCGCCTAGAATTGTCACGTGAATAATTCTTAAGCAAAAGCGCTGAGGAGGCTACAAGCCCGCAGTCAGTAACCAGAACAAACGGCACAAACCAGATTGATACCAAACCTAAAAGCCAAGTAACAGGCGTCAAAGCTACTGCAGTGATATAAAAAACTGCGGCTGCAATGGCAGCTTTCTTTTCACCATAGCGCACCGCTAAGGTTTTCACGCCTTCTGCGCTGTCGCCTTTAACGTCAACAATTCCCTTAGTGATTTCCCTGCCTGTGTTTGACAGAAAAGCCATAGATGCGAACAACACGACGTTCAACTTCACAAAACCAAAAGCAACTATGCTGCCGTAAAGGAAGGGAATAGCAACGCAGACGCTGACCAAAAAGTTCCCAGGTAATCCGCTTCGCTTGCCTACTGTAAGGTACGTTGCGGTTATAACCATAGAGGCCGCCGCTACGGCAAAACACAAGACGCTTACCTTAAAAGCGAAAAAGAAACCCACAGCCGAAAGCACAGCAACTAACGCCAAAGCTTCACGGGTTTTCACCAAGCCGCTTGGAATGGGGCGGGATGGCTCATTGATAGCGTCAATACCGCGGTCATAATAATCGTTGGTAACCATGGCTGCAGCGCAAAAAGTGAAGCCTGTCAAAAAACCGAACGTGATGCTGAGCCAGTTAAGGCCTCCAAATTGGGAACTGGCAAGAACTGCACCAACAAGCACGGCGAAACCCATCATTGCACAGTTGACTGGTCGCATTAACCTGATGAAGCCGCCAAGTTTGTTCATACTGCTCGAACCATTTGACTGTTAAGTCTCTCCTCAACATGCGTATAAAAGCTTATACCATTACTTCTGCGTTTAACCGCATACTTTAGATACCTAAAGATAACTGCAAAAAAGCCGATGCGAAGCCTTAAAACTGCACAGCATGCAGTAATGATTTAAAAAGCGGAATTGAATGCCAGTTTCGCGGCTTCTTTTTTATAGAACTTGTTAATCTATTAGTGAAGAAACTGGAATGGGTAGCATTAAGAGGGCTTATGAAGCTGGAGCGTTTTTCTTTGGAGAAGTGCATTTACTGCATCTATGAGGGCTTCGCAAGCAAACCATCTGTCTTCTAGAGAACCATCGGTCTCCAGGGTCTCAATTTTTTTCTGGTAATCTCTTATCTGCTCGATGAGTGGCTGTCTCTTTTTTTCATACTCGTCTCGGAGCTTTTCTTTTACTTCTGTGAAATCTAGCATGGCTAATTCAAGCTCCCTTTGTACAGCGTTCAGTTCCTGAGTTGTCTCTATCTCTTTCTGTTCCCTAGCTTTCTTGGAGATGCCTCTGAAGATGCCAGTTTTCATCCGAACTGTATAATCCAGTTCTTCTCTGAGACTATGAATATTGTTATACAGGCGCTTGATTTCACTATTTTTTTGCCCTTTAATCTCCCTCGACCTAGTAGCATATTCTTTCTTGATTCGTTCAAGAAAATTTTTGTTATTCGATAGACTTTTGGCATCTTCCTCGAGAGAAGTCTCCTGACGGCGTCTTTCTTCAAGCTCAATCTTAACAATTGAGAGTATTTGTGAGCGCTCCTTTACGAATTGATCATCCGCGCTTATGTTTGGATTTGACTCAAACTCAGACAGGACATCTGTTAGGTTCAATAGCCAGCGGTCGAAGTGCTCACTGTACGGGGAAGAACCAAATTTCTGGCTTCCTAGATTACGTAGTCGCTTGAGAGTTTTGTCCGAAACCTCTTTCATAGTAGCAACATGCTTCTTCTCCCCCATGGAATTACCTGCAGATCTATGCTTCCGTCCTCTATCTTTGACCTTTTCATATTGTGGCTTTCTGTATCCTCGACCCGAGGCTCGAGGCGGCTTTATCCGCGGTTGATATCCCATGAACAAAACCTATCGTATTTGAAGTATTTAAGAAGCGATAGCGCGCCGCGGAGTGTTAACCCGTTATAGTCTGCGGTATACTGCTTGGAGTTAATGTAATCGGACATGACAGTTACACTATGAGTAGAGCCAAATTCGAAAATGTCAAGCTGCACCTGAGGTTACGCATAATTCTGTCTTTTCGTTCACTTTTAAACAGGAAAAGAATATAACTTAAGTTTGTTGTGGCAATAGCATAGGATTTCAGATTTAACTTAGAGTGACTTTATGTCTTTAGCGAGATACATCTCAATCAAAAGATCAGTTCTAGTAATGATTGCAGGTTTGATAGTTTTGATTGTGTACCTGTATTTTTTCATCGGTATTCACCAAATTTTATTAGTTCTAGGACACATTAACTCTGTGCAATACGCATTTTTCTACTCCCTTGCACTCATTACAGTGCTTGGCTCAGTATTTTTTTGGTCAGCAGCCTGGAAGAACATCCTAAAAAGCCTTTCAATCAACATTTCCTATAGACGGGCTTACCTGTATTACTGGGTCAGCTACTTTGTAGATTTAGTTATTCCTTGTGCAACAGTGTGTGGCGAATTAACTAGATTATACCTTGTCCAAAAAGAGACAAAAGGAAACTATGGCGCACTTGGAGCGGTAGCTGTAACTAACCGCATAGTTGCCTACACGGTAGTAACCGTCGGATTATACAGCGGAGCAGCACTTATATTATTCAAACCTGGTATTCCACCAATCATAACAAATATTTTCATTTTATTTTTGGTGGGGGTAACAATTTACATGGGAGTTCTTCTTTATCTGGCGTCTGCTAAACAAGCGGCAAGAAACATCACAAGGCTATACCTTAAATTACTCAAAATATTCAGCCCAAAGCGTTACCGCTTAATCAACATAGAAAAAACTCAAGAATCTCTGGAAAATTTCTATAAAGGATTTCATGCATTCCGCAAAAACCCGAAAATGCTTGTAAAACCCTTTATCTTCCACTCGATTTCTTACCTTCTAGGTCTATCTGTTTTCGTATTTATTTTCTATGCTCTGGGGATACCGTCGTCAACCCCCGCATTCTATATAGTTGTTTTCTTCATAACAATTGCATTTCAAGATGCAACAGCAAGCTTCTCAGTTGGCTCTCTTGAAATTATTTTGGCAACTATTTTGGTGCTCTATGGAATAAGTCCTGGCTTCAGCGGGATTACAGCGGTGGTATTGAGAAGTGCTATTTTCTGGTTTCCATTATTCGCAGGCTTTCTTTGCGTACAAATTATTGGAACCAAGAACCTGCTTGCCCCCAAACCTAAAGACCCAAAGGAAGAGGTCAAAACGTACTAAGAAAAAATTGAAAGAACAACAATCTAAGGCGCTCTATTAGGAATACCAGAAGAGGGGATTTTGCTTTTGCGGTTCAGGACAAAGATTATCAAAAAGCTTCCTAAAACGGCAACAATTACTGTTATCAGCAGGTAACTTTGGGATATACCTGTCGAATTGTTGCTGCCTGGGATCACTGGGTTTGTCACATACGAGAATGTCACCTGAATCGAGTTGGACATGTCGTTCTCGAAATTCAGCGTGTAGGTTCCGTTTTGCGGCGCAACGAAACTGAATGTCGTGGTTTTATCAATTATGCCTAAGTTGACGATCTCAGCGTAGTTGGGAGCACTTACCCAAAACTGAACACTGCCAGTGGTAGAGATTGTGCCGTTAAATGTGGTTCCTTGAGGTAGCACATACTGTAATTGGTTTGATGATGCAGAAAGAGTGAAGGTTGGAACTGTAGTAGCAAACGCTGAACCAGCCATCAATGACGCTAACAGCAGAACTGCCAATGTGGTAGACATTAGTAATTTGGTTTTTTTCATTTTCCCAATCCGACAGATGTTTTAGAGAAGTTAAGCTAGGTCTTAATAAAAATCGCGTTGAAAAAGAGCAAAAATAACTTGACTGAGCCATAGATGTGAGTTGGAATTTTGAAAGTGGACCAGGCGGAATTTGAACCGCCACTGGTTTAAGTCTCTATGGAACTTGAACCCAAAAGGTTCAGACCACATTATGGACCGGGCGGGATTTGAACCCGCGGCTTCCGCGTTGCGAACGCGGCGATCATACCAGGCTGATCTACCGGCCCCCGTTTGGGCGCTTTTCTGGAAAAATACTTTAGTGAGTGCATTTAGAGCTTTCGGTTAACAAAATCTTGGCCTAAACGAAATGGAGGCTAGGAGCAGATTAAGGCTTACTCTTCGCCGTACCCGTGTTCTAGTCTGCCGTGAGTTTTGCGGTAAGAAAACTCGTGTTCTTCTTTGCCGTTGCCGAAGCAGTTTATGTGTTTCTGCAGGTCTGCTTTTGTTAAGAATATGCAAGCGCAATACGGGCACTTGTAACTTATGTTGTTGTTTGCTCCTTCCCCCATATTTTCCCCTTCATTTTACGGTTTTTTAAGTTATTCAGTTTCTTAGTGAATGTTAAGGTATATTTTTTTCCCGTCTAACTCTGATTCGCGCCATTCTGCTTCAACTTCACTTCGACTACCGTGCAAATACACTTTTCTAGCCCTTACCAGTCCAGCCATCTCTCCCAAATACCGCTCCAAGAGCGTCATGCTTTCAGCATCCAACTCGGCAATGTGAACCGACTCTAAAACATCGGTTGGTACAAACCCCATCTCTTTGCGCAATGCTTGGACACGGCGTGCCAGATCTCGCATTATACCTTCGCCCAGTAGATTGTCATCCCGTTGTCCGCTTACAAATACAGTTATGTCGCCTTCCTGACTGGAAACCCAGTTCTCGCCTCCAACGTACTCCGGAACCTTCACCAAATATTCTGCGGCTTTCACGTTTATAAGTTCCAAGAATAGTGACTCAAGACACTTTAATGCTTGTAATGTTTTTTTTGGCGCAACCACGATTGCTTTGCTAAGTGGCCACCTGCGCTTCAGCTTCCCTTGTTGCCTTGCAGCGTAACCGATTGACACAGTTTTAAGCAGAATGTCGAATTGTTCTTCGAGGGCTTTGTTGCGGATTTTCTCGTTTGGCACAGGCCAAGCGGCGAAATTGACCGATTCGGGCAGTTGCGGTTCAAGTTGCCTGTAAACTTTCTGGTGCAATGCCTCGCTCAGGTAAGGCGTGACTGGGTTGAAGAGCAGCGTCACCGTCTTCAGCGTATGATGTAGTAGTGCATAGATGGTTTGGCGTCTCTGTAGCGTTTCAGGCTCATCAGTCCAAAGTTCCTTTCGAATCATAGGTACATAAAGGCGGCTCAGTGTTTCAATTACGAAATCATCCAAAACAGCTACGGCAACGTTGAATTCACACCTTTCAAGCTTGTCGGTGTAGTCTTGGATTTTCTCTTGCAGTTTAGACAGCAGCCACAAGTCAGCTGCCTGAAGCTTATTTGCTTCAAAAGCCCAAGCTAACGTGTACTTGCATGGATTAAACTCGTCGAAAGTTGCGTTTTGCATAAAGAACCTGCTTAAATGGTACAGCGTTGACAGAACTTGGTATGGACGACGGTTTAGTTCTTGCATGTCAAAATTCATAAAATCAATCGGCGAGCATTTACGCGTCATATAAAAGCGGCACAGGTCAGCTGAGTTCTTCTCCAAGAGTTTGTTGGTTTCAACTACGTTGCCTAAGCTTTTGCTCATTTTTCTGCCTTTCGCGTCCTGCGTTAAACCTTGAAACAGAAATGATTTGTAGGGTGCAGCGGGTTCTCCGCTTAAAACAACGTATTCAAGTAGCAACGAGTTCGCCCAGCCTCGGGTTTGGTCGATGCCTTCAGTTAAGAAAGCGGTTGGCACAAACTTCTCAACTTCTTCATCGGTAAAGCGTGCGTATGGTGAAGCGCCACTATTATGCCAAGTGTCCAATACGAAGTCTTCTCGGCGCATGCTTCCGCCGCATTTTTCGCATTTAAACGTAATTCGGTCAACCCATGGCTTGTGCAACTCAAAGTTTTCGGGAATCGTTTCTCGCGAGTTTTCTATTAGTTCTTTTTTGCTTCCGACTATGCGCTTGTTTCCGCATTTTTCGCACGCCCAAATTGGCAGCGGTGTGCCCCAGATGCGTTCTCGGCTAATGCACCATGGCTTTCCTTCTTTCAGAAAACCTAAAAACCGGTTTCTTGGTTCCTCAAAGTAATATTCAACTTTTTCTGCCGCTTCCAACACTTTGCTGTTTAACTTGTCCGTGCGTAAAAAGTATTCTTTTCTTGCAAGCCAAACGAGCTTGTGATGAGAACGCCAGCAAGTTGGGTACTCATGTTTCACCTTTGTAACTTTGACGAAAGAGTTCTGATTGCGGAGTTCTTCAACAACCAAGTAATCGGCTTCACGAGCAAAAACCCCGACGAAGATTCCTGCGTCTTTAGTAAATTTTACCTCATCGTCGAATGGAGCGAAGATGGGAATGCCTCTCCGTTGGGCTGCCCAAAAATCGTCTTCACCGTTTCCAGGCGACAGATGCACAACGCCTGTGGCAGTGTTAACGTCAACGAAGTCTTCGCCGATAACCTTATGCACTAAGGGATGCTTAGTTTCAAGCTCCGCTTGCTTAGGAATTAAATCCTTTAACGGGTAATCGTAAGCTGTGCCTTCCAAGCTTTTACCCAGCATTTGGTCGGTGACTTGATACTTTATTATATCGAGGTCCTGCATGACTGGCTCGACACGTTGCTTAACCATAATCCAAGTTTCTTCGCCGACTTTCACTTTCACGTATTCAGCGGCTGGCTGAACCGCGAGCATAGTGTCGGTTATTAGTGTGAAGGGCATTGTTGTCCAAACAAGGAAAAACTCGTTTTTGCTGCCCGAGACTTTGAATTTAAAGTATAATGATGGGTCTTCTACTTCCTTGTAGCTGCCTTCATAACCAACTTCAGCGCTGCTCAACGAGGTTTGGCAGCCGGGGCAGTAAGCGACTACGTAGTGTCCTTCTTCAAGGAGATTTTGTTCCCATGCTCGCTTTAGGATTTGCCATTCACGTTCGATGTAACTGTCTTTGTAGGTCCAGTAAGCTTTCTCTTGATTGATAAATACGCCAAGGTTGGTGTCGGCTTCAAGCCACATCCCATGATAGCGCATGATGGCTTTTTTGCATTCCTCAATGAAGCGTTCTTGACCAACATGTTCGAGGAGTTCGCGCTTGTTTTTGACGCCGAGAAGCTTTTCAACTTCCAGCTCCACGGGCAAGCCTTGGCAGTCCCAGCCAGCCCAAAAAGGCATGTAGTAGCCCTGCATGGTTTTCCATCGGTAACGAATATCCTTCATCACCCGACCACGAGCATGCCCAATATGCGGGATACCGTTTAATGTGGGTGGTCCTTCCACGTAGCCTAAGACGCCCTTAGCATCTTTTTCAATAAGCTCAAGTTTGTCCCGTATCTGGTTTTTCATCCAGAATTCGCGAATTTCCTTTTCTAGTACAAGCGGATTGTAATTTGTTGGCAAACTTTGGTTTGAGTCAGCTTCTTCTTTGGCAGTCACTTTCATCCCGTACCGCAAAATACGCTAAAAGACTATATAAAAGTATTAGTAAGGTTAAACTTACTAATATTAGTATAATTAAAGTCAAGGGAACTTAGAGCGAACAATTTTTTAAACATATCTTTACCTTTTCACCATTCTTAATAATTCATCTTTCAAAAGTCTAACAGCATTATTAAGGTTTTGTGGGTTATTTACAAACGTAGAAACTTGAATTATCTTTTATCAAATAGTTTAGAATTCATTTGGTTTAACTGAGAAAGACTTATTTTTTATTTTTCATTCTCGTAGTTACCAACGATAAATCTTAAGTGTTTGACAAGGTTATCCTAATAGCCATGCCTCGAATGCCAGCTCCAAAAGTGTTTATAGTTGTTGAATTAAGCGTTTTTCTACAAACCTTAGACCCTAATCACAAATACATTAAATGGATTGCTGACATGAAGGTTGTCCTCAAAGAAAACATGTATTGTGGAGAGCTAATAAAGAAGAATCAAATACCCAAATACTACATTGAAAAGTTTGGTGTCCGTCACTTGTATAGGTATGATCATCCTGAAGGACACCGTTCATGTTATGCAATAGTAGAAGGTTGTCCTCGCATCTTTGATATTATGACTCACGCCGAATATGATTTACGGTTTGGTTACAAAACGACTTAGATTTCAACGCATGATGCTATCATTGCTTTTAATTTATCATTGTCTGCCCCTGTATAAATTATATGACTTGAGTTGAAAGCAATTTTTCCAGAAGCTTCCAGATAATCTAAGGAACGTTTGAAAGTTTGATATTGCATTCTTTTGGGCAAACTTTTCCAGAGCTTTGTTCTTGTATAGTAGCTGTCGGCATCTAAGATACTCTTTTCAATCATTAAGATGGTACTTAATGTTGGTTCGTGAAGAACTTTTTTACTCATATTTTTCATCTCGCTACTACTTTTCAATGATCTTTTAACAACTTGTTAAAAGACCTAATTACTACTTACTACTATCAATTATATAAGTTTATATGATAGAAAATTCAGATTTAACACTCTTTCCTTATTGTCTAAACTAAGAGCAATGAGAAAAGCCTTTCTGATTGATTTAGACATTCTGGTTTAGTATTGATATCTAAAATAGCAGATTTAAGACTTGTTATCAATCCTCTAACTCTTTTTTGTTTCTGTGTGTCTGTTTGTGTCTCTTTGTCTCTGTGTGTTTCTCTTTGTTTCTCTTCGCTCGCTGTGTGAAGGGGAAGGGGAAGAGGTAGTAGTTAAAATTGAGAGAGAAAAAGATTAAATTTTAATCCAATTGTCTTCGTTCTTCTTGGTCTTGCTGTTGTGTTTGCAATCTCTCCTAATTATTGACCGCTTGGTTTAAACTTAAAGTTTCTCGCTCTTAGAGATCTCCCGTCTTTCCTCTTGTTCCTCTCGCTCCGCATCGGCTCGTGCCTTTTGCTCTTTCTGCCAAGCTCGCTCTCTCAAGAGCTCGGTTATCTCATCAATGTTCTCAATATATGGACGTAGCACCTTGTACAGTTCTGCGATCTCGTCTTCTAGCTTCGCTTTATCTCTTTCCTGTTTGGCTGCTTGCATTTCTCCGAGCTCTTTCACTCGCTCTGATTTTTCGTAAAGTTCGATAATCTTAGCGTTGTTGGATTCGAGCTCTTTTTCCGCTGCCTCATACTTCTGCTTAAGCTCGTCGTAGTTCTCATTCATCAACGTAATTTGTGATTTGTCAATGCCACCGTACACGGTAATATACGGCTCAACCTTGAGGTATTCTTTAAGGAATAACCCGTCAGACTTTTCTAAGTAGGATCCAGAGACATTACTCGCGTGACCCATCATCGCCATAACGAAACCACTTTCAACACTAGCTATACCGCAAGCGGTCCTAAACAGACTCCGAAATCTTTTTGGACGGAAGGGATTGCTTTCATCATCAATAACGTAGCCCATCTTTTCAGCGGCTTTTCTAAAGTTCATCGATAAGGCGTGAGGAGGTACTTTTGAACCGTCCTCCTTGACAAACAAATATTCATCGTTCTTAGCGTTGCTTCGTTCTTGCTGGACATAGCGCCTAATATATTCGGTAGCCTCTACACTGAAAAATGTCTTAAACTCGATTCCATCCTTTAGCCTATTATCGTGGAAAGGAAAACGTTTGGCAGTTGACAGGTTGCCTTTCGCGTCCTTGACGAAGCCTATCCTTAAGTTCAGGATGTCGGCTGCATCTGCACCTGTTGAAAGTAAACTTAAGCCTATCGTTTGGTCGCGGAAACTTAGGTTATCGAAAAAGTGTTTTAATGTGCCGTTGCGAAAGACTGTCTCACTTGTTGCTTCGTCATAGCCGTAGATCTCGGTTTTGCCGTCGGTCTTTTTGACTGAGGAGATGTGTCTTTTCGGTATCTTCATACGCTTTGGAAAAACTAAGTCATTGTGAGTGTAGAATCCTCGAAGGAAGCAGAGATTAGTCACAACTGAGTTCCACTCTGTACCGCTTTTTAATTTCGTGTTAAAGTAGTCTTGGAGCCTCTTTCCAGCGTCATTGATGTTTTGTTTTGCTTCATCTAAAAGGAAATCAGGACTAATCTCACCGTCATTAGTGAATTCCATTAGCCGTCCGAGCCGAATATTTTTTGAGTGCTCAGTTAATAGTTTGCCTTTGCTGACGGCTGATTGCTCTAGGCTCTCGATCCATTTCTGAACGCTCTTATACTTCAAGAGCTCGGAGCCAACGACATTTCCGTCTTTTCCTCTTTGTCCTTGCTTTCTCGACATATTCTCACTAAAGCTATAAGTAGCTGTTTGTACATTTAAAGTTTAGTATAAAGGTAAGTCGTAGCTAATCTATATAAAAGTATTAAGCTACAGCAATTGGGTACACTTCAGAACATCGACCTGTTTCACACTTTTTGCTTCTTCTTTAGTCTAAGCAGCAAGTCTGTTGTGGCAACTGCTGCGAAGACTATGATTGCGGCTACGACAGCGTAGAAGACGGAATAATTAACTGAAACGCCAATTGGAGCAGGGGACTTTTCTGGTGATACTGCAGAAGCTGGAGAAGGCACTGGATACCAGGCGTATTCAATGCTAACGTTCGAGGTTGCACCATTAACGATTACCCCTACACCGTTAACAACCATGCCTTCATTGTTGCCTGTAAAAGTCCAACTATTGTTATATGAGGCGTTTCTTCCGTCAATGAAAACAGCATAAACATTTACTGGCCAAGTTTGCGTTCCGACTGCAATAGAAGTCTCATTGATTGACCCGAATTGTATTTTGACGGTTTGGTTTCCTACTCCGTTAACGGTGTAGTTTAGCCAGCCTGAAGTTAGCCACTTTCCAGTGTTGTTGAGGTAAAAGCTTGGATCAGGAATTAACAATCGGTCAAAGCTGGTTATGGTTATGTTGGAGTTTTGCGCAGTTACGCTTAAGTTCCCGTTGTTTGGGCTGTCTAAGAGCGGGTCATCGTTACTTGACGAGTTTGAGGGAGCTAATTGAAGGTTGGTGAAAAACCAAGTGCTGTTCACCAGGTTGGCAGTTTCATAAGAGCCGTTGTACGCAAAAGCGATGGTGCTGTTGTTTTCTGGAATTGCGAACGTGTCTGTCGGCAAAAAGTTTGTAGTGCTAGCTGCATGCACGGAAAGATAAGTCCAAGGTGAAAGCATAACAACTGTGCAGATTATTGCCATCCATATCAGGGTGATTTTCCTATTCATTTTTTGGTCATACTCCGTTTACTGCATGAAATTCAAATATGCAAGCAATACTTAATGCGATGCTTTAGAACACTTGTTCTTGCGTTTAGAACAGCGCGGTTGCTTTACGCGGCAGCTTTTGAATGAACGGAAGTTTTGCGAAAGAAAATGTGGAATTTTCCGTTTTTACTGTTCCGATTTAATGCCTCTTTCTGAGAACAACAACAAGACAGCGATGACTGCGACAACAACTGCAGCTAAAACAGATAACACTGTTAGTAGGTTAATAGATTTGCCTGTTACGGAAGCAGGCATTGACGTAGTCGTAGGCGCTGGCACAGCAGGCGAAGTTGAGGGTGCAGTGGATGGAATGGGCACTGGAATTGATGTGGTTTGTGGCGTGGAAGACGATTGTGATACTTGTCCAGATGGGAAATAGTAGGTGGCTCCAACCAGCGAAAGCGCTAATGCGATAGCAAGAACTGACGCCAACAACATTTTCTTGTTTAGCAAGCTCAAATTCTCAGGCGCTTCCCAACAGCTCTGAACTGTAAGGTTACATGTGTTATTTAATGCTATATTTTCTTACAGGTGTTCTAATCTTTCGAACGGTTGCCATGGTGATTTTTGGGGATAGTTCTTAAATTGTGGATGCACTTTATTGGCAGATGTGAATGGCTTTGTCTGCCGACGAGTCTAAGGATGTGTTGAGAGGAACTACTCTTGAAGTCTACCGCTTCTTGCTAAAGAGCAACAAACCTGTTGGCATACGAGAACTTCAAAGAGCCCTTAACTTGAGCAGCCCTTCGGTGGCGACTTATCATCTTTCCAAACTGGAAGATGCAGGTCTTCTGAAACGGCAAGGCAGCGGTTACACTGTTGACAGGTTTATTTTGGAAAACAGCATAAAATTCAGCCGCTTCTTAATCCCAAGATACCTTTTCTACGCTATTTTCGCGTTTGCGGTCCTGCTTTTGGAATTGACGCTGCTGAGACCACCTATTTTATATCGTGAATACGTCTTCTCCGTGGCTGCAACAGCCATATTTACCCTTGCTTTCTGCTACGAAACTGTTAAAACTTATCAAAGAGGTAGCTTGTAGGGCAATTAATTTTTCCGCATTCTGCACACCTTTGCAGTTGGGAAAAAACGGGAGTTCTTACTTATTTGGTGCGCTAATTTTAAAAAGCTTCGTCTTAGCATCTTCAAGCAAGAGAGCAATCTAACTTATATGTAAAAGTAAGTTAACATTAGCTAAGTTCAATCACTGTGTAACAGAAGTGTAATGAATGGGAAAGTTTCGGTTAGCCGTCTTCAACACTCAGCCACCTCACCTGTATTTCGGAGGAGTGGAAAAGCGGATAATCGAAACTGCCAAGCGACTGCAAAATCAAGCGGCCATCACCGTTTACAGCGGCACCAAGGCAGGTTTCAAAGAACCCGCAACCATTGACGGCGTAAGTTTTGTTCCGTGCTACTCAACCGACAGAATCTTTCCTTTAGACAACTGGTTCTTCAACAGAAGCATCGCAAAAAAAGCAGGCGCTATTGACGCTGATGTTTATGAAGCCCATGCGGCATGCGGAATTGGACTTTTGAAAGCACTAAATAACCAAGGCATCAAAAAACCGTTTGTGCACACGATTCACGGTGTCCTTGCCGACGAATATGAGCAAGCAAGAGAAAACAGTTACCAGTCATTTAGAGGCAGAATTGCTAACTATTTCATGCATAGACTTGCCCTGTTGGAAGAGGAAACAGCGAAAAAAGCCACACTAATAGTCACAATAAGCAAGTATTCGCTTGAAAAAATAAAGAAATATTATGCTGTTGACGAGGCAAAGGTTCGAATTGTTCCAAACGGTGTTGACCCAGAAAAATTTAAGCCATTTGAAGATCAAGCGGCAGTAAAGCGGCAATTCGGATTAGAGAATGAGCCTTGTGTGCTTTTTGTCGGCAGTTTAATCCCTCGTAAGGGGCTGCCTTTTCTGGTTGAAGCCGCCAAAAAAATTGTTAAAGAATACAGAGAAACCAAGTTTATAATCGTTGGAGAAGGACCATTAAGAAATCAGTTGCTCAGAAAACTTGAGGCTGTGAATCTTTCAGGCAACTTTTCGTTTCTGGGTAATGTTAAAGAGGATATGCTTCCAGCAGTGTATAATTGCGCTGATGTGTTTGCTTTGCCGTCTATTCAGGAGGGGCAAGGCATAGTTCTGCTTGAAGCTCAAGCCTCAGCTAAGCCGGTTGTTGCTTTTGAAGTGGGCGGAGTTAATGAAGCCGTCCGTAACGGCGAAACAGGTTTGCTTGTGAACCGGGGCAGCAGCGAAAAGTTGGCAGATGCCATAATGAAGCTGCTTTCAGACAAGGCGCTACGAGAAAAAATGGGTGCTAACGGCAGAAGGTTTGTTGCTGAGAACTTCACATGGGATATTTGCGCTCAAAAAATGCTCAATGTTTACCATGAAGCATTAGCATAGAGACGTTAACTGCTTTTGCTAACCGTTTAAAGTCGTATTCGCTCATCCACTCAGTCTTCAAATACAAGCAGATTCTCTCGTCGCTGAGTCCAAGCCGTTTTGCTTCTTGAACGGCGTAACGGTAAGCTTCAATTTCAGTGGGTCGCTCAACGTAATCGTATTGGGGGTCGAAGAGTTCTCTTCCTTCCATATACTGCTTGACATGACACAATTCATGGATTAAGTCCAAGTAAATGTCAGTTCTGTCGCCGTTGTTTAGGTAGCCTTTGCTTATTACAAGGTGTCCGTCGGAGCCGTCCACGTACATGTAGCCGAAAATCCAGCTAAGTTCCACCTTAAGGTGATGGAGGACTTCTTCGGTTTTTTCGCCAAAAATGCCTTTTACTGCATCAACTTTATCAAAATCCTTAAAGTATTCTGCGAAAATTACCTTCTGGTTTCCAATGCTAAGCGGGTTAAAAGGAAGCCTCCTAAACAAACGCAATATCCTAAATACCGTATGCTCTATTGTCGACAAAGCACACAGCTGCTCCTACTTGAAAGCTGAAAGGTACTCAATCTTCATTCCTCTACGCGCCAAATCTGGAAGGTCATCGACGGATCCAATGCTGGCGTCAATGTTACGGTGCACTGGGTGGCTCCATATGCCTTCTGGAGCAAGGTTAAACTGCAATGGCAGTTCCGCTTTAATTTTATATTTTTCGTTTAAATTTTTAATCAACTTTCCTTCTCGGCAAGCCTTGCGGGCAGACGAATAACTTTGCAGCAGTTGTGAAGAACCGAAGGCGCCGACTCCATGCCAAATCGCCGCGTCTTCAGGTGAACCTATGGAGTAAAGGAAGAACTGGGGTGATGAGGGTGTCTCTGAAAAACTGTAATCGCCAAGTTTTTCTCCTGCTACAGTGAAGGTGTCATCTGCTTCGGCAACTGCAACGTCATCCGTGTCCATGGCGTTGGGGTAAAGTTTAGTGGTTTTGTATTTGACTGTAACATCCAGCAGCTTACCATCTTCAAAGTGTATTTTGCCGCGTGCTGCTCGTTTGGAGCCGTAGCCTTTTTTTGAATGCGGTACCGTCAGCAGCGTAGTTCGTTTCGTCATGCTTCTGCCCATGCAAGAGTAAGCTTCGTTAATAGCTTCGTAATCGCGGTGGCTTTCACTGATAATGTAATGCAATAAACCGTCTTTTCCTTCCGTTTGCAGAGTTGAAAGAGGCATGCGTAAGGCGTAAAGTGACAGGTTCATGCCGAAAAACTCGGATAGCGGCTCAAGCTGCTTGTATTTTACTGAATCAACAAAATCCAAGTAAGAACCATTATTAGCCTTAAGGCTGCTAGTCTATTAGTTCTGCTTCGCCTTTAGAGATTAAGGCGCCGTCATACTTTTTAACGAACGCCTCATCGACTTTTAGCTGGTCAGTTTTAACGTATGCTGCTGGAAACGCGCTTTGTCCGCTTGCGACTATGGACTGTTTTAGCGGGTTCATGGAGTATCTGTCTGCCTCCACATCGTCAGTGTTCAGCAAAAAAGGAACAATGCAGTCTTCAGGCGGCTTTTTCAATATCTCCAGGAGCTGAGCAATGTCGCTGCTGTTTGGTTCATGTAAGCCGTATTTTTCAAAGTAGTTTCCGCAAGCCTCAAGCAGGCGCGTGCCAATAATTCCTTGTACTTCCTCAACGGTTAACTGGGGATTGGTGTACTCAACTGAGCCTCTTAAAAAAAACCTGTTACCCTCAAATTGAACGTTTACTTTTTGACCGTTAACATAATGAAATAATGTTACCTGTTTGGCGCGTTTTTCTTCTTTGAAACTGCTTAGTTTTTCAACTAAGACTTTTACACTTGACCAAGAATCCTTGAGAAAATCTTCAAGCAAAATCTTGCAGTAATCTTCACTCATAATGTTATCCTCTTTCTAAAGATTCAGCCATATATATACAATTTTTTGAGACAACTTGCCTTAGTAACATTCTTGATACACTAAAATCTTCCTTAAAACCAACACTGAAAAGCATGTCCGCAAGCGCGGTTTCTTTTTTTGGCAGCACTGCGTAAACGCTCAAACCCGTTAATTTTGCAAGAACCGCTTTAAGAAGCGAAACGGCATCATCAACGTGACCTGCCTGACATATTAATGGTCCAACCTCAGCCATTTTCTCGTAAACCTTAGCCGCCACATATCCAACAGCCTCATCATTCTCAGCCAGATAATAGCTTAAATTGCCCTTTTCAAGAATGATGGATTTCAACAGTTTTTTTCTGTTTCCGCCAAAAAATCCGCTATCAAACTCGGCTATTGCCTGAATTTGCCGCGTTCGAATTTTGGGCAGAGTTTCAGCGGTCAAAGAACCCAATGCTTCTGTATGTAATACCGAAAAATCCTCATCACGTTCGAAGCCTAAGTTGCTGTAGAAGCCAATCAGTTTTGAGTAAGCGTAAAGCCCAACGGTTTTGACGCCTTTACTTTGCAAATAGTTAACAGCATGCTTTACAAGAAGGCTTCCAGCACCCTTGTTCCGAGTGTTTTCTTTAACTATTAAGTTGCCGAACCAGCCTACTTTGCCGAAACTGATGCTTGTAGCTATACCTAAACGTTCAGAACCCTGGAAAACAACAAAACAACCCTCAGGTTCAAGCGAAGCCATAAACTCAAAATCTTCCTTTGCCATGTTCCAGTTCATAGCGTTTGCTAGTTTAGTTGCAAACGGAAAATCGCTAGCGCGCATCGGTTTCACTTGAAACATAAAAAATACACTGTTATCTCTGGGAATTAAGGATTTGAATAGTTAACAAAGTTAAGTTGCATGTTTTTTCCAATATCTATAAAAATTAGAAGTAGTTTTTTCTAGGAAGTTGATTCATTTACATTAACGGTAAATTGAGGAAAATTGTTTTTGCAGGAAAAAAGAAGGCTTAGGACCAGAGCGGTTTTGCTTATTCTCATTTGGGTTCTTTTGTTAATATTATCTTTATCTTTGCTCTCATTTTTGGCGGCATTATTTACTAGTACTCCTCAAGGCGTTTCAAGCTTAAGTTGGGCTGGATACACCATTGAAAAAAATTCTAATCCTCAGTTCGAAGTTATTGGTGTAAACGCTTCGTGGACAGTGCCGAAAGTTAACGTTTCAGCTGGTGACGGCTATTCTTCTGCTTGGATTGGAATTGGCGGTGAATTAGACAAAAGCTTAATTCAAGTTGGAACGGAGCACATTGTGGTAAATGGGCAGGATACCTATACGGCTTGGTATGAATTGCTACCAACTTTTGCTGTACGATTAACCAGCATAGCTGTCTCTCCAGGAGACACAATGATTGCTTCTATAAATCTAGTTAATTCAGACACAAACCAGTGGAGCATACAAATAAGTGATGCAACATCCGGGCAAGCCTTCAGCAGAAATGTCGTTTACAATTCCACCCGTTCTTCAGGCGAATGGATAGTGGAAAGACCAAACATAAATAACCAAACTAGCACTCTAGCAGATTTCGGAAACATCACGTTTACAGGTTGTCATATAAACGTAAACAATGTTACTGGTTCCATAGCGAAGTTTTCATCTTCTAAAATAGAAATGGCAAACAGCAAAAATGCTAAGTTAACTTCAGTCTCGGCTCTTACCGACAAAGGATCAAGCTTTACAGTTAGTTACCTAGCGGGCAAGTAAAAAAAGTAGTTATTGGTCAGCAGAAATAGCTGCGAAAAGAGCCTCAGAGCTTGTTTTGTCTATACGGAAGTTCTATTTAATTATAAGCAACAGAAGTAGATTTTTGCATTTAGGGCAGTGCTTAAAGAGAACTGATAACATGGAAAAACACGGTCCTTTCAATTTAAGGCAAAGAAACTATTTATTAAGTTAGAGTATTGACAATAGTTAGTTTATTGGGGCTCAGAAAAATGAAAGCATTCATAATCCAGTTTCCGTACGGCGTAGCAGCTTTCGACGACAAAAACAGTTTAGTAGAGAAGGTTCTGTTTCCAAAAAAACCTCAGGCAGCAGCAAGAAGCTTGCTTAAAGCTGAAGCCGGAAAAATGTCCGATGAAGTTTTCTCATTAATTTCGCTTCTAAAAAACGTAGGTTACGACACTTTTGTTTTTGAAAACGCCAACTTGGCAGAAGAAATTCAACGCAAAATGAACGTTACCGTGGAAGTGGCAAAACCTGCCGAAGCTGAAGTTCTCCGTTCACGCATGAATGAAGTTGCAGTTGAATCAGGCTTTGTTAAAGACGAGCAGGAACTAAGCCTTTGGAACCGCAACGTCAGCTTGGAACTTGCCAAGTTAAGAATTAAAGGTGCATCCGAAAAAAGAGACTTAATCATCGCTCAGGGCATTCAGACGCTGGATGATTTAGACCGCACAGTTAACCTATTCATGGGCAGACTTAGAGAATGGTACGGCGTGTACTTCCCCGAGCTTGACCGTTTAATCGAAAAACATGAAACTTACTGCTCGGCTAGTCATGAACTTAGGCGACAGAGAAAGCTACACAACCGAAGCCTTGGAAAAGGAAAATATTCCTAAAGAGCGAGCCGCAACTGGTTGCGAAAGCTGCTGAATCATCCATGGGCGCAGACATCGCTGAACGTGATTTAGAGCAGATACAAGCCTTAGCCAAAAACGTGCTTGAATTCTATGAACTGCGCAAGAACATGGAGAACTACGTTGACAGAACCATGGAGGAAATGGCGCCTAACGTACGTGCAGTTGCAGGTGCGCTTCTCGGTGCACGCTTAATAGCAATCGCTGGCAGCCTGCAAACCTTAGCTATGAGACCAGCAAGCACTATTCAAGTTTTAGGTGCAGAAAAAGCGTTGTTTCGCTCCTTGAAAACTGGGGCAAGACCGCCAAAACACGGCTTAATCTTCCAGCATACACTGTTGCATGATGCTAAGAGGTGGCAGAGAGGAAAAATCGCAAGGGTAATCGCTGGGAAACTAGCCATCGCCGCCAGAGCTGACGCATTCGGAGGTCATTTTATCGGAGACAGATTAAAAGCGGACATAAACAAGCGACTGGAAGAAATCCACGAGAAATACAAGGAGCCGCCGCCACCTAAAGAACCTAAGCCGAGACCTGAAGGACGCAGAGAGTTCAAAGACCGCAGAAAGGCGGAGATCAGCCATTTAGACGGAACGCGACCGAGGCAGAAGAGACGTCACGGCGGCGGTCAGAATCGGAGAAGAGACAGACGTGCACCGTCAAGGTTAAACCGCACCCAAAATTCAAGGAAATCTACCAAGCCACGCTTGAAGACGGAGCACAAACGGTTAGCCACACGCAACTTAACGCCTGGCTTAAACGTTTACGGCGAACGCCTCGTTAAAGTTAAAGGCTGTTGAGTACCGCATTTGGGACGCTTTCAGAAGCAAGTTGGCAGCCGCTATTCTTAAAGGCGTGCAAACACGTGCCCATAGAACCAGGCTTCAAAGTGCTTTATTTAGGCGCTGCTTCCGGAACCACCCCCAGCCATGTTTCAGACATCGTCGGGGAAAGCGGGTATGTTTACTGCGTCGAATTTGCTCAGCGGTCAATTAGGGATTTAGTTAACAATGTTGCAGCTTACCGACCTAACATTTCACCGCTTCTGGAGGATGCTCGGATGCCTGAAAAATACGCCATGTTCATCTCCGGCAAAGTAGACACAATCTACTGTGATGTGGCGCAGCCGGAACAGGCTAAACTGCTCGCTGACAACGCAGATGTGTTCCTTAAACCGTCTGGCTGGGTGATGTTGGCGGTGAAAGCGCAAAGCATCGATGTAACGATGGACCCAGACGCGGTATATCGGCAGGAAGCCAATATTTTGCGCAAAAGGGGCTTTGATGTTAAAGAAGTTGTGAATTTGGAGCCTTTCGACAAGGCACACGCAATGATAGTAGCCCAACGAACCTGATTTACGAGCAGCGATACCTTCTTTTAGCTAATAAAGCTGCTGAAGCAAACAGTATACCCTCTTTCCCTCAATTTTGCTAGAGAAATTCAGTTGCTAAATTGATACCCTATCCGCCTTTCTTACTGCAATCTATCTGCTTTTTCTTTATAGAAGCAGTTTTTGGAAAAGCATTATAGCTTAGTTTACTAAAGCCATTGATAGTTTAAGGTTGAAAACTGAAGAATGTTGGTTGCTGGTGTTGACGAAGCTGGGCGCGGATGCGTTATCGGTCCCTTAGTGGTCGCTGGAGTCATGATGAAAGCTGAGAATTTGCCCCTTCTTAAGTGAATTAGGCGTTAAAGATTCAAAGCTTTTAACAGCCAAGAAACGTGAAGCACTTGTACCCTGAAATCATACGCTTAACCGAAAAATACCAGACAATAAAGGTGCTTCCATACCAAATTGACAAAGCAGTTGAAAGCGCCCGAATACTGCATAAACTAAACAGGCTTGAGGCACAGACGATGGCGCAGATAATTGAAGCTTTAAAGCCCGATGAAGCCTACGTTGATGCAGCAGACACAGTTGAGCACCGCTTTGGAAACCACATCAAAGAATGCTTAAAAATCAAAACCCGAATCATTTCTAAACATAAGGCAGACAGGATTTTCCCAGTTGTTTCAGCAGCATCCATCATAGCTAAAGTAGAGCGTGACAGAGAAATTGCAAGTTTAAAAGTTGAATACGGCGACTTTGGCAGCGGATACTTAACAGACGGAAAAACCATGGGTTTCCTAAGGCAGCTGCTGGAAAAAAATGAAGATTACCCAAGCTTTGTTAGAAAATCATGGAAGCCTGCGAAAAGAGCAAAAAGTGAGAAAGGCACGTTGCAACAGAAGCTTGCTTAACCATGTTTTAAGCATAAAAATGTCTTAGTTGTAGTCAAATGTTTCAGCAAAAAGCCTACAAAAAAACATTAATTATATAAATGGCGAATTACATTTTTAACTTAAGAATAGCGGGTTTTAAACGGCGGTTGCTTGATGAGCGAAAAGGATGTCACCAAGTTTTTGCAGATGCTTGGGTTGTCAAAGAGGGAAATTCAAGTTTATATGTTCCTTGCCAAAAGCGGTGTCCAATCAACTAGCTTTGTGGCTAAAAGGCTTAAAATGGAGCGTGTTCAAGCATACCGTACATTCAAGAAGCTGCAGGAGAAAGGCTTCATTGAAGCAACACTTGGAAAGGCCTACGCGTTTTACCATTGTTCCTTTTGAAGCCCTAGTTGACTCATTTATCAGTGCTAAAAAGAACGAGGTTACCAACTTAACAGACCAGAAACAGTCTCTTCTAACGGCTTGGGAATCAATAAGCGCTCCCGAATCAGAATATCCTGTAGCTAAATTCTCTATTATCACGGGCAAGAAAAAGATTCATGCTAAAATGTTATCTATGATTGAGGAGTCGAACACTGAAGTTATAGTTTTAACAACCGCTTTAGGTTTAATTCAAGAAGATATTGCGGGTATTTTTGACACAGCTTTTACCTCTTCCCAAGAGCGAAACATACCGCTTCAAATAATAACCGAGATTTCCCATGAAAACCTCAAGATTGCTAGAAAGGATAGATAGGAATATTGCGGAAGAAAAGTTAAACATTAAACTTCGTCATGTGAACATGAGTTCCAAATTTTTCCCGCGTTTTTTGATTAAAGATGAAGAAGAAGCCATCTTGTACGCGCCTTTTGGCAATGAAGCCTCCGTGCTTAATTTGGAAGATGAAGGCTTATGGATAAATGACAAAATGTTCATTTCAGTTCTGAAAGCTTTTTTTGTCCAAATGTGGCAAAGCGGAGTTGACGCTTCAAGACGCATAGACGAGCTGAAGAGCGGAATACCGATAGGCGAAACACTCGTCATAAAAGACCCTGAAGAAGCCTGGTCCAAGGTGACTAAGGTTCTTGAATCAGCAAAAAAAGAAATTGTAATAATCACAACGTCACAAAGCATTAACCGCCTATCTGAAAATGACCCGTTAATAAATTACTTCAAAAAAGGCTTGAAAGTTCGATTAATGGCATCTATAGACTTAGATAATCTTGAACCAGCACAGCGACTTTCAACTCGTTATGAAATCAAGCATGTGCCAATCAGCTACCTGACAATGATGCTGGTTGACAACAAGCACCTGTTCATGTTTAAGATGCCGCCGCTAAACGATGTTGGAACTGAATCTGCCTTTTACTTGGCTGACACCTTCTACTCCAGCGACCCCAGCCAAATAGAACGAGTAAGCGAAATGCTTAGTGATATTTGGAAGCGAGGAATAGACATCTCGGAAATCAGCAATCAAGCAGGCACTAAACTTCCCACAGTTGAGGTTTCAACAACTGATGCAGTTGCTAAACTTGTCGATAAAATGTTGCAAAACAGCGTCACTTCAATTCTCATAACTGAAAATCATAAACCAGTTGGGGTAATAAACGACAGAGACCTTTTGAAGGAAATAGTTGAAGAACACAAGGACCCTAAGAAAACACTTGCAAAAGACCTCAACTACACGCCGCTTATAATCCTTCAAGGAGACGAATCCATGATTACAGCCATGAAGCTTATGGAGGAAAAGGGCATGAAGCGAGCTGCAATGGTTAAAAACGGGCAACTTATAGGCATGTTAATGGAAAATGCTGCTAAAAAAGCTGCCTTGCAAGTTAAAGCATCTGTCTCATAACAATTTTTTAAGCTTAAAATAACCTTACTACATTTTTTTAAAGAAAATGATATTAACAAAATACGTTATCCTTTAAAGCGAGGATAAACCACTTGAAACTTAAAACGCCCATAATTATTGTAAATTTTAAGACTTATTTGGAGGCAACAGGGCAAAAAGCCGTTGAACTTGCAAAGAACGCTGAAAAAGTATCCAAAGAAACAGGCGCGTCTATTGTGGTGGCGCCGCAGTTCGCTGACATTGCAAGGATTGCTGAGACAGTTGAGATTCCTGTGTTCGCTCAGCACATTGACCCCATTAAGCCAGGCAACAGTACAGGCCATGTTCTTGCTGAGTCCGTTAAGGAAGCAGGCGCGGTTGGAACTTTAATTAATCATTCAGAGAGGCAACTGAAACTCTCAGACATCGATGCAATTATCGCGTTGGCTCGTGAAAAAAGATTAATTTCTTGTGTATGCGCTAATAATCCCAGCTGTAAGTGCTGCCGCGGCTGCATTACGGCCAGATATTGTTTCCATTGAGCCGCCTGAGCTTATTGGCACGGGAATCGCAGTTTCTAAAGCGCAGCCGCAAGTAGTTACTAATACAGTTAATCTTGTTCGCCAAATTAACTCAAATATAACTATTTTATGCGGTGCAGGGATAAGTCAAAGCGAAGACGTTTCAGTAGCTTTGAAGCTGGGAACAAACGGCGTGCTTGTTGCAAGCGGCATAGTAAAAGCGAAAGACCCATATAGTATCCTACGTGCATTTGCCGACGCAACAAAACAATAACTGTGTGAGTAAACGTTGAAAGTTGAAGCTGAATGTGAATCTTGCCTGCTTGCACGGGGAGCAACGCAAACCTACCAAGCCACAACAAACCCTGCCCTACGTTTCAGATGCCTCGCTGAAGTTGTTAAACTTTTAAATCGAGAATTCAAACCCACATCCGTTGCCGCTGATTTAGGCACCAAAAGAGACCGCATAATTAAACAGTTAACAGGCAACAATGACCCATACCTTCGAACTAAGAAGGCGGCTAATGAGAAAGCGTTGAAAATGCTGCCGCGGGCAAAAAAGCTTGTGGAAGAGGGCAATAATCAGCAGGAACGGTTCAAGAAAGCATGCTTATGCGCTATTGTGGGCAATATTATGGAGTTTGATATTCCAGGCCACAAGTTCAACTTGAACAATTTGTCGGGTTGTTTCAGGGAAGCAGCTAAAGACTTAGTTATTGATGATATTGACAAAGCATATGAGTTAGCAAAGAAAGCAGACAGTGTTCTCTTCTTGGCGGATAACGCTGGAGAAATCGTTTTTGACATGCTGCTTGTTGAACAGTTAAAAAACATGGGTTTAAAAGTAACATATGTCGTTAAAGGAGGACCCGTTATTAACGACGCCACTTTGGATGATGTGTTGCTTTCAGGCATGGATAAAATAGCCGACGAAATATTAACCACGGGAACCGACGCGGTTGGCTTGCAGAAAAAGGAAGTTTCACCTGAATTCTTGAAAATTTACGATGCTGCAGAGTTGGTTTTCGCTAAAGGCATGGGGTACGCTGAAACCCTTACTGAGTACAAGTTGACGAAGCCTCATCTGCTTTTGTTCAGAACAAAATGTGTTCCAGTAGCTAATTATTTCTGTGTTCCACGCGACAAAAACATTGCCAAGCTGATGCCGTAAAAATGAAACTGCCCGCCATAGTCTTCACTCAAGAAGCGCTTTCCCGTTTTGGCGAGGCTATGCGGAAGGAATGGCTCATAACCAACGGGCTGGGCGGTTACGCGTCAAGCACCGTTTTAGGCATTAACACAAGGAAGTATCATGGTTTATTGGTTGCCGCTTTGCATCCGCCCGGCGACCGCACCGTATGCCTATCAAAGCTGGATGAAGATGTTATCGTGGGCAATGATGTTTACCGGTTGGGTGCTAACGAGTTTCAGGACGTGATTTACCCGCAGGGGTACAAGCTCCTGAAGGCATTTTCAGTGGCGCCTTTTCCCACGTACATCTATGGTTTTGGCAGCGTTGAGGTTAATAAAACGGTTTTTATGCCTAAAAACAAGAACGCTGTCTCAGTAATCTATAAGGTTTCTAACGAGAACAACTTTGAGGCTAAAGTTAGAATTTACCCAATTTTAACCTGCAGATATTTTCACACCGTTTTAGATCAGATTGAAAAACCCTTCTGGCTTTCACTCAAAAAAGCAGCGGCAAAGAGTTAGAAACAGCTTTCCAGCATCCAGAAGCCACAATTTTGTGCCGCTCAACTGACGGAGAGTTCAAGGAGAAAATCAACTGGGTAGACCACTTATTTTACCGCACTGGAAGCTTCAAGAGGCGAAGCCAGCATTGACGATTGTTTCCAACCTGGATACTTTGAAGTTCAAGTTCCAGCTAAAGAAGAAAAAGAGTTTGCGGTAAACTTCGCCGTAAACCATGAAAGCCAAACAGCAAGAGAAGCTTTGGATTCTATCGGCAACACAATCGATGAAGTTAATGCTTCTTTCAATCAAGAATTAACACAGCAAAGCAATCTGCTGGAAAAATTTTATGGTTTACACCCTGAGGTTCCAATGAGCGATTGGCTAAACTGGATTCTTTTAGCTGCAGACTCCTTCATAGTGGAGAATACCGCTGGCAAAAAAGCCGTCATTGCTGGGTACCACTGGTTTGAACCTTGGGGCAGAGACACCTTCATTTCATTGCCTGGTCTTATGCTGGTTACTGGCAGATTTAGCGATGCAAAGGAAATACTTCAAAATTACATTCAGTACTGCCAGAACGGGCTTATCCCAAATTTTGTAGCCGATAAGTCAGGTGAGCCAGCCTACAACACTGTTGACGCCACACTTTGGTATGTTAACGCTGTGCTTCAATACCTAAAATACACTGGGGACTATGCGTTTGTTCAAGAAGAGCTTTGGGAAAATCTGCAGGCAATAATTGATTATCATGAGCGGGGCACATTGTTTGGCATTCGTTTAGATTATGACGGCTTACTTATGCACGGTTCAAGGCTAACGTGGATGGATGCAGCAGTAGGCGGCAAAGAGATTACGCCAAGAGTTGGAAAAGCAGTGGAAATCCAAGCTCTATGGTACAATACACTGCGAATCATGCAGTTGCTGGCAAACAACTTCGGCGAGAAAGCTTTAGCTGAAAAATACGCTGTGATGGCAGACAAAACCAGCGTTAGCTTTAACGAAAAATTCTGGAACCCAAAAGCAGGTTGCCTCTTTGACGTTCTGGAAGCTAATGGCGCTGATGCATCGCTTCGCCCCAACCAGATTTTCGCTGTCTCATTGGATTTTACCATGCTGGATAAAGACAAGAGCGCGCAAGTTGTCAACATGGTGAATCGTGAGCTGGTGACACCTTATGGCTTGCGTACTTTAGCGTTAAGTGACCCAAAGTTTGTCGGTAAATGCTTTGGCGATAGGCTAAGCAGAGACACCGCTTACCATAACGGGACAATTTGGCCTTGGCTGCTGGGACCATTCATAACGGCATATTTGAAAATCAACGGCTACAGCGCCCAGTCACGCGAGTATGCGATGAAAAATCTTGTTTTGCCCCTATTCAGCAGCGGAATCAACCAAGCAGGATTAGGCACATTAAGCGAAATATACGACTGTGACTCACCAAACACGCCGAGAGGTTGCATCTCGCAAGCATGGAGCGTCGCCGAGCCCCTGAGAGCTTACATTGAAGATGTGTTGCTGGTTAAACCAAAATTCTGGAAGGAAAATTTGGGCACTTAAGGTTTTATTGCTTTTCTGAGGCTTTCAGCGGCGGTTTCTGGCGTGATTGTGTTTATGTATGTTCCTGTGCTTATTTCGAAGCCTGCCCAAATTGACAGTTTAGGGTAAACTTCCAAGTGCCAATGGTAATAGTCTTGTGCTTCTTTGTTTATGGCTAAGTGGAAACCGTAATTGTACGGTGGATCATTCACTAAATCCTTTAAGCCTTTGAGGCTTGCTTTGAGGGTTTTAGCGAACGCTGACACTTCAGCATCATCCAAGTCAAGGATGTTGGCGGCGTGTTTTTTAGGCATAATCCAGAACTCCATTGGGTTTATGCTTGCGTAAGGAGCGAAAACAATAAAATCTGAATCTTCGTAAATAAGCCTTGGACCTTTTGATTCTTGCTCGATTATGTCGCAGAAAACGCACTTGCCCTGTTCGCCGTAGAATGCTTTACTTGCATCCAGCTCTTCTTGGATTATTACGGGAATGATGGGTGTCGCGATTACTTGACTATGTGCATGAGAAAGCGACGCACCTGCTTGCTGCCCATAGTTCCTAAAAATCGAAACGTACTTGACGTATGGTTTTGCGCTTAACTCTCTGAGCCTATCAATGTACGCATGGATGACCAGTTCCAACTGGGGCAGTTGGGCGTCAGCTGGGTTCTCATCATGATTTGGAGATTCAACTATAACCTCATGATGCCCAATCGCGTAGCCAAAACATTCGTCCTTTAAGATTTCGGTTTCATCTTGGGGTTGTTTGGGTGGACCGAACGCTGGGTAAAGGTTTGGGATGCAGCGGACAAGCCAGTTTTTCGGGCGTTCGCCAACCAGCGGGTCTTTAGCCTTTTTTATTTCGCCATTCTCTTTCAAGTAAAGCATTAAGGCTGGCGGCGTCAAGTTCTCGTTGCCAACACACATCGGACAAACCGCGCTTTCGGCAGTTTCAGTTTTTTGTTTGGCAAAATCGGTGGGTCTGCGGCTTCGTTCGGTTGCAATAACGACCCAGCGGTTTAGCAAGTAATCTTTTCTCAGTTCATTGTACGGCATATCGTTAAGCACTCAGACAAAAAAAGGCAATAGAAACATTTTAGCATTTCTCAAAAAAAGCATTGCCTTCAAACGTTCCGCAGTTTATTTTTCTTGGGGTTTAAAGGTTAAAGTGTCCGTGTTGAGGGTAAAAGCATATATCTGTTGTCTTGTCCTTGTTATTTTTCAACTTCAACGCATAATAGGCGGAAATATGGATTTAGCTGATAAAATTCTAAAGCTCAAGAAAGAAAAGAAAGCTGTGATTTTGGCTCATAATTATCAAAGGTCAGAAATTCAAGAAATAGCCGACTACGTCGGCGACAGCATAGAGCTGAGCCGTAAAGCGGTTGAGGAAAAAGATGCTGAAATGATTGTTTTCTCAGCTGTAGATTTCATGGCTGAATCAGCAGCGATTCTCAATCCAGACAAGAAAGTTCTCTTGCCCTGCTTAGGTGCACGGTGTCCAATGGCGCAGATGCTTACCGTTGATGAGATAAAACTTGCTAAAGCCCAATACCCAAAGGCTCCAGTAGTGCTATACGTGAATACTTTGGCTGTATGCAAAGCCAACTGCGACGTTTGTTGCACCAGTGCCAACGCTGTGGAAGTCATAAAATCGCTCGACGCAGACACGATACTGTTCGGTCCAGACCGCAACCTAGCCGAGTACGTTTCTGAGAAAACGGGTAAAACGTTGATTCCGATTCCTGAATGGGGATTTTGCCCAACGCACCTGCTTTTCCAGCCTGAAGATGTAACAGTTCTAAAGATGCAGCATCCAGATGCGACTGTTATGGTTCATCCTGAATGCAGTTCTGAAATGCGCAAAGTAGCTGATTACGTGGGCAGCACCTCAAAAATGTGCCGTTACGCAAAAGAATCCAACGCCAAAAACTTCATAGTCGGTACCGAAGAAGGTATTCTGCACCGCCTGCGCAAAGAGAACCCTGAAAAAAACTTTTACTTGGCTTATGAAGATGCAATTTGCCCAAACATGAAGCTGACAACGCTTGATCGCTTGTATGTAGCTCTGAAAGAGGAGAAGAATGTGGTTAGGGTTCCCGAGGCAGTTGCGAAGAAGGCTCATGCTTCACTTGAGCGGATGTTTGAGGTTTAAACGGTTACTATTGTTGTTTTGAGGATTTTTACTCCTCTTCTTGTTGTTAATTCGTCGCTTAGTTCGCGTATGTCTGAGGCTTTACCTTTAACTGCTATTGCCTCTAGGCAGTCTCGTTGGCTAACGTGAATATGCATGGTTGCTGTAATCAGTGAGGAGTGTTCATGCTGCGTTTCGGTTAGTTCGCTGTCGAGTCCTTTCACATCATGGTCATAAACCATCAGCAAAATGCCTGTTTGGATCGTGTCTTCTTCTTTTAGCCATTTTCGCTCGGAAACGTACACTCTTACTACGTCTTGTATGGCTTTGCTACGGCTTTCGTAGCCCATTTTACTTATAATTTCGTCGAACTCTTTGAGGAGTTCAGGTGGGAACGTTACGCCTATGCGGGTGACTTTTGACATGGACATCGCTGATAAATGTGAGTGTTTTGCACCTAAAAGCTTTTATACGCTCAGTAACACGATTTATAGTAAAAGTATTACTGAGGGATTGAAGTAACACAAGAAAATGAAACTCAGTTGAAAGAACAATGCGATAGGTTGGGTTTATCGCTTAAAGAGAAAGTAAAAATAGGCAGTATTTACGGTGTTTTGGCCGCCATAACAGTTGTGCTTATATTCGTTGCAACAATTATTGGGTACAAATACGCTGTTCTCGCAGGGTTAGGTCTTGTGTCATATGTTCTTGGGTTGCGGCATGCAGTTGACGCTGACCACATCGCCGCGATTGATAACACGACTCGAAAACTGTTGCAACAGGGAAAGAGACCCGTAACGGTCGGAATGTGGTTCTCTCTTGGCCATTCAACTATCGTAATTGCGTTGACAGCCGCTTTAGTGCTTGCAACTAGGGCGGTGGTAGCTTCTGTACCTGCGTTCGAGAGTGGAGGAGCTATAGTCGGCACCTGGATTAGCGGGGTATTTCTTTTCATCATTGGTCTAGTCAACGTTCTCATAGTTTTGGATGTATATAAGACATTCAAGGGCTTGAAGGAGGGCAGAATCAATGGAGCTCAGCTGAATGATGCTCTCAACAAAAATAGTTTTATGGGTAAAACTTTTGGAAAGTTATTCAAAATCGTTAACGAGCCTTGGCAGATATACCCTGTGGGTGTACTTTTTGGGTTAGGTTTTGATACGGCGACTCAGATTGCTCTTATCGCCATAAGTATAGGTGTCAGCGGTAGTGTTCCCTTCTGGTACGTCCTTATGATGCCGCTTCTGTTTACTGCAGGGATGGTTACAATTGATACATCAGACGGCATATCAATGCGGTGCGCGTACGGCTGGGCATTCCTAAAGCCAATACGGAAAATATACTACAACCTCACAATCACGATAATTTCCGTGTTGGTTGCTTTCGTCATTGGAGGTATTGAGTTAGTTCAAGTGATTTCAAGTGAACTTGGTTGGACAACTGGTTTCTGGGGTTTTCTAGCTAACCTTGATTTTGAAACCATGGGATATGCAATTATAGCGACTTTCCTAATTTCATGGCTCATCGCCATGGCTTACTACAGGTACAAAGGATACGAAAAAATCACTTTTCCAGCAAAAACCACCACTTTGCCCAGCGATGCCGCAGCCAAAGAAACTTTTCATTTGGTTGATACTAATGCAAGCGCAACAGAAAAACCAGATAACCATTTGGGAAACCACTTAAAATCTTAGAAGACATTAATAGTGATGAGCCGTTGAGCAGTTGGCGTAAGCATTGTTTGACGTTGCAATAACTGCCATCTTTGACGCTTGCCCCTTCGAGAAAGTTGCCGCTTGCATATCTGGCTCCAAGGATTCTTATGGTACATTCAAGGCTTGCCGGAGAAGATGAAGCCCTGCAAATAAAACGGAAGCTGGTCGCGAACTGTTTATATCAAGCAAATCAAAATAGTAAATTAGAAAAGAGGAGAAAAAAGATGAGTACTGAACCTTTTCATGTAACAGACTCCAATTTTGAAGAGACAATCAAGAAGAACAAGCTAGTTTTTGTTGATTTCTGGGCTAACTGGTGTGGACCATGCCGAGCTTTAGCTCCAACAATCAAGGAATTAGCACAAGAGTACAGTGGAAAAGTCTTAATTGGCAAACTTGACGTTGACGAGAACCCAGTTACAGCTGAACGCTTCCAAGTTTTCAGCATACCAACCATGATAATTTTCAAAAATGGTTCTGAAACCGAAAGACTTGTAGGCTTATGCCCAAAAAACAGGATAGCTGACACTCTAAAGAAACATTCAGAGTAGCCTTAGGCACTTTTCATTTTTTCATACATTTTCTCAAAAGTCCAGCGGATGCTTGACTTAAGCTCCTTGAGCCGTTCATCATCCACATTTCTGATTATAATCTCTTTGATTAAGTCTCCCTCACGGACAATGTTGTAAGAAAACATTTTATCCGCTGTTAACTGCTTTGTTTTGACTAGTTCACTATCTTTCTCTTGCATTTTAGCGAAGATTTTTTCAACAAGGAAATTACTGAAAGGCGGCGTGTTAACACTGAAGTTTTTGCTTTCATCAGGCATCACATGCATAACCTGCTTATCAAAAATAATCAGCGCCAATGGCTCATCAGCCATAGTTTTCAGAGGTATCACGCTTTCCTGTTCAGGCAAACGCTGGGCAACAGACTTTGAAGCGTCAGAAGTATATTGAACAACAACCTTCGGGGGTTCAGCCTCTTGTTTTGGCAAAACAACCTCTTTTGGCACAGGAGCCTCAGGCGCTTCTTTGATGTCCCCACGCCTGAAGCCCTTATCAAGCAAAATAGCATTAACTGTATCCAAGGCAGCTTGAACCTCTTTAGATTCAGCAGTTAACTTTTCCAGCTGCTCTTCCATTCGCTTCTTGAATGCGATGAGTAATTTCATTTTTTCCTGATCTTGAGCCAACGTAATTCACGCACGCTGAGTATTTTAGCGGTTGATGCTTATCAGTTTTAGCTTTTCTATGCCTGTGGAGACTCGCTAATTTTCTTTAACTGCGCACGATACATTTCCACAATCTCTTTTGGAGAAGTCGCGTCTTCTGGGCTTTTGTCAGTTCGGTACTTACCTGTGAAACGTGGAAAACGAATCGCCAAACCGCTTCCCTTACGTATTGAATCCATTGCGCATGTGTGAATGGGGCTTAAAGTGATTTCAGCACCTAAAATCTCAAGCACCAAGGTGGGTTCAAACCAAACATCCGCCTCCAACATCGACTGGACACGCGAATTCTTGCGGGGAATAACATGTTTCTGAAGCGTTTCATGAAGAGTTGCAAGGTCTTTGTCTGTGAAGCCTGTGCCACATTTGGTGACGGTTTCAAAAGTGTCCGCTTCACTATTATAGGTGGCTAAAAGCAAAGCGCCGTACGTTCCTGCTCTTTTTCCTCTGCCGTGGAAAGCGCCCACCACCACAAGATCCACGGTGTCAGTCATCTCGCTTTTATAGTCACGCTTGTATTTTATCCAAAGCCAACCGCGGCTTCCCGCTTGGTAAACTGAGTCTTTGGCGACGGATTTGCACATTAACCCTTCACAGCCTTCCGCTATGGCTTCCTCAAAGAAATTCTCAAGGTCCTTTGGATTATTGACTAGTTTTTGAATGGAGGGTGTTACGCGGTCGGTTTTTTTAATTATTTTTTCAAGTTCTTTGCGTCTGTGGGGAAGAGGGTCAAGGGTTAAGTCTTTGCCGTCAACATAAAGTGCGTCAAAGGGGAAAAGCGAAATAGGATACTGCTCTATGGCTGCTTCCACGCCATATTTACGTCTCCGATGCATTAACTCTTGAAATGGGCGCATATCGCCTGTTTCTAAATCCATCGCCACGCATTCAGCTTCCAAAATCACTTCTTTTGCGGCAATTTTTTCTTTAATTAATTCAACCGCATCAGGATACTGGCTAGAAATGTTCTCTAAACGCCTAGAAAACAGCACTACTTTGCCATCTTTCTTATGTGCCTGCACCCGTTCCCCATCATACTTATATTCGGCTACGCATCTGCCACCGAATTTCTCTAAAATTTCTTCAGGCGAAGCTAACCGCTCTGCCAGCATGGGTCTTATAGGCTCAAAAACCATAACTTGAAACTTTTTAATTCCATCCAAACCCTTTTCTACAACTACATTTGCAACTCTGCCAAGATCAGAAGAAATGCTATAAGCGCGCTCAACGAGTTCTCGGGCTTCCTTTCCGCCGCCGTACGCTATTGCTAACGCGTCAAGAACCGTCATGTCCGCAATGCCTAGCCGCAAGTTACTTGTTACGGTGCGAATTATCCATTTTGCCTCTTTAGGCGAGGCATCAGTTAAAAGACTGGAGAGAAGCGCCATTTTGGTGTCTACAGTGCCAGAGCCGGAGATTTTAGCCATTTTATCAAGCGTCTCATAGACATGCTCAACCGTAAGCTTTCTTGTGAAGAAGGTGGATTGTTTCCGTTTAGCCAAAAGTTTCTCTGCCGTTTCGCCGATGTCCCCGCTCTTTTGCAGTTCAGACAGAATTACACTTTCGCTTTGTCCAGACGCCCGAGCCTAACGCTTTTACGGCTAGTTTTTCGGCAATGCCCATCTCAACACCCACGAAGTCGGGGTACAATTTGCCCTGCGTCAAATAAACAACCCTGGCTATGACGTCTCTGGGCGTTTTCTTTAACAAGTCAACCAGCAAATCAGTCATTTCTAACCGTTTGGTGGTTGCTTCAATTTTCTCGTAGGCGTCAGCGATTACGTCATAATTCATATTTTCCGCTCAAAAGAAATATTGATTACA
Organism: Candidatus Bathyarchaeota archaeon; assembly: GCA_963748475.1. Taxonomy (GTDB): domain Archaea; phylum Thermoproteota; class Bathyarchaeia; order Bathyarchaeales; family Bathycorpusculaceae; genus Bathycorpusculum. The sequence continues at coordinate 208,187 of CAVVIY010000003.1, forward strand.
GAACTTATTAAATTAACATTTGCGAGTGGTTAACTTTTTTTTCCCTTTTTTCTTTTTTTGTGTTTCTTACTTAAATCAATCAGGATAACGCTTCGCGATACAACTATGTAAACCTGCCTTTGCAGAAGGTTATATTAGCCGAGCAAGCGTATTCTAAAACCATGAAAACTTGCGTAGTATATTTTTCAAGAACAGGAAACACCAAACGACTAGCACAAGCAATAGCCGACACAGCAAAAGCACCCATTTTCGACATAACATCAACCCCGCCGTCAACCATAGAGAACTTTGACCTCTTAATCATAGGTACCCCAGTTGAGGGCTCCAGTCCTGCAAAGGAAACCGTGGCTTTTATCGAGAGCATGCCTAATACGGAAGGCAAAAAAGCAATCCTGTTTTGCACTAACCGCCTTTTCGGAAGCGGCAGAACAATGAAAATTATGGAAAAAATGTTAGATTGCAAAGGCTATAATACTGTACTTAAGGTTTCTAAAAAAGGCATGAAGCCTACCAAAGAAGCTGGTTTCTCAGACGTCCTTAGCGAATTAAAGAAGGCATTGGAAAAGCAGGAACTACAATAACGTAAGTTCATCAACTTTTGAGTTTCTATCTTCCTTTGTTGTTCAAATAGTCTTTAATCATTTTGTCATGTTCAAACGCCAGCGGGTAAGGCAGTTCTTTTAGGCTGAAAAGCTGAATTTCTTGGATTTCGCTCTCCTGCCTTTTTATTTCTCCGCCGACGGTTTTAACAAGGAAACATGTAGGATAATACTCGTATTCCACGTCATCCTTCACTCCCTTCTCGATGTACTCGCCTATTTTGCGAACTACTGATACGTCAAGACCTGTTTCCTCTTTGACCTCCCGGACAATGGTTTGTTCAACGGTTTCGCCGGGGTCCATTCTGCCGCCGGGCAAAGCCCAGTAACCCTTGAAGGGCACAGTATCCCTTTTAACAAGTAAAATTCGATTCGACGGAAACGTTATTATGGCAGTAGAGGTTGTGCCCGTGTATTTCTTCATGTTTTAGCGCCAACTAAACTGTTAACTTTAGTACAATCGAGAGGAGTGCAATAAGTTTTTTGAAACCTAAAAGCCCATTTTCACTAAGCATGCGCCAAGCTACTGCTTAAAGCTTGGTATTCTCGTTCTGAAAGCCAGCCTTCATGTTCCAGGTAAACTAAGCCTTTAGCTATATTGTCACGGACCGATTCTCTGTTCAGGAGATTGTTTTTTTCACCTAAATCTCTAATTTCGTCATCTAACAAGCTGTCTTGTTTATCAAGAACTTGGACTTTATCAATTAAAGCTGTTATTTCTTTGAATCGTGGAATAAGCAATTCTTTAATTTTTGACATGCCGAACGCGCTCTTAAGTTTGGTAGCGAAACTGACTGGGCTTGTCATCGACGGAGGCAGAAAAATGTAGCGTTTAGTTAATCCTGCTTGATAGCAAGCAACGTAAAAAGGCACATAAAACAACGCTGGGCTCTTCAACTGTTGGTCTTTTATGCCTAGCATTTCAAACATAGCGTTAATTGCCTCTCCCAACTTGATGGCTCCATTAAGTCCTTCAGTTACGGGTTTTTCCTGTTTAATCAACTTCTCAGTTTTCTGCTTAAAGACAAGCAGTTTAGCATCGCGGGCGGCTTCAAGGTCAAGCAGGGGCTGGCGAGCAAACTTAATTTCACTTTCAAGTTCGAGTTGCAGCTTGGATATTTTTTGAGTTTTCTGTTTGTTTAGGTTTTTAATGCTGTTTTCTATTCGGTTTTTTTCTTTTTTTACTCCATCGAGTTCTTTTTTAGCTTGACGGCTTTTTTCTTTCCACGTCTTTTCATAAATTAAATGGTTCTTTTGCGCTTGGGTTTTGGCTTCTTGGTTGTAAAGCTTGATTTTTTCTTCATTGTCATCTACGAATTTTATTGTTTTAGCTTTTAGTTTTTCAAGGCTTTCAAGTTCTTCATTAAAGCTTCTGGTCACCTGGGCTATTTGGTGTTTGTATTCGCTGTTTAGCTTAGTGATTTGGGGGGTTACAAATTCTTCTTGAGCTTTGATTTTAGCGTTCGCCTCGTCTCTTGCAGCTTCTGCGGCATAATCCAGTTCTGTTATGTATTGGCTGGTTGTTTTGTTTATGAGTCTTAGACATTCTGAAAGCCTCTGAGCATCTTCTCTGAGGAACGTTTGTAACTTAGTCATGTCAGTTAACATAGAAGAAATCGTTGCCTCTTCTAGGGTTGGGGCAAGCGGCGCTAACTTTGCAAGCTGACCTGTTACTTCTATTGCTTCTTTGCGGTAAATGCTGAATTCTTTTTTAAAATCCAAGCTAGCGATTAAGCCCCTCAGTAAGAATTCTTTCTTTTTCTTAGGCTGCTGAAAATAACTGTTATGGTCAGATAGAAAAGTCATATAGTCTTCGTGGATTTTCGAGGTCTGCTCAAGGCTCTCCGCGAATGCTTTAGCGTTGGGCAGATCAACATAGTTCACTGAATAGCTAGAGTTGTTTAAGCCGTCGAAGATGTATGTGGTTTCAATCTTAGGAAACAGCCACAGCGGATAACCTATTTTCGTTACGAAGAGAAGTTTTTCTTCAGGCTGCTTTACTATTAAGCCGCCGCCTTTTGCTCTCTCAAGCTCTGTAAGCGCGTAAACAGCAGCTGCCTCAGCGTCAAGGCTAAACAGTTCTCTACTTTTCTCTGGTGAAAAGGGCAAAATGAACCGTTTAACTGTAGCGTTTAACATTTAGCGTCAGGTCAAAGTATGAGGGGTTGCTTTTTTAAAATTTGTTATCAAAATAAGCTTGCTTTCTGCTGTTTTTTGAGAAATTGACGATTTGGAAATATCTAACAGACCGGGAGGCAAACTGTGCACACGTACAAACGGGAGCATGGTTAGGTCATGTTGGCTATAACCTTTTTTTACCTTTTCTAGCCTCAACCTGCAGCCAATTTAAGTCCTGAACCAAAAAAGCAACCCAAACTACGTTTTCCAGCGGGGAGGGAGGCTAATATTTACTATTAAAATGCAACAGTAAAATGATAAAGACAGATCGGCGGATGTTTCAGGTTCTGATAAACAACGACACAGAAGAGGCGAAAACTACAAAACTATGATAGTACGCCATGCACAGGACAAACAACACTTCCACACTTCACACCGAAACTGTTCACGCAAATATCGCTCAAACACCATCAATGGACTCGACATCTCAGGCGATTGGTGGCCGCAGGCTGAGCTAGTCGACCGAAGTCTTCTAGCTTACACCCCGGCTCCATCAAACCCATCTTTTATGGGAGCCTTCGTCCCGGTTAAACGGGAATGGCTGCCTCTTTTCGGGAGAGGCTTCGAGCTTAGATGCTTTCAGCTCTTATCCACAACAGCGTGGCTGCCCAGCAACTGCCTTATCAGACAACTGGTTAACTAGAGGCTACAGCGTCCCGTTCCTCTCGTACTAGGGACCCTTTCCCCTCAGGCAGCCAACACTCCCAGCAGATAAAGTCCGACCTGTCTCACGACGGTCTAAACCCAGCTCACGTTCCCTTTTAATAGGCGAGCAGCCTCACCCTTGGCCCCTTATGCAGGGCCAGGATAGGAAGAGCCGACATCGAGGTACCAAGCCGCGGGGTCGATGGGGACTCTCGCCCGCGACGAGCCTGTTATCCCTAGGGTAATTTTTCTGACACATCCAGCACCCACCAAGGGAGACATGGATGATCGCTAAGCCCGGATTTCTCCTCTGCATCCCTTACTGTTTGGGATTCAGTCAGGCTGGCTTTTGCCCTTGCACTCTACGGAGGGTTTCTGTCCCCCCTGAGCCAACCTTAGGGCGCCCTTGATATCTTTTCAAGGGCGTGCCGCCCCAGCCGAACTGCCCACCTACCGTTGTTCCAGCCCGCAAGGGGCTGGTGAGAAACACGGTTGCAGAAAGTCGGTGTTCCATTGTTGCCTCCCCCAGGTCCCGGAGAACCTGAGATCGACGGCTCCCGACTACGCTCTGCATCCACAACCGTATTCCAGCGGCAGGCTGCAGTAAAACTCCACAGGGACTTCTTTTCCCGCTGGGAGATCGTGGACTGTTCGTCCACGTTATGTGGTTTCACCGGGTACTACGCGGGGACAGTGGGGCCCTCGTTGATCCATTCATGCACGTCGGAACTTACCCGACAAGGCATTTGGCTACCTTGAGAGAGTCAGAGTTACTCCCGGCGTTTGCAGGCCCTTAGCCCAGTTGGACCCGGGTTTCAGGTACCTGTACTGGCCAGGATTCAGAAGCCGTTCACAAGCTTTCGCTCTTGCGGCTTCCTGTGTTTTTATTAAACAGTCGAGACCCCTTTGTCACTGCGACCTGCTCTTTACAGCACAAGGCTGAAAGAACAGGCACCCCTTATACCAAAGGTACGGGGCTAATTTGCCGAGTTCCCTCGCATTAGTGTATACCCGACACGCCTTAGGTTCCTCGCCTAGGGACACCTGTGTCGGTTCTAGGTACGGTCACAGAGGATCCTTCTTAGTGCGTTTTTCAGTGGCTCCAGAGATCAGCTAAACCTCCCTAAAACGGGATGCTATTCCCGATTTCGCCTAGTTCTCGCCATTACGGCACTCCCTAGGTTTATACGGTTAAACAAGGCGAAGACCTTGCTTAGCTTACCCCGAAACGTCAACACTAAGCTTGCGTCGCCGCATGTACCTCTATGGTTCCGGAATTTTAACCGGATTCCCTTTTTCGGCATAATCGGTTAAGTTATGCCTTAGGATCGACTTACCCCCGGCTGACGATCGTTGCCGGGGAACCCTGGCCCCTTCGGCGGAGAAGATTCTCACTTCTCTTTGCTGTTACTACCACCGGGATTCGCAATCCTAACCGGTCCACTGGACCTCACAGCCCAGCTTCTGTCCAGCTAGGACGCCTTCCTACCAGCGCAGTGCAAAGCTGCGTTCTGAGGTATCGGTGGCTGGCTTAGCCCCGTCAATTTTCGGGGCCGTCAGCCTCGGCGGGTGAGCTGTTACGCTTTCTTTGAAGGATGGCTGCTTCTAAGCCTACCTCCCCGCTGTCTGAGGCTGACGACGCCCTTTGGTTTGACATTTAGCCAGCACTTGGGGACCTTAACCTCAGTCTGGGTTGTCCCCCTCTCGGTCGTGGAGCTTACCCCCACTAACCCGTTTCCCAAGGTCTATGGCGCGGGTGGATTCGTAGTTTGAAAGGAAAGTGGATCCTTTCGGGTCCTTGTTTTCCAATCAGTGCTCTACCCCACCAGCTACCTCGCTCGGGACTGGGCTCAGGCCCACTTCGGAAGGAACTAGCTATCACCAGACTAGATTGGTCTTTAGCCCCTAGCCCCAGGTCTGGGGAACGAATTGCACGTCAGAACCCTTTCGAGCCTCCACTAGGCTTTCGCCTAGCTTCGCCCTGCCCAAGGCTAGATCGTCTGGTTTCTAGTATGTATAGTTATGACTCCGGGCCCTTTCAGACCCTGCACCTGGCTCCTTGCGGAGTTGCGTGCTTGTTGGTTTCCCTGTGCTTACGGGTTTTTAACCCTTAGGCTTGCCTTAACTATAAACTCCCCGGCCCGTGTTTCTAGACGGAACGTGCAACCCTGATCCCCTCTCCTCGTACTGCCGCTTCACAGCGGGTTCCTATGGAGAGGATCTACTCTTCTGGGCCGCACACGTCTATAACCGTCTGGTTTCAGGCACTTTTCACCCCCATTCCGGGGTACTTTTCAGTTTTCCGTCACCGTACTAGTGCGCTATCGGTCTTGAGGCGTATTTAGTCTTGGAAGTTGGTGCCTCCCAACTTTCCGCACCAAAACCATGGTGCGGTAGTCTGGGACTCTAGCTCAGCTCTTTCTGGCTTACGTTTACGGGGCTGTCACCCTCTGTGGCGTGCCATTTCAGGCAACTTCAGCTTAACCGGTGAAGAGGAAGCCAGGCCCTTAACCCTACATCTCCCGTATGTTTCCATGTGGGATTCGGTTTGGACTGTTCCCATTTCGCTCGCTGCTACTAAGGGAATCCCGTGTTTGGTTTCTTTTCCTCCCCCTACTAAGATGCTTCCGTTCGGGGGGTTCCCGCTCCGTGAAGGAGCATATTCTAGGAAGTCCCATTCAGGTACCCCCGGATCTAAGGCTGCATGCGCCTACCCGGGGCAGTATCGCGGCTTGCCGCGCCCTTCTTCGGCTCTCAAGCCGAGCCATCCTCCAGACGGCGTGGCATGTTTCGGGCCATTGGTGGTGTTTGTTTGGCGTTTGGTGAAACACATTTCAATATGTTGTGTGGCGTCGTTGATTGTTTGTCCTATGCATGGTGTCATTTTGATCTTCGCGCGTGTCGTGGCGAAGTCAGTTCACCCTTCACTCCTCATCGATGAGGTGGGGAGTTGCATCTATTTTTATGGTATAACCCATAATTGCTGAATTGCATTAGAAGCGGATTTCGCTAATATAAGGATTATGTTGAAGCATAATAAGGTTTGTTGAACAGCGGTTTTTGCGTTTGTGTCATTTTTGAGGTGTTTAGGTTCAAGTTCACATCTTCACGCGGCATGGGTTAGTTGCCGAGTTGCATCGGGAAGTTAAGTTAAGGCAAGTTTTAGGGATATAAGTTTGGCGGCAAATCTGGAACATAACCGCCGCATTGTGTACCAATTAAGACGACTTGTCAACTTAGGCTAGCGCAATCAACTGTAAAAAGTAGACCCCTCTCCTCTGCGTTCAATTTAGCTAGAGAAATTCACTTGCTAAATTGGTACCCTACCCGCCTTCCTAATTTGCCATAATTAATTAACAAACTGGCCTTACTCCAAACAGATTAGTAATTTTTTCTTCCATATGGTAAGAATTATTACCAAACGAAAATTACAAACTTAAACTCGTAAGGTGAGAGCAATGATAAAAATAACTTTGGTTACAGTCTACTGGACAAGGAGACCTTGACGTTTATGGTGCGTGTGGAATACGATAAAAAAGCCGACGCCATGTACATCTGGCTCAGAAAAGCCAAGTACGACATAAGCGAAGAACTTTCAGAAAACGTGATTATTGACCTTGACAAGAAAGGGCGCATCATCGGCATCGAAGTCCTAGATGCATCCAAAAACATGGTAAAAGAACTCGTATCCAAAATCTTGAGCACTGAAAAAATAGTCACAATAGCATAAACAATCTTCCTTAAAATGTGACAATCAGCTATTCTTCTGCATAACCTATCTTCATTATTTTTAGAACCAAACGCAAAGAAAACTTGCAGGTTCAGGATTGAGCACTTTGTTAAGTCTAATGCGAGTTTAAGATATTTAAAATGTAAAGTAGGCTTTAGGTTTTAGTTCAGTGACAGAATTATCAATCAAGACGTTATTCTGAATCAGTTTTGTGTTTCTCAATGTATTCCTTAATCCAGTACCAATCAGGTCTATAATTATCAAAAAAGGTCGCAAAGTTATCCTTCAACCATTCATAATAGTCATCTTCAGTAAATTGGCAGAACGCTTCACCAAGTTCTTTCTTGTTAATATATTTGGGAATGACCACTTTGTTTTCTTTCAGTCTTTCCATAACAAATTCTTCCACTACTTTTCTATCTAACAAGAGCGTTTCCTCCTAAAGCCTCTTATAACTTGCATCTTCTATGGGCTCCGGTCTCCGGATGAATGCGTTCTTAATAAACTTGACTTCAGCGTGTTGTCCTGAATTATCGAGCTAACAAAGCCTATGAGAGAAAAGCAAAAGCATTTGGTAGCAACTTTTATTTGGGTAGGTTTTTATGTGTTGGTGTAATCTGGGCGTCTTTGGGGTGCCTCGATAGCTCAGCCCAGTAGAGCGGCTGCCTTGTAAGCAGCAGGCCGCGGGAGCAAGGCCCGCTCGAGGCTCCACAAGAATTTAAACTTCAGGTTCGGGTTCTTCTTTGGCTGCCTTTGGATCCTTGCCCGTTAACTTGTATTTGCGGGCTTGCGTTTCTATGATTTCATGTTCGAAGAATTTGCGCAATGATTTGAAAACCTTTTTGGAGGGTTCCCCTGTTTTGTCGGTTAGTTCTTGGAGGGTTAATTCTTTTCCTTCAGTCTTTAAGGTTTGATAGACTTTTTCGTCAGTTTTGTTAAGTTTCACTTTGACCACTGCCTTATGCTGTTTTCTTTGTCTTATGGTGCAGTTGGCTTTTTCAATTTTGCGGTCTAGCACCCAATAACACGCTGTCCCAACAACACCCGAAACCCACTTTCCCTCGCAAGAACCGTGCAGTTCCCAAAGGTTTCGTTGAATAGAGCAGGCAGCGTTTTAGCTCCGATTTTAGACCGAATAACCATTTGGAACGTGGCTTTGTCAGCCATGACTTTTGCGGCTTCCTTCACTGTGGCTCTCACCGTTTCCATACCTGCGCTAACGGGCGGATTTGAAAGGACACAATTAAACACTAAACCCTCCACGGGCTCATACAAGTAACCGTAACGCACCTCAGCATTGACTATCTTGTTTAACTCAACATTCTTTTTCGCCAAACGCACAGCCCTCGTATTCACATCCGACATAACCAGGCTCAGCTTCGGGTTAAGAGCGGCTGCAACTATCCCAACAGCACCATAACCGCAGCCAATGTCAAGAACGCAGCCTGTTTTCGGCAGAACCATCGATTCAATTAAAAGCCTTGTGCCCGGATCAATCCGCCGCTTCGAAAAAACGCTTGAAGTAGTCAAAAAATCGAAGCCCTTCCCGCACAGGACAGTTCGAACTAACCCGAACCTCTCCTTTGATTTGGGCTCAGCAACAAAATAATGATCCGTGCTACGGTTGTCTCTGATTCATGCTCACTACCGCTTTTCCAAACCTTCGGATAAGTGCCTCTGAGCATCAACACTCTCTCTAAAGAAGCAACAGCACCATGCTTCAAATCTAACATTTCCTCGGTTGAGACAAGCGCTTTTGCTAATGCTACTGCTTCGCCTTTCAGCGTGAAAACCGCTAAAATAGAGCCTTTCTGGATGTCGCCTGTAACCTGCAATACGCCTGGAGCCGTCAAGTTTGCACCATGGCACAACGCGTCAACAGCTGAATCGCGAACCACAATTTTCGGAAGCAAAGCCAACGCCTCTTCCATAGGCACAATAAATTTGTGAAGGATCGCCTCGTCTTTTTTCTGCTCCCACTCCCCGAACCAGTACGCAACATCATGCAAAGTAACTTTTGAAGCGCTAGTTTCGGTGAATGGTCCCGAGCGTGTCCTGCGTAGCTCCTGCATGTGAGCGCCAACACCTAGGATTTCGCCGATGTCAAAGCAGAGCTTGCGAATATACGTTCCAGCTTCGCAGCCAACTTTGAAGAGAACATTACGCCCATCAGTTTCCAAATAGTCAATGTAGTAAATGCGTCTAGTTCTAAGCTGCCGCTTAACAGAAGAGCGCAGGGGCGGACGCTGATAAATTTCATCCTCAAACTCCAAAAGAACCGGCTTAATCTGCTCTTCTTTAGCGTCACCGTGAAGTTTCATTACACAAACGTATTCTTTGCCGCTGTAGAGAAACGCCTGAACCACTTTAGTAGCGTCCTCTAAGGTGATGGGTAAAACTCCAGTCACTTTGGGGTCTAAAGTGCCTCCATGTCCGATGTTGGCTAGGTGCATGATTTTTTTTACCCATGCGGCAACTTCGTGGCTTGTTGGACCAGCCGGCTTGTCAAGGTTTATCGTGCCGTACTGGATGTACTCTTTGGCTGGTCTTTGGGAGGGCAGGTGCCCATACTTTGGGTTGGTTGTGTCCTGTGCTTTTGTCAACAGTTCACGTTTGATTTCCCATGGGGGAACTGTTCTAGGCATGTGGCTGTTTTTCTCCTAACTGGTTGTAAGAAAAATAGGTAAGAGATAATTAAAGCTTAAACTGCAGTTTTAACCGCTTGCGTCATTTCTTGCAGTTTGCCTGCAGCGTCCAAGACTTGAGCTACTTCCTCGTCTGACGCGCCACGTTTAACCTCAATCTTATCTTGAAGAGGCATAACATGGTTTATGTTAACTCGTCTCCGCTTGACTCCCGTAACCTTTTTTGGGCCAGTCACTAAAACGAAGCTTTTATCCATTACATCTATTACGACGCATTTTTTGCCGTTCTCTCGACCGACTTGTTTTACGCATATTCTGCCAACTTCTATAGCGGGCATCCTTATTTTAGTCTCCTTAAAAATAAAATACAACAGCCGGCAGATATAAGCATAACATAATTAATTCCAATCAAAATTGACGAATAACACCTAAAGACAACCGATTAAATAACGTGTCCAAAAAAGATTTTTCTTAAAACTGAAATTTGCCAGTTGAGAACAATTATAACAATGTCAAACGTATGCAAAAACTTAAACTGTACCCTGTTGTCAGTTACGTTGCTGGTGCCGGGGTATCCGAGCCAGGTCTAAATAGGCGGCCAGATTAAGATTGCCTAAGATATGGAGGAGGACTTAAGATCCTCTGGCGCAGGCCTTCGTGGGTTCAAGTCCCACCCCCGGCACCATCTAAGAACCATCTGTTTAGCTTATTTTTCGCTCGTTTTGAGCGTAGAAACGTAGAAAATCGACTTCGATTTCAGCGCAGGTTTTGATTTCACTTGAGCGTTTAAACTGTCGCTTTACCAATGCAGGGCTATCAAATACAAGTACAGTCGTAAACAATCTTCCTGTGGCTTTTCAAATCAGCAACGCAAACGGCGTTCCGCAAGTTCAGGTTTTGGGTACAACTCTTCTTGTTAACAATTTATGCCAAAAAGATTTTGGGATAATGCTTCCTGATGGACGACCCAATTATGGGAAGGGTCGGTCCGTTTGCTTCTTTGGTATTTCAAAATCCCCCCAGATACACAGTTTTGGAACTTAAATGGAGCCAACCAGACGTTGATGGTTTTCAGACCAATTGACCCGCAGTTGAGTGCTAATGCTATTCCCGTGGTAAGAACCATTGTTACTGGAAGAGAGTTCTACCCAGTCTCTTTTGTCAGATATGGCTTTGGAATTTTCTTTAGCGTAGGTCTCGATTTAAACGTTGGCAGAAACAGTGAGAGCACCTTTGCCAAAGAATCCGTGAAGAGTCTCTTGCAGAACTATGCTGCTTACTTCCAATAAAAAAAGGGAGAGTGCGGGTGACGTCTCCATCTCCGGAGGAGTTCAATGCAACGCCTACTCAAACTGCCAGGGGGTGAAAATTCAACCCGAGAAAGGCTGTTCTGTTTCTAGATTTTCCAGAGTGAGTTTACAGAAGTTCGAGAAAGAAGGTTGCTAAAGGGTCAAGAACAGCTTGTTCTTCAATGTAGTAAATTGTCGTTGGTTGTGCTCCAGCCACGTTTGTTCCTATCTCTCCCTTCTTGACTTCGCCGACAACCAAGGTTGGAGAGCTGTTGTAAATGGCTCCTCTGTTTCCAAAATCTACGCCGATGCTCTTTACGCCCAAGTCGATGGAGGAAGCTACTGTTTCGTTTAAACTGAGCACATAGTAGTACGAAATGGCCACAGGAGAAGCCAATGGGCCACTTAGCCTGCCAATAACCGCTACTTTCTGGTCTTCCCATTTCGCAGGGTCAAGATTGATTTGGCTTATGGTCACGAAGGTGGCTCCTGTCAGATTCAAGGCTGAGATTGACTGATTTTGCAGATTCGGAAAATACGTGAATAACAATCCAAGCGTTGAGTTGACATCAGAATTCAACATAGAAATCTGGGATTTCTCGGTATTTACTTCCGTAGTGTATGCTACAATCACAGATCCCAAGAGAGCGACCAAAATGATGCAGACCATTCCAAGCGCTGCAACAATTTTTCTGGGTACACTCTTCTTTTCCGCTTCGTTCATGCGTAAATCCCTACTCTGAAATGATATGGGAGTTTCGCAATATAAGTCCAAAGACTGCAATTTTCTATCTTAAGGATCAGCGATTACTAAAGATACGAAATATGTAGAGCGTCGTCAGCATCGAATATTAAACAAATACATTGGATATTATTCAATGTAAACGCCTAGAGAGTCTGTCAAAAATAGAAAAAGAGGGGTGGTGCGGGTGACATCTTCACCAGACTGGGAGGCTCACTTGTCGCAGACTACGAATTTAGAACAAAACCGTGATGCCAAGAGTTTTATAGAGAATTATCGTTTAGTTTATTGGAGGTTTATTCCCATGAAGTACGTGAAACTCTATACTGATAAGGATGGAGAGTCTCATTTTATAGATGTTGAAGTGGAATTCGAGTTAGTCAATTTTGCTCCTCCCGCTCCTCCAGTAGGACTTTCTAACTACATACCTGCCGCTCGTTATGTTTTTTTCAGAACGCCTTCTGGTTGGGTTGGCGATTGGCATCCGCCACCAAGGCGACAGTTCTTTTGCTGTATTTCGGGCAAGTTTGAAATAACGGCGAGCGATGGCGAAGTGCGCATTTTTGGATCGGGCGACGTTTTTCTTCTTGAAGATACGACGGGAAAAGGGCATAAGAGCAGGACCGTTGGAGCGGAAGATTTTGTAGCTGCAATCGCACAATTAGCTTAGTTAAATAAGCGTATTTTAGAGATTTTGACATTGGCTCACGGTATACGGGATCGTGGTTAAACAAAAAAGAGGGGAAATGCGGGTGATGTCTCCATCTCCGAAGGAGTTCAAGTCCCACCCCCGGCACCACAAATGTAAAAATCGAGGAAAAGCTGAGGGTTTCTTAGATCCAGCTTCTTTTCGTTTCCTGTATTGCGTCAAAATGGGGGTCGTCTGACAGAATGGTTGCTTGGTTGGCTATGGCTGTTGCAGCGATTATGCAGTCGCCCATAGGTATATTTCGGTATTTGCATCTTAGCAAACCTGCTTGTTTGGCTATTGGTGAAGTTAGGCTTTGGATTTTCAGTCCGCTTTGGGTTAAATTCGCATAGCAGATTTCTGCTTCTTCTTTTCCGATTTTTTCGCAAACTGTTTGAATGGTTTCGCTAATAACGATTGTTGGTAGTATGCCTTCTTTGCGCTGGATGAGGTCTTTTAGCTTTTTTGTGGCTTTTTGCTTGAGTTTCAGTTTTGTCAGAATAGAAATATTCCATGACGAATCGGCTGTCAAGCACCATTTTCAAGCTTTAATATTCCTCTCTAAGCATGTCTATGTGTTTCTTCATTTCTTCTGGCTTTGCGTATTTTGAGTAGATGCCTGCGCATTCTTCTAGTTTTCTGATTGGTGTAAAAATAACTTGACCGTGCTCGGTTGCTTCGACTAAAAGTTTGTCTCCTTCCTTTATCACCAGTTTTTGCCTAACTTCTACTGGTATGGTTGTTTGACCTTTTCGGGTAACCTTTACAACGCTTGTCATGTTTAATCTCAATACGCATAAAGGTCAGTACTACCCTAAAAGTTTTATCCTAATTTAATTGCGAAAATACTACTTAACTAAAGTCAGTGATTCCATAAAAAATCGATTGCCTAAGATATGGAGGAGGACTTAAGATCCTCTGGCGCAGGCCTTCGTGGGTTCAAGTCCCACCCCCGGTACCACTATGTTCAAAATAACGGGGGTTGGTCGGGTGATGTTTCTATTTTTTTGGTTCTGAGTCTTTTCCTAAAGATTTTGGTGCCTTCAAAGTCTATAACATATTCGAATCCAGCTTCGGCGAGAATGCAGATGTCTTTTTCTGTTTTGGCTATTAAGATGTAATCGTTCACCTTGGAAAGTGTTCCTCAAGTTTTATACGTAGCAATGTACCTTGCGGTTCACTCGTCTGAGGCAGTTTGCAGCTTTGAGAAGAATAGCTACTGCAAAGAAACAAGAAAAACTGTGGTCCTCAAAACTGCTCCCAAACCAGAAAATAAGAATTATAACCATTTGGCACCAATTATTTAACTCGCCCACGATAGCGCTAGACATATAGGTAGGTTCACCTATACGCTTGCGCGATAATTATGAAAGCTAAATTTACATATGTCGGAATACGGGTTACTAATCTGCAAAAATCCATAGATTTCTACACCAAGATACTCGGCATGAATGTCACAGGTCGAAGCAAGATTGAACAAACTAAAGGAGAAGTTGTCGGTCTGGAAACTGAGAAAGGCGGTTTCGCCTTGGAACTAAACCATTACGAGGACGACAGCCCTTACAACACCAAATACGTTGCGGGCGAAGGGTTGGATCATCTTGCCTTCAAGGTTGATGACCTAAACAAAGCTTTGGAAGAAGCCGGTCGAAATGGACATAGAGTGATCCTACAAATAAAAGCAGATGGCAATCAATGGGCTTACGTAGAAGACCCAGATGGAATCTGGATCGAACTCTTCTGAGTTTTCTTTTCGATATCACTGCTTTTGGCGAACTAGTCCAGCGTGCATGAACTGTGAATGGTAACTAAGGAATTACTACAAAAATGTAGGAACAATTATTCGGTTCTGACTCACGTAGCAATTGCTTTTGCTACCTGTACCAAGATGGTGGAGAGGACTTTAGATCCTCTGGCGCAGGCCTTCGTGGGTTCAAGTCCCACCCCCGGCACCATCTTGTTTGAATCAGATGGAAGTTTGTGTGGCAGGAGGCTGTTTTTTTGCGTCTGTGAAACTGGAGAAGTTTTTGGGATTGAATGCGGCTGCTATTTCTTTGTAGTTAACGATGATTAGAGACAGCAAGGTGAAGAAGGGTATGAGCGAGTAATAGTAGAGTGGCGTATTAACGGCAGAGGAAAAAACCATGCTTATGAAGCCAGATGCCATGCCTGGGTAAAGAAGCATCAGATTCGACAAAACCAACGCGGTGATTGCACTTGCCGTTGCAGCTTTGAGGTTTTTGCGGTTGTACATTACGAAGAGCGGTATCGCCAACAGTCCGAATCTTGGGTCAAAAAACCCAAATGCAAAGGCAATTCCAGACAGGTATGGTCTTCCTCGGCTGCCTAAATAGAAGCTGAGCAGAAGCAGGAAGGTGATGAAGACTTTGGCTTGTCCCTCGCCCCACTGCCAATAGTAGCTAAGAGAAAGGCCCCCTTGCGGGGAGGGGAAAGGCAGCAGCAACGCGATAACCATAACTACGAAGGTTACTGCAAGAGGCTTGTTAGCTAAGAGCTTGTAGAGCAGATACGCCATTAGGGGAAGAAGCATAAACTGGACTATGTCAAACGCTAAGAGTGCCTGTTGATAATTCAACGAGAGAAAAGGCGAGACAACAAGCAAAAAAGAAGGCAGGTACTTGTAGGTTTCAGGATGGGGAAGTATGACTGGTTCTCCATCCTTTAAGGCTCCGAGAGTGTAAATGTGCGCTGGATTATTCCATAGCCTCCAAGCGCCCATGTAATAGGCTGAGAAGTCTTTTGCCAGTATAGTGCCTGAAGTGTTGATGCCTGCGTTGACGGCGTAAGTCTCTGGATAAGCCACTATGAAAGTGTACAAGTTCAAGGCGATAAGTACTGCGATTCCTACGATGAAAACAATCTTGGTTAAGCGCGGTTGGCTAATCATTTTTATCCAACACTTGGCTGGCAGTTTCGCATCTAATACTCATTGGAACTTTTATACTTTGGTTGGATGCAGCATTTTGCTTTGAAAATCTTCTTGACGTTACGGTACTCAATAATTATGCTTTATCAATTCCATGTATTACATTTGTAATACGCATGAAAATGCTTTTATTCAAATTCTGCTTTGAAGCCGTTAAATGCCCACAGACAGAGGAGTGAATGATAAATGGCAATGGTAAAGCAAAGTACAGCTAAACAAGTCTCAATAATGGCTATGGTAGCAGCACTTTATGCTATATTATTCTATGGTTCATCAGTAAGTATGTTACCAGGATTTACGCTCCTTTACCTTCCCGTTATTCTGCTGGGCACTCTTCCATTATGGTTCGGATGGAGCGGGCTTGCTGGCAGTATGATTGGCGCTTTTATTGGAGGAGTGTACGTTGAGCTGGTGCCTCCTTATGCTGCATGGGTGGAATCTGTTACAGCGTTAATTATCTTCACTTTAAATTGGCTGCTCATACCTCGGAACGCTGCGGAAGGTAGGTCAAAAAGAAATCTTGTTCTGCTCATGATTGTTTATGCGGTCACTCTTTTCATAGGAACTGCCTATATCTTGTGGCAATATACATACCTCTTTAGCCTTGGAGTTCTCACAACAAATATTCTCGGCAGGTTCTCTTTTGGGATTGTTCTTCTTGCAACATATGGTCTCAATTTGGTTATCCAATTTGCCGTCTGCCCAGCTTTGCTTAGCACGGTAACACCGAGACTGAAGAGCTGGGGAGTGTACTCCGGCAACTTTGCAGAATGGAGAAGCCGAAGAGCAAAACCTGCGTAAAACCTTCCCTATTCTATTTTTTAAACCTACCAGTAACTCAAATCATGTCTTAGCCAATACCAATAGGGTTTACCTCCGAATGATAGAAAATACTTTTAAGTTATCGGTCACCTAAAGGCAGTTCTGAGTGCCTAAACATGAAAATAAGAATAATAAAATTAACCCCTGAATTCCTCATCGAATTATTGCAGGGCAAACCATCCTCTTTCACTTCTAATTTGCCCAGCGATACTGAACTATTAGACTTAAAACTTGATTTGTTTTCCAAGCAAGTGCTCGCAATAGTTAGAAGCGACAGTTTTGAGGACATTGCCGAATCCTATCCAATCCCAGAATTCAACCTAACAAACACTGGAGAACCTAAACCTGCACCAAAGCCAATGGGGACCGCTAAAACTAGAATCTAAGCCTGACCTTAAGCCCGCAAATGTGAAGTTAATTCAACCAAGCAAAACCGCAATCAAAATGGAAAATGAATTCAGCCCAGAGCAGCGCAAACTGCTCAGTTTCACAGTTAAGGGAGATTGCGTTGTGGTAAAGCCAGTTCAATTTTTAAAGGCTGAATGGGAAGATATCAATGAGGTTGTCCGAAGTTTAGGCGGTAAATGGGTGAAAGGCGACATTATTAGCTACTGGGAAATCCCAGCGCAACAGGGTTGATGGTCTGATTTGAGTAAGAAACGAAAATCCTTTAAACAAGATGCACCTATTCAGAATAAGAATGGTGTTAAGATGGAAAAAACCGATAAACCTCTAACTAGAGATGCATTAATCTCTATGCAAGTCATAGACGCAAAAGGACGATTAGTAGGAAAAGTTAAAGATATCGCTTTCGCCGTTGGAAAGACGGGCATCTGCCTTGTCAGTGGAGAATGAGGATGGAGAAATCCAAAACATCCCCTGGGAAGATGTTCAAGCAGCATCAGAGCTTCATAATTCTAAAGCCAGTTCCACAAAGCACTAGTCAAAAGCAGCAGCAACCTGTTCAAACTAGTTCTCTCAGCGAGGAAGAAAAGGTTTTTGGGCCTTATGAACAGCAGCAGCAACCCGTTCAAACTAATGTTCAGCAACAGCCAACGTCAGTAACACTTGCTTTCAATACACGATGGTACTGCTACAAGACAAGAAATACGTTTCAGTGGACGAGAAGTCAGAGCTCAACCACTTTGCCCAACATGCAATCAACCTCTTACATGGATTCCACAATACAAAAGATGGTACTGCTACAACGACAAAAAATACGTTTAAACAGCATAAACCATCTTAAAACATTTTTAATTTTTAATTTTACGCCGTTTCATTTGGCAAGGGATTTTCCAGTATTGTGATTGTTCCGTTTTTTCCAAGGCGCAGTTGCTTTTCAGCCTTAAACATAGCCACATGCGCATTCTTCACTTCTATACAGTCACCTAATGAAACGGCGTTTACCTGTTGGTCCCAGAGGCAAAGCATAATTTTTCCTGTTTCATCTCCTATCCATGCGTTAGAAACAAGCGCGTTGTCCCTAAATTGAGTGTGAACTTTGGATGGTTCAGAAGTTTCCAGCACTTTGGCAATTACATTGACCTTTTTCATGCCAACACGAAGATTCTCTATCTTCATATGTGTAGGGCCTGGGTTTTGCTTTGCAATCTCTTTTCGGACTCTGCTTTTGTCCATCCAATTATCGAATGAAACATCCTTTTGTGAGAGAGTTTCTTTGGGAACCCTGAATTGCGCAATTACTTTACTATTTTTAGTTATTAGGAAGATGGCTTCGTTGTTAACACTTCCACGGTATTCAACCGTTAAGTCTTCACATGCTGATTTCCCGTGTTCTTTTGCTTGAATTAAAGCCTGAAACAGTTCGGTAGGATAAACGTCATGTTGCGCTGAAATAAAAGCAAGCTGATCTTCTAACGTTGGCTTTTTTGATTTCATACTAATTTTTTCCTCATTTATAGCGAATTATCTTGAAAAAAGCAAATGTTAGGTCAAAATTTACTTTTTCTTGATTAATTCTGACAGTTTATTATTAATATCACTGTTAACTATATAGGTTTAGCTATAGAAAATCGGAATTTTCAAGGGTAATTTATACGATTTGCCTTGATGCACTCTTGGTTTGATTTTTGTCCAAAAAGGAAAAAAACTAGTACTTTACAATATATCTGTGTTAAAAAGTTGTTTTGAGCTTAACGGTTTTGGTGAAAAATGTGATGGAGAATCTGAGAGAATTAACTAAAGTCAAACTAACGAATTTGGACAAAATCTTTTACCCAGAAGTTAATGTTAGCAAAGGACAAGTTATTGAGTACTACATTAAAATGGCGCCGAAAATGCTGCCGATTATAGCTGATAGACCGTTAGTTTTAACCAGATACCCTGATGGCATTGAAGGCGATAAATTCAGTTTTTTTGAAAAAAACGCTCCGGAAGGCACGCCAGAATGGGTTAAAATAAAAACAATTTACTCACCAACGTCCCAACGAGACGTCCACTATATTATTTGCAACGACTTGGACACGCTTATTTGGCTTGCAAACTTGGCAGCATTAGAAATCCACATGCCTTTCTCCAAGATTAACGCTTTGGATAAGCCTGATTTACTATTTTTTGATATTGACCCTGAACCACCTGCAACGTTAAGTGATGCCGCAGAGGTTGCGCTTTTGCTTAAAGACAAGCTGCTCGATTTAGGACTTACACCTTTCGTTAAGACTTCAGGCAAAAAAGGCCTCCACGTTATAGTTCCGATTGTTCCAGAACATACTTTTGAAGAAACAAGGGCTTTTGTGCATAAAATCGGAATCGACTTGGCTAAGGAAAGTGACATTGTTGTTTCCGAGTTCAAGGATACAAAGAAGCCGGGGAAGGTTTTCGCTGATTACCTTCAGAATTCGCCGCTGCGGACAATGGTGGTTCCTTACAGTTTAAGGTCTACGATTGAAGCGACTGTTTCAACTCCTTTGAGTTGGAGCTGAGGTAAGGAAAGGCATAAACCCTTCGGACTTCAATATTTTTAGTGTAGTTAAACGGAAAAGCGATCCGTGGAAGGATATTTTCGTGAAAAAAAGCAAACTTGAGATGTAATTTATGGCTACAGAAGAAAATTTGAGAAAACGAAAGAAGAACGTGTAAGCGCTATAGTTCCTAGAAGGCCAATTTGGTCGGGCAGCGTTACTATAGGCTTAGTTAATCTTCCTGTTAAACTGTATTCTATGATTTATGATAAAGGAGTATCTTTTCATTTTCTGCATAAGGTTGATGGTCAACCATTAAAGTACGTTAAAATGTGCACTAAAGATGACAAGATTGTGCCTTGGGATGAGGTTGCAAGAGGTTATGAGGTTGCTAAAAACGAGTATGTAACTTTTGACCAGAAAGAACTTGATGCTATCAAACCTGAATCCGACAGCCGAATCCGAATCAGCAAGTTCGTAGATTACTTCTCTGTTGACCCAGTTTACTTTGATAGAACCTACGCTTTGATGCCTGATAAAAGCAAAGAAGCCTACAGTTTACTGTTAGCAGCGCTTGAAAGAAAAAATAAAGCTGGCGCTGGACGAATAACCTTGCGAACAAAGGAATACCCCGCTTTATTGCACACGTATAGAGGCGCGCTCGTTTTAACAACATTACGTTATGCCTACGATGTTGTTGATCCGCAGGATTTTGAAGACTTACACAAACTAAAGGAGCCAGATAAAGCCGAGTTGGACATGGCTATAAAAATCGTTACTGACCTCTCAGGCGAATTTGACATTACCGAATTTGAAGACAGCTATATGAAGAGGGTTGAAGAACTCGTAGCACAGAAGCTAAAAGGCGAAAAAATCCAAATTGAAAAGCCGCCAGAAGTTGAAGCTAAAAGTCTCATGGTTGCACTGCGAGAAACCATCAAACAGTTGGAAAAGCAGCAATGAGCCGTCACATTTATAAGCCTATGCTTGCGCGGGTCGCTGAAAAGGCTTTTTCTGGCAAAGACTGGATTTTTGAGATTAAATGGGATGGTTTTAGAGCAATTGCTTATGTTGACAAAGAGTTAAGTTTGAAAAGCCGCAACGGTAAGGAGCTTAAATATAATTTTCCAGAGTTATCTGAACTTCAACAGTTAAGCAGTAATGTGGTTGTCGATGGCGAAATTGTCGTTTTGAAAGAGGGTAAACCTGATTTTCAAAGCTTACTAAAGAGAGGTCAAGCGGTTTCAGAGGTTGAAATTAAAAGGCAAGCTAGTCGGGCGCCAGTAATATACGTTGTTTTTGATATTTTAGAGAAGGAATGGGAAACCTTTAACTGAATCTTCTTTTGATGGAGAGGAAAAAAGTGTTAAAGGAGTCAATAAGTGACGGTGAAAATGTGGTTGTATCGGATTTTATAGAGGAGAAAGGCGAGGTCTACTATCAATCAGCGCTTGATAAAGGCTTGGAAGGTGTAATGGCGAAGAGAAAAGACAGCCGCTATGAGGAAGGCATGCGAACTGGAAGCTGGTTAAAAATCAAGAAACTACGAACCTGTGATTGCGTAATTTTCGGGTACACCAGAGGTGCCCAGTCTAGAGGAAAGACTTTTGGCGCATTGCTACTTGGCGTTTATGATAAGGACGGAAAACCAGTTTATTTAGGCAAGGTTGGAACAGGCTTCACAGAAGAGATGCTTGGAATTTTAATTGATAAATTTGGAAAGTTAAAAACGGATGCTGCTCCCTTTCAGTCTGAGGTTGGTGATGTGGTTACTTGGCTTGAGCCCAAGCTGGTTTGCGAAGTAGCTTATCAGGTGGTTACGCAGGATACTAAACTGCGGATGGCACGTTTTCACCGTTTAAGAGAAGATAAATCGCCCGTTGAATGCACTCTTGACCAAATAATTGATGATAAAAAACAGGTTACACCTGCTGTGGATAAGCTTTCAGAATATGCTTCAAAACGCAATTTTGAAGTTACTCGCTGAACCTAAGGGTGAAGTGAAAAAAGATGATAACTTAATTTTTGTAATTCAAGAACACCATGCAAGAAGGCTTCACTATGATTTGAGACTCGAGAGGGGGGGAGTGCTGAAGAGTTGGGCTGTCCCGAAAGGGATGCCTGAAAATGGTCTTCAGCGGCGTTTGGCGGTGGAAACGGAGGATCACCCTATTGAATACGCTAATTTTGAAGGCTCAATTCCTGAAGGGCAGTACGGCGCTGGGACTGTGAAAATTTGGGATAAAGGCACTTATGAACCTAAACTTTGGGAAGACAATAAAATTGAGTTTACACTTAAGGGTCAAAGGCTTAAAGGACGATACGTTCTAGTGCGGTTAAAGAAGGCTAAAGACGATAAGTCTTGGCTGCTGCTAAAGGGTAAAGAGTAGCATGCCAAGTCTTCATTTAGGCACTATAGGCTGGAGCTACAGCTTCTGGAAGGGCAATTTTTACCCGAATAAAATTGCGTCCAAAGATTTTTTGGCTTATTACGCATCCAAATTCAGTACTGTTGAGGTTGATAGTACATTCTATCGGATTCCAAACCAGCAAGCCGTAGCCAACTGGAGGGAGCAGACGCCTGAGGGCTTCAGTTTTTCGCTGAAGTTTCCAAGAGTTATAACACATGTTAAAATGCTTAAGGATTGCCAGAGTGAAACTGACCTTTTTCTTGAAAGAACAAGAATGCTGAAAGAGAAGCTTGGACCTTTGCTGTTGCAGTTTCCCCCTAGTTTTGGAGTTGAGCGCTTATCCAGTTTGGCTGACTTCTTGCGTGAGCTTCCTAAGACTCAGCGTTACGTGGTTGAGGTGCGGGATGAAGGGTTTCTTAATGACGCGTTTTATTCGCTTTTAAGAGATAGCAATGTTGCTTTGGCATGGGTTGATAATCCCTTTATGCCCAGTATCAATGAAGTAACTTCTGATTTTTTGTACGTCAGGTGGGAAGGAGACCGGGAAAAAGTCAAAGGCACCTTAGGTAAAATAGAAGTTGATGTCCAAGAGAACTTGCGGTTGTGGGCAGAGAAAATAAAGCCTTATCTGAGCAAGCAAATGAATGTTTTCGGCTATTTCGGGAAATATTATTCAGGTTATCCTCCTTCAGACATAAATTTACTTTCAAATCTTTTATTGTAGTTTTTTTTATCTGGAGTTTCGCTTTTGGATGTGATGGTGCAGTTGGATGAGCCCCTCGAGGTTCCATTTTATGCCTGATGTTGAGAAAGGGGGGAGTGCTGTTTAATTTGGAAGAGGGTTTGTACTTTGGTAAAAATGGTTTTGCACAATATAGGTGTTTTAGGTTTATTGTGCAGTTCAGACCTAAAATTTTCATGTTGATTCAAATAGGAAGGGTATGCGCAGAAGAGTTGCTGGTGGAGAGGCGAAAAGAACAAAAGTTTGTTTCTTGATAAATCTCTTTATTGGTTGAGATGTATGTTTTTTAAGCAAATTCAACAGCATGGCGATAACTTTTCGTACATTATAGCGGACGAAGATACTTTGGAAGCGGCAGTTGTGGATTCAAGCTTTAACTCCAGCGAAATAATCAAGGTTTTAAAAGCTAACAAATTCAGTTTAAAGTACATCATAAATACCCATGGACACTTCGATCATACTGCTGGAAACACAGAGTTAGCCTCCATTTTTGGGGCGCGATTGGTTGCTTATAAGCTGTCAAAATTGACTTGCGATGTTGCGGTTGCAGATGGCGACGTGTTAACTGTTGGCGGGGTTTCGATAAAGGCGATTTATACGCCGGGGCACACAGTGGACAGTATTTGTTTGCTGGTGGATAATAAGAAGTTGTTAACGGGTGACACTTTATTTGTTGGGGAATGTGGAAGAACAGACTTGCCTGGCGGTAGCTCCAAAAGTATGTATGACAGTTTATTCAACAAGCTCCTGAAACTAAATGATTCCGTGGAAGTTTATCCTGGACATGACTATGGGGTAAAGCCGTCGTCAACTATTGGCGAAGAAAAAAAGTCAAATTATACGTTGCAGCCCAGAAGCCTAGAAGATTTTATCGCGTTTATGAAAGAGTAGAAGACTGGAATAAGTTTATGAGAACCCGGCGCCGACCGAGCAATTTTAAGAAGCGCAACTCCGAGACATTCAATACTTAACGAATAAGATTATTGCTGAACTTGATGAGTTGGAAAAGGCAATTTTAAGGTGTAGTTAGCTTAAGCCGTCAGTTTTAGCGAAAATTAAAGGCGTTTTTTGTTTTCCGCGGATGACGGTTATTATTTCAACTACGGTTAACGCGGCAACTGCATAAAGCGGAATCCAATCGTATTGGTACATTTGTGAGGCGATGTTTCCGTTAACTTCCGTCTTCAAGAATGCAAAGCCTATTCCTTGATAGAAGAAAAAGGGCAAATTGGTTGCCAGAAGAAATGTAATTGTGGCTGTAGTGAACTGAAGTATTTTTTGCCTGTTATACCATACAAGAAGGGGGAGCGCCAAAAGTGCAGCCCGTGGATCAAATGTACCAAACGCGAACATTAATGCTGAGAGCCAAGGTTTTTTAGCGAACCCGAAGTATAAAGCGCCGATTAGAAGAATGGTTTGGAGGATATGGGCATTTACTGTTAAATATCCAATAAAGTAACTTGGTGCGAATGACTGGATATTTAAGCTGATGGCGACTGAATTTATCAAGGGAGAAGGCAGGGGATCAATCAAAACAATGATTGCTGCTGTAGCGCCAAGAACCAAGTTTTTGTCTTTAACAATCTTGTAGACAAAGAAAGCCAAGGCTGGAATTAAAGCAATTTGTACCACGTCAAAAACTGTAAGAGCGTTCTGATAGCTTAAAGCTAGAAACGGTGCAAAAATAATCAGGAAAGAAGGCGTATACTTGAAGGTTTGAGGATGGGGAAGAATCTGGTAATCTCCAGGCTGAGCACCTCCAGCATAGATTTCGGTTGGATTATGGAACAATCTCCATTCCCCGAGGTAGTATGCTGAAAAATCTCTCGCATAAGTGGCATTTTCTGGCTTAAACGTTTCAGGAAATGCAAAGCAAAAGGAAATTATATTCAACGCTAACGCTATTAGGATAACTAAAATAATTTTCTGTTTTTTGGAGAGTCTTTGTCTCATTGGTTTTCTCATGTTTTCTGGGTAATTGCTTAATCTTTATAATTATAAGTGGCTTTCCGAATTGTTTTTTTATGTAACTAATTGTTGTACTGTTTAAATTAGGTAGTTTTCTTGGCATATTTTTTATTGGCTGTGTTCTAAACTATGGGTTTATAGCTTAGCAAGTAAGCATTAATAAACAAAACTTAAAAGAGTTTAAGGACACATAATGAGCTGTAGTGTAGAATGGTTCCATCACGCCTTAATAAAAAAATGCTGGTAAAATTAGAGGCGTCTGTTTGGGTGCGCTTTATAGCTGTGCGAATAAATCTTGCAACCCAATCACTCCAAAACATACTCTTAATATTCGGTAGAGAGTTAATTGAGGCTGGGCGCAAATGATACTTTTTTTGGATATCATTTCTATCACTTTGCTTTCGGTTTTGCTTTTTTGGACGATATATAACGGCTCAATCATATACGTAGGCATAAAAAGGAGACGCACGCAGCCCCCAAGTAGTAATTATGCGAATGAGGAGCCAAAATTTTCAATCATTGTGCCGACCAAGGATGAAGAAATCGTCATTGGTCGCTGTTTGAATGGTTTACTTGATATAGATTATCCTAAGGATAAGTTGGAAATTATAATAGTTGATGGGAATTCGACTGACTCCACAGGCAAAGTGTGCTCGGAATTTTCGGCAAAATACCCTCAGATTTTCAAGGTTATTAATGAAAAAGAATCTAAAGGCAAGCCAGCGGCTCTTAACCTTGCCCTGCCTTACGTAACAGGAGAAATCGTGGGGACTTTTGATGCTGATAGTGTTCCGGATAAAGAAGTGCTAAGAAAAGCTGCATCATACTTCAACGACAAGCAAGTAATGGCTGTGCAAGGTAGAACTACTTCGCTAAATGAAAAAAGGAACATTCTAACAAGGGTTGCAGCGATGGAAGAGAAAGCTTGGTATCAAGCTTTACTGAGCGGAAGAGAAAAGCTGCAGTTATTCGTTCCGTTAAACGGAAGTTGTCAGTTCATAAGGCGCAACGTGCTAGAAGAGTTAGGCGGCTGGGACGAAACTTCCCTTACAGAAGATGTTGAATTAGCAGTAAGGCTCGTTGAAAAAAAACATCTGATAAAATATGCTCCTGACGTCATCTCAGGGCAGGAATCACCGAATGGTTTAGGAGACTTAGTCAACCAACGTGTTCGTTGGTATAGAGGAAACATGGAGAGTGCCCTAAAGTATGGGCGCCTTCTTGATACTTTAAATAAGAAGACTGTGGATGCCGAAATTTCGCTTGCTGGACCATTTATAATGGTTGTGTCGTTACTTAGCTACGTAAACTGGTTTTTCCTTGCGTTATTTCTCTCCGAAAGCAACCCGATAATAAATTTCACGGGGCTAGTTATAGCTTTAACTGCGGTCTCCTTAGTTTCAGTTGGTATTGGGTTAACTGCTTCTGAGAAGCCCGTGAAGCTTCGAAATCTGCTTTGGGTTCCTGCAATTTACGGTTATTGGCTTATTCAGATGTGTATTGCTGGGTGTGCTTTTCTGAAATTGATATTTAGGCGCAAGAGGGTTTGGAATAAAACCGTTAAAAAAGGATTCATAACACCCAACATTGCTAAGTAGTCTGCTTCATATACATACAAAACTCGTAAGTTAATTTGCAAATAATTCTATAAGGATTGAAATTTCTTTGCCATAGTTTTAAATCAACCTTTCGTCTATTCATTAATTGCTTCGGAGATTGTGTGGTTCGGTTCTATGGAAAGAGGAATTACCACTCACCTAAAACGGTACAGTCCTGGTATAATAACAAATACTTTAGTTAATTTCAAAAAAATTTGCTCTCTCCCCTTAGTTTGGCATGTTTCTTTAGAGGCTTCTTTTGAAGCTGAGACGAAAAAAGGCTTATTCCGGCTGAACCATTGGCGGTTTAGCAAAAAGGCAAAGTACCTGATAGTGGTTGCGATTGTAGCTGTTTTGTTGATTCCTGCTTTTGCGTTTTTACCAAAACAAGGCGACGTCAGGGGTCTGCAAAGCGGTGATAACTCGACTGCGACTTCATCGTCGACTGCTGCAAATCAACATGGCGGGTCCGTGCTTCCTAGTGTACATAATCGGGTTAGTTCAACGGATGTAGGTTCGGCGACAGCCGTTGCTCTACCTAAGCCTCCCAGCTTAATACAGTCCGATACAACTATCGATAGTGCTGTTTGGATGAAGGTGGCGGCGGATGCTTGGGCGTATTTCCAGCCTGGTGTAGGTGTTGATAATAAGACTGGTCTTCCCTACGGTATGGGGTCAAGTTTTGAGTGTTTTACTGATTGGGATTTAGGAGTTTATATTCAATCACTCATTGACGCGCAGAAATTAGATTTAATAAGCAATAATGGCGCTTGGGACTTTTCTGCAAGAATAAATGATGTTTTAACGTTCCTTGAAAATCGGCCTCTTAATTCTGAGGGTTATCCGTTCCAGTTCTACAATGCTACAAACGGAAAAGAAGAATCTGTAGATCAGTCTAACGAAATCGTTGATATTGTTGATACTGGAAGGTTGTTTGTTGCTCTCAACAATCTTATTAATTATAACAATAGTTTGACGCAGCCTATAGATAACATAGTCTTGTACGGAAGATCGGATTATGCTGCTTTAGTGCCTGGCATTGCGAGTAGTCCTGGTTCTGGTATTTATGCTTACTACATTGATAGCGGGTTTGCAAGCTTTTGGCCGGAACAGCTTTCTAATGTTCCTAGTACAATATTAAATAATATTTTTTCAGCTAATGTTACATACTCGCCTTATGGTAATGTTTCGTTGCCTGAAGCTGCAATTTCAGGTGACCCGTTGCTTTGTTCGGTTTTTGAGCTTAATAATAATAGTTCTCAATTAATGGCTTTGTCGAGGCAAGTTTATTTGGCTAGCGAAGCCTATTATAACGCGACGGGTCAGTACGCGGCTTTTAGTGAAGGAAATGGTCCTATAAACGACAGTTACATTTGGGAATGGGTGGTTTTGCCTAATGGTGATACATGGAAAATAACGGGGTCTGAGAACAGTTCATATTTGGACATTAATCCTATTATTTATAATAAAGTAGCGTTTGGTTTCTTGGCTCTTTACAACACGACGTATGCCCGCAATATGGTTGTTTATCTTGAGCAAGCTCTTCCAGACCCTTCAAACGGTTACTCTGACGGAGCTGACAATTATGGGACTTTAATTTCGTCTATTGGCAGTAACACGAATGGTTTAATTTTAGACGCCGCACTTTACTATATACAGAATAATCCATAATGTATGGTTGTCTGTGGACCTTTAGGCAATCAATTAGTGATACAGGTTTTTTTATTCTTCGGTCATTTTTTAAATATTTTTTATGGTGCAAACATGAGGCATTTATGATTGCAAATTTCGGTTTTAACCTGATCGTTTGAAGTTCTAGATTCTGGCTGGGAAGGATGCTAGAAACCTAAAACCTCTTAAGATTGAAAATCTATGTAACTTCAAACTGGGAAGGCGCAAGTTTAACATATTTAACCTTGCGAACGCCTTAAAGACGTTTCAGGAACAATGTTGAATGATTACTGAGAAAAAGATAACTGCGAATTGTTTTACCGTGAAATCGATTGGTATAACAAAGATATTCATCCTTCTTAATTTGGCAAATGCTTTAGTTAATTTCAAAAAAATTTGCTCTCTTCCATTAGTTTGGCTTGTTTCTGTAGAAGCTTCTCTTGAGAATGCGCCAAAAAAAGGTTTTTTTCATCTAAATCATTTGCGATTTAGCAGAAAAGCAAAGTGCCTCATAGCTGTTGCGATTGTAGTCGTTTTGTTAATTTCTGTTTTTGCATTTTTACCAAAAAAAAACCTTGGCAGGGGCAATGTGCATCCTGGCTTAATACAGTCTGCTCAAACCATCGATAGTGCTATTTGGATGAAGGTGGCGGCGGATGCTTGGGCGTATTTTCAGCCTGGTGTAGGTATTGATGCTAAGACTGGGCTTCCCTACGCTGGAGGTAAAGATTTTACGGGTTTTACTGATTGGGATTTAGGTTGTTATATCCAAGCTGTCATTGATGCGCAGAAATTAGATTTAATAAGCAATGATAGCGCTTGGGACTTTTCTGCAAGAATAGATAAGGTTTTAACTTTCCTAGAAAACCGACCTCTTAACGCTACTACTAATTATCCGTTCCAGTTCTACGATGCTAAAACCGGAAAAGAACATTCTTCAATTTCACAGGAAGAAACCGTTGATGTTGTTGATACTGGAAGGTTGTTTGTTGCTCTCAACAATCTTATAAATTATAACAATAGTCTGAAGCAGCCTATAGATAACATAGTCCTTTACGGAAGATCTAATTATACGGCTTTAGTGCCTGGCATCCAGAATGATATCCTTACTTCGACTAGTATTTACTCTTACTATATTGATAGCGGGTTTGCAAGTTTTTGGTCTAATCTTTCTAATACGAGTAAAATACTGAATAATATTTTTTCAGCTGGAAATGTTACAACTTATGGCAATGTTTCGTTGCCTCTAGCTACAATTTCAGGTGACCCGTTGCTTTGTTCGGTTTTTGAGCTTAATAATAATAGTTCTCAATTAATGGCTTTGTCGAGGCAAGTTTATTTGGCTAGCGAAGCCTATTATAACGCGACAGGCGAATACGCGGCTTTTAGCGAAGGAAATAGTCCTTCAAACGGTTACATTTACGAATGGGTGGTTTTGCC
The DNA here is from genome assembly GCA_963748475.1 of Candidatus Bathyarchaeota archaeon. Lineage (GTDB taxonomy): Archaea > Thermoproteota > Bathyarchaeia > Bathyarchaeales > Bathycorpusculaceae > Bathycorpusculum. The sequence continues at coordinate 237,223 of CAVVIY010000003.1, forward strand.
TAATGGCGCTACATGGAAAATAACAGGGGTTGGCAGCAACTCATATTTGGACATTAATCCTATTATTTATAATAAAGTAGCGTTTGGTTTCTTGGCTCTTTACAACACAACGTTTGCCCGCAATATTGTTGTTTACCTTGAGCAAGCTCTTCCGACCCCTACAAACGGATACTCTGAAGGAGCCGACAATAGTGGGAATTTGGTTTCGGGGGTCGGCAGTGACACGAATGGTTTAATTTTAGACGCCGCACTCTACGCCATACAGAGTAATCCATAACACATGATTACATCGAATCTAAGCAACCAGTTGACCCTTTTTTTAATTCTGGTAACTTCTTTCTTAAAAGAATGTCCATCTCTTTTACAAGTGCAAGGTTTTGGTACGCAATCAAAGTTTAATACATTCTCAATCTATACTTGTTTTACAAATCTGGAGAATAAAAGGTGCTTCATGCTCATAACCCTGTGAAGAATTGGATTACCCGCAATCGGGATGTTTTTTTTCCCGTTCTTGCATTTGTCATACCGTTAGCTGTGAGGGTTATACCTGAGATTTTAATGGGGTCTTACGTCCTTGGTTTTGATACCTTGGCCTTTTATGTTCCAAACACTTTGCTATGGCTACACAGTGGCATAAACCTAGGGAGCTTCTTTGCAGTTGCGCCGCTATTCTACACGATCTTCATGTCAATAGTTGCTGCTGGTGGACCACCGGTTTTGGTGCTTAAGATCATTTCTCCATTGCTTCTGGGTTTCTTAGGGCTTTCGATATATGCATACGCCAAGAAAGGCTTGGGCTGGTCGCTTCCTAAAAGTACGTTTGTTGCTCTTTTAGGAACGGTTTATTTTGTGGCTTTAAGAGCCTCTTGGGATCAACTTCGAGAAGAGCTTGGTTTAGTTTTCTTTTTTGTTGTCCTTACGTTGCTTATGTTGGTTATCAACCGAAAGGGCAGTTCTTGGAAACGTTATGTTGTTCTTTCTTTAGCGATGATGGCCGTTGTGTTATCTCATCAGCTTGTATCAGTACTTATGTTTGGAGTTATCATTGGTACAGTTGCCTATAGCTTGTTCCGCAAAGATTTTAAATGGTCAGTTGATCTGGTTGTGGTTTCTTTGCCTGCGGCGGTTTATTTTGTAATCGTTTACTTAAGTGGTGTGGCGCAGTCTGGAGTTCTTGGTTACTCAACAAGTGTTGTGTCGCCTTTGGCTAGCTGGACTGGTTTTACTTCCTATCAATCTATGTTGATAAGCGAAGGGGGTTTCTTTCTGTATTGTTTCTTGCCTTTGCTGCCCTTTGTGGTAGTAGGTCTTTGGCGATTTGGGAATCTTCAACTCAGGTCTTGGCTTCTTTTGAGCTTGATTTTGCTATTTATTCCACTCTCTTCTGTGAGCCCTTATCGTTGGGTATTACTGCTTACGTATCCGCTTGCATTTTACACGACGGACGCTCTAGGCAAGCTCAAATCAATTAAATGGAAACATTTCAAACTAACTGTACACAGAATCGCGATATTATACCTCGTTTTATCAACGGCTACTCTAAGCTTTGGCTTCATATTCATGACTTCGGAAAACCCCTTCTATTACTTTAATCCGGAGCATTTCAACAGTTACGTGTACCAAATTCCAACTTCGATGCTGCAGAATACGATATCGATAACTGACTGCCATGACACGATCAACGCCCTCCAATGGTTCAAAGATAACTTGAATAGTAGTGCACTTTTGCTTACGCATACGGCATTTTATGGTTGGGCTTTGTTAACCCTCAATAATAATCAGGTCATCAACTACGGATTTGGCGACCCTGTCAATGCGGCAACGGCGGCTGCTCAAGAAGGTCATACACAAATATACCTTATATGGTGGGTAAATGGCCAAGGATGGTATGCGCAGCCAACTGTATCACCGTCATTTCACGAAGTCTATCAGAGCGGAAAAATCGCCATTTACAGCTATGTTCCGAGTTAGCGAAAATGCAGGGTTCAAAAAATTTTCTGGTCCCTCTCTAAAAATCGAGTATTAACTGTGGTTATTTTAACCACGATAGAACAAATGGTGGGATGCCTAATTTATCAAATTATTTTTTTATACAGTTTCTTCTCCTAATTGTGAATTGTTCAATTTCACTCTATATGCACAATTCATAAATATCCTAAAAGAAATGTTGGTAAAAGAAAGATGAGACTAGAAACATAATGTTCGAGGCTGTACCTAATAGCGTTGCCTTCCGCTTCCTTGATAAAAAACAATTGGTAAATCTGAAAACTAAAGCCATGCGTTCTGGCGCATGGTTCAAGGCGTTGCAAAGAATAGACAGAGTACTCTTTGATTTAACAATAAGAGTTGTAGATAACATCCGAGGTGCAAAGTTAGCCAAAAGTATCGCCGTGGTCACAAGGAAGTTGGAAGATGCTATGAAAAGCAGTTTTTCGAATCGTTTGAAGGGGATTGGTTTGCCTCTGGCTCAAAAAATCAGTTTCACGGCTCAGAAGTTAGGAAATATTTCTGCTGTTGATTGGGCGTTTGATTCTTCGTTCGCAATCTTCTTGGCTGTGATGCACATGAATTGCCATCAAGCTTATTAATGCCACTTATTATTTTGTGGCCATGAAGGAATAATTCTGCCATCTATATATAAGGTGAAGGTTGGAAAGCAAGGGGGAATCGTATTACCTAAGGGTCTGCGCGAAGCCTATGGGATTGACACGGGAAACGAAGCTATTATAATTGCTAAAGATGGCGAGTTAACAATACGCCTTCACAAGGTTTCAGAGGATCCACTGCATGATTTAATTGAAGTGTCAAAAGGGACTTCAATAGGGCTATCTGCGGAAGAGCTGAAAAAGAAAGCAGATGAAGAACGAGTGAAACCGTTTCTCGAAACGTAGGCGGAAGTGAACTTCTATTAATAATACTGGATTGTTAGATAGCAAATGTTAAATTCTGAGCCCGCTTATAAACTAAAAGAACAGTGCCTCTATAACATGACTCAAATTGGCTTCAACAAGATTATGCTTAAGGTCGAAGGATACGTTGGGGAGAATTGGGGTTCTCCTTTTATTGTTGGGTTTATGTTGCTTTTGGTGGTTGCCGCTGTTTCCTTGTCCGCTGGTTTGTCTTCCTTAGCTGATACTGTAGCGGTTTACGCGTATTATGCCTTGGTGGCTGGGGTTTTTCTCCAGCTTGCTTGCTTTCTGAAATATCGGGGGAAAAGCGATGACGAGGTGGCGGTTTAATGGAGCAAGTAGAATTATCTTTTGTTATTCCGGCATACAACGAGGAAGACTTCATCGAGGACATGCTTAAGTCAATAGACGCGGTTATTGCAGGTAAGCATTTGCCGTATGAAATTGTGGTTGTTGACGACGGTAGCCATGATAGGACATTGGCGAACGCTGTGAGATACGCAAAAAGAAACGGTCACGTTAAAGTTTTAAGTTACCCTGAGAATGTGGGAAAAGGCTATGCGGTAAAAACTGGTTTCATGCAGTCCAACGGAGCTGTTGTTGTTTTTGCGGATAGCGATATGGACATCGATTTGAGTGTTATCTCAAAATACCTAGAAGCTTTGAAACGTGGCGATATTGTTATAGCTTCTAAAAAGCATCCTGATTCCCAAGTGAAAGTACCTTTATCTCGTAAGATTTTGAGTGGTGGTTTCAACAGTTTAGTTAGGCTTCTTACTGGGGTGCCTCTTAAAGATACTCAGTCTGGGCTTAAAGCGATGAGGAAGAGTGTGTTCGTTGATATTTTTCCCAGGTTGGCTGTGAAGCGTTATGCTTTTGATGTTGAGTTGCTAGCTGTGGCCAGTCTTTTTGGCTTAAAAGTTGTGGAGATGCCTGTAAATATTAAGTTAGATGCTTCGTTTAAGCCAAAGGAGATGTGGCGCATGTTTCTTGATTTGCTTGGAATAGCCTATAGGCTTCGGGTTATCCATTGGTATCAGCGCCAGCTTCCCGAGAAAAACGGTTTCCAAAATATGGTTTCATTCGTTCTTCGTGAAAATTGATGAAGAATTTGAAGATTCTTTTGTTTAACTGGCGGTGTCCCAAGCACCCACAGGCTGGGGGGGCTGAGAAGGCAACATATGAAATTGCTAGACGTTGGGTTCGCTGGGGTCATCAGGTTCAATTGATATCTGGAGGCTTTCTTGGTGGGCAAATGTATGACAATATGGACGGTATTAGAGTCACCCGTCTAGGTGGAAAGTATTCTGTTTATCCACAGTCAATTTTGCACTACTTTGCTAAGCTTAGAGGCAAATATGACGTGGTTATTGACGAAATTAATACAATACCATTTCTTACGCCTCTTTATGTCCGTGAGCCTCATGTTGCATTCATTCATCAATTAGCAGCCAATGTTTTGCATGAAGAGTTGCCGTCAAGGCAAGCAAGGGTTTTAAGTTTTTTGGAGCCGCATATTCTGCGTCTATATAATAACACCCCGATATTCACTTCCCAGTCTACTAAGGAAGATTTGCTTAGGCTCGGAATTGCTGAACGAAATCTGAATGTAATTAATTACGGGGTAAATCATGATATTTACCAACTTGGCAAAACTAAAAGCTCTTATCCTCACGTTTTATATTTAGGCAGGTTGAAGCGGTTTAAAGGTGTTCATCTTCTGATTGAGGCAATGTCGCAAGTTGTAAAAGAAATTCCCGAGGCCAGACTAACAATTGTGGGCAATGGAGACCCTGAGTATCGGAATGAGCTCAAGCAGTTGAGCGCCAAACTGAATCTTACTAAACACATTGTTTTTCATGAATTCGGGTTAGGTGATTCTCTTGCGCAGAAAGTGCAGATCATGCAAGAGGCTTGGGTTTTAGTTTTTCCATCAGCCCGCGAAGGCTTTGGTTTAGTGGTCGTGGAGGCAAACGCTTGTGGTACTCCTACTATAGCAACTAATGTACCTGGACTTCGGGAAACAGTGCGAGATAATGATACTGGTATTCTTGTGGCTAGAGATGTTGATGCGTTGGCTAAGTCTATAAAACGGGTGCTTCAAGACAATGAATTGAGGGAAAAGCTTTCTAAGAGAGCATTTGAATGGTCAATGCAATTTGATTGGGATAAGACCGCAGGAAAAATGTTAAAGGTACTCGAAGAGATTGTTACATAAAATATTGAAAATAAGGTAAAAAATATGAAAATTAATACGGCAGAATACTTAGTGTCTAAGCTGCTGAAAAATGAGACATGTTATATTGGCGCTCCGAAGTCTATACGGGATTACATGTTTGTTGATGATCACGTTAACGCCTATCTGTTGGCTATGAAATCGGAAAAAGCTACTGGTGAGGTGTTCAATGTTTCACCCAGTAATCCTGTGACTAATGAAAAATTGGCAAGTATTCTATCGAAGATAATTGGATTTAACGGCAAAATTGAGTTCGGAAGTTATCCTCCAGGCTATCCATCCCGTCCTATTGCTCAAGATCCTGATTATCTCGTTTTGGATAGCACAAAAATACGTGAAAACATAGGCTGGAAACCGACTGTAAACCTTGACGAAGGTCTTAGAAAGACTAAAAAGCTGGAAAATCAATCCTTGAAGGGTCTAACCGAGGATAAACAAGATTGTTTAGTTATGATACTGCGGGGTTAAGTAATCTCTTGCATACACAGAATCGAGGATTAAATACATTAGCTTTAACGTTCAGAGGACTATTAATTAGCACTCAAACTGGCTTGTTAGTCAAGTCTGGAGATGTTCAGGTTCTAGCTGAAGGGCTTTTCAAGGTGTTGGACGATAAAGAGTTAAGAGGGAGACTCTCTGAAAATGCTTTAAAATATTCGAGGACTTTTTTGCTGGGATAGGGTGGCTGGCAAATTCACGAAGATTGTTAAGGAAGTTTGTAGATGAATGTTTTAGTTACGGGTGGGATCGCGAGTAGCTCAACATTATACTTGGGAAATATACACAGAGAGGCTATTCGAAGTAATAAAGGGAGGATCTGAAAATGCGCTTAAGCGTTGGTGAGTTTAAATTTGCGCTAATGCATCCTCGCATTGTGCTTTCCTACTCAATGCGAGTGCGTAGGATAGCCAAGTTGGTCGATTGCTCTACTACTGAGGTTAAGCACGTTTTAAAGGAGGAGGAGCTGGTGAAAATCTCAGAACATATTGTTCACGAATTAGGCGAATATAGAGCGTTAATTCTGAGTTCTAGTAGTAAACCACGAAAAGCGGAAGTTTACTACGCCATCGTTCGGTTGATGAAACCTGATATAGTAGTGGAAACGGGAGTTCAATCAGGAATATCTTCATCATTCATCCTTCAGGCGCTGGAAAAGAATGGGAAAGGCAGACTTTACTCAATAGATTTACCTGACGAAAATGTGGTAAAGGTGATACCACCATCGAGAAGACATGAAATGGAAAGCGGTTGGGTCGTTCCACGAGAACTTAGAAAAAGGTGGAAGCTAATCATTGGGAAAAGCAAGGATACGCTACCTCCCCTCTTAAGAGATCTAGGTTACATTGACATGTTTCTTCATGATGGTGAGCACAGTTATGAAAATATGATTTGGGAGTACGACGTAGCTTGGAGTAATCTAAAATCTGGTAAAATACTCTTAAGCGACGATGTGAACTTAAATAATGCGTTTCACGATTTTGGTAGAAAGGTCAAAACACGGCCTATATTGATCTTATATTCTATAGCCGCCATAAGAAAGTTGTGAAAATACGGATACGGCGACATAGAATGCGAAAAGACATGACGTTTTGAAGGGTATAGCCATGAGAGAACTCGAAAAGAGAAAACTCATATGAAAGAAAAGTATGCTGGTAGACTACCAAACGCAGAATATCTTGGGCTAAATGGTTTTACAAAGGGTGTCATCAATACAATGAACAACGTGTTCTATCCCTCTGCTCGGTATCTGTCGTGATAGTACAATACATTGAACAACAGGATTTGGATTGGATTTGGATTATATAGCAAAGGCCTTTGACGATATCATTAGAAGGATATAAGCGCGCTGGCTTGTCCCGAAATTGGTGTAAAATGGTCAAAACTCTTATTTTTTGATTTGGAGGCAAATTTGAGCTGTTTAACCTCTTACAGAATGGTTCGCATTTCACCAACAAATTGGATACCATGGAAAACAAGCGCTCAGACCCAGCCGTGCGATGTTCTCAAGATTAGTTTATCACTTGAACACCCCGAAAAGACGACTTTTAACCTTTTTTAACCATTAAAGGGACAAGGCAGCGCGCGAAGGTGCTTAGCAGCTTGCCGAATAAGTTAATAGTGAATCATGCCTCTAATGAGTCGATGCATGCGAAACTGATGATCTATGACATGTGGGAAAAAAATAGAGACAGAGCATTTTTAATATGCTGAGTTGTAATCCTCATGCTAAGGTTATTGATCTGCCTGAAGGTTTGGACTTTGAGCCTTTAGCGAAGGTACCTGAGAAAGAGTCTAAGCCTGTTGTGGTTTTCGCTGGGCGTTTGAAGCGTGCTAAGCGATCTGACCATGCGATTAGGGCGTATAAGGTCGTGAAGGCGAAGGTGCCTCAAGCTAAGTTGTGGGTTTTGGGTGATGGTCCATTTAGAGCTGAATTGGAGCGTACGGCTGGAGCTGGAGTTAGATTTTTTGGGCGTTTGAATAATGTTGAGCGCCGGGAATTGATAAGGCGGAGCTGGGTTTTGGTTAACCCTAGTATTCGTGAGGGTTGGGGTTTGAATGTTGTTGAAACTAATGCTTTAGGCACACCTTGTGTTGTTTATGACGTGGCTGGATTGAGAGATTCTGTGAAGAATAATGAAAACGGGTTGATAGCGGAGGCTAGTGACATTGAAGATCTAGCAGCCAAAATCGTCATGGTTTTAGAGGATGAAGTGCTTAGGAATAAGTTGAGCTGGAAAGCTTTAGATACTTGTAGACGATTTGATTGGAACAATACAGTTGACGAGTTCATGAAGATAGTTAAGGAAGTGAAGCGTGCATGAAAGTATTAGTTACCGGTGGAGCTGGCTTCGTAGGTTCTCATGTAACGGAGCATTTTGCGAAGAAAAAAGGAAACGAAGTTGTAGTTTTAGATAATCTTTCTAGGATGAACATCTTGGGGAAGAGTGTGGGTGATCCCCTTTACAATTGGAATTACTTAAAGAATAATTATGGTAATGTTGAGCTGCTTAAGGGTGATATAAGAAACTTTGAAGAGGTTAAAGTGTCTTCAAAAGATGTGAATGCGATAGTTCATACGGCAGCTCAAGTGGCTGTTACTACTTCTCTAAGTGATCCTAGGACGGACTTCGAGATTAACGCCCTTGGTACGTTTAACGTTCTTGAAGCCGCACGCCTAAATGATGCTGCTCTCGTCTTCTGTAGCACAAATAAGGTTTATGGTGAAAACGTCAACAAGATTCCGGTTAAAGAAGAGAAAAAGCGTTACAGTTTCGCGGATGAGGAATATTTGAAGGGCATACCTGAAACACTTTCAATAGATTTATGTGGACACAGCCCCTATGGATGTTCAAAGTTAGCTGCAGATATTTACATGCAGGACTATGCGCACACCTATGGGTTAAAGACGGGCGTGTTTCGCATGTCTTGCATCTACGGTGAAAGGCAGTTCGGAGTTGAGGATCAGGGTTGGGTTGCATGGTTTGCGATAGCGGCGCTCACCAATAAATCCATCACGATTTATGGGGACGGAAAGCAGGTTAGGGATGTTTTGTATGTAGGTGACTTAGTAGAAGCTTTCGATCGCTTTCTCAATTTGGATTTGAGGCATGAAGTTTTTAACATGGGCGGCGGACCTGCCAACACGTTATCACTCCTTCAGCTACTGGACATGCTGAGAGAGCTGACTGAGAAGAATCCTATTCTATCTTTTGCAGATTGGAGAGCCGCTGACCAGAAGGTGTACGTGTCAGATACATCAAAAGCTGGGCGGCTTTTGAACTGGGCACCCAAAGTAAATCCTAGAGAAGGCTTAAGAAAACTCGTCGAGTGGGTTTCTCAGAACCCAGGCTTATTTGTTTAATGAAAGGGTTAACGATGGGTAGGGCTATCGATAGGGTGCTTGTAACGGGCGGTTTGGGTTTCATAGGAAGCCATGTGGTAGATCTGCTTGTGGAGAAGGGCTATGAAGTGAGAATTTTTGATAATTTGGAACCACAAGTTCACGGAGATGCTAGAAAGCTGCCTGACTACGTTAATGGAAAGGCTGAACTTTTGATAGGAGATATGAGGGATAGAGAAGCTGTCGTTGGAGCACTGTCAGACATGGATGTTGTGATCCACTTAGCTGCGGCGGTGGGCATTGGTCAGTCCATGTATCAAATTGAAAAGTATGTCGCGTGTAACACTTATGGGACGGCGAATTTGCTTGATGCAATTGTGAACAGTGTGCATAGTGTTAAAAAGTTGATTGCAGCTTCATCCAATACAATATACGGGGAAGGAAAATACCTGTGTGCGTCCTGCGGACCAGTTTATCCAGGTTTAAGGAAAGAGGAGCAGTTGGTAGGTAAGAACTGGGAGCCTAAGTGTCCAAACTGTGGTAAATCTGTGGGGCCAGTACCAACAGATGAGGATAAACCGCTAATGCCCGCCTCAATATACGCTCAGACAAAGAGACATCAGGAAGAGATGTGTCTGCTAGTAGGAAAGACTTATGGTTTGCCAACTGTTGCATTAAGATACTTTAATGTTTATGGACCTAGGCAAGCGTTAAGCAACCCTTACGCCGGGGTGTGTACCTTGTTCGCGAATAGGATATTGAATGATAAGCCTCCATATATATTCGAGGATGGCTTACAGATGAGAGATTTTGTAAACGTTAAGGATGTAGCTAAAGCTGTGCTACTATCTTTGGAGAAGAGTAGTGGAGATTATATGCCGATAAATGTTGGGAGTGGAAAGCCGGTATCGATAATTGAGCTGGCTCAAATACTCCTAAAGCTTTACGGAAAGAGTATGGAGTCATCCGTGTCATATAGATCTAGGAAAGGTGATGTGAGGCATTGCTTTGCAGATATCTCAAGAGCTAAAAGATTATTAAACTATGAGCCTTCAGTCAGACTGGAAGAAGGAATAGAAAACTTAGTTGAGTGGTCCATGGTGCACGGGTGGGCTGCCGTAGACTTCTCCGACGAAGCCATAAGAGAACTCGAGGAGAGAAAGCTCCTCTGAAAGAAAAGTATAATGGTAGAATACCAAACGCAAAATATCTTGCGCTAAATGGTCTTTATATAGGATGCCCTCAATAAACGGAGCAACAGAATTTGGAGTATTTAACAAAGCCTTTGCAGATATCATTAGAAGGAGATAATTTGTTGAAATTAAAACCTTCGATCGGCGAGAAAAAATTGACAACTGGCATTAACGCTGCGTCGACGCACATTCCCTTAGTCTCGATAGTGATCCCTCCTAGAGATTCTGAAAGAACCATTGGAATTTGCTTAGAAAGTATCAAGAGACAGAATTACCCTATGATAGAGGTCATAGTAGTGGATCAAGAAAGTCGAGATAGTACGTTAGATATTTGCAGAAATTATGGTGTTAAAGTGATTACTATCCCAAAAACTACTTTGTACACGCCGCCAACAAAATCAAGGAACAGAGGAGCAAAAATCGCGAAAGGAAAATATCTGTTGCATTTGGATTCAGACATGGAATTGGCACCAGGGTTAATCAAAGAATGCGTCTACCGACTTGAGAGAAGTGATGCGGGTGCAGTTGTAATCCATGAAATTGACGTAGCTACAGGATTTTGGGGCCAATGCAAAGCATTAGAAAGAAAATGTTATGTGGGTGACCCCTATCTCGAAGGGGCTCGCTTTGTGAAAAGGGAAATTTTCGATGATGTCGGTGGCTACGATGAAACATTAAGTTTTGGAGAAGATTGGGACATTCACCAGAGATATAAGGATATAACGAAAATACAATCTATCCAATCAGTTATAAAACATCACTCTGGGTACATAAGCTTTCTCGAGCAAGTTAAAAAGAAACATGCTTATGGAAAAACGGCCAATAGCTACATTAGAAAGTATCCTAAAGAATCAAGAAAGCAACTTTTTCTCCGAACAGCATATTTCAGAAATTGGCGATTATTGGCGAACGACCCGATTCATGCTACAGGTTTCATTTTCATTAAACTTTGTGAGTACTATGCGACAGGATTAGGCTTATTAACAGGTTAATTTAGTAATCAAGGTGCGTAAAAATTGGACGTTTTATTAATTAATCCAAAAACCGACTTTCTGGACAGAGGTCAGATAAAGGCAAAGCTCTCCTTGTATCCTCCACTCGGCATTTTATATCTAGCGGCAGTCTTAGAAAAAAAGGGCATTGATGTTAAAATAATCGATGCGATAGCCTCAAACAGTTCTCTTGAAGAAATCATATCCTCAACTCGCGATGATAAGCCGAGAATTATTGGAATTACAGCAACATCACCCCAAATCAGAGGTGCCGTACAACTTGCCACAGCCGTTAAAGAAGTTTTTGCAAACGAAATAATTATTGCCCTCGGCGGCGCGCATGTTAGTGCAGATACCAGTTTTATTAAGCGATTTAATTGTTTCGACTTTTCTGTTGAAGGAGAGGGGGAAATCACTTTTCCAGAACTAGTTTTGCAAGTCTTGAACGGTGAAAAAATAACGGGCAATTATAAAGGGAAAACCATTGATAATATAGATGAAATTCCTCTCCCTGCAAAACACCTAATTTCACATGAAAATTATCTTATTAAGAATTACGAAAAATATTTTGTAACCATGCATACATCTAGAGGTTGTCCTTTCAACTGTGTGTACTGTAGTAACCCTATTACCGGTCGAAAAATAAGGTTCCGTTCTCCAACAAATATTGTTGACGAAATACAATACTGTGTTAATACGTATGATGCCAAACTCATTCTATTCACAGATGATACTTTTACGGCAAATAGAAAACACACCGCGGAAATTTGCCATGAAATTATGAAAAGAAACATTAAGATAGATTGGTTCTGTGAAACGAGGGCCAATACTAGTTGACAAAGACTTGTTGGAGTTAATGTACAAATCGGGTTGCAGAGAAATATCGTTTGGTGTAGAGTCTGGTAACGAAAAACTGAGGACTGAAGTAATCAGAAAACATATAAAAAATGTACAATTTATTGAAGCATTCAAATTGTGTAGAGAAATAGGCATACGGACAATTGCGTTTTGTATGCTTGGTTTTCCGTCTGAAACTAGGAAAGACATGTATCAAACATACGAGTTCTGTTTAAAGTTAAAACCCGATATTATGGGCTTACATCTAACAGTTCCAATGCCTGGGACGGGCATCTTTTATCAGGCAATTTGTCAGAAGAAAATTGACAGTGATGTTTGGGACCAGTACGCGAAGGGTTTAATAGCTAACCAGCCCGTTTACATCCCCAACGGCTTCTCTTTATCCGACTTACTTGAGGTGCAGAAGGAAATATACCGAAAATTCTACTTTAGACCCCACTATATCATTTCACGATTCTTATCCGACTTCAAGTCAATTGGATCGTTGAAACAAGATTTTACGTTAGCTCTTAGTCTTCTCTTGCGATCTGGGACTGATACTGGGAGACCTTAATGGTTTATGGAACCATAAGCAGCTTGGAAAACATTAGTTCTCTAATGAGCCCTACTGCTGAAGCTGAGATAACTGAAAATGGATCAGGCTCAATACATGATAAAGAATCGGAAACAAAGTTCTCTCAAATCCTAATGGCGACTCAGTTTTAAGCTTGTAAGACTATAAGACATAATGCTTAGAAATAGGGTTTATGAAACATGCGTAAGGAAAAACTAGATATCGCAATCTTTTGGGATCGAATGGGTGGCATAACAGAGGCTAAATTAGCCAGTGAGGAGGTAAGGCACCTTAAAAAACTCGGCATTGATACTGAGCTGTTATTGATCGAACAACAAATACCTGCTATATTCAAAGACTTTTTTTATGACATGAAAATAGATGCGCTAGAAAATCATGTTCCTAAGATTTTTAGAGTAAATTTCAGAATTCCCGGGTTCTCATTTTTCTCCCTATCTCATATAACCAGCCCCTTGTATTCTCCTCTCGTACTGCAAAGAAAATATGACATCATAATCTCTAATGGAACATTCACATGTTTCACAGCCCGCAATCTACGAAAATACAGGGGTTTACCTTACCTTGCCCACATATGGGACCCAATATCGTATATTCTACCGAAGGCTTACGCGCAATCTCCTCTCCATCATTTCCAGAATATTCTGGTCCCGCTGGGATATAGACTAGACAGATTGATATTAGAAGAAGCTGAGGCCATAATTCTCCCCTCTAAGTACCACATGAATCGTATGAAGAAGCTTACTGAAAAGTCCATAGAGGTGGTTTACCCAGGTGTGAACCCCGCCACCGAAGTGCCCAGTAAGCGTGGTGATTACATCATCGCTGTCGCTAGGTGGGAAAGGGGGAAAAAGCCCTTCTTCCTCATAGACCTTCTGGAAGGGTTAAAGAAAAGAGGAACTATAGCAACATTAGTTATGCTTGGTCGATGGAAAACACAAAGAATTCACGTGGATTTCCTTAGAGAAGCCAAGAATCGGAATGTTCTTAACCAAATAAAAATTGTTAAAGAAGTTATAGATGTAACGGCGCTCTCAAAATATTACTTTGGGGCCCGAATGCTTGTCCACCCCATAACAGAGTCTTTTGGTATGATAGGTCTTGAAGCGGCGGCGCATGGAGCTCCTATAATTATCCCTAAAGGATCCGGAGTGACTGATCTATTTAATAACGGTGTTCATGGCTTCTTCCCCGAGGAAGGAGATTTAGACCTTTTTGTGGAATATGCTGAGATGTTATTGTCTGATGAGCGGAGAGCATGGAAAATGGGATTTGATGCATGGCAGGTTGCCAGAAGGTACACTTGGACGAATCACGCCAGAATGCTCTACGAAATAGTGCAAAAATATGTCTAGGCGGGGTCTCAAAAATGAATGATAGAGACGTTTTGAAAGGTTTCAAGATTCTTTGCCTCTTCAATTCGTATTATGTTTCCTATTCTGAAGAAAATCCTATTAGTGGTGGTGAAAAGAGGTTCTTCGAAGTTATGGGAAAGTGGAACAGACAAGGACTAAACATAGAAGTACTTACCTCTGCTGTGGGACACGGTACGTGTCTAAAACACCAACTTAATGTGAAATATATAATTCTGCCACTCAAGATAGTAGACCGGATGGGGGTAGTTTGGGCTTACTTTTTCAGAGCCATAATGGCTTGTTTCTTTGCCCTTAAATCTAAGGGCCAAATAATAACTTACTCCGCTACAGACATCATTCCAGACATTATTCCCGCAGTGATGGTTAAGGTTCTTAACAAGAACTCAAAGATGGCATGTACTATCTTCCACTTGATTCCCAACTACTCCGTCAGAGCGGGATCCAAAGTAACAAACTTTGTATCCTATCATTCCCAGAGAATCAGTCACCTCTTTATTAAGAGGTTCGCTGACATCGTTTTCGTTGACAATACAATTCTTAAACGAGATTTGATTAGGTTGAAATTTCCTCCAGAGAAAATAAAAGTCATTTCAATGGGAATTGACAAAGCCTATATCGATGGTATCTCTCCATCCTCTGTAGAGAGATACGACGCTTGCTTTCTGGGTAGGTTGCATGTATCAAAGGGAATCTTCGATTTGATAGAAATCTGGAAGTTGGTTGTTTCAAAAAAGAAAAGTGCTAGGTTGGCCATAATTTACGTTGGATCTAGAGATTTAGAATCTGCTTTGATGAGGCGGATTAAGGAAGAAAATCTTGACTCGAATTTCTTTATGTTGCCACTCAAAGGAAAAGATGCATTGAGTGTCGTTAAGTCTAGTAAAGTCTTTGTTTTTCCAAGCCATGAGGAAGGATGGGGAATTGCAATATGTGAAGCTATGGCTTGCGGCTTGCCTGTGGTGGCTTATGATCTACCTGTTTTTAGGGAAATCTTTCCAAAAGGAATGATTAGAGTCAAAATGCGAGACTATCAAGCTTTTACTGAAAATATCCTTGAATTGCTTGGTAGCAAAGTAAAGTACGACAGGTTGCGTGAAGATGCGGCAACTATGGCTTCACAATACAGTTGGGATGAAACTGCAGCAAGAGAACTATCTTATTTGAGGAGTGTTGTTCGAGGAGGGAAGAAATGAAGGGCGAGCTGCTGAAAATCCTTTCATGTCCCTACAATGAAGACTCTCATTTGGAGATGAGCGTCAGAAAGAAGGAAAACGACGAGATAATCGAAGGGGTGTTAGCGTGTGAGAAATGTAAACGAATCTTTCCGATCATAAAGGCGGTTCCTATTTACTGCCTGACGACCTCAAGAGCAAGAACAAGGATGTCATCGAATTCGCGCGCGCTGCGCGCTATCGCGGAAAATTTTGCTTGAGCGCGCAGGGATTCATTTGTCTAAACACGATTTGTCGGACGTTGCCGCTAAGGAGTTATCTCTAATTAAAGCGGTATTAGCAAAATAGGCTGATGGTTATATATTGAGAATCTATTGGAGTTTTTTTTATATTGATCTGATTCATGCAACTTGGCATGTTATGCTTTGGTTAGTTGGATTCTCTTTTTCCCATAACAATTTAATAGTTCAAGGTAGTGATTTAATAGAATGAATCTGATCTTCATATGTCGAGGCGACCCCTTGGTTTCTAACGGAGGAACCGAGATTTTCACGGGTGAATTGGCTGCGGAGTTGGCGAAAAATGGGGTTGCAGTTGATGTTATCCATGGTTCAGAGGGATCCGATCAGAGTTCTTTGTCTAAAAGTGAAAATTTAAATTTTCATAGTCTTTGCCTGACGAACATTCCGTATTTGCGTGCGATAGATTATCAGCGAAAATGTGCTGATTGTTGTGTAAAATTGCTTGGTAAGTCAAAGGTTGATGCTGTGGTTACTTTTGGTGCTGGGACTTTCCCTAGTTCTATCTTTAAGAGAATTAGACAGAAGTATAAAGGGGATACATTGATGGTTTTTTACGCCATAGATTCAATGAAGATGGAGTTTGAGCGCGGTAAGAGGTCTCCTGAGGTTGCTACCTGGTATTCAAGGCTTAAACGGTGGCTTTGGTACGATGCTTTGATAAGGTCTGATAAGGCGTTCTTGTTTTGATTCAGACTTGGTTTTTGCAAGTTCTATGGATACAGTTAGCCATCTGGTTGCTGATTATGGTGTTTCGTTGGATAAGATTAGGTTGCTTTATCTGGGTATACCAAGTGATTATGCTGTGGGCTTTGATGTTGTGGACCCTGCCGTGCCGACTTTTTTGCACATTGGTGGGGGTCCGCGGAAGGGCACTGATTATTTTCTGAAGGCTATAAAGTTGCTTGAAGACAAGTATAGTTTGAGGGCTAAGGCTGTGATTGTTCGAGTTTCTCAATCTAGTATTGACCAGGCGCGGGAGCTTTGTGTCGAGGTTGAGGCTTATAAGCGTTTGAGTGTCCCTGAGCTTAAACCTCAGTATGCTTCTTGTACGGCATTTGTTTCACCTTCGTTGAGTGAAGGTTTTTGCTTGCCCATTATAGAAGCCGCAATGTTCGAGAAGCCATCGGTGGTAACAAATGTAGGAAGTCTACCCGAATTAGTGACGGATGGCGAGAATGGTTTCGTCGTACCTGTAGCAGACGTAAATACTCTTGCCGATAGATTGCATCAAATTATTATCAATACGGAACTAAGAAGAAAGATGGGCAAAAATGCGAGAAAGCGAGCTGAAAATTTCACAATAACCACTACCGTTTCAAATCTTCTCACTATGGTTAAAGAATTTAAGCGTTGATGTAATTTGTTCTTGAAATCCTCTTCTTTTCACTTCTGATTCACTAAAAAGTATGCACTTCTTGCTGTTTTTCTGTGATAGCTGCTTAAGACGTTTGACATGTTTGTTCAAAAAGTGAGATGCGCGCATGCGTGTTGAGACTGTGTGAAAAGTCTCGTTTGTTTCGCATCCATTAACCTTAAATCTAGACTTCTCCAATAATCAGCGACGTAAGGAGCACCGACAGTCATGAGCGAACACGTCGAAGGCTTAAACCGAGACCAAACCGCACTCTTCCCCGACACACTCGAAGGATACGTCGACAAGGAAAACCCAGTCAGGTTCATCGACGCGTTCGTCGACAGCCTCAACATGGAAAAACTGGGCTTCAAACATTCCGTCCCACTCGAGTTAGGAAGACCATCATACGACCCCTCAGACCTGCTCAAATTGTACGTCTACGGCTACCTGAACCAGATAAGATCAAGCAGGAAACTCGAGCGGGAATGCCACAGAAACGTTGAAGTTATGTGGCTAATGAGAAAGCTGACTCCCGACTTCAAGACTATCGCTGACTTTCGCAAAGACAACGTTGACTGCGTGAAAGGCGTGTTCAAAGAGTTCGTCAAGCTCTGCATGAGCTTAGATTTGTACGGCGCCAAACTCGTCGCCGTAGACGGCGTCAAACTCAAAGCCGTCAACTCCCTTGACCGAAACTTCAACCGCAAAAACTTGGCTTACCGAATGAAAATGATCGACAAACACGTGTCAAAGTACCTGTGCGAGATCGAAGAGGAAGACCGCAGAGAAGAGCAAGCCAACTCCAAGCATGCAGACTTGCTTCAAGAAAAAGTGCAGAAGCTTATGAAACGCAAAGAAGAGTACGCAGAGCTTCTGGCCAAGCTTAAAGAGTCTAAGCAGAACGAAGTGTCATTGGTTGATCCTGACTGCAGGCTCATGAAGAACCGAGGAAGGATTGAGCCTTGCTACAACAGCCACGTTGCAGTTGACGATAAGCATCATTTGATAGTGGATTATAACGTGACGAATGCGCCGGCTGATAATTGCCAGCTCAGCTCTATTGCCAAGGGCGCGAAGGAGATGCTTGGAGCCCAACGTTTGGATGCCGTAGCCGACAAGGGATTCTTCAGTTTTATAGAAATCAAGGAATGCGTTGACAACGGCATCACTCCTTACGTGCCGGAGCAGAATAGGTATGGGGTTGGTTTTGTCAAGAAGAAGGGTGTTCCTGCTCGTGAATTTCACAGTGACAAATTCGCCTATGATAAGGTGACGGACACGTTTGTTTGTCCTGCGGGTAACAGGCTTGTGTTTAGCTATTTGGATCATGCCCATCAAAAGAACATACGGGTTTACAGTACTGATGCGTGTTTTTCATGTGAGCATTTCATGACGAAATGCACGATGAATAAGCGTGGAAGGACGTTGTGGCGTTGGGAGAACGCGGAAGTTGTTGATGAGATGAGGGAACGGATGAGGCTTGAGCCAGAGAAGCTGGCCTTGCGGAAGAAGCTTGTGGAGCATCCGTTTGGCACTATCAAAAGAGCGTTCAATCAGGGCTACTTGCTGCTTAAGGGCCTGCGGAAGACGACAGGGGAGGTTGGCTTCACCATGTTGGCTTACAACCTGAGGCGTGTTCTGAACCTTCTTGGACCGAGAATTTTCACCTGTTTGTCGGAATTATGAGCAGCAGAAAAAGAGAACAAGAAAGAAGAGAAGATTACTTCACATTAGCACAGAAAGATTTCAAGTGCACGGGTATGCGTCAACAACTATCAATTGATTTTTCACACAGTCTCAACAGCCATGCGCACTATAATGACTGGAAAGAGTCTTGGGTAAGTGAGGTACACTACTCATTGATTTTGAAAGAATAAGCATTCATGATAATACTTTCTTTTTAGATATTGGGTGTGGGACAGGCGTGTTGTGTATTTATGCTGCTAGAAATGAAGCGGAGGTTGTCGGTCTAGATATATCAAGTGCTAATTTAGTTAAAGCGAGAGACGTGGCAAAGAGCAAAAATTTGCAGAACTGTTCTTTTATTTTGGGAGACATTTATTATCTACCCTTTAAAGAAAATCTGTTTGACAGAATTGCTTGCATTGAAGTATTGGAGCACCTTATAAAACCAAATAATGCTCTGAAGGAAATCATCAGAGTAGCGAAGAAAGAAACTAGAGTTGTCATAACCGTCCCAAATCTACTTTACCCGTGGAGATGGATGGGAAGGATAGGGCTGTCTATAACTGAGCGAATCAGGCTATTTCTGTACGGGATTAGAAATGGATTTATTATTGAGGATTACAGGATTGGAACACGCACGGTAGCTCATTATCATCGAGTTTTTAGCCCATTCTTCCTAAGGAACTATTTAAATCGCTACTTCAAAATTCAAAAAATCGTATCGAGTACCAAATGGAATACAGAATTTCTCACTTATGTTCCTACCTCCTTGCAACGTGTTCTTGCTTATAGTCCTTTAAACACTTCCCTACTCAAATATTTCGGTTATCATATACTTTGCGTAGCGATTAAGAATGATGCACGCTAGAGTGCCCAGTGGTTGAGGATACAATGTTTGAGAAGCCAGCGGTGGAAACTGATATAGGAAGTCTACCTGAATTGGTGGCAAACGGCGAGAATGTTTTTGTCATACATGTAGCAGATGTTAATGCACTTGCTGATAAATTGCATCGAATCACCATCAACGCAGAACTGAGAAGGAAAATGGACGAGAATGCACGCAAGCACTCAAAGGATTTCGCAATAAGCAAAATGGTAACAAACATATTAGTACGAACAAAAAAGTTTAGTAAGGTAGCCCGGTGAAAGCAATTCAACACGCGTGTATGCTCCCGTATAACGGCTTTCTTGAAAAGTGAAGATTTTCAATATTAACCAAAACAGTTTAAGTCAGGTTAATACCAATACTTTATCTTTTGCCAACGATTTCTTCTAACTCACCAACACCAAAAGCGTGAAAACTAACTATGCCACCTCAGTTTGTTTCAGATTTTGTCACCGCCGTTCAACTGCAAGAACGAAAGCACTTGAATACAATTGCAGCTTGCTTTGGACTATTTGTGATTTACCTTTTGATTTATCATGACGTCGTTTTCTTTCCCCGCCTCATTGGCGGCATCGATTTCCAGATTCGATCCACAAATGAGCCTTGGCGCTTTTACTTTACTGATTGGAGTATATGGAGCAGCATGGGGTCTCAGGCTGGACTAGGTTGGACAAACTGGGGCGGTTTTCAGAATGCTGTACTTGGAATAATTTCACTTGGGAACGAAGTTATATTACAGAAACTTATGTTTTCAGGTATCTTATTTGCTAGTTTCACTATGTTTTTCTTTCTAAAAAATCACATAACTAAGATTACGCCTGTAGCATTCATGGGCTCGATAATATTTGCCTACAGCCCATTAACAACATCAAACTATGGAACTGGAATAATCTGGGAGCTTGCTTACTTACCTATAGTGATGAATTATCTAATTAATATGTTCAGAAAAAGGGCATCTATCAAAGATAGTTGTCTTTTCGCAATAGCTTTGTCTTTTATGGTTGGTTTTGGGGCTCACGTGCTTCCCTTTGTGGTGCTTACGTTGATAGTATTTTTGTTCGCGTATCTACCCACAAATAGGTCATTGCTTGCAAGCTTTGCTGGATCTGTGAAACGTATACTTCTGGCCGCTTTTATTTTTTGCCTAATAAATCCTGGTATTGTCAATACAGCTATCTATTTGTTCTTGGGCCGAACGATTCCTTCAACGGCTTATACTGGTTTAAGTCAGGCTAGTCCTCAAAATATGATTGCAGCATATTCCTCTTGGACGATGCTTCAGCAATTAACATTGTCTAATTGGTTAAATTGGGGGCATGTTTCCGTTGGCTGGATTCCGTTAGGAATACTTTTCTCAGTTATCGCTTTTTCGTCTTTACTGTTCAAGGTAAATGGTGATTTCCGTAAGTTGGTTTATGGTTTTGCGATTACGTATGTGCTAATAATCATATTTGTCTTAAATGTACAAGCGGGAACAAGTCTCTTCTTCTGGATATTCACAAACCTACCATTCATGCAAATAATGGCAAAGAACACAGTTGGACCCTCATGGTTCATAGGTTTCGTCTTAGCGGCATTGATCGCAGTAACCATTTCGAGAATAAGTTTGAGATTTGCTAAGCCCGCCAGTTTGTAGTCAACCTGTAACTTCTATGAAAAGGTGGTCGTTATCGTTCCCGCGTCAATTTTTTCATAAAAGATTTATGTCGACATTATTAGTAGTGATTTTGTTATGCGCTTATTTCGTTTATGTTCCTTCTTTTAGTCCAACTACTCATGCATATAGCCAAGGTTACTTCGGAGCGAGTAATAACTCTGAACCAATTCCGAATCCTCAAGTCTACACTTTAATTATTGACTTTTTGAACAATGCTGACGTAAATGGGAGTTCACGGTATTTCTTAGTTCCAAATACGTTCCTTAGCACTTTGAATCTTGGAGGTGCAGATCCATACATCTTTGGTCCATCACTGAGCTCTCCTACATCACAAGTCATGCAGTATTTGGGGTTCGTGGATAATCTGGTTGCCAACAATGAAACTGCCAACTTGGGCGCATTGCTGGCTCCCGCCAATGTCAAATATGTAATGGTTATACGAAATAGTACAGAGCCCGATTCAACCGTGGGCACAATGCAAGGTGCACTACGTCAAACCTCTTTATTTGGTTTGGACGGTGATCCCCAACTTTTCATCGATTTCTTGTCAAAGCAAAAAGATCTCAAGCTTGTTGCCGAAAACCAATACTATGCGGCTTACGAGAACCTTGACTTCCTGCCTTACATAGAATGTTATTCCAGTATGACTTATATCGAGGGCGATCTGAATACAATACCAATGTTGAGTACCCTGCCAAACTACAATTCAAACAGCACTCTGTTATTTTTTGGCGATGACAACACAAATGCTTCTGGCAGTGTTTTAGATTTGTCCAATAATTTATTGTTTTACAATAGGGGCGCCACAGATCTCTTGATTTCCTCGATGTTTAGCGATTATGGAGTAAGTTTAACGGGCATAGGCACTACAGACTCCAGCAAAATTGCAGAAAACTGGGTTTGGAATAATGACGTACAAAGTAATACCGGTTTTCTGACTTATGGAAATGGGTGCCTTGAAACGACTTCAGAAAAATCCTTTGAACTTCCATTTCTCATAAAATACCCTGAATCCTATGGTATATGGGCTAGAGTGCTTTATTCAACTTATAGCAATGGTACCCTTACATTTAGTGTCAATGGAGTGGCAATAGATAAGCTGCTAAATACTCAAACTGACACAGACGAAGGTTTCGTGTGGATTAATGTCAGTAACCTAACCTTGGATCAAAAACAATATGTTCTGACTATTGGTAATAGTGGAGGATACAGCGCCTTGGGTGGGATTGTAATTGCACCTACCGGTGAAATAACCAACACCCAAAACGTTATCTCAGAAAATATGGCTTCAAAGAAAGTTCTGTACTTGTATGACACAGACTCTCCCTTTATTAAAGTTTCCACTAACGAAACTACAACGGGTGTCAATGGAGAAACTACTACCTACACACTTTCGGCCTTTTTGCCTAATGGAGAATATTCAATGGCTGTCGAATCACCTTCTGTTGCAAATGATTCCTTAGTTAACTTCAACTTGGGCGGAAATAACGTTCAGGCGACTAACAGATTTGATAATTGGATAAGCAGCGGCATAATTGCTTTGACGGGTGGCACTTACAGCTTTTCACTAACACTTAAAGGAAACTGCACAGCAGATGAAATTGCTGTAGTTGCTGGTTCATTGCCTGAGTTTTGGGAAAACCAAGATGAAAACTTCAGTTATATTACGACCGGTTACAGCTCTTACAAAGTCACGATTAACAATACTGTACCTCTATTTATTTCATTAGGTGAAGCATATGACCCGGGATGGCAAGCATTGCTCTCGAACCAACCGGTCATGCATTTTGCAGCTTTCTCCTTTACAAACGGTTTTTATGTGCCTCCAGAGGGGTCAGCAACAATTGAACTCACTTACTTACCATCAACGAATGTAATTTTTAATAGAATAGCCTTGATTCTATTTATTGCCGTTCTAGTAGGAGTAGTTGTGATAACTATATATAATAGCTCGATTAAGAAATCGCGAGCCCTTAAATCAAAACATAGCATCAATTGGGTGATGGAGAGCAATTAAGCAAATTCTTTACTTGGTTCCTAATCAAAGAAACACTGGTACTTACAATAGAGCATATAGACTCGCATTGCACCTTTCCAAACTTGAAAATAACATAGATCTAATATGTGCCAGCCCAAAAAGTTTTGATACCAGAGTTTCTGTCGAAAATGTCAATCGCAACTTAACAATATACCAACTCCCCCATATGAATGGTTCTTCCTATTCTTCTAACGCTTTCTTCGAATGGTACTTCACGCCATTTCTACAGACAATTTTCAATTCTATCGAAGTTAAGATCCGTAGCTATGATGTTATACATAGTTTTCAATCCTCCAATCCATCAATTGGCATTCCCACCATTATTTCTAAGGTTTTCAAGAACAAGGTTGTCTTTATAGATCAAGATGATGCATGGAAAAACGGGTTCGCAGCGAATTTTAATACAGTCAAGAGACTCGTTTACGAGTTTTTGGAAGATTATCTTCCTCTCTGCTTGGCAGACACTACAACCGTGGCAAGTGAATATTTGCAACATAAGATTACACGGCTTGGTGTCGACAAGAATCGAGTATGCTTAATTCCAAACGGTTCGGAAATCGATGAAATTGAACCTGTCGACAAGACATTTTCTAGGAAAAAGCTTGGATTGGATTTAGATTCCAAAATCTTGATATCGATAGGACATTATGCATTTGTAGAACGATATGTTTTCCTTTTTGAAGCAATTTCAAATGTTGTTCGCGATGTTCCCAACGTAGAGTTTCTTATCGTTGGAGAGCAAGGATTGCCTAATGAAATTCTTCTTCGGTATCGTGACATTATGAGTCATGTAAAGCTTGCTGGATACCAACCTTACGATCAACTAAAATATTACCTAAGTGCAGCTGACATTGCCCTTTTGCCAATGGCCGACACAACAATCGAAAAGGCGAGGTTTCCCGGCAGACTAGGCGAATATATGGCCGCAGGTATACCTGTGGTCTCAAATTCTGTTGGAGAAGTCAAGATTATTCTTGAGGCAAACAAGTGCGGTCTAACTTCCGACCCATACAATGTAAGCGCCTTCAGCAGTAATATAATGCAATTAATAAACGATGTCGGCTTACGCGAGAGGCTAGGTAGAAAAGCACGGGAAATTGCGGAAGAGCAATATTCTTGGTGTAAGATCGCTAAACACTTAGACGACGTCTATACTACTCTGTTAAAATTGAAATCTAGACCTGTTTCTTAGTTTTCAAGCAATTACCTATAAATAGATGTTCTACGGATATTTGTGCCATTACTCTGGAAATCATGTGAGTACTGGTTAAATGAATGAGCACCTGCCGTCTAACCTTTCTCTTGTTAGCGTACTGATTCCTGTTTATGATTCTGCACGAACACTTGACAAGTGTATAAAATCGGTTGTTGATCAATCTTACAGAGATTGGGAGATAATCATAGTTGATAGCAACAGTACAGACAAGACTCGTGACATAGCCCTAAAATGGTGCGCTAAGTTTCCAACAAAATGTAAATATTATAATATATCGGAGAGATTCCAGGCAGCTAAACGCAATTTCGGCGTGAAAATGTCAACTGGAAATAGACTCTACCTACACGACAGCGACCAATATCTTTCACATACATTATTAGAAGAATGTGTAGCCACTGTCAATCAGGGTTATGATGCAATTGCTGTACCTGTTAAGTTCTTGATTCCTAAAGGTTATCTAGCACGAAGTATTTTCTACTCAATCTTTCTACTAACTCTAGAGACAGTAGATCACCCCAACTTCATAAAGAGAAATAACTGGTTTCGGCTCGGTGGTATGGATGAAAGGATTAGTTACGTGGAGGACGTCGACTTCTACGAGCGGTTTAAGGCGGTCCACTTGACTATGGGGCATATAAATGCCGTAAGCTTCCATGATCAATCTTATACCTTTAAATCCATGATGCTTAAGACTATTTACACTTTTAAGGGTGAACAGGCTCTTAAGAAAAAGTTAAAAATTGCCGGAGCAAAGCTTCAAAGAGATACTGCAAATGTCAGCACTCTAAAATCAGCGTGGACAAGATTAAAAAGCTCTCCCATCTATCTGCCAGGCATCTCATTTGCAATTTTCAGTACGGTTGATCACCAGAGCGTTTGTAAAGGTCTTTATCATCAGCGGCACTTAAACTCAAGAAGTAGGATAAACTGTTGGAAACGTAAATTTGTGGGGAAAAGGGAACATGCGAGAAAATTCTCAAGCTAAGGGGCTAAAAGAGTTCTATGAGAAGGACGCGTGTACACGGCATGCAGGGAGTGAACTAACGATGGTGCATGAGGTTTCATTAAACATGGCGGACATACATTTTCATGATATCGTTTTTGAAGTAGGCTGCGGCGGGGGTGCTCTATTGTCAGAAATCAGTAAGAAATGTTCACTTACAGTGGGCTTTGACGTATCTGAAACTCAAATAAAATACGCAAAGAGGAGATGCGGAAATGCGCTTCTCGTGGTTGGTGATGCCGGGAGACTGCCGTTTAGAGACAACGTCTTCACGAAAGGTTTTGCTATAGAGGTCTTGGAACATCTTCCAAATCCCAGCAATGTAGTTGCAGATACACATCGAGTCCTGAGGCAAGGGGGAGAGTTGATTATTGTTCTACCAAATGATCGAAACTGGTTTGTTCACCGAGTCCTCCAAGGAGAAATTCATGCAGCCATCTATGATTATGGTCATCTGCATGATTTCTCATCAGTTGAAAAGCTTCAGCCAATCCTTAAAGGTTTTAAGGTCTCAGCATCAGAGGAAAACAAGGTGTCTGTGTTTCCTTTATTTCAAATCGCGCGTATGATTGTAAGAACATTAGATTCCACGGGGGTTACTCCCAGTTCTACTGAAAACCCAACAACATCTCACACTCGATTATACGCGTATCTAAAGAGTATTTTGCGCCGTTTGGCCCCGAAGCTGACTTTACATTTGGTGATTAAGGTAAAGAAATATTAATTGCGAAACCATTATACGAGCCCTGTCAGAGGCGCCGTGATACGACTTTGCGAGAGTTTCGGTGATGAAGCACGTTAAATCCCACGGAAGAGTAGGCCATGACGGAACTTGAGTTTAACGTCAAGAAAGCATATATGCGAACATTCGATGATTTTTGGAAAAGATTGACATCGGGCTATGAAGATAAGATACGCTATTCATTGATTATGGAAGAACTGAGCATTCGCGGTGATCAAAATTTTCTGGATGTGGGTTGCGGGACTGGCGTATTGTGCATTTATGCAGCTTTAACTGGAGCAAAGGTTGTCGGTTTAGACATATCACGTGCTAATTTAGTTAATGCGAAAGACATAGCCAAAAGCAAAAATCTGCAGAGCTGCTCTTTTATTTTGGGCGATATTGATCATCTTCCTTTTAAAGAGAACATATTTTACAAAATTGTTTGCACTGAAGTGTTAGAGCATTTCATAAACCCAAATGAAGCTCTGAAAGAGATTAGCAGAGTATCAAAGAGAGGAACCGAGGTTTTTATGACAGTCCCAAATTTGTTTTATCCGTGGAGATATATGGGACGGGTAGGTTTATCCATGCCTGAGCGAATCAGGTTATTTCTGTACGGGATTAGGAATGGATATGTGAATGAGAGTTATTATGTTGAAGGGCGCAAAGTGGCTGCCTATCATCGGGCTTTTAATCCAATTTTTTTTAGGAATTATATAGGTCGCTACTTCACAGTTAAAAAATTCATGTCAACTCTTAAGTGGCGTACAGAGTTCCTTCCGTACATTCCTATCTCTTTACAAAAGTTTCTTGCCCGTCAGTCTTTAAACAACACCTTGCTCAAATATTTTGGTCTTCAAATCCTTTGCATAGCCATTAAGATTGATGTATGCACGAATGCCCGCGACTAAGGAATGTCATCATGAGATTCTAGTGGTAAATTGTTATGAAGCTCTTATGTATCCTGCCTGATACCTTTTCTTCTCTATCATCCACCACAATCAAAAGAATAATCCCATTGATGAAGAAACTGGAGGACAGAGGTCATAAGGTTGAATTTCAAGAAAACCTGGCAAGAAAAAAAGCGCTACCCGAGACGGCAAATTACCTTCCAGAACGTATAAAACAAACGTTGAGATCTTTCCTGCAATATTCTTCAAATCATGATCTTTTATTCGTCTCCAAACCCGAAATGGCCCCCCTTGCTTATTTCTTGTCGAAAAAATACTCTGTTCCTTA
This sequence comes from Candidatus Bathyarchaeota archaeon, assembly GCA_963748475.1. Classification (GTDB taxonomy): domain Archaea; phylum Thermoproteota; class Bathyarchaeia; order Bathyarchaeales; family Bathycorpusculaceae; genus Bathycorpusculum. The sequence goes on from CAVVIY010000003.1 coordinate 264,476, forward strand.
TGTAGTGGATCTAGATGACTTAGAGAAAATCAGCGCGTTAGACCCATATGGGTATTTCACAAATTATCTAATTAGAAAAGCGGCGAAGGTTTTTGTTGCGAGTTACGAGCTTCACAGACTATTCAAGAGAATAAGAGATGACATCGTATATATTCCTAACACCACGAATCTGGAATCTTTTGACCCTGAGAAGCATCGAAACGTCAAAAAGTCAAATGCCCCCACATTTCTTTGGGTAAGCGATAAAACAGATTGGTTTACTGGTTGCCAGCTGATTTTCACATCGCTTAGAAAGCTGAAAAGAGGAAGGGTAATCATAATCGGTGGCGGTCCAAAAGCTTACTTCAAGGAGTTAAGCAAAAAGCTCGGGATCGAGCGGCAAGTTATAGTCAAGGATTGGATACCTGATAACGAACTCCCAAAACTATATATGGCTTGTGACATCGGTCTTTTGCCTTTCAGTGATAATCGTTGGACACGATGCAAATGTCCATCAAGATTATTCGAACTTATGGCAATGGAACTACCATATCTATGTACTGTTGGAGAACCAGCTTACATGGCTAGAAAACTTAACTGTGGACTAATAGCTAAACCTGAAATAGATGACTTCACCGAGAAAATGCGGTACGCTATAAATAATTTGGATGAATCAAAGAACGGTGCAAAACGCGGACGGAAATATCTCATGGAAAAACAAAACTTCAATACAATATCAGAAAAACTAGAAAAAGAATTATGTAATACTATTATCCATAGATAACTTTAGGTACCAATTCAAAGTTTGCATTAACCCTTCTTTAAGAGGGGTTCTTGGTTTCCATCCGAGAACGTTCCGCGCCTTTGACATGTCTGCCTTCCTTGATTTGACACCTTGCGGTTTGTTTGTGTCCCATACTATTGAAGCGTTGTAGCCTGTTACCTGTAAAACAAGTTCCGCTATTTCACGTATAGTCACCGGATTTGAGCTTCCCAAATTTATTGGATCCGCATCAACCTTTGTTCCGATTGCCAAAACAATGCCTTCTGCTAAATCTCTAACATACTCAAAAGCTCTTGCCTGTGTGCCATCTCCCCAGACGATAAAGGGATTCTCTCTGCGAACTGCTCTCCTCATCAACGAGGGTATGACATGGCTGTCTTTTGGATCAAAGCTCTCTCGCGGTCCATAAGGATTGAATGGTCGCACAATCGCTATTTTCATTCCATACGACCTATGATATGCTTGACATTGAATTTCGCCAAGAAGTTTAGTCCAACCATAATCACTGTCTGGTTTCGCTCCGTGTTCAAGAACGTCCTCTTCTTTCAATGGAGGCTGTTCTTCGGCTGTTTGACGATCAACAGGGTAAGTGCAAGCACTCGAGGTGAAAAGTAACCTGTCAACATCTATTTTTCTGCAAGCATCAATTACATTGTTGTTGATTGTAACACTCTTAAAAATCTCAGCGGGATGTGATGTCATAAAATCTACACCACCAACTATAGCAGCTAAGTGAAAACACATGTTCACATCTCTCACTGCCGCTTCCGCAGTTTTGGCATCCATCAAGTCTCCTTTGATGAATTCTATACTGTCCTTGCAATGTTCGATGTTGCTAATTTTTCCTCTGCTTAAATCATCAACCACTCGAACATCTGCCTTCCTTTGAAGCAACTCATCGACAAGATGGCTACCGATAAAACCTGCACCGCCAGTAACCAAAACTTTCTTTCCATCGAAATCTATCATAAAGCCTTCATTCCTTCTTATTGCTTTATTAATATTTTGCTTCGAAAAACAGCGACCTTTTTCCACAAGTTACGGTCTGACTGAAATGTAGAGTAAATTCGAACTCAATTTTAAATCTTCTTTATTCATTTTTTCAAAAAGTGGATTTACTATTTAATTTAAGAAAAATCAAACAAAGCTTAAATAGAATCTGTCTTACATTTGAGACAACTGATAAAAATCAAGGCGACTTTCAAATGAAACATATTTTGGTTACTGGGGGCGGTGGGTTCATTGGTAGCCATATTGCTCGCGAGCTTCTCAAACAAGGAAACTTCGTTAGAATTGCTGACGTAAAATTCGACGACTATATCAAAGAGAAAAACTATTCTGAAAAAGTTACCTTAGATCTCCGCGTTTGGGACAATTGTCTAAAAGCAACAAAGGGCATCGATTTGGTCTACAGCTTTGCTGCAAATATGGGCGGTATCGGTTTCATAACTGAAGTTGGCGCTGAAGTAATGCACGATAACACTCTCATAAACACTTTCATGCTTGAGGCGGCGAGGCAAAACAAAGTTAAACGCTATCTGTACACCAGCTCAGCTTGTGTCTACCCGACCTATCGCCAAACCGACCCAAACATAAAGGGCTTGAGAGAAGAAGATGCTTACCCAGCTGACCCAGACAATTTTTACGGTTGGGAAAAACTCTATACAGAAAAAATGTGCGAAGCCTACCAACGTGACTACAAAATGGACATACGTATCCTACGTTACCACAATATCTACGGACCAGAAGGAACATACAAAGGCGGAAGAGAAAAATCGCCTGCGGCTATTTGCAGAAAAGTAGCCGAAGCCTCAAATCCTGGAACAATCGACATTTGGGGTGACGGAAAACAAACTCGATCATACTGCTACATTGATGACGCCGTGAAAGGTACAATGTTGCTGATGGATTCAGATTACACTAAACCCATAAACATAGGCTCCGACCGGCTCGTAAGCATAAACGAACTAGCCGATATAGTCATAAAAATTTCTGGCAAAAAAATAACCAAGACTCATGATCTTTCAGCACCGCAAGGCGTTCGAGGCAGAAACGCCGATCTTACACTCGTCAAAAAAGTGCTAAAATGGCAACCACAGGTTTCACTCGAAGACGGTCTAACGAAAACCTACAAATGGATAGAGAAACAACTGTAACTAATGAAAAAGAGCTTTACCCTCTTTATTAATCATTTTGCTTCAAAAAACGACTACCTTTCAATTTTTTGTATAGTCAATCTCACTAATGTAATCATTAAATATTGGAAGATCGTCAATAGTCAATTAAACGACCTTAAAAGGGGTCCACGTTTGCCTTGACTGAAAAATTCTTCTTGTGTGTCGACGGCATATACATCAAAGCTGGCAAAATACTGCTTCTGAAACGTAGCGTGGAGCCGTTTAAAGGCTGTTGGCACATTATCGGCGGGCATGTGGAAGAAAACGAAACTTTGAAAGAAGCCTTGAAAAGAGAATTCAAAGAAGAAACCAACCTAGACGTGGAAGTGGGCAAAATAATAGATGGACGAATCGAAAAAACCTCTGATAGGATAAAGATAATAGTTGCTTTCAAAGTGACCTCTGCGCAAGGAGAAATCCGACTTAATTCTGAAAGTGAAGAATATGGTTGGTTCGCGAAAATCCCTTCTAATTCCGTTTATGATTATGCCAAATATTTGAAAAAGAGGTAATTAATAGGCTTCTTGGAGTTCGACAAATAAATCCACAGGTGCGAGAAGCGGCTTTTTTGCTTATTAAGAATTAATTATGTTATTCATTTTTGCTACTGCGTTGCTTGGTATGCCTAAGCCGAACCGAATGGATACTTTAACGCCGTATTTTCCCGCCACCTGGTCACTATAGTAGTTAGTTTTTGAGGTGTGCGATTACTTTGTCTAATCCTTCGCTTAGATTGTACTTTGGTGCCCAGTTGATGTCTTTCTTGATTTTCGTGGCGTCAAGCACGAGGTAGGGTTGGTCAGATGATAAGGGTCTAAGCGGGTAGCCTGGAGGATAAGAACCGAACTTTACCTTCTTAATGTCGTATCCTACCTTCTTAGCTATCAGTTCAGCCAGTTGCCTATTTGTTACGCCGATCCCAGTGCCCGCATTGTAAACCTGTCCATCCGCCCTTGGGTTTTTGGCGACAAGCACATAAGCATTTACATGATCGTCCACATACATGTAATCCCTCACGGAGTTAGGAGCGCCGATATACAGACTCTCACCTTGTAGCATCTGAGTGATGAGGTATTCGACCATGAAATTCTTCTCGAATTTCCTGCCATACGAGTTAGTTGCTCTTATCACGGTGCCGTGCAGATCGAACGAGTTGAACATCATCTGCAAGTATAAGTCGCCTGCAGCCTTGGTTACGGCGTAAGGGCTTGACGGTTTCAGTGAAAGCGTCTCTTTTAGCGGTTCATTTCCCTGTATACCGTACACTTCGGCAGTTGAGGCAGCAATCAACTTTCGCTTTTGCGGATCAGGCAGTTCTAATAGAGCGTGAGCTACGTTCATTGTGCCTGTAAAATTAGCCTGTTGATATTCAAATGGGCGCTCAAAAGAATCGCGAACTGGACTCAGGGCAGCTAGGTGAAAAACAATGTCTGGATTAGCAATTTTCAAGGCGTTACGAGTGGACGCATAATCTGTGATGTCCCCCGATACCAATGTTACGTCTTTGACCGTTTCGCCAAGAACATCAAAATTTCTGCTCGCTACGCGACGGACAAGACCGTAAACCTCGTCCCCATTGCTCACAAGCTTCTCTGCTAGATTGCTTCCTATGAAACCCAGTATTCCTGTAATTAGCACTTTCATTTTTTACACCCTCGCACTGATTCAAACTCTTTTTCTGCTATAGATAAATCTTTAACGCTATTAATAGTTAGCCACCGTTCACCCTTGCCCAATCGGTATGCTTTGAGAAGCCGTTTTTCTGCGAGCACAGGGAACGCAGTTTTCTCGATGGAGCCTATCGTAGGCAAGTAGTCGCATATGGCGTGATTGAAAACATAGATGCCTGCGTTTATGAGCTTGTCTTCAAGTAAGGGTTTTTCTTTGAATTCAACGATATCATTCCGGTTTAGCTCAAGAACGGCGAAGGGTGACCGCATGGGCGACACGGCTATTGTTGCTATGCCTTTTTGTGCAAAATGGAAATCGACAAATTTCTCGAGATTCATATTGGTTAGTTCGTCACCGTTCATGGCGAGGAAGTTCTCGTCGTTTACGTGCCTTTTGATGGCAAGTCGAAAGCCTTCTCCTGTCTCACCTTCCTGTGTATGCTCGCTGAAATCCACTCTGATTCCAAGCGGGTTTTCTTTAACATAGTTGATCACTGCTTCTTTGCGGTGAGATACTCCAAGAACCACATGGTCAAAACCGTGGTCTCGAAGCCAACTGAGCGTCCAACACAAGAGAGGTTTTCCGCGCAAGGGTATCATGCATTTGGGCAGGTCCTCCGTAAGAGGGCGCATACGCAACCCCGATCCACCAACAAGCACTACAGCAGTTCGAATTTTCAGCGTCATCTTGTCACTTTTATAGAGTTTACTGGGTTATAAGAACCTGCATATATAAAACTTAAGTCTTTAAAATCTCCTGCCATCGAATCGCTCCAGTTCTCAACAGTTGCGTTTCCGCTTTTTCTCAAATGCCCCCAATGATTAACGTGCTAAGTGCTAGGATGCTTTCTGCTCCTTATAATTTATACTCAAAACTGGAGAAAAAAAGTCGATAAAAACGTCAAATTAACAAAGAAATTTTACCTGAAAGCAGCCATGCTGATATATGTGGAAGAGGGAAAATACAGAGTTAAATATCCCATGCTTAGAACGGTGCTGCTTACATCTGCAGGTGCAAATGGGACGTAAGTGCTTACGGGACGTAAGTTAGCTCTACTTTTGTTTTTCTAAACTTAGGCGACAGTTTAATTTTGAGCTTGCCAAAACAGATAAACTTTTGTTTGAAGAAGCATGCCGACAAGCTTGATTAGCTTTGCCATTTTCACGTGGTCTGCATTCTTAATGCAGGCAATGTAGTCGGATGTTTTGCCAAATGGTTGATGGCGGCTCACTGCGAACTCTTTTTTGAACCGCGGATGTTTATTCCGTATGAATGCAGCTTTAAGCTCATTTATTTGTTCCGAGTTCAAGCCCTCAAGTTTTATCTTGACATAACGTTCGCTGCCTAAGAGTTGCAAGTCAAACCCCAACTTCGAGAGCACTGTAGAGACCTCGGAAACGCTTTCAACCTTTTGTTGTTCAGCTATTTTTTGCATACCTGCCTTCTCTGCAAACGGATTATACTTCGCCATGACAGCAATCATCTCAACATAAGACGTGCCTACCAGAGGAAGGGTTTCATGGATTAGTTTAGAGCCTAAGCCGACTGTTCGATATTTTGGATGGATAACTACTCGGCTGATGACACTTAATTGCTTGTTCATTTCCTGGATTGACATGCACGGAAGCACTAGCCTTCTTCCGTAGCAGCTGGGCGGAGGGTAACTGTAAACGATTACCCCGCAGAGTTCTTCACCCCGGATTAATCGGAAAATCTTGCGAGGGACAGCTACGTTGTGACCCCGATAGTGGAAGCTTGAGAGCTTTTGCCAGTCAGCCCTAGTTCCAGCTTCAATAACCATTTCTCTCATGAGGCTACACTCAGATGCTGCCTTATTCGAGCAGTATTTTATTTGGATTTCTTCCCCAAACCGCTTATGCACATACACACTGGGGTTTAAGTCCTCAAACAAGTCACCATGCGTAGTCGCAGCAATCACCGCCTTTCCTTGTTGCCGAGCGATTTTCTGCAAGTTAAACGCAATAATCTTCGCTGTATCCCTATCTAGGCATGCGGCGAACTCGTCCATAAGCCACCACTGCTTTCCACTCTCGATCAACTTCGCTATTCTATAACGATACTTTTGGCCATCACTTAATTGGCTATATGCACGCAGGAAAAGGAAAGCATCATTCAATCCAACTCTGCTCAGTAATTCTAAGCCTTCTTCTACTGTGGCGCCGACTGTTTCAATCAAGGGCTTTTCAGGATCTACACTAACCTCAGACAAGTCAGCTGCCTCCTCGCCAAGGTCTACCCTTATTGCTCGTAACAAAACGCTTTTGCCTGACCCCGAATCCCCTGTGATGTAGACGATGTCTTGTGGTCCAATCTTGAGCTCAGCATCAAGAACCTTGAACCTCTGTGTTTCGTCTATGCCTAAGCCGAAAGCTTCAGCGACAACAAGGCTTCTCGGAGTTGGTTTAGTGTGGGTTTCGTAGCTGATGTTGAACGTGAACTTGCCCGCATCCCTATCATAAACTCTGCGGAACTGCCTGATACGGAAGTCATCTCGTCTTCTCGCGATTCGACATTCACCACTAACCTTTCGTTCTGATAGTTTCTTTTGAACACGGGTTAAGTCAGATTTTCCTTTTCTCATTTTGCATAGTCTCCACTGACCATGAATTAACAAGCCAAAAACAGCTACATACACTCACGAATTGTGCGAAAAAACAGTGAATTATCTTGCCTCTAAAGAATCCACAATTCTTATATGGTCTAAACGGAGGTCTCTTATGGTAGTGAGACGTTATGGTGGAAATTAAGGGAAGGAAGTTCACTGTAATACTGAGGGAGGAGTCTGAAGGTGGCTATTCAGCGCAGTGTGTTGAACTTTCAGGAGCAATAAGCCAAGGCGAAAGCCGTAAAGAAGCCCTTGCAAACATTAAAGAAGCTATCGAAGGCTATTTGGAAGCTTTCCCCGAGGAAGTTGACCAGCTTAAACGCAAGAAAGAGCTGGTGGAGATAACTGTCTGAAAAGCTACCATCTGCTTCTTGGCAAAAAGTCATTAAAGCGCTGACCAAAGCTGGGTTCAAAGTTGTCAGTCAAAAAGGCAGCCACATATTTTTAACCGATGGAAAACACAAACTCACTGTTCCACGGCATGACCCTATCAAAAAAGGTACGCTTCTCGCAATCATACAGCAGGCAGGATTAACCAAAGAAGAATTCCTTGAACTAATGAAAAAGCAATAGTAGAAGTGACGCCTCGAAGCTTAGATTTACGTTTTGCGTCCAACAAAAACGCCGACAACTATCCCGGTTAAGCCGGTGATGGCGCTGAAAACTTCGCTGTTCCAACTGTGAAGAAACGCCATGTTAGCGATTTCAAGCGCTGAAAGACACGCGGTCATGCCTATGCCAAACTTTACTATGTACACAAGTGTTTCATCGGGTTCTTCTTCTATGAAATGCCCGCGTTGAAATCGCCTGCGGGTCAAAGCACGCTTAATCTGGTCTGCCATCAACGCTTAACCTCTGCTGAAATATGTGGCGCTGAAAAGTTCGTGTGCGACTAAGTGTACGATGTCCACCCATCAAGAAGCTGTTAACAAGTTTGCCAGCTGCTTCTCTGGGAATGTGCTCTTTAACCAAAACTGAGAGGCACGTAGCCCAGCTAAGCGGAATCGCAGTATAATCCAAGTCAAAGACACCATCGGCGTAGCGGAAACTGTTCTGCGCAATAACAACATGCTTAGTTTTGTTGCCGAATAAACCCACGTAAACACCCCAGCTCCGAACTGGTACATCAATCATCATACCACTGCTGCTGCTCTTGCCTACACTAGCATCGCACCATTCCACACAGATCAAGTCCCCGACGCAAAGAGATTCAAGTTGTTTCTTCAAGTTTTTTTGATCCAAACATTTTCACCTTTCACTTACATAACTTACATTACCATGAAATTGCGCTCTTGACAGTGGCGTTTATGTTCCAGCTCCAGCAAGAAACGCCAACGTAATGGGCAAAACTAAGAAGCCGCCTTCAGTTGACCCTATTGCGGTCTTGGTAGGTCAACATCTTTGTTCGCTGCTTTCATTTCGGCGGCTGCGGCTTCATCTGCTAAGTCTTCAGGCGTCTTTTTGCCTTCAACAAAACGGGCGTGCAACTCAAATGTGCCACCAAACGGTTTGCCTTGAGGTGTACTTCTAAAATACAGTTTTTTCTTTTCATTCAAAGATTTCAGCGTTTCCACGATTATGTCAGTGGCTTTTTCGCCAAACGGTATCTCTGTCAACACATCCCTTTTGTCGAACCTTACCTCCTCAACTTTGCTGCCGTTAGGTAGGGGCGTAATTTTAATAAATTCTGCATGTTCCGCTTCAGAAAAGCTAAGCACCTCCTGCAACCCCCATAAGATTTTCAAAGTAGCAGAACTTTCCTCTTTAGGCAAAGCATTTAACAAATCAATTCGTTCAAACGGATTCATCTTCAATTTGTTTTTCACCTCAATTTAAGCTAAATTTACTGAATTAACTTTAAAGAAAGAAAAAGGAATTTATGATGTTGGAACGGCTGAAAGCGTAAGCTGCGACTGTATTATTGAGCCGACTAACTGTTGTCCTGATGGAACTAATGCTTCAAGCGTTGCGACATCACTTGCACTTAAATTAGTTAAAGTGAGGTTCATACCTGGACCCATGCCTGTAAGTACAGTGCTGTCTGTTGGCTGAATATTCAGTTGGTAAGTTGGTGTCGTAGCGGTTGCTGATGCTTACGTTGGATTCTGCTGTATAACGCTTGAACCAAGCACTTTCACAGTACATGTTTTGCGGTTAATTTGTAGATTTGTGACCGTAAGCTATTAATTTCATCTTTCAATGCTTTAATGATTTCGTCATGACTATCGAGTTTGAATGCTACTTGCTTTAGGCATCCCATGGTGTAACCGAAGCTATCTCCTACATGCACGAAGCCATTCTTATCTGTTAAGAACGGAAAGCTATTGGGAACATCAATGTTATTGCTTTCTATTTTCACGTGAGTAATCGGATGTTCACGCATAACCTTTGTGACTTTATAGTTTCTAACAAAGGACAAATCATCGAGTTCGTCAAATGAATTGGTGTAACCCGAGTGATGGTAAATATAGTTAGCCCATACAGCACCCCAAGAGTGCCCATCTGAAGCGGAACCATCCCCTAAGTTGCCGTTGAATGCAGAGCCACCACTTGGTTGAAGAGTAGTGGGACCCGTTGTTATGTAGTTGCCATTGTAACCAACTGCAAATAAAGATGTTCCACCGACTGATGTAACAACGTTCCAAGTAGCTGACGATGATGTACCTGTAAAACATACGTTTCCATAGCCATCTAAGCAAATGCCATTGGAGCCTGTTCCACCGCCGCCGCCTCCATAGTAAGAAGCGTATCCTACACCAGTTGCTGCTTGGTGTAAAGTGGCACCGAAAAGAATACCGTTTGCACCGATAAGCGGTTGTAAGTAGTTAGTGTAAATTGCACCAAGGTTCAAAGCACCATAGTAAACAGTGTTTCCATGTCGGTCTGTGAAACTACCAAGAGAAGAGGAATATGTACTATCACTAATTCCAAGCACTAATACATCGTTGTTTATCCATTCTAGATAAGCTCCATATCCGCTATTCGGATTGAAAATAAGTTCAGCGGCAAGAGCAACATCGTAATCAAATGTTGCTCCACCATAGACTTGAAGGTCAGTTAGAGTTGGCGAACCGCTATTGTTGTACTGAAAAATGACTGCGCCAGCGACGGTTAAGGCGCCGTAAAACTCTGATGTGCCAGTGCCGTTAGCCGTGAAGTTTCCAGCAAGCGTCAAGTCGCCAGACGCATCTGACTTAAAAACTAAAGTGCCCGAGTTACTTGCTTGTGAAAAAGCATAAATTCCGAAATAATTAACGCCTAAACCTGATGGATTAACACCCATATTCCAAAGATAACCGCCAGCCACAAGAGTACTCGGCAAATTTGTGCTAAGTCCAGTTCCGCCTGCAACAAACGAAATTGATACAGAATTAACAGTTGAATTAATAAGTTGTAGTTGCCCCCAACCAGTATCAGTTGCCACTATACCTGATTTGCTTTCTGCTGTTAATCCGCCACTAATCGTTAAATCACCAGAATTATCAAAATAACCTAACTTACTACCACCATTACTAAAGATGATATGCGAACCATTATCCTGTCTTAAAACTAAATCCCCTGAACTTGAAAATGTATCTAATTGTCCAGCAGTACCTGCTAAACCAACATAACCGTCTAAATTTGATGCTGAATTTCTAAAAAAGATATGTATTTCACTACCTGAACCAGAACTTTCCACATTTAAGAAGCTTGTAGTTGTACCACTGAAAGTAACGTTTCCTCCATTAACAGTTAAATTTCCTATTTTATCAAGAAGCATCTGATAAGTAGTATACTGTCCATTAGTAATAAAAAGTATTCTGCCATTATCTGACCGAATAACTAAATCTCCTAAAGCAGAAACACTACTAATTTGTCCAGCAGTACCAACAAGCCCAAAAAAGGCTTCATATCCACTTGTTAAAATTCTAAAGTCTGCTTCTGCTCCTGATGTAGAAGCTGATATGTTGATATAAAGTGGATTACTTGAGCTATTAAAGGTGCATCCTGCAAAGCTCGGACTATCACCAGACCCTACATTCTGCCAATGAGTAGAATTCGCACTAAAATTTCCATTAATCGTTAAGTTACCAGAAGAATCTATGTAAGCTAACTGTAAAGGTGTTCCACTAACGTTGTTATAAAAGTAAAATCCGTGAGATACCCAATTACCAAACAGCATGTTTGAGTTTTGGTTTCCGATAATTAACTGTCCAGCAGTTATGCTGATGCTGGAACTCCAACTTGACTTATTATTGAATCCTATGAACGTTTGCGAATACGAAGAATCATTAATATAGTTTCCGTCAGATATGCCGCCGCCATTCCACGCCGCTGGATTGTAAGAAACCCAAACGGGATAGCCGCTTGAACTGGTTTGAAGATAATAAGTCGTTCCAGACGATGATGAAGGAGCAGAGTTTACAGAGTCATAAAGTTTTGCGCCAGCTGAACCGTAATAAAGATGCAACGCAGAATCAAGCGTTAATACGCCGTTCAAATAGAGTTTTCCGTTGTCGTCAAGGCAGTTTACATAATTAGTAAATAACGCTCCCGCATCTAAAGCTCCAAAATACATCGTTATACTGTTTATTATGGCGTGAAAAGGAGAACCCGAGTCGCCGCCTAATGTCAAAACGTAATTGTTGGCCCAAACCACATATGCATACTTGCTGCTGGCGTTGAACACGATTTCCGACGCAACGTACATTGTGTCATCAAAATATGATTTGCCGTAGACCTGAAACGCATTTGCTCCTGTTTGCTGAAAAACCGCTGCGCCGCTAACAGTTAACCCCGCAAATGTTGGGGAAGCAGACGAAACACCTGATAGGTCACTCCACGGCACCGTCCACGTTGACGGAATAGCACCTGATCCACTTAATGTAGCTGGAGTAACTGATGTACTAAGCTGCGCGGTTGATATTGATCCGCCAAGAAGTGAGAAAGTAACCTGCGCGTAAGTAGGCGCAGTTGAACTGCCTTGCCCTTCTAAGAAATAGCCGCTTGTGCCAGTTGGCAGTTGAGATAACGTCGCTGTTAAGTTAGTCCATACTGGAAGCCCTGAAACTACTTCCAACACCTGTCCGTTATTGCCTGAACTGTTGGTTGCATCGTAAAGCTTCACTCCAGCTGATCCTGTGTAAAACTTCAGGGGCGCTAAAAGCGATATGACCGAAGATTCTAAACTGTTAATGTAGTCTGTGAAACAGAAAACTTGGTCAACCCAAAGAAACGGGTACTTATACGTGCCGAGTCCTATCATGGGTGCCGTGTAGGGTGATCCAGACTGCGGTGTTATCGTCGCTGTAGCTGGGGAGCCATTTTGGTTTGCTACAGACGGAATAATATACGTGAGATAGCTGCTGTTGAATGTTAAAAATGAAGCTGGAAACCCAGAAGAGGGCACAGGCAACAACAGGTTATTACCCAGCATCAACGACGCGACATCACCATAATTATCCGTCAACGTCACATACATTCCAGACGTGTTCGGGTCACTGCCAGACGGCAACGTTTGCAACGCAGTTGTAGAATTAGCTAGCGAAGCTATAACGCCGTTTATTGAACTGGTCGCATTAATTAACGCGAGAAAAGCACCTGCAGGAGTCACAATCTCCAAAGTAGATTTCGTCAAATTCTTAGTAATGCGGTAAATCGCATAGTTCCCGCTTAAGCCTAAATCAGCACCATTGGAGATAGTAACTAAGTCGCCGCTGTTCAAAGTTGCTGTCTGCGAAATATCAGCTTCCAACGGACAACCACTATTTGTTTCTGCCAGACTCTCCAAGTACGCGGCAGCTAACGCATTCAAAGACGCCTGACTCGTAACCGCATTATTCGTTAACGTAATAGTGTTGTTGCCTGATCCAGTGCTTCCCGCCGTGCCAATAATTACTTGCCCCGTGGGGCTGACACCGCGGATAATTACGCCCTGATAATTGGTTTTGCTACGGTCAAAGTTTACGCTACTCTGAGTGTCAATGGTTATGGCCGTAGGCGTCTGATTGCCTTTGACGCCGATAATCACGGTTGAACCCGTATTATAGACGTTCTGGTTAAGAAGAGCTGCAAGATTTTGAACAGCCGTATAGCAATCTGTCGAATTAAATTGTATGCTAACGGCAGTTGTTGGACACGAGCCAGCAGTCATACCGGACGCAGCGCAAATCGCGGCTAAAACCGTGTTTGCTGCAACATTATTGTAAGCGCCAGTGACTTGGCGTTTCTGCATAACCTCAAAAGTATTATTATAAACCGTGCAGGTTATTTGAGTAAAAGTCGCCGTATAAGCCATCAGCAAACCGCTGAAAATAACAGTGCTTCCCCAAAGTAGCTGGACCTGCTGGTTACTCTGCACAAACGTCAAATTTGAAGACGTATTCGGAATAATAAAATCAAGCTCAAGCTGACCGTTCAATTCATCAATAATCTGGCTGAGCACAGCATTAGGTATTGTAACCCAGCTGCTGCCGTTAAAATATTGAAATGCAAAAACCATTTAGAGCACCACGTACGACGTTGCATGTTTAAACACTAAACTAAATTTGAGCACTGGATTATTCGCGTAATCCTTCGTTTGAATGAAAGTTGCTTTATCCAGCTTCCAAGTAGAATTAAGGCTTGACCGTGGCGTAGCCAACGTACAGACTTAGGCCTCTAAAACCAAGCAAGGGCGAAACATAATTAGTATCCAGGTAAGCCATGTTTTGCCCTGAAACGTAAATGACACCTTCCAATATCAACTGCCGAATGTCGCTGCCAATCGAAACAAGAACAGGTTCCTGCTCAGGCACCGTAATAGTCGTATCATCAACAGTTGGCGCTTCATCAGTCACAGTTTGCGGCGCCAACGGCAACGTAACCGTTGTGGATCCTTGCGTTATCTGCCAACTCATCTACAGCACCTTATTCATTAAGCCTTTCTTGTACATTACATCGCAGAGACCCTTGCTGACCGCGTCTCGTGCCTGTTTAAGCGAAGCTGAGCCTGTGATGCTGCCAATCGTAATGTTTGGCGATGCAATGTTTACGTTTGACGTTCCAGCGGCGCCTCCGATCTTAACGTTGCCGCTTAAAGCCTGCAATGATGAGCCAAGTGTCCTAGTTTTATGTGCCAACTGATCACTAAGCGCAATGCTTTGCGTAACTTGCTTGTTGAATTCTTCAGCAGCTGGGGCAGCATGAGCAAAACACAAATGACTTAAAGCCGAACCCAAATCACCTATGAAACTTGCAAGTGGTTTCACCGCGTTCGCAACTGCGTTAATCGCCACTTCAAAAGCGTGAACTGGAATAAGAGCAACATCCAAATCAGCAACAAGAATATCCTTAAAGAAATTAGCCACCGGCAAAAGAATGTTATCATAAGCCCATTTCAAACCATTCCACAGGTCATCACCTGCAGCTTTCAAATCATTAAAAGCAGCAATTAAAGTACCTTTCATTATGCTTCCAACGTCGTTTATGACATCACGAAAAGGCTTGCAATGCTCATAAGCCTCATAAAAAACAGCGCCTAAAGCAACAACCGCCAAAACAACAAGCATAATCGGGTTCGCATCACAGGCAGCATCAAATAAGCCCATAGCGCCAGTCGCCGCCTGCGTTGCTGCAACTTGAATCCACTGCGCAGCAGAATTAGCCGACGTTGCTACAGTAGACGCAATCGTTTCAAATGTCCCAGCTTCACGCAAACTATTCAATGCAGTCAAAGCACTTATGACGCTAGGAATAATCATAACAGACGACATAACTAAGGCACTGTCTAAACCTCGCTGCGCCGTACCAACACGCTCGGCGTCAACAGCTTGCGTTTGCTCGGCTAAACTTAAAGCGTTAGCCGCATCCTTAGCCTGAAGCGACGTTGGACCATACTCGGCAACCGCATGATTATATGCCTGCTGAGCCAACGTAACAGCGTTTTTAGCTTTTTCCTCAACAAGCTCTGCACGGCTTAAACTTACCTCAGCGTTTTCAATGTTATTAACAGCCATATAGAGCATTGCGCCAGACATAGCCATCTGGTTCATTTGCATTGCGTTCTGACTAAAAGTTTGGCTAGTGGCGTCTGTTGCGGTTTGAGCTTGGCCGCTGCTTACAGTTATATTATTCATGCTAACTTGAGCATTCGCAGCGGCTTGAGTCAACGAATCATCCATTTGCGACGTATCAGCCTGCACGGTTACGCTCATGTTCGTGACGGCGTTTGCCGTACTTTGCATAGATGACGAAACGTCAGTGCTCATTGCGTCGGAAGCTTCGCTGACATTGCTACTCATATCGCTAAAGTTGCTGCTGACTTCTTGGAAAACGTCAGATGCATCATCAGTCGCAACAATGTCTATTTCTGCAGGCACTCCGCTCACGGTTTTTATCCTTCTGATAATTTGTGAAACCAAACTGCTGATTGAATTAAAAATTCTAATTGAAAATTGGTTAAGCTTGCCGCATATTCTAAGGTGTAGTGGTAGAGGTTGACGACGGCTGCGATCCACTGGGCTTCACTGCTCCAGTAAATCCAGTCATTGACCGCCTCACCATTCGCGGTAAAAAACCCTCATTAAGCAAAGCCTTCTCCAAAGCACGCACCAAATCCCAAGGCGCATCACGTAGATCCTTCTCTGTTAAGTCTGGGTAGCAGGGCTTCATCATCTTTAGAAGCGCCTGCAGTTCGAATTCGCGCTGATCATCCTTGTAAAACTTCGCCAAATCGCTCAGTTCATTATGGGTAAGCAGTACGAATTTGACCCATCCTGCGCCAGGCACATTAGCCTCCTGCGGAACCTTACTATTTTTCAGTAGGCCTACGCTAAAGTTTTTGAAACGCTCTTTTTGCTCTGCTTCGTACTCGTTGAATGCAGCTTTAAGTTTCTCGAAACCTTCAGCATCAAATTTTTCTTCACTCATCAAATCACCTCTTAGTAAAGTTAATGCCACATAATGCCAGTTAATACAACACGATCAGGAACTGTTGATCCTTTTTTCTATTGTCGACCTAACATTCTCTTTGATAACGCATTGATAACGGATTTTATCAAAAATGTTAAAATGAAACGTTGAAAGAAGCGATTAGTATGGAACAAGTTGATTGGTCATCCCTGAATAAGATTCTTGGCGATACTACAAGAAGAAGTATTCTTGACTTGCTTAAGGAAAAGGACGCGATTAGTTATACAGAAATAATGGCGATCTTGAAAGTAACAAACACGGGCAGGCTTAACTATCATCTGAAGGCATTAAATGGTCTTATTTCCAAAGATGACCAAGGAAGGTATCACCTGACTGAAAGAGGACAACTTGCCGTCAACTTGCTTCAGACCTTCCCTGAGAAGGCTTCAAAGGAAAAGAAGCATCAATCGACTCTAAAAATGGTGGCAGCTGCGCTTCTAATACTCGTCGGTATTCTGCTAATCGCATCTGCGCTTGGTTCTTTTGCGTTTGCTCCACTCACCTCAGTCAGTACAGGTCAAGCGGGAATTTCAAATCAGGTTTTACCTCAAAACACAACTGTATCGCTCTTATCTTGGAATATCCAATCTGCTTCACCATTGAATATTACTTGGAGTGCTTCAAGCCTTATTTCAATTTACATTCAGAACTCCACACAACATGATGCTTTACTGCTGCAACACACGACAAACGGCCAGGTATCTGTAGCTTTGACAAATTTCACTGGTGTTCCAACTGCATACATAACCCAGTACGACCTCCAAGCTGGAAGTGTCTCACTCAACCTGCCCCAAGGTCAATATTACTTCTTGGCAAGCTCAAGCATACAGGCAATAGTGGATTCATTTTCGCTTACTCAGCAACAGGGATCAACTGTTGTTTCGCAAACATCTGCGAGTTATCTGCTTGCATTAGTACCTCTTGCGCTTGGAATATTCATGTTAGTCCTCGCTATTTTAATTCTCACTCATCGAGTTTGGCGATAAGAAAATCGACTCAAACTACTAGACGAAAAGAAAAAAAGCGCTAGAATGTGCTGGTGGCTACACTCTGCGCTTCACCGCTAATATCGTTCGCAATAGTACCTTTCTGCCCGTTCTTCACGCTGTAAGCCGTTAAGACAACGTTGCTCAACGTGATTTTTGGCGTTCCTGACCCTGTAGTCGTACCCTGTGGACCCCAAATAACCGTAACCAACGTGCCGCCAAGAACATCTGTAAGTAATGCTGCATAGTTTGCTGGAACATAAAGTGCTGAAGCTTTAAACGTGTAGGATTGGTTGCCGCTTGCAGTGAAAGCTGGCGATGGAGACCCGCCTGAAGCGCAAACATACTCCTTAATCATCTCCGCCTTAACATCCATAGTGAAGTCAGTGAGAAAGCCGATTGCAGTTCCGCCGACCTGAACAACTGCATTCCGACTTAGAACTGGCGTAGTTGCTAAACTCATATTTTTTTCACCTCGATTACAATGGTTACTTAAGAATAGCTACCCATTTTGGTACTCTATGATTTTTAATAACTATTGTATTAAATGATAAACCAAGCTTTCCGCGCGGATTGGCTTAAAGGTTGATAGTACGGTAGTTGTTAAAATAGGGCCTGAGTAACACTCAGCGTGCGCTAACTAAAAATTCCGTCAAGCCATGTTAGGGGCCCAGTGTAGGGTTGAGTTCCAACATCAACAATGGTGCTGAGAAACGTTGAAGGCAGTCCAAGCACATATAGCCCATCAGACCCTCCTGGAGTGACAGTGTAGTTAACAACCACTTGATATGTGCTCACGCATGTCACGCTTGATTCAGTAACACTTAATCCTGAGCCAGTTCCAAGCGTGCCATTCGACAAAACATTTAACACCGAAACTGGATTCGTGACCGAAAAGAACGAAGTCGTCAGATTGTTAAAGTCAATTCCCGTATATGTGACTGTAAATTCACCCATGCTGTTCGGTAACAGAACAAATTCAATCGATCCCGAAGTTGGATAGACAGTCGTCACGAAACCAGTCTCGTTTGAAAAAGACAATGTCGCGAAGATGGCAGGACCCCCAGCGATGTTAGGACCCTCAGCTGAAACACCAGTTTCCGGGGAAGACGCCCCATTTTGCTTTTGATGCACGTAGCCAAATTGATAGTAAAGCGAAACCAACATTACAGCGATTAGAACTGCCACTATTACGTAAAGCCATGCGTGTTTCCTAATCCCTTTTTGCATCTGAAGACCCTAACCAAAGATAGACGAACCGTTATTATTAATTCTAACCTTTAGAACATATCGCTTTTACGCTTTGGAAGCAAGAGCGCTATCTTGATTGAATCATGTCAATTCTTTACTAAGTCCTTAGCTTTTTGCTTTGGTTCGCATTCGGGCAATAAGGGAAAGTTTATTTTTAGTTTAAAAAGCACAATTATCTTATATAATAATTGGCGTTTAGGTTGTGCAACGTTGGCTTTTGGGCATGTTTATGTCTTACTGTTGCTTGTTGTAGGCAGGCTCAAAGGCGCCGATGTGCAAAACGGGTGGGAGACTTTTTAAGTTGTTTCTTTAAAGACATCTAACCTTGCAATAGATCTAGGATTTGCTTCTCAATCTCCGGCGCCAATTCAGGCAAATGCTGATTAACCGAGTTGGTAAGGAAAAGCCTTGGAGACATTTTCCTTGTACCAAACTCCACATAATACGCGTAAGGCGCCGTAGCCTTGACCCTAAGTTGAAAATTGCTGGGTTGCTCAATTGCTAAGGTGCTTTTCAAATATCCCGTTCTGACTGGAACTGACGTGTTTGCAGTTGCCAAAATATTCTGGGCAACATTCATCATTGCCTGTCTCACTGCCTCCGGATACTGCTCACAAAGACATTCAAAGCAACTGGTCAACACATCAAAATTTGACAAGTTAACTGAAAGTTGAACACTCAACTAAACCACCTAAAGACGGTTCTGTAAGTCTACGATTATTTAGGTTAATGCAAACTTTGCTTTCCATTTTTTATTGAGTTTTGGGAGCAAAACAGTCTCTTGGGAGTGTTCTAATGCCTAGAATTAAATCTAAGGCATTCTTTTGTTTAGTAGCGGTAATATTGTGACTAACGAGGAATCACAGGGGACGAATCATATCCAGAAAGTTAAACAAAAGACAATTCATTTATCGAGAAATACTGCGATTGCACTTATTTTGCTTGCTCTCCTAATCGCGGGCATAATTGCTTACAACGAATCAGGAATCGGGCAACCAAAGTCTACTCCAGTGAATAACCCTCCATATATTGAGCCAGTTGCGCCACAATACCTGCCTTACAACGGAACTGAAAGCAGTATCTTTCTAGTCTCTGCAACTCCGTCCTATGGCCCTTATCCCGGACCATCAGTCAAACAAATGGACAACACGCCGGGGATTCAAAAAGGAGCTCCATGTTTCATAATAAATGTAACAATCAGAAATGATTACTCAGAAGAGAACCCGCCCCCATACCAAAGGCTTCTTAACATAACAAACGCGGACGTAAGCGCTTTCCTAACGGCACAAATCTTTAACACACAAGGCCAAGTCAACGCAACTGATGTTACTCCACTTTACCCTTCAATTTCCTATCCTGGCGCTTTAGTGTACAATTTGGCCAGCGGAAATAGCGCCACAGTAACTATCTACCTCGCTATAAACAATCGAGACATTAACCGCTTTGAAATAATTCTCGAATACGTTGGATCCATACCACCACCATAAAAGCTTGTGTTCAGTCCGTTAATCCAAAGCTGAAACATTGAAATAACGGTAAACATTTCGCAACCGCTAAGCTATTTTCGTTACCCTATGCTCTACAAGAACCTGAGAACCGTTTTTGTAAGTCACAATCCAAGAGCTAAATTTTGTCTTAAACTTCTGGTTTGCCGCCCTTTTTTGTTCTGCCAATCACTTCACCTGCCTATTAACTTGAAATGCTGAAATAAACGGCGTCAACGTTAATCATGCACCTGGTTATTTCAGGCGCGTTAGCATGAATCGGCTCACCCGAAACCACATAGTTTGGATCCTTCAGGTGAATTATGCGGTAAACCTCCGCCACTACAGCTTCCAGTGACGCTTCCGCAGCGGCTAAACTATTATGGTCGCTGTCGCCATTACGCACGATAACATCGACAATTAGCTTTTCGGTTATGAGGTAGCATTCGCGGCTTAAAGCGTCAACTTGCTTATCGGGGCTGTTACTGTACACAGCAACCTGAATTGTTCCAGTCTGAGTGATGCCTATAGCTTCAACACGCGTAGTTGGCCACGCAATTTTAGCAACCGCCAGCGGACCTGTTAGACCCCAATTAGCCTGCAGCAACTCCGAAACCGCCAAGGCCTGATTAACAGACATTACCTACTGCTTCCTCCCAATTATTTAGTTACTTTGAAAAAGCCTCAGTTAAAAGATGAGGCAACACAAAATTAATTTTTAGTTTTTAGCCGCTGAACCAGCGCTTGCCGCTCCTGCCGATGGTGTCGTAACTTTCGTTACGGATTTTTGCACAAAAGTGTTTAACGCGGCGCTAAGTTCTTGTTCTTCTGGTGTTAAGGTCGTCACAGTCGGTGTGGTTGTTGCGCTTATTTGCTGTGCAGCGATTGTTAAGGTCGCGTCTGCACCTACGCTTCTAAGGATGCTGTTGAGCAATGTACGCACGGCTAACCCTGCAATCAATGCAACGGCAGCGTATTCCGTTTCTGACGCTAAAACTTGAAGAGCAGCTGATATGGCAAGAAAAGCCATAAGCACCAAATTGTCATAATGACTCGAAAGCTGAAATTTCAATGCACAATCACCCCCTTCAAGTTCTTATTTTTAGTCGATCATTAACGGTCTTTTTCGAGGAACTTGACTTGCAAGCTTTGCTTCGCCGATTTTTGCGACTGTAGCAACGTTTGTTAAGGCGCCGCGGAATTCTGATTCAAAAGCTTGAATTGCTGCGAGGTAAACTTCTTTGCTTACGGATGCGCGGGTAACCATAAGGTCGCCCAGACGATAGTCAAAAGCGCCTTGAAGTATGCCGCCTGAAGCCGTGACAAGAATTCTACGGCATGCCAAAGCAACTGCAGCCTGAACGCAAGCACGATATTTCTTGCTTTTCGGATCAACCCAGTCAACCAGAGAATCCACGTATCCATTGGCAAAGTTGATATGCGAATAAACTGCAACTTGAGCTATAGCTAGCCCAAACACCGTGAAAGTTTGGGATGTTGAATCAAACGTCATCTGCAAAGCGTTCACCACAGCATGCTCATCTGCGTAAACGGCTGCGCCTGCCCTCGCCACATCCACAACAAGAACCGGATAATCCTTAACCCGCGAAAAATTAGATGCGGAATCTGATACTTGAAGCAGCCATAAACCCACTAACGCATCATTGGGCAAAGTAAATAAAAACTGGTAAACTCCAACACTTTTCCTAGTCAAATCCGAAAGCGTCTGCGCAGCGGCAACCTGACCATTCGGATTCAAAATCAACACAGAAACTGTCGTGGGATCAACTAAGCTTCCGTTTTGATCCTTAAACACGAATATTTTAGCGACTGTATCGCCCAGATTAAAATTTTCACTCAATTAACATTATTCCTTGGAAATTTATTACTTTAAACAATAAAAAAGGGGTTGAGAATCCTTTGTGCTACTGTATTTAGCTTGTTGCAAGTCCCGTGATAGCAGCGATACATGCACCGTTCGTGACAACTGGCGCATATCTGGTTGTAAGAATTGGTTTCACGAGTTCTTTGCTTTTCAACAATTCAACATCGGTCGTCAGGGGGCGCTTAACTAAGAAGAACCCCAATGGGCTATAAGCCGCACTTAAGTTTTTGCCTGTGCTAATGCAGTAGATTGTGCCTGCAGGTATAACGTTGCTCCAGCAAAGTTCCCATTCGCCAAGCATCTGCATCGGTTTCTGAGTAATCGGGCTGACTACGTCGTGGTATAAGCTGTAGTTTGGCAGGTTCTTGATGTCGCGTTTTTGGATTGGGTTGCAAAGTATCGTATCCATGAGGAAGTCAGCTGAGTTTATCAGTGATTCTGCGTTGTTGAAATCTTCCATGCCTGCAGTGCCTGCCTTAGTAAATTCAGTGCCCGTGACCGTGATGGTTTTGCCGGTGCAAGCAAAACTGTTAGCCGCTGAAGCAGCAATGACGCCGACGCAATCAAATTCGATCTGGTATGCTAACCGCCTCGCAAGACGTTTAAGCTGCTGGTTAATCACTGGCAAATCAACGTCTTCAACGACTTCTTTAGGAATTTCCACGGATTCGCCGCGCTTGTATGGGCTAATCGTAATGTACGTCAATGGGGTATAGTCAACTGGAACGGCTGTGCCCGGTGCGATTTCGCTGATTCCAACGCTGTGGCTACCATTTTCTTTCACGTAAGTTTTCGCTCGTCCCTGCTTCAAAATGTCGTCAGTGAATAAGCGTTTTGTTATCAGGTTAGGCATAGTCATTTCCAAAATTATCTGGTGCAATTCTGGATATTGAATGGCTGCTGTATCAACAAAAGTTAATGCATCTTCATTAAAACTCATGTTTTGTTTCCTCCCTTATTTATCCGAAGATTATTTGTACCTGGGCATTGTTTGCTCCGCCCACGGCGACGACGCCTCTTCGGTTCATTTGCGCGTTGATTATTGCTGCTAAGCCGGTTGATGTGATTACGCCTGAAGTGGTGTTTGCTGTTAAATCGCCGCCGATTGTTGCATCTGTAACTGCTGCCAATGCAGTTATGCCGCCATTTCCCGAAGCTACGACTTGTCCTGCAGTGAGAGCTCCGCCTGACGTGTTTTTGCATCGTATTCTATGGCCGAAAACGTAAACGTTAAGCAGTTTGTTTCCGAAGGTATCAGTTGGAATTACCGATTGCACGAATCCTACGAATGCGGGATTTGGACCTGTACATAAGCTAACTGCTGGGGTTGATCCGTTATCGCTTGAAATATACACTGGGTCGCCGACTGCTGGGGCTGTGTAGCCGGTGTCTGCGCGGAATGTCTGTTCAAAGTCTGGAATAACTTTTGGTCCACTACCATCAAAAGACACTGCTACGCATCCTCCTCTTCATTATGCGTCACGTCAGCGGTTAAGCTGCCCATGCGCTTCGCTGCTGCTGCTAATTCAAGACCTGCTTTTTGCAAGTTACCTTTCTTGGCGAATATGTTGTTTAGTTTTTGAGCGTCATCCAGTGGAGCATTCAAGCTTCCAGTGGTACCTTTACCTGTCGGTTTAGATTTAGGTATCAATACCGCTACTGCAGCTTTAACGTCTGCTTCCAGCTTCGCCTCAAGCTTACTTGCGGATTCCGCGATTGCAGCTTTGCATGCATCCATGATTTGCGTTGTATTCTTGGTCATTTCATCAACGAATTGCTGATAAGTCAATTCTGTTCCCGCCTTTTTCGTTAGCGGTACTGTTTCTGGTGGTGTTTCTACTGGTGGTTTATTTTCTGCGCTCATTTTTTGTTTTTCTCCGTTTTTGTTTTTTGTAGTTTGGTTAAATCCAACTGAGTTGGATTGTACCTTTGATTGAAGTTCTTTAATGCCGCAAGGGCACTTTGTCTTATCCGCGCACTTGCAGAAAGACGCGATTAGCGCTTTACGCTGTGATTCATCCATAGCAGCTGCGAAACCTTTCGGGTGAAACGTATTATTTGGATAAGCACCTTCAGCAACTATGCTGAGTTCAACACATTGCGGTTTATGCACGATTTCGTAAGCGCCAGCACACAAGTGCACCATAACCATGTTATCGTCTCGTGTGCGGCCATTGCACAAACTGCAGACAATTTCGTCAGAAACCACTTTTGGGCTAACCATAGTCAAATAGTGTTTTTCAATCTGCGTCAACAAAACTGGGTCGCTGGAAACCTCAGCCTCAAACAAAACGCGACTTCCATCTCGACGCGCCTTCTTGACTAAACCTTTAACATCCGTAACTTCAGTTCCATGATTAATCCGAAGCTGCACGCCAAGAAGCGTCGCGGCAAAATAATCCAAATCTTCCAGCGGAACCATCCAGTTATTTTTGTTAACAGAAGCGTCGATTGCTTCGCCTTCTATAATTATGGTTTTCTGAATATCATCAAGGCTAGCCTCAACATCCACATCATAACTTAATGTCATGTTCGTCATAGTTTTCGGATTCCCTAATTATTTGGTAACTTTTGTTGTTGGAGCGTTCTGCAAATGCAAACAACTTACGTTCTAAAACTTAGAATTAAATATCAGAAGAGCCTAACGAATCTCACTGGTTGCTGCAGTGATGGCATGAATAAAAATCTGAAAATAGTTTTAGCGATTGTCTTAATTGTGGTGATTGCAGTAAGCGGAATATTCTGGTTTCCTGCATTATCCCGTACGCTGGAACCATCGCGCGGCGGGACAACCACGCCGGCAACCAAAGTAGAGCAGATAACTCCACAATATCTCTCAGGATACGTTTTGCAACCCATCTCGAACACAAGTTCAGGATCGATTTTTGAATCAGCCACAAGAATCTTTTTGGTATCCACCACAACATATTACGGATACGCTAACGAAACGATCAAGTCACCTAACCCTACTGAAGGCAACATAATCAACAAAGGCGACCCAATTTTCATAATAAATGCCACATTGAGAAACGATTACAACCCTCAAAACCCACTACCTCTATCCAGGGATAATTACGCATATATTTTCGTGACCGCAACCCTCTATTCCCAAAATCGCACAATAAATGCGAAGGATGTGAGTCCAACAGACCCTCAAGTTGGGCCATTTCTCACTGCCTACCTTGGTTTAACCAGCGGCGCAACAGCATCCGTTGAAATTTGGCTGGCAACGGCCAACAGGAACATCGACAATTACACAATCAAACTTGACGTCTTCGGTATCCCGCCAGCCTAAATTCTCATTTTTGTTGGGATCAATGACGGAAGCTTGAGTGCGCGCTGCAAAGTTTGGTTCTCCAGCTAAATTTTAGGTCTGCAATCGGCTTCTCATCCTATCATGTCAAAGCCGACCAAGCCGTCAGTATTCTCAAGGTTTTTGATAATCCTATTGCTTAACTACGTAACATACGCAATTCGGGTGCACATTACATGCGAAAGTGTCATCGGCAACCCAAACGCCATTCGGAAAAATATCCAATAAATCATCAGGATCCTCAAGCTCGTATGTGTCGCCGTCATAATCTTCGCATTTTTCACACGTGTTAGGATTACCCGAATTAACAAATAGCCACGTAGAAAACTTTACGTTAGGATCAACAACGGCTGCCTCAAAGTCTCTAACCGCGCGAACAGCATTAACCGCGTCAAGGCAATTAAGACAAAGCCCGCACAAGATATGAAGCTCCATTACCAGCCTTAACCAACTTCAAAGGCATTCCTTTACTTTCAAACTGCCTTTCCTGAGGTTGCATAGGCTCCTCCGGCTGCTGGGGTTGCTGTTTTAAGTTACCGTCAATTATTTCGGGTAAGCCAAGTTCACCGCGGGCTTCCTTATCGCCCATAAGCATATTATTATACAAATCGATAACACGCGACATTTTAATGTCCGTCGGCGGCTCCCAAATCGGCTTCCACTTCATCCGCGGAATCTTATCCGGAACAATCAAGCTATCAGGAAAATCCCCGCGTAAAATCAGCGGAAATAACTGGGTCTCATAAACGCCGCTCTTATGTTTCTGGCGCATTCTAAGCCGCGTAATAAACTCCTGCATAACAATATCCGCAGTAGCGCGGTTTGTGCCTTCACTTTCGCCGAGAAAAATCTTCGGTACACCAAGCTGAGAATCACGTTGACGCTCCAAATAAGTAATCCACCACTCCGCCTTCAAATCACGTGTCATTGAACCTTGCGGCGTAACTTTAACGTCTCCTTTTACGGCAAGATCAGTGCCTTGCTCACGGTTAGTCACTTGATCTAAAAGCGCCTGTATTTGCTCATTGCTCCACGGCAAAGGCTCACCTACACGCCCATCTCCACCGCATTGAAGCACAAGCATCGGTTTAGTGTAAACTTTCATTATTTTAGCCATGTCAACTTGAAAATCTTCAAGTAAGGCTTGAACATGCAAAATTGACCGCAGCGCCGAGGTTCCATAAGCATTCTCAAACCGCCACGACTTAACACCATTGAGGGTCCTGTAGATTTCTTCTGGATCAAAGATAACCGGCGGATACGAAGCAAGCTGTGCATAACCAAAAATGTTCTTATAGCAATCTTGCCGAACCCGCATATCGCACGGATCCAACGTTTTAAGCCACTCTACACGACTTGAATCCTTATCCATGCACGGCTCCGTATAGCTTGTACCGAAAACAAGTGCATCTGTTTCTTCACTTCTCATCGTCGAAAGCTGATCATGCGACTCAATCCATTCCTCCAAAAAATCCCGAAAAGTCGCAGTCCCGCCCTCAAGAACAAAACCGTTAGAAATCGTAAGATTAACCCGAACATCAATTGAAGCCTGAACACGCGGAGTAAACGAATACAACGCCTTATACTTCGGCAAATCCTCAATAGGCGTAACACCCCAAATTCGGTCCCAAAGGCTCGTATAAGGACTACTGACAAAGCCTATGCCAGCCGCCTTCAAAGTATAATTGTTAACGTACTGCATCAGGTTCCAGTCGCCGCGCCAAGCCACAGGAACCTCCCGTTCACGCTGCGCCACCGCTACCGCGTTTGGCACATTCCTAAGCGGATTCGGCATAGTTAACGACAAATCTTTCCTAAGCGGCACTTGACGTTTCCCCTACTCTTTAGGCTTTTTTTCTTCAATGTCGGCGGTTATTTGCAAATCGTCTAAAACCACGTCTTGCATTAGGTCGACGCCGTTAATTTTTATGTGTAGCTTACCCATGTTTACGTTTGCAACTTCGATTCCGAGGACTTTGACGATTTCGTCCTTTGCACTTGCAGACAGTAACGTTTTTTCCATTTTAGTCATCATCAACTATTTTTTCTTTTTTTCTGATAACTGCGATGCCAATGCCTGTGGAAGGCAACGGAGACCGTGCAGCACCATACACAGCTAAAGCCATGCTCCAGAACACGTCATCATGTCCGCCTTCAGGATGGCTAAAGTGTAAGTGCCCTGTCTTCATCAACTCGTACTTTTCAATGTTCAATTCAGCCGTCAAATCCACATCCTCAATCCGCCGAGAAGGCACATACGGAATATTCACCTCGCCACCGCGCATCTTCTCACGCATAATCGTAGCCATCTCCTCTTTGGATTGAACCGTGAAAGTTACGCCCATCACGCCCTGGATTCCGCTGTGCACCATATCCTCAACAATATAGTTACCGACACCAGTCACATCTGCATACACAGCCCGCACTGACCGCCAACGGTCCTGAAGACTTTTGATGTACCCTATTACTGAGGCATATTCGGTTTTAAGCGGAAAACGGTGCACATGAATAACCCGCAGCACATGCCCTAGCTTCTCAACCACTAAGACAACACTGAAGTCTTGTTCCTTGCCAAAATCAACACCCACATAAAACTGGCCGATCGGTTGGGCAGAAAAATCGTAATACATGAGTTTACTGTCGATACAGCTGACGATAAGGCTCTGCGTTAGCCATGCATCAACGTCTTCTACGAATTCAGACATGAACTCTCGTTGAAAACGCTCAAACGGTAACTGGCTTCGCATTTCATCAATAAAACTCTGCTTAACCAAACCGCTGCGGACAACATCCTCACAGGTTATGGTATGCTTACTGAATTCTGGTGCTTGGCACATACGATAGAAAACGCTATCTTTACTCCATGGCGTGCTGCTTGCGATTAATGTGCCGTCTGTTGTTGACAGCATAGGATAAAGTACGTTATAAAAAACGAGCCTATCGTCCTTGAAGAACCCTGACTCATCAGTGATAACCTGAGCTGCAGTGTAGCCACGAAGTAACTGCGGGCTATTAGGCAAAGCAACTATACGGCTGCCGTTGCGAAAACGGACATTTGTGCGTTGAAACTTCTCAACAAGCTCTGTTCTCTTTTCTTTCGGCAATCCTGCGAGAAAATCTTGGATGCGATCCGCCATAATCATGCTCTGGCGCAGCGTAGGAGCCACAATCAAGGTTAAAGTCTTGGGGTGCATGCAAGCAAACCAGATTGCCCTCAACGCGATGCAAGTAGTTTTTCCCGCTTGTCTACTCCAGCGAACCACAATCCGCTTGCTTTGGTCCCGTAGAAGACCAGCCTGATACTCCTTTGCATCAAAACCAAAGAAATCCCGCGCAAAAATAACTGGGTCATCAGGAATTACTAACGCTGACGGACCCTGATTCACTGCATTTCTCTGCAGGTTTTTCTTCTTCAGGTCGATCTTCCTGCTCACCCGTTTCAGCTTGAAGTTCTTTGATCTCATCTACCAACCGTTCCAATTCCGCTAAATCGTCATCAAACTGCCGCTCATCATACCCTTTTGCTAAATTGCCCATAACATCCGCAGTATGAGCTGCTACGTGAGCCCACAGCTGCCGCTCCTTAGAAGCTATAATCTCTGGCTTATCGCCAACTTGCTGTGGTTCACCCTTGCCCTCTGCCATCGAAGTAGCCATAGAAAACAAATCATCAAGTTTCTTAATCCACGCATTTCTAAGAAATTGTGTATCTACATTAGTCGTACCAGTTTGTTTAGCTGTTTGTCGAAGATCAAAAATACGCTTTTCAACTAGAACAATGGAACCTGGGTTACGCCTCATAGTTATAATCTTCTTAAATTTTTTGTTTATTCTGCGATTACTCAATACAGCCTAAACCTGCTATTTTGAGCAGAACCATTTTCCCGTTGCAAACTTCCTCTTCCACGCAAATCAAGCAAAACTTCGCCCTTCTCAATCTCGGGCACAAGATGAACCTCAATAGGCTCTTTCAACTGCCCCATCACCTCTAATCTTGTCGTTCTTGAAACTACTTCGCTTAGTTTCCTGTCGAAGAAGCTACCGTGAAGAATAATGCCACGAATCTGCCGAATCTTTCTATCCTGTAATTTCTTAGCATTTCTCCTGTGCATAATATCCCCTCAACACCACTCAAAGGCGGCGAAATGAAACCGGGCGACGCTTTAACAAAAAGCGCATGCCCGTACGTTTCATTAAACTTTATTTCACCTAAAACTACTATTGCAGGCAGAAGCTAAAGGAATTCTGGCGCCTCGAAGGAACAGTATTCCTTGGTAAACCTTTGCGGGAATACTATTCCTTGGCGGAGCTTCGAAGGAACACTATCCAAAAACGGACATATTGCTAGGACAGTATTCAAGCCCTTTTTTCGGTTTTAAGTTAATTCCTAACGTTCTTTGGCTGCCAAGAGGATAGCCGTAATAGCCAATGCCGTATCCTCATTTACTTCGGCTATCAATTCTTCTATATCAATTGAACTTAGCAGTATTGCCAGATAAGTTTTTGGGCAGAGGTCATAAATGGAAGCCTTAAAACCTGCTTTTGTTTCTTTTTCTGCTACTTTGTTAACATAGTCAGGTCTTTTCTAGAAGTTTCATTCGTTTGTTGACGCTGGCATAACGCGTGTTTCGAAGACCTCGCTGTTTTGTCGCCTGCTTATGTATGTCGTATACTGTCTGGGGACCGTTGATGCCGAGGATTTGGAATATGACGCGATTTAGCATAGCCTCTCGGCCTTTGAACACGCTAAGCTCTATGCCTTTGCATTTCTTCCGCGCCAAAGTTTTCTGCTTCCCTCAAGCTTTGGTAGGAAGAAAGAAGGCGCTATAACTAGCTTATTACATTACTGCAGACTTTTTTTGGCGTTTTGTCTGAGGCAAAATTTTTCTAGGGCTAGAAATGTCTTGGGTAAAATTTTTTTGGAGACCCTATTTATACAAAATTTGAGTTTTCATGGAGTAGCTTTCGGTTTGGGAGCCGTTTTTGTTATGTTTTGCCGAGGGTTTTTACTAGGGCTAGAAACGTTTTGCCGAGTACATTTTGGAGGATTCACACTCAGAAAGGAAAGGCTGAGGTTGATTGCGGGGGGCGACTTGATGTTTTCTGTTGGAGTTGCTCCATCAGAGAAAGTGCAGCTTCCTTTAGGAACTCTTCTTTCGTTACATAATCTGCCTGCTTGTTTTTTTTCTAAGAAAGTTTTGATCTCATGGAGGAGTTCTGGGGGCAAGAGTGTGGGTCGATGCAGCAGCACTTCAATGGTTTCTTCGTAAGTTTTGATTTTGTCAGATTCTGCGGTTAACTGTCCAGCAACCCTGGTTAGTCCCGCATGGGTTTGATCTGATATCTTAAGCGCTTTCATCTGACGTGCCCTTTGTTTTTTCTTTTTTTAAGGTTACGTTTAAGGTGTCTTCTTTAACTTTCATGTTGAATTGGAGATCTTTTTTGAGGAAAGGTGTGACTTCTTCGTTCTGCGCTGTGGGAAAAGGCATAAGATGTTGTTTGCAGATGTAGTCGGGTTGGCCCCCCTTGGCTTTTTTCCGTATTGTTTTTGTCTGGATCTTCACCAATTTTATGCAACCGCCACAGTTTTGTTTGATGCTTGCTGCGAGTTTTTGTCGGTTTTGTTTAGTTTTTCAGTTAAAGAATTAAGCCGATGCTTGAATTCTTCTGAAGATTCAGAGTTACTAAAACCTGCCATTATGAAACCTCCCGCATTTCAATTTTAGCCAGTCTTACCCATCTCTGCTAAGCCTCCACAGAATTCCTAACGTGCGTTACGTGGGATAGGACGAAGTCTTGTTCTGCTATGGCTTTTTTGATTAGGTCTTGGATGGCAGCGTTTAAGTTGCCGTTGTAGTAGGGTCTGACGATTTTTTGTGCAAACTCGGCAAGGAGCGAAGCATGCAGATTATGAAAAGTCAAATCCACCAAAAGGTCTTCCTCTGTGGCTAACACTGCTGTTTTTTTCATATGCATCCACTTGGGTTCCTGCATATCGTCTAAACAGTTTAAAAAGCAAGTGAACAAACTACACTTTGCAGCAGTGGAGGGGTAAGTGAAAGTGAACCTACATCAGCTATGTGTTATGCTGGTTCAAGGGTAACTTCCATAACGTACCCTTCAAGGCTTGGCTCATCCCGCTTCAACAAAACCATTGTCAAATCTGGAATATGTATCCGCCCACTTTTATACATCTTGGCCAAAAAACTCTCTCTAACGCCTAACAAACCGACAATGGTCACAGTGACTTTTAAAACCTCAGACGACTCCACCTTATACTTCCATCGTACCAGCTTAGGAACCAGTAGGCGATTCTGCTTCTGCAACATCGTTTTGAAACTAACCCTTTGACTTAACGGCAACCTAAACATTTCCTCCTTTTCAGGATACTGAGGAGAGACGCGAAAATACTTCCTTGTACTTCCTTATACTTCCTTATACTTTCTCGTACTTTTGTGTACTTCCTTGTACTCAACCTGCAAACGATTTAAGCTTTGTTTCAAAAAAGCAACCAAAAACAACAACAATTTTTTTTAGCCAAACACAAAATAAAAACCAAATTGCGCTCTCCTCAACCTACCGACAACAACTCAAAACACAGACCAGAACAACACAAAAATGCTATGACACCAAACCAAAACAAAACAACTAACCAACACAAATAATAAATCTAACGACTCTTTTGCGAAAACCACGCTATCGTTCTTTTTAGTCCTTCCTCAAAACTCAGGTTCGGTTTCCACCCAACAAGCCTTTCCAGTTTGGTTGTGTCGTGGCGGCGTCTTTTAGGGTCATCTCTGCCAATTTTACGGTACCTCTTTTTCATTACCGTAGACTGTCATAGGCTGATTAGTCAACACTTGCAAAAAAAACGTGAAACTGCCCCGCCATACAATCCATCCTCATGCAAACGCGAACCGAAGATTTTGCCCGAACAAATATTTTTAAGCCAAACTTAATTACCTCGTTAGGCACTATCAACTTGAGGTTTAACATGACTGAAAAACCAATACAAGCTCCTGAGATTAGCGCAGAAGAATACAAGAAGTACCGAGGAAAAGATGTAGCCTTGTACGAAAACAAGATAATAGCTGAAGGAACAACCTCCGAGGAAGCAATTCAAAAAGCGCTAAAAAAGTATCCTAAGCTAAAGCCTCGAGAACATAGAAATTTACTACATAGAGTCTGCGGACGAACTTATCCTTTGAAACGCTACATCTTCAAATATACACCTGAACCAACAAAAACAGGCACAATTAATCGGCCAACAGCACGAGTTTTCTTACAATCAGCCAAAGATGAATGGTACACATTCAGAGTCTACGTTGACTCAGGAGCAGACCTGTCTCTTTTCAGAAAATCAGACGCTAAACTTATAGGCTTAGACTTGTACAGGGGCGAATACCGTCCAATGATGGGAATAGGTAAAACCTTGCTCCCTGCCTACACACATAAAGTCAAAATGAAAATAGAAGAAACAACCTTGGAAGTCTTGGCTTCGTTCGCTGATTCTGACGAGGTCCCAAGATTGCTGGGCCGAACCGACGTTTTCAAACATTTCAAGATAACTTTTGACGAAGAAAAATTGGAAATAGTGTTCGAAGCGGTAAACAATATAGAATAGTGCTCATGCTGCCTCCCTTTTCTTGATAAATTTGATAGCTGGTACACTTCTTTCCATGATAGCGTTAGGAATTTCGGCTTCTCAATTTCGTCGAAAACCACTCTATCGTTCTCTTTAGCCCTTTCTCAAAGCATACGTTCGGCTTCCACCCAACGAGCCTCTCCAGTTTGCTTGTGTCTGGGCGGCGTCTTTTCGGGTCATCTTTGGGTAGTGGATGAAATTCTATGGTTGATTTGCATTTGGCTGCTTCTTTAACTTTCTTCGCCAGCTCAAGGATGGTGACTTCTTGAGTGTTGCCTACGTTTACAACTTGCTCCCTTAGCCTGCGAGCTTGCCGCCGGCAACATTAACCCTGTTACCGTGCCAGTTATGTAACAGAATGCTCGTGTCTGTTTTCCATCGCCGTAGACCGTTATGGGCTGGTTAGTCAATGCCTGCAAAATAAAACGCTACATCGCTTTAATGTAAAGTCCATCCTCTAGCAAATGCGGGCCATAGGCATTAAAAATTCTTGAAGAAATGGGCGGAATGTCACCGAAGACAACAAAATTTAGGTTTTTTCGATGTTTGTGAAAATGTTTTTGTTGATCGAAATCAGGGCATACAGCTTTCCGGTTTATGCTACTATGGTTT
The DNA here is from genome assembly GCA_963748475.1 of Candidatus Bathyarchaeota archaeon. Classification (GTDB taxonomy): domain Archaea; phylum Thermoproteota; class Bathyarchaeia; order Bathyarchaeales; family Bathycorpusculaceae; genus Bathycorpusculum. The sequence goes on from CAVVIY010000003.1 coordinate 297,820, forward strand.
CGGGTTTAGCTTTTTCTTTAGTTGATTGTTCCTTGGCAATTTCCTCTCGGGCCATTTTGTCAGATTCGTATGCACCGATTGCGAATATCATGTTTTTCACGGCTTGTCCTGTTGGAGTTTTATTGTTGTATTGATACATTGTTGCGCGTCCTACAGTTCTTGTCTGCCTTATTATTTCCAGCTTTTCCAGTTTGGGCAATTCTCTTAGGACATGGCGGAAACTTACACCGCTGTTTTTTGCTATATCCATTTTTGAGTAGTCCCATTCTTGGAAGGTGACCAAAAAATCTAGTATCTTCGCTAAGGCTACGTTACCGAATAACCGTTCTAACGGTCCAGCTTCTAACGCTTTTTCATTACTCATTTTCATATTCCACTCTTATCTCATTCTCAGCGCATTTATTTAAACATAGTGATGCTCTGTCCTATCAATGCGACATTTACGTAATACTTAAGCTTAAATAAATAAGACGTTAATGTCTCATCATGGATCAAAACGCAACAACAGAAATCGAGAAAACTATTCTGAGAAAAATGTACTTGGACAAGTACATAGGCAGCAAACATACCTCAGCTGACAATATCCCTAAAGGTCTCCCTAAACACTTACGCGGCGACTGCAAAAAAGCCATTAAAAACCTCATACGGCACGGCTACATAAAGCCAAAAATCACGAGCTACGGCCTAGAAGTTTCACTTGAACCGAGAAAAATCGAAGAAATCAAACAAATCACAGGCATCAAATAATCCCCATCCTTATTAAAACACCCTAATTGTTATTTTAAGACCCTTCTTCAAAATTTACTTTCGTCTTCCATCCTACCAGCTTTTCTAGTTTGTTTGCGTCGGTGTTTATGTTGGTCATTTTTGTTATGGCGATGCTTCTTAACAGTCAAAAACCCAAGGACCACTCAATTAAGCTTAGTTTTTCGGGCGTCACGCGAGTTTTCCACGTAGAAGTTTGCAATGGTATTGATCGCACTCCGGCAAGCCCTCCTCACCGTGAATCAACTCCAGGATCTCCTTCACCTTCAAATCCAACGGCGAAGCCCCGCGTTCGGCTTCAAGCACATCAACCAAACCGGCATGAATAAAATCTACGTCTTCAAACTGTTCCTTCAACTTCGCAAGGATTTCTCTGGTGTTCTTGTCGGCTTTAGCTAACTCAGCAAACGCATCGGAGATCGGCTTAAGTTCAGGGCGGATGAACTGCGCATGGAAAGCTTGCCGGGTCCAGAACACTCCGAAGACCCCATTGTACCCCTCTAAAGACATGTTCTTCTTCAGGCAAAGCGTCACAAACCTTTCCTCGTAATCATCCTCGTTCGCATCTAGAAAAGCTATGTCTTCATCTGTGAAGGTGGTTGCCAGATTGTAATCGTACTTTTCCGGCCAAGGTTCACTGAAAAAGTAATCACTATACTTATCCATCAGCGCTAAGTATTCTTTGAAGATTTCCACGGCTGTTTTATCAGTCTTTTTGCTCATCTCCTCGCACTCAGCCATCAAATGCTCCAAGGCAACTCTAGGAAGCTTCCGCTTTTTTCCCGCCAACCTTACTTCTCCTCTTCAAAGTAGACCTAAGCTGGGGGTAATCGTTTTTCCACATCACCCACAACTCACCCCTCGCAGACAAACCAACCAGTCGACGCGTCTTAATGCCCAGATTCACAGTCCGGGCGCTTTTCTGCTCAATTCCCGCAAACTTGCGAATAACCTCATCCAAACTGACAAGCAAAGCCTCACCCTTCTCCAGCTTCATCCGTTTTCCCCTGCTAATCGCCAAATCGTTAAACAAGCCCCTCAACGTGTTATCCAACCTGCCAATATAAGTTCCCCAGAACACAGACTTCTCACTCACCCCAACCGTGGCATCGTACGCTTCAGCCCGCATAATCCGAATCAAATACATCGCCGCACGCTCAACCAAAATCTTATCCGCCAAACTATCCAAATCAAACTCCAAAGTCAACTCCGAAACCACCTTGTCAAACGCCTCCTGCTCCAAAACACACCCACTTCCAGGCTTAAAACGCTCACAGCTAACGTTTGAAACGCACCGGTCACAAAGCATAAACCCCGACCTAAACAACCCATGCTTCAAAGCGCTCACCTGCTTACTCCACCCTCCTCTTAACCCACCCGCCGCCGTCACCCTTCTTCAAAACCTCCACCAGAACCAAACGAACATAATCCCCGTCCCCAACGCTAAACCGCTCGCGTAGCTGCTTTGGAACCGTAACCTTGCCCCCAGTAAAAACCCGAACCACAAACTCCTCCACAACAATCACCAACAACAAAAAACAACCAAAACTACTTAAAAGTTACCAAATTCCCCCAACAAAAACAAAACTCCAAAAAAGCATATTTAAAGATACCTGCATCATTTTTTCAATTTTGAACCATCAAGTTAGTTAAAAAAAATCTGCTTTTTGTGATTTGTACGCTCGAAAACTGTAACGGGAAATGGGGACTCTGCATAGTTAGGGTCAGGCAAGTTTATGCGTATTTTCCCGTTTCCTGCTTTATCTGTGAGCTGCGTTTTTTGGTACAAACCACTTTATTGTTCTCTTAAGTCCTTCCTCAAAGCTCACGGTTGGTTTCCACCCAACAAGCTTCTCCAGTTTGCTTGTGTCTGGGCAGCGTCTTTTCGGGTCATCCTTCGGCAACGGATGAAATTCTATGGTTGATTTGCATTTGGTTGCTTCTTTAACTTTTTTCGCCAGCTCAAGTATGGTGACTTCTTGAGTGTTGCCTACGTTTACAACTTCTCCCTTAGCCTGCGAGCTTATCACCAGCAACATTAACCCTGTTACAGTGTCTGTTATGTAGCAGAATGACCGCGTTTGCTTTCCATCGCCATAAACCGTTATGGGCTGATTAGTCAAAGCCTGCAAGATGAAACGTGACATCGCTCTCCCATAAAGCCCATCTTCCCGCAAGCGTGGACCATAAGAATTGAATATTCTTGGAACTCTGACATCCAACCCATATTGTCTTCCATAAGCCATAAGCAAAGCTTCGGCAAAACGCTTTCCTTCATCGTAACATGATCTAGGCCCAATAGGGTTAACTTTTCCCCAGTAACTCTCAGGTGTGGGAATAACTTCTGTGTCACCATAAACCTCCGAAGTTGAAGCAAACAACAACGTAGCATCATTTTTCCTAGCTAACTCCGCCATGCCAAAGCTGCCAAAAGCACTAGTATTGCAAGGTCTCAATTGGATGCGCCTGATACTCGTCAGGAGACGCATGTCCCGCCATATGAAAAATAAAATCAAACTTTTCCTTACTTTTGAACGCGCAAACATCAGACTTTACAAACTTGAACAATGCGTTTTTGGTTAAGTGGTCAATGTTTTTTATTCTTCCAGTGGACAAGTCATCCACAGCTGTCACATCAGCGCCAAAACCTACCAGCACATCGCAAAGCCAACTGCCAATAAACCCAGCGCCGCCAGTTACGAGCACTTTCTTTTCTGCAAAGGCGTCTCCTTCAACGGTGCTCTTTATTTTTTCAAGGTCTTCGCTGATTATTTTGTCCATCATATGTTTGGTCTCTTACAAAACTGTTGATATGACAATTCTAAGGCTTCCCAATACCTTTCAGGACTGCCGATATCCAAGTGTGCATAGCTCTTGTCCAGCTTTACAGCGTACACTTTCAAGCCCCAGTCAATAAGCTTCTGGATTGCATCGGTAAGCTGGATTTCCCCATTCTTTCCAGGCTCTGTCGTCTCTAAGGCTTTAAAAATAATGGGGTGAAAAACATACATTGCCATAATTGCCCAGTTCGTCTTGGGCTTTTCAGGTTTCTCAACCACCGACTTTACTTTTATTATTCCCGGTTCCACCTCGTCCCCTTCAACGATTCCGTACTGCTTGGGATTCTCAATCTCCAGCACAAGAAATGCAGCATCCGCATTAAACCGCTCAAAAGCCTCAAGCAGCTTCTTTATGTAATCCATATCTTTCGATATTATGCAGCTGTCCCCCGCATGCACCAAGCAACTTTCGTTCTGCACAAAGGTTGAGCCATTAAAACCGCGTTTCCAAACCCTTTCGGTTCAGGCTGATTAACCCACATAGTCGTCGAAGTCTCAAGTTTCTCATAAAAAAACTCCAAGATCAGAAGCTTGCCCGTTTTTGCCCATGCCTTCAAGCGTTCTAATACAATCCGCATCAGGAGTGAAATGGTCTTCTATTCCCCGTTTGCCTCTGCCAACAACATAACAGAACTCACGAAGCCCAGCATCATATAACTGCTCAAAAACCATCTGCACCACCGGCTTCACTACCATGTCACCATTGCGCTGTCTTAGTGAAAATTGGAAGCATCTCTTTAGGCTGCTCTTTAGTAGCTGGAAATAAACGTGTTCCCAAACCCGCAGCAGGAATTATAACTTTGCGAATCATCAAACGTCTCCTCTTGCCTTTCGTTCTTATGTCAACCAATATATATTTAATATGAATAATTAATCCAAATTAACATTCAAAATTTGAGGAATTAAACTTGAAAAAACCAAAAATCTCGGTTTTAGGCATAGGCTACGTAGGCTTATGCACTGCCGTTGGATTTGCAAGCAAAGGCTACAACGTCATCGCTTCGACTCATGACGCCGAAAAAGCAGCCAAAATAAACAAAGGCATCCCCCCATTTCATGAACCCAACCTTCAAAATCTGCTTAAAAGAAACCATCCAAAACGGCATCTAAAATGTTTAATTAATCAAACAGAAAAAGCAGTCCTCGAAACAGACCTAACCTTTAACGCAGTGGGAACTCCCAGCAGACCAGACGGCAGCATAGACCTGCAATTCATAGAAACATCATCGCGCGACATTGGAAAAGCGCTAAAACAAAAAAGCACATACCATGTGGTTAGTAATAAAAAGCACTGTTGTTCCCGGAACAACACAAGATCTGGTCAAACCAATCCTTGAAAAAGAATCAAAAAAGAAATGCGGTGCAGACTTTGGTTTATGCATGAGCCCAGAATTTCTCCGCCAGGGCTCTGCATTCGAAGACACACTGCACACTGACCGCATAGTCATAGGCGAATACGACAAGAAATCTGGCGACACCTTAGAAGACCTTTACAAAGACTTCTACGGCTAACAATATGCCTCCAACAATCAGAACCACACTCTCCACAGCCGAACTGATCAAATACGCCAGCAACTCCTTGCTCGCCACAAAAATCAGCTTCATCAACACCATCGCCAACATATGCGAAAAAATCCCTGGCGCAGACGTAAAAACTGTGGCCGCCGCCATGGGGCTGGACAAACGAATAGGCCCCTTATTCCTAAACGCAGGCTTAGGCTACGGCGGCTCATGCTTCCCCAAAGACGTAAAAGCCCTCATCGCCTCCTCAAAAACCTTCGGTTACACTCCTGAACTTCTAGAATCAGTTGAAAACGTAAATAAAACTCAACCCCTGAAAGCCATCCAATTCTGCAAAGCAACAACTCGGCAACCTAGAAGGCAAAAAAATAGCCATCTTAGGCTTAGCATTCAAACCTGACACTGACGACATGAGAGAAGCCCGAGTCATACCCATAATAAACCAGCTACTAAAAGAAGGCGCCAACGTAACCGCCTACGACCCAGTCGCCATACCCACCGCAAAAACCATCTTCAACAACAAAATCCAATACGCCACTTCAGCAATCGACTGCATCAAAAACGCAGACTGCTGCATAATCGTCACAGAATGGCACGAATTCAAAAAACTCAGCCCCGACGACTTCATGAAAAATATGAAGCAACCCATACTTATAGATGGCAGACGCATCTACAACCCCGAAACATACAGCGAAAAACTCAAATTCACCGCCATAGGCCTGGGCAAATAACCCCTGCCAAACATCACAAGCAGGCTTTAATCGCATGCACTAATGTCAATGCAGACTGATTACATCAAGAACAACGAAACTATCGCTGATTCCACCATATTAAACCAAAAGTGATAAACAGCACCCACAAACAACAGTTAGCTTACAAGCTAACAGCAATCGGGAAAGACACATGACCAAAGCTGCAGAGATGGCGAGAGTTTCAGCCAAAGGCGGCTTTAACCTTCTATGGGGCTTAGTTGCTTCTACAGTCATCTCAGCTGTAGGCACCATATTTATCACTTACATTCTGGGTGCAGAAAAATTCGGTTTATACTCAATTGCCCTCATTGCACCAACCCTAATCGCCACATTCCGAGACTGGGGAGTCAACTCAGCTATGGTAAAATACTCTGCGCAATACAACGCCGAAAACAACGCCAAAATAAGAAGCATCTTTGTCTCAGGCTTAGTGTTCGAGATCATCTTAGGTTTATCACTTTCCTTTCTCTCATTTGGCCTTTCCCCCTTCTTAGCCTCAAGCTTGCACCGCCCCACAATAGTTCCCTTAATCCAAATCGCTTCTTTCTTCATCCTGACTGGCGCACTAGTGAACACAGCAACTGCCGCATTCACTGGCATGGAAACAATGCATCTCTACAGTTTCATGCTAATAATTCAATCAATAGCCAAAACTGCCTTGATAGTTGCACTAGTACTTTTAGGCTTCGGCACTCTTGGAGCAGTAACAGGTTTTACAACAGCCTCCCTAATCGCGGGGTTAGCTGGCATACTCCTAATGTGGACCATCTACAGATCCCTGCCTAAATCAACCGACAGCAAACTGGAAATAATGGCAACAATTAAAACCATGTTAAAATACGGTTTACCAGTTTCAATAGGCACCATCCTTACAGGATTCCTAACCGTATTCTACAGCTATATACTAGCATTCTATGTAACTAACAACGCTACCATCGGCAACTACAACTTAGCCATAAATTTCTCTAGTTCTAATCACTTTCTTCGCTACTCCCGTAACAACCATGCTGTTTCCCGCATTCTCCAAACTAGACTATCAGAAAAGACCATGAGACTCTAAAAAACGTCTTCCAATATTCAGTAAAGTACGCCTCGCTCATTGTCGTGCCAGTTACAGCCATAGTAATTGCCCTCGCACAACCAGGCATTGGCACTATATACCAAAACAGATATGCTGAAGCGCCATTATTTTTGGCATTGTTTTCAGTAACTTATCTTTATACTGCTTTCGGAAATTTGAGTATAAGCAACTTGCTAAACGGACAAGGGTTCACAAAATTCAACATGAACCTGTCTCTTCTTACAGTCGCGATTGGTTTTCCCACGGGGTTCCTGTTAATTTCTCACTTCGGCGTCATAGGATTAATCGTAACTTCCTTAACAGTCGGTCTTCCAAGCTTATTCATAGGTTTACGCTTCATTAAAAAGCACTTCGGAGTATCAGTAGATTGGGCATCTTCCGCCAAAATTCTATTTTCTTCAGTAATAACCGCAATCTTAACATACGCTCTTATCTCTCAACTGGCTTTTTCCAACCCGATACGACTAGTCATAGGCATAATTGCTTTCGTAGTTATTTTCATTGCTGCAACGATAGTTACTCAGAACCATTAACAGAGGTGACTTGAATAGTCTTCGAGAAATTATTAATGTGCTCGGGCCTCTTCGTAAACCTTTGCGTTTTCTGCTAAATATCATCGAGAAATTAATGACAATCCTTCATACAAAGTAAATTAGATGAAAAACAGTGCAACAACTTCTTGTTAAAGAATATTTAATGTATCAAGTGGTCTTCAGTTAAGTTTCCATCTATTTCCATGCAAACTTGCTCTCTGCTATTCTGGCTAATGATCTGTACTTACCGCAGTAACTTCCGCCGACATGTGTGCATGTGTAACTGAGTTAGAGTAAAGGCTGCATGAACGAGTGAACTTGCATTTTATTCCCGTTTGCAAAAGACGACCATACATTACGTTTAATATTGTTCTCGTTTATATTCACCTAAAATTAAGCGATCTCTAATATGTTATTTCTTTTCAATCGCTAATAGGACTATGTGGTTGTACAACTACAACCACAACTGAACTTCAACGTAAACTTATTTAAGTGATAAAACCAATGCTAGTTAAACAAGCATTCAACATATTAGTGATTAACATGAAAGCACTTGTTCTCAGCGGTGGAAAAGGAACCAGACTTAGACCTTTAACTTTTACCTGCGCTAAACAGCTTATTCCAGTAGCTAACAAGCCCATATTAGGATATGTTCTTGATCAGGTGGCGGCAACCAAAATAAAAAAAGTGGGCATTATTACTGCGCCTGAGACTGGACAGTTTGTTAAAGACTATGTTAGTGACGGTTCAAACTGGAACCTTAAAGTTACCTATATTCCTCAGGAGCCGCTTGGTTTAGCCCATGCGGTGAAGACTGCTAGGCGATTTTTGGGGCAGGATTCTTTCGTCATGTGTTTAGGGGATAACGTTACAGGTCAAAGCTTGAATTCGTTTGTTAAAAAATTTAAGAGTGAGCATCTTGATGGGCTTATTATTCTAAAAGAAGTTGAGAACCCGTCGAGTTTTGGTATAGCTCAGCTTGATGATAAGGGCAACATTATCAAGTTGGTGGAGAAGCCTAAAACGCCCATGGGTAACCTTGCTATTATTGGCACTTACCTCTTTTCCAACAAAGTTCATCAAGCTATAGAAAGAATAAAGCCATCTTGGCGTGGAGAGTTGGAAATTACTGATGCAATTCAAGAAATGATTAACATGGGTTTTAAGGTTAAAGCTGAAATCTTGGATTCTTGGTGGCTTGACACAGGCAAAAAAGATGATATTTTGTCGGCTAATGCGAGAATATTGGATGAATATACAGAGCGTGACATCAAAGGAACAGTAACAAACAGCTGTTGTAGATGGCAGGGTTAAGCTCGAACTGGGAGCAAAAATAGTTAATAGTACCGTCAGGGGACCATGCGTAATTGGAAAGAACGTGTTGATTGAAAACTCCTTCATCGGACCATACACAAGCATTGGCAGCGGCTCAGAAATTATTAATTCCAACCTTGAATATTGTGTTATACAAGAAAACGTTGTCGTTAAAGATGTGGAGCGGTTAGAGGATAGTTTAATCGGCAAAAACGCGAAGGTGGCAAGGAACCAAAGGAACAGAACTATCAAGTTGCACGTGGGCGATTACTCGGAAGTGGAAGTCTAACCCCGAGAGAATGACAACTATTATAAATATTTTTAAAACATATGTTTAGCAAGCAAACGAGGGATATTAACGTTAAAAGGGATAAGAATTAAACCAATATGTCGGTTACCCGACGAGAGAGGCTTCTTTACCGAAGTTATGCGTAAGGACTGGAAAGACTTATTTGCAGAAGACACAATTGCACAAGCAAATCTTTCATTCACTTATCCTAACATTATTCGTGCGTGGCATAGGCACCTAAAAGGACAAACGGACTATTTTTTGGCGCTAAAAGGAGTAATAAAAATTTGCGCCTTTGACGAGAAAACAGAAGAAATAAACGAGATAATCTCAAGCGCTTTAGATCTGCAAGTGGTACGTATTCCCGGTCATTATTGGCATGGCTTCAAAGCACTCGGTAATGAACCTGCTATGCTGCTGTACTTCACCACTAACCTGTATGACCCTGCTAATCCTGATGAAGAACGCAGACCATGGAATGACCCGACAATAGTTCCCAAAATCGTCAACGGCAAGAAAGACGATGCACGTGTCGGTAAACCTTGGGACTGGAATTATCCCCCTCATAAGTGATGAATTATGAAATTGTTAGTTACTGGCGGTTTAGGATTTATCGGAAGCAACTTTTGCAGGTACATACTTGCGAAGTACCCTGATTATGAGTTGATAAATGTTGATAAGATTGGCATAGGAGCTAACCCAGCTAATCTTCATGATATTGAAAATGACAAAAGGTACACTTTCATAAAGGGTGACATTTGTAATCCGCAGCTTATAAATAGGCTAATCCACCAGGTTGACGCTGTTGTAAACATTGCTGCTGAAACTCATGTGGACAGGAGCATTGCTGACCCCAACGTGTTTTTGCAGAATAACACAGTTGGCACATTTACAATTTTAGAAGCAATACGCAGGCATAATCACAAGGCAAGGCTTTTGCAGGTGTCCACTGACGAGGTTTACGGTGAAGCACTTGAAGGCTCATTTACGGAGAATACTCCGCCTAAGCCATCTAATCCTTACTCTGCTTCTAAAGCTGCCGCTGACATGTTTGTGCTTTCTTACTATAAGACTTACAATTTGAATGTATCCATCACACGTTGTACGAATAATTTTGGTCCATACCAACTTCCCGAAAAGCTGATTCCTAAAACCATAATCCGTGCGCTGAGGGATCTTCCGATACCCATTTACGGGTCAGGACAAAACATTCGTGATTGGATTTACGTTCAAGATCACTGTGAAGCAATTGCAACGGTTCTTGAGAAGGGAAATGCTGGAGAAGTATACAACGTTTCAGCTGGGAACGAAATTCCTAACATTGAGATTGCAAAAAGAATTGTCGCGTTGCTGCATAAACCTGAGAGTTTGATTACTTTTGTGGAAGATCGTCCTGGTCATGATACACGATACAGTTTGGATTCTTCAAAAATAAGGTCTACGCTGGGTTGGCAACCAAAGTTCAGTTTTGATGCATCTTTGGAGTCGACCGTTCGTTGGTACCTTGAAAATGAGCATTGGTGGACGCCGTTTGCTACAGAAGTGATTCTTCATCCGACGCCTTGGAAAATAGGGGATCTTCACTGAAACTCTTAATTACTGGCGCTAGTGGTCTTTACGGCTCCAAACTAGCTGAGCTTGCTGTTGCAAGAAATTTTGAGGTTTATTCCTGTGACGTTCAGGAGTTGCAGGTTTGTGGTAACTTTGTTAAATTTGACGTTTCAAATAAGGAGCTGGTTAATGAAGCGTTTAAGCGTGTTAAGCCTGACGTTGTAGTTCACGCTGCTACCCTGACTGATGTGGATAAGTGCGAGTTGAATAAGGAGCTTGCTTGGAAAATAAATGTTGAAGGAACAAAAAATATTGTAGAAGCAGCCAAGAGCGCGGGCTCTTTTTTGATTTATATTTCGACAGATTATGTTTTCAACGGTGAAAAGGGTAACTATAAGGAGTCGGATAAGCCTGACCCGATTAATTATTACGGGTTAACCAAGCTTAAAGCTGAAGAATTGGTAAAAGCTCAAGCAGAATATTTTATTGCACGGCCAAGCGTGATTTACGGTTCAACTCCTGCTGCTGGAAAAGTCAACTTTGCTCTTTGGCTAATTGATACGCTTGGTAAGGGTGAGCGTGTTAAGATTGTTACTGACCAGTGGAACACGCCTACTTTGAACACTAATTTGGCTGAAATGACCTATGGAAGTTGTTGAACGAAGGTTAACTGGAACCTTTCATCTTTGCGGTGCCACACGTGTTAGCAGGTTCCAGTTTGCTGAATTAATCGCTGAAGCTTTTGGCTTGGATAAGAGTCTGATTGATCCTGCTTTGTCTTCGCAGTTTAATTGGCCTGCTAAACGGCCTATGGATTCGTCGCTGGAAACTTCCAAAGCTCATCAGATTCTAGGAAACAAGCCGCTAGAAATTGGTGAAGCGTTGCAAAGGTTGAAATTCGAGCTTTCAAAGAAAAGCCGTTAAGTTAGACGCAAGCGTTTATGTGTGGGTCTTATCAGCTTATGGTTATTTGGGAAGGCTAGATGAAACCGACTAGTGTTAAGCAGATAGCGAGGCAGCGAATTCAAATATTGTTTACGCAGGCAAAGCAAGTTTCCAAGACCAATCCGCAGTTAGCCATGCAGTATATAAAGTCCGCAAGGAAGATTGCTATGGCTGCAAAAATCCGTTTGCCCGTTGAGTTTAGGCGTGAAACCTGCAAAAACTGCGATGCACTGCTTGTGCAGGGTTATAATTGTCGGGTCAGGATAAAGCAGAAAAGGGCGTCTCATATCGTAATAACATGTTTAAACTGCGGCAACCAGACTCGTATATTGTTAAGCAAGAAAAAGGAGCAAAAGGAACTTGAGCAAAATAACTACCAGAATGAAGCGCCATGTTAGGCACGTATTGAAAGACGAGAATCCTACCATTTGGGTTGGCAAAGACGGCTTGACCCCTCAGTTAATAAGCGAAATTGAGAAGCAACTGCAGAAGAACAAAATGGTAAAAGTTAGAATTTTACCTGCAGCTTTGCAGGGAGATAATACAGCCCAGTCGATAGCGGCTAAGGCTGCCGAACAAACTGATGCTGCTTTGGTTGAAGTTAGAGGTCACGTGTTTATTCTTTTTAGGAAACGTAAAGCAGTAGAACCAACTGAATAGACCTTAAGCTCAAGAATTCATCATACTCTTTTTCTTACATGAAAAAATGAAAGTGTTTATTGCCTTCAAAATCTTGGTGTACGCTTAATATTTAGGCACCAACGTACGCTGCCAAAGCCGTCACAGCGACCGCGTCCACAGCCGAAAAGAAATTATTTAACTTGCCCGCGCTCCTTCACATTTGACTGGCTTGTTACCGCTGCACTCTGCTACGCTTCAGGTTACAGACTTTCCGTTTTCCGTGTTATTAATCATTTGCCGCCGTTACTGCCAAGTCTTAGAATAGCTGGAACCAGTTCACATAAAGCTTAAATTGTTCAGGCTGCTCAACATTTTGGTTACTTGAGGTTTTATTGACGTGACAAATAACCAGCCTCTTCCGTTGTCCTCTAACGTCAACTGGGTCGGAGTCAACGACACAGAAACCCCACTTTTCGAAGGACTCTGGCGCATCCCCGAGGGCGTTTCCTATAATTCTTACCTAATCGTAGGCTCAGAAAAAACTGCGCTGATTGATTCTGTCCACGAGAAGAACGCGCTTGAACACTTTGACAAAATTAGCAAACTGACAGACCTCTCAAACATTGTCTACCTGGTCATTAACCACATGGAGCCTGACCACACAGGTGCTGTGCCTGTGCTTCTTAAGAAAGCACCCAACGCAAAAGTGGTTTTCACACCCATTGCCCAAACCATATTTAAAAAGTTCTACGGTTTCGACCCTGCAGCAGTCATCGTAAAGGACGAAGCAGTAGAAATTTCCTTAGGAAACAAAACGTTGAGGTTTATTCAAACGCCCTGGCTTCATTGGCCAGAAACCATGAGCACCTACCTCGTGGAAGACAGGATTTTGTTCTGCTGCGACGCATTTGGCTCCTTCAAAAAACTGCCCGCTGATGCCATATTAGAATCCGACATAGATATGGTCAAGCAGAATATTTACGGATACTCACAAAAGTACTTTGCCTCAGTCTTCAATGGGCAACGCGAATGGATTCTGAAAGCCATAGAAAAATTTGACAAAATGAACCTCGAAATTAAAGTTTTGGCGCCCAGCCACGGTCCAGTTTACACCGACAATGCCAAGCAAACCATAAGTAAATGGGCTTCTTGGAGCAAAAGTACTTACACGAAAACTGTTGTCGTGGCATACGATACCATGTATGGAATGACTGCAAAGTGCTTAAATGCAATCGTTAAAGGAGTTAGAGAAGCAGGAGGCACTGTTCTAAGCTTCAATCTTTCTGAAGATACTGCTGTCGACGCATTAACTGCCTTGGTGGAGGCTCCAGCATTAATCGTTGGTTCGCCCACATATGAGCACGAGATATTTCCAAAAGTAGTCGATTTCCTGAATCTGCTTAAGACCAAAAAGTTTTCAAACAGATGCGCCGGTGTGTTCGGAAGCTTCGGCTGGAGCGGAGAAGCCACACGAAAACTATCAGTTGAACTAACTGCTTTGGGTTTCGAGCTGGTGGAAAAGCCGCTTTCAGTCTTCGGTAGTCCCACAAAAGAAGACCTTGAGAAGGCAAGTCAGCTTGGCAAAGCAGTGGCGGAAAAAGCTTTTTCCAAATATGGCGCGGTGTAACATAGCGTTTGCGATTGTGGCGACTTTGGGTTTTGTTTGAGTGTTTTTTCCACTTCTTCAATGAATGGTTGAAACGTTTAAAGGCTTAGTGCAAAGAACAAAAGTGTCACTGCGTTACGAAACAATTGGAAGCTTTCAGCGACACAAAGTACATCATTCTTGTACCTTAAGAAAAAAGTAGCCGCTTCAGAGCACAAGTACGCTTCAGTACCACTATTTACTCTTTATGCATGAGGCTTTAATCTTGCGTGAGCACTAATTCCTCTCAGAGAATATTTATATTAGGCTTCATTGTTTAACTGCAAGGAAAAACAAAGGATTAGAGAAATCTTGACTACTCCTCATGACGTTCCAGCTTCAAAATTCATCGACCGGTTAGCTAGGTATCTTAAGGAAAATGTTGATGAAGTTCAGCCTCTTCCATGGGCAACTTTTGCTAAAACGGGCAATCATGTTGAAAAGCAGCCGCAGAACCCGAACTGGTGGTATACTCGAAGTGCATCTGTACTTCGCAAAGTTTACGTTCATGGTCCAATCGGATTGGAGAAACTGCGTGCTGATTATGGTGGAAGAAAGAATAATGGTGTTAAACATTCACATGCAGTTAAAGCAGGTGGAAGCAATATCCGTAAGATTCTGCAGCAACTTGAGACTGCTGGTTTAATTCAAACCGCGAGGCCTCAGGGTAGAAGAATGACGCCTAAAGGTCGCAAGTTGCTTCAGGAAGTTGCTGGGGACTTGCATAAGGAAATAGTTAAGACTATCCCAGAGCTCAAGAAGTATCAAGGCGAATAGAAGCAATGTCGGATGACGAGCTTGAGCAAATCCGCAGAAGAAAACTATCATCTATGCAGCATAGAATGAGTGATGAGCAAAGACAAGCTCAAGCAGAAGCGCAAATGGAAGCTCAAAAACAGGCGTTGCTAAACAAGATATTGGCGCCTGAAGCTCGGCAAAGGCTAAATAACCTTAAGATGGTTAAGCCTGAATTTGCAGAGCAAATAGAGTTGCAGTTGATTGAAATGGCGCAGACTGGTAAGTTGCCGATTCCATTGTCAGATGCTCAGCTCAAGGGAATATTGATTCAGCTTCAATCACGGAAGCGAGAACCAACAATTAGAAGGATATGAAAATATGGCTCGAGTTAAACCTACAGCAAAAAAACTTCGGCTAGCTAAAGCTGGAAAAGAGGCAGCGGGTGTTCCAACATGGGTAATTGCCCGAACTGACGGCAAAGTTAGAAATAACCCTAAGCAAAGACGAAACTGGCGAACCAGAAAGATAAAGGCGTAGGAGAAGTAGAGGCTAAATGGTTAAAGAAGACAAAGGAGAACAACAACAGAGCGCTGAAGAAGAAGAAATGCCCGACCTTAGTGAAGAAGAAACCGTTGAGAAAGAAGAACCTGTAGAAGAAACGGCAGAACAGGAAGCTATCGTTGAAGAGCAGCCAGCAAAAGAAGAGGCAGAAGAGGAAGAGGAAGTTAAACCTAAGAAAAAGAAGGGGGAAGTAGAAATTGTTGAAGAACGAACTTACACGATTCCTCTGCAGAGAGCGCTGGTTAGGCCACCGAAAAAGCGTGCTCCCCGAGCAATGCAGTTGATAAAGGCTTTCATAACAAAGCATATGAAACTGGAAATGAAGGTTTCTGAAGAAGAGGAAGAAGAAGAGTTACCTCAGCTTATAATAAGCCAGGAAGTTAACGAGAAAATCTGGGATAGAGGTATAGAGAAACCTCCGCGAAAGATTCGTGTTCGTGCCGCTAAAGACAAAGACGGCAACGTAACTGTTTACTTAGCTGAAGCTTAATAATTCATTTCCCTATCATGGGTAAAAAGAATAAAAGGATATGTTTGTACGAGCCATCAATCACAAATGTTCCGAATGCTCGCTTTCACTTCAACCAATCCCTCCATACCACATTCATAGTAAAAATGCCAATTTGTCAAGCAAAAAGGCAATTTTTTATTCTCAAAAGAGCACCACAATCTAAAAAAAGGAGTATGCGTGAAACTTCGCCATTAGAACGTTCATCATTAGGAGAAATTAATTCTTGACCGTTTACTTATCCAGCATAGTTGGGAGCGCAAGCATCAGTGTGTACTCGCTGGCAACTGAAAACATAGTGATAATTCCGAGAATGGTTCCAAAGGAAAAAGCTCAAGAGTTCGCCGATTGGCTAAACACCAAGCTTGTCTACACATCCATCGGCGGCTCAGTCCTTGCAGGCGCATTGGCATGCGCAAACTCGAACGGAATGCTGCTTCCAAACTATGTCCGAGACGAAGAACTAACACAAATAAAATCTGCTTTTGAAGGGAACATCACAATTATGGAAACAAAAAAGACAGCTTACGGCAACCTGGTCTTAACCAACGACAAGGGCGCAGTGGTTGATCCACGCTTTAAAGAAAATGAAATAAAAAAAATCTCCGAAACCTTAGGTGTGGAGGCGGTGCCAACCGAAATCGCAGGTTTACCTTATGTCGGCTCCTTAGCTGTTGCAACAAACAAAGGCGTATTAGCTCATCCATTGCTAAAGGATGAGGAAAGAAAAATCTTAGAAAACGTTTTCAAAGTTCCCGTCGACGTTGGCACAGTTAACTGTGGGGTTCCTTATGTTGGAACTGGCTTACTTGCTAATTCACATGCTGCAGTGGCTGGTTCTATGACAACTGGACCCGAGATGTTTATTATTGGGAATGCGCTGGATGTTGTGCGGGAAGATGAAAAATGAAAGCTTTCAAAGTAACCGGCGAAATCAATAAGCCAAAGCTGACAACTCCATTCGTAAGAGAATTGTTAGCTGACAAAAGCGAGCATGCAGTGGAGAAAGTTTACGCTGAAATAGGCAGCAGACACCGGGTAAAAAGATGCCACATTAAAATAACTGAATGTTCAAGAGGTTTCTGCAGAGGAAATTAAGAACCCAATCTTGAAGAAAATTGTGAGTGGAGAATAAGCACTTGGCTCAAAGAAATAAAGCAGAGGACGAACTTCGCAAACTCAGCATGGAAATGCGATATCTAGAGCAAACTGCAGACGCCTTGCAGCAACGCATCAGCATGGTGAACGCAGCTATTACAGACTTAACTTATGCTAACATGACCTTGGATGGGATTGAAAAAGAAAAAGAAAACTCTGAACTTTTGGTTCCAATCGGCGGAAGCGCTTACGTGAAAGTTAAACTTGCAGACTCAAACAAGGTAATTGTCGGAATGGGCGCAGGCGTATCAATAGAAAAAACTCTGCCGGAAGCAAAAACAACCCTGAAAGAACGGTTGGATGAACTGGAAAAAACCATGAACTCCGCTCAGCAACAGTTTACCCAAGTGGCTGACCGAATAAACAGTGGCAGAAGCAGGCTTGAAACTTTGCTTGCACGCAAGAGAAGGGAAACCTTGAAGCGATGTTTGAGAAGCTCAAGTCAGGTTTCAAAGGCTTAGTAAACAAAGTTACAACAACAGAACTTAAAGCTGAAAACCTAAACCCTATTTTATCAGAATTCAAAATGAGCCTAGTCGAAAACGACGTGGCTTTTCCAGTAGCAGAAAAAATCGGCAACGACCTTGAAAAGCGCCTAGTCGGCGTCCAAGTTAAACGTCTCGATGACCGCAAAAAAATCGTTGAGGAAAACCTCAGACAAGTTCTTTTAGAAGTCATGCTAACTAACAAAAAAATTGATCTACTCAAGATGGCGGATGAAAAACGCAAGAAGAAAGAGCCATTTATCTTAATGTTTGTAGGCATTAACGGCACAGGAAAAACCACTACAATCGCAAAGGTTGCGCAGTTTTTCCGAGATAAAAGCTACTCTGTAGTGCTTGCTGGCGCTGACACTTACCGTGCTGGCTCAATTGAGCAGTTGGAGGAGCATGGAAAACGTTTAGGCATTCGTGTCATTAAGAGCAATTATGGCGGTGACCCTGCAGCAGTAGCTTTTGACGCTGTAAGTCACGCTAAATCGCATGGAATTAACATTGTTTTAATCGACACCGCTGGTAGGATGCAGACTAATCAGAACTTGATGAATGAACTTGTTAAAGTGAAGCGTGTTGTTGGTCCTGACTTAACTGTTTTAACCGTTGATTCACTGATCGGCAACGACGCGGTCATGCAAGCGGAAGAATTCAACAAGGCAGTCGGCATTGACGCCACAATTTTGACGAAAGTGGATGCTGACGTGAAAGGAGGTTCCGCGTTGAGCGTAACATACGTGACTCAGAAGCCGATTTTGTTCATCGGCGTTGGGCAAACGTATAAGGATTTGGAACTGTTTAATCCTGAAAAATTCGTCAACATGGTACTGCGATAAGCTACGTCTCTTCAATATCGATTAGTTCAAACCGTATTTTGCTTGGGTAAATCCAGTATGCTTTAATGAAGTCTTCAATGCTTTGGTCAACATCTAATGCTTCGAAAAAATCGGTAAATCCTTATCAACGTCCTCCAAGTCTTTTGACGTGTAACTCTCAAGTTACTAAATGCTTCATCAACTTAGCTCCTGCATTGAAATCATGTCTGGCACTCAACCGCAAATGGCAAATTCGTTAAAACATCTAAAACAGCAACCTTGCACGCATCATTTTTAGCTTTAACAACAACCAAGCGTTTATCAAAAACCCTAAATTCCAATCACTTTCAATATCTAAAGAAGCCGACATAACTCCCATTAAACTAGACGTTTCCACTTAAAAACTTAAAGAATCCTTCAAATAGTTTAATTAGTTTCTATAGATTATTTGTGAAACTCTTAAGAACATTAAGAACTCTAATTTTTGCCGAGAATCAACAGAGCCAAACAAGAATGATTCAGCGAATCAACGTTTAACAAGCCCCTATAACCCCAAATTGGATTCCCAAATCTCTTTCCATCACTTGTTGAACGTTCGATTCGCTGAGCAATTCGTTTTAAATTTGGCTTAAATTTGTCCTGTTAAAAACTAATTAGTAAGTTTACTTTTTGGGTTAGGTTGGTGTTTTTTGGTCTTTTTTCCATTTTGATGGGTCGCGTAAGTTCTGAATTGGCGAGTTATCAGAGTAACCTAAGGATGCTTGAGTTTGTTGTTTATATTTTTTCTCTTGCTTCTTTCGCTTTGCTTTCTTTAGCGCTAAGTTCAACGCTTCCCTCAAGCTTGCGTATTGTTCTGCCAATTCTACGTTGACCTTTCGTGACCGTGCATTTTCCCATTTTTTGCTCAATGGTAATTAAACGTTAAAGTTAAAAAACCCTTCCAACAATAGTTTGGTAGGTGACACTTTTTATGAAAGCAAAAGTTAGAACCATAAAGCAAAAAGTGATTATTCCAGCCTCTCCCAAAGAAGTTTACGGGGCCTATGTTGACCCAAAAAAACACAGCCAATTCACAGGCAGCAAAGCCACAGGCAAAGCAGTGGTCGGAGGCAAATTCACGGCTTGGGACGGGTACATTTTTGGGAAATACCTTGAGCTTGAAGACGGAAAACGTGTCGTTCAAGAGTGGACTTCGACCGATTTTCCAAAAGGCTATGGTCCTTCAAGGTTAGAGTTATGTTTAATTAAGGTCCCAAAGGGAACTGAACTGGTTATGGTGCACTCGAATGTTCCAGAAGAGCAAGCAGATGAAACTGCCGAAGGCTGGAAAGAGTGGTATTGGAATCCGCTAAAAGAGTATTTTAGCAATCAATCAAAAGCTTAATTGGGCAAGTCATTTAAGACGAAATGGCAACACCATTTTTTTTCTCTGCTTCTTTAGCTTTGGCTAAAGCTGAGAAGAAATAAGTGGGAAAAAGAAGCCCTAAAAAAAGCGCTGATATCCCGTATTTGGACTCCTTTTTGGATTTTAGGGTGACACTTCGTCTAGTCTCTTGTTGGCTGTTCTTGGTCCGAACTGGGCGATGATTGCGGAGATTATCTGGAACATAGCGATTATCACGAACAGTATGAGTATCGACTCAACCGAACCAGATTTCAGAATTGTAAGAAGCGCTCCGACTATTATGAGTCCGATGCCTCCGCCTAAGTGTCCCAGGCCGTCTGCCATCGCGAATCCAGTTGCTCTTGCACGTGTCGGGAAGCTTTCAGATACCCACGTGTAGCTTATTGGTACCCAAAAGTCCATGCCGATGAAGATAAGCAAAGCACCTAAGGCCGCTAAAGCCCAAATTGTTGATTCCAAAGGCAACGATTATTCCGCCGACGAATGTGATGGCTGCAGAAATGGGTAGCCAAAGTTTTCGCTCCATTTTGTCTCCGAGGAAGGAAGCCATCACGCCAGCAACAACGAATCCGAAGATTCCTAAAGCAACGACCATGCCGTTTTCTGGGAAGCCAAAGCCTGCGTCTGCAAGAATCGACGAGAGCCCTGCCGCGTTAATGTAAACTGTCATGTATCCGAAGAACCATACGAGGAACAGCAGGATTGTTCGGTTGCGATACATTTTGTTCTTCAGTATCTCAGTGTATGGGATTGGCTGCGGTTTCTGGATGATTGGAATTGACTCGGGTAAGGGCGGAAGCTCTTCCAAAGACTCCAATGCACGCGTTTCCATTTCCGACACAATTCGTTCGGCTTCTTTGGGGCGCCCATGAGTTATAAGCCAACGAGTGGATTCGGGCAACCCGAATCTAAGCAACACACCTACTAGAGCGAGGACGCCGCCTATACCGTACATTAGTCGCCATCCGTTTGTAGCTAAGAATGTTCCTGCGTTTGCAAGTGCAAATGGAAGACCGTTGGGGAATGCCGTGGCTGGCGTAGTTAATATGAGGCCAACCCAAACAGCCAGAACAGTTCCGATTCCGGCCAGAACAAACAGGAAAGAAGTGTAACGAGCCCTACCATTCTTGGGAGCCACCTCGCCAATGTAGGAGTTGACGATTGCAAGATCGGCTCCGACACCTATGCCCGTGACAAACCTTGCCAGAGCAAATTCCCAGTAATTCGTGACAAACGCGTTGAAAAGGGAACCAATGCCCGTTATCAAGAGAGTAACGATGAGCATTTCTCTTCTTCCGAACCTGTCGCTGAACGGACTAAGCAGCAGCGCGCCAATTACGTAGCCTATCAAGTTCAGAAGCACAACGTAACTTTCTAGGCTTGTTATCGTCGCGGATGTGGGTGAATGTGCCTATCCAAGAGTTAAAGCGGTTTGTATGAAGGAGACGTTGATGTTGAAGATGTCAAAGAAGATGAAGATGTATCCTATTCCCAGAATGCCGATAAACAGGTAAGAGAGCGCCCAAATTGGAATCCTGTCTTGTCGAGCAATTATCTTGGCATTCTTCGCTTCCTCTTCAGTCACTTTTGGAGGTACGCTACTCAAATTCGTCGCCCTCCAAGTTTCTCAAGAAGCATCAAGGACAAAGTTGCTGGGAAATAACTGCCGCTTATAACGGAAAAACTCCATGCAACAAAACGCCTAAGCCAATATTGTATTAAATACATGGTTCTTGTTTTTAATCTTATTTACTATATAAAATTTACACATAATTTTTCTTCCCAGCGGAAAACTCGATGTTTTTAGGCATCAACGTTTCTAAATTTATCGGCTTTTTCTAAATTTTCCTTATAACATTTTTCACATAAACCTTCGTTAAGATAATATTCTTCTTCTGAAATTTCTACGCCACAAATATTGCATTTTTCCACTCTATTCACCCTCAAACTTAATCCGTCTGCTTAATAGTAATAAATCCAAAAATGCTTATGAATTTACTCCTATTTGCGTCACCGAGGTGCAGAAGCATTTCCCGCGGTATTTAACGCCTTCCAAGAAGTGACATACAAATCGAGACTTTTCCCCGATAACTTAGTTTCCGCAGTCAACTTTGTCTATGCTATGCTGCTTATACAGGGTTGCGCGAAGCTTCTTTCTACCTCAGATATTCGATTTTACGCTTGTGATACCGCTTGCATTCTTTGACGACTTTTTCCCCGTATGACGGGTACATCATCCCTACCCCTGAAAGCAACATCAGTTGCCTTGCCTGATCTTGCCTTGTTTCACTGTATTCTGGGCATTCCGTGCATTGATCGGGGAACTCATTGAAGCACACACGTTGTACTTCCAACACTCTTCCCCAACTATTAACTAAGACAGTTTAACTATTTAAAACAAGCTCAGAGCAATCTAAGCTGAATGGCTATGCGCGCTTCTTTGATCCTTCAGATCCAATACGTAAGCTAAAAAGTAATATATTGTTCAGCATTAACTGTGTTAGTGCAAGTGAAAAATCTTGAGGCGAAAATCATTAATTCTTGGCTTAGCCGCTGTGCTTATCATCGCAATTATCGGCGGATACTTTGGCTTGACCTACTACATGAGCCTAAACCAGAATAATGCGCATCCCAACCCCTCAGTGGAGCAAGTGCGAGACATGACCATGGCGTACATCAAAGCGCACCATAACGAAACGGCGCAGTACATGCCAAGTTTCTCGTGGACTGGCGGAGACATAACGCCTTATGGTCTTGTAGGCTATACAACATGGTTGTATCAGAGCACAGGTTGGAATGTAACGATTGGGTACCCAGTCGTACCTAATCCAATCTACAGTGTGACGGCAACCTATACATCTCAAGTTGCACCAGGAGAAGTCATCGTTTCATGGCAGGGCTCCATGCAAAACGGCATCATTACCGAAACTGCCTACAACTTCAATAAATAATAAAGGGACAAGCAGCGCAGGGTCGATTTTTATAGGGTAAGCTTCACGGGGTATTATACTTCGACTGCTACCTCGTTTCTTCGCAAGAATTTGTTTTTATTTATTGTTGTCTTTGTTTTCTTGTTGTTTTCTTTGTTCGCTAGAATATTTTTCCTATCTTTGTTCTGTTTAGGTAGCTGATTAAGATAAACTGCAGTATGCCTCCAGAGCCGCTGGCTATTACCCATGCCCAAGTCCCCAAAGTGCTGAAAGTAAGCAGGAAAATGGCGGTTCCGATGAGGAAAACGATGAAGCCTACAATATTAAATTTAATAAAGCGTAAAATCCATTTCAATGCTGTTTTCCCAAAACTCTTCTTAGCTGGCTTACCCATGTTTATCCACTCTAAAACTTGCTCCATGTACTCAAGACCATAGCGATATTTAAGTAAACAGTCAACAATGTTCTTTTTTACTCCTAAAAAATTACAAACGAGCAGAAAAACGGGTTAAGAAAACATTTGCGAAATGGACAACCTTACGCTCCTTAGAAAACTCAAATAATCCGTAGCGGGCAATCGCCAGAAGCTGGGGGGGTCATCCAAAACTGGGGATGTATGCCAAAGAGCTGGGGATGGGAATTGAACCCATATATAACAGCTCTGCAGGCTGTCGCCTGAACCATTCGGCCACCCCAGCATTGAATTCTATGATTGAGACCAACATAAAAATATTGTTGGTTTGCCAGCTTCTTATTCAAGGAGCCAGAATATTAGCTCTACTTCGCTAGCCAAGTTGATATAAAAGTAAATGCCGTTCGGTTTATAACCGTTTTTCAATTAGGAATTTTTAGGATAGTGCCCATTTGTAGGGCAGCATTTTATTGACTTGCAATGGTGAAGCAGTTTTAGCGTTTGCGATATTCCTTAATTGGCGTCATAGGAATAGTGAGAGTCTGCACAATCCCTTCCACCAGGCGAATCTTGTCTCCGACAAAATGCAAAGCATTCTCGTTTGTATCTGCCTGAAAAAGTAGAGCAAAATCCCATTCACCAAACACTTGAAAGGCTTCTTCAAGCGTTACTCCCTTAATTGGGCTTTCGCTAAATTCCATCAACGGCTCATACAGTTTAGCAGCCATATTTGGGCTTATCTTAATCATAGCTAAATATTTTTGAGGTTTTACCAAAATAAACCACCTAGGAACACTTTGTCGGGTCTTCTTAAAAAATATGATGCTGCAAAAGTTTTGGGACACGAAACATGGGTTTGTAGAAATCAAGAAATTCAATAATGGTTTACTTTTTGAAGGCCAGTCCGGAAAATAACGCCACGGTCTTCTCGTTGTTTTTAACTGTTACATGGTATAAGCCCATGGTTTTTCCGTCGGAAATCCTCACCGCTTCAGCCATCAAAAAGTCACCTTTAACTGAAGGTCTAAGATAGTTACGGCGACGCCTAGACCACAAAGCTCCGTTAACCCATAAAAATCAAAAGCTTCAATTCCCAAGTCTTTCTCGACTCTTTCCCTAAGCTTTTCTGACCATGGTTCAGCACCAAACATTCCAGTTTTAAGCTTGAGGTCTTTTCTTGGGTTAATGCTTTCTTGAGCCATGGTTTCAGCAAGGTAAACTGCGAAACTTGGAGTGCAGGCTAAAATTGTAACGCCCAAGTCCTTCATGAGCTTTATTTGGCGCTGTGTCATTCCGCTGCTTGCAGGAATAATTTTGGCTCCAACCTTTTGAGCACCATAATGGAAACCCAATCCGCCGGTGAATAAACCATACCCATAAGCGATGGTATAACATCTTGGCGTCTTCCGCCTGCCGTGTAGATGGATCTTGCCATTACTTCCTGCCAAACATCCATGTCATTCCTTGTATAAGCGCCGATTATTGGGTTTCCAGTCGTACCGCTTGAAGCATGAATCTCCACTATTTCGTCAGATTTAGCCGCAACCATGCCGAACGGGTAGTTATCGCGTAAATCGTTCTTTACCGTGAAAGGAATTTTCTGGAGGTCATCTAGTGAACGTATGTTTTCAGGTTTCAACCCTACGCGGTCAAATTTTTTCTTATAAAAACCACTGTTCTCGTAGCAACGTTTTACCTGTTCCCTTAATTTTTTAAGTTGATATACCTTTAGTTGTTTAGTAGGCATGGTTTCGATTTTTTTGTTCCAGTATTTGTCCTCTACCATTTTTGTTCCCTCGCTTTTTTCAAAGACTAAGATACATTCTTTTATAAGACTATTAGATAAAAGTTACCTACTTTTTCCTTCTAAAACGAATCTTCCTTCCTCTAGAACATAGCCTATACCAGCCACATTCAATGAATCGTGAACGTTCTGCTTAACCAGCGAGACGGTTGCTCCTTTCTCGATAATAGTGCGTATAATATCTAACACTTTTTCCACGATGATTGGCACCAACCCAATGAAGGCTCGTCTAGAATTAGCAGTTGCCACTGAGGATTAGACATTAAACTTCGGCAAATAACAAGAATTTGCTGTTCGCCGCCCGCTTAAGCATTTGAGCTAACGCTTTTTCCTTCTTTTCTATTACAGGAAAAATCTGGTAAACCTTCTCCTTCGCTCCCTTATCTTTTATATTCCTCTTACATTTCGGTGGAAACTAACAAGTTTTAAAACGACTTGTAGCCATATACAAGGTGGTAGCTGTTTTCTTAAGTGGTGGTTAAAACTGGGCATCGAAAAACTTAACAAAATATTCAATCCTAAACGGATAGCAGTAATCGGTGCCAGTGAAAGGGAAGGTTCCATAGGCGCCAAAATTTTAAGGAATCTAATAGGAGTAGGTTATAACGGTGCAGTCTTCCCTGTAAACGCGTTTAGGGAGACGGTGCAGGGAATAACTGCTTATCCAAGCATTAGTAAAATCCCTCGGACAATTGATCTAGCCATAATTGCCACACCAGCACATACTATGCCACAGATTGTTGAAGAATGCGGTAAGGCTGGAGTTTCTGGAATTATAATATGTTCTGCAGGTTTCAGAGAAGTCGGTGAAGAAGGTGTTCTTATTGAAAAGCGAATCCTTCGCTGCCAAAAGAAATATGGTATGCGGATTATAGGTCCCAACAGTTTCGGAGTAATTAGACCGAAAATAAACCTTTACGCTACATTTGCAAATGACAGAGCAAGTTCTGGAAAAATCGCCTTTATTTCCCAAAGCGCTGCTTTGTGTGCTTCCGCACTAGATTGGGCATCAGAAGCTCAAGTTGGATTCAGCGCCGTGGTGTCCACGGGGTCAATGCTTGATGTGGATTTTGGCGATTTAATAGATTACTTTGGAGCCGATGCGCAAACTAAAAGCATCGTTTTATATGTTGAGTCGATAAAAAACGCAAGGAAATTCATGAGCGCAGCACGAGGCTTTGCCAGAACCAAGCCTATAGTAGTTGTCAAAGCTGGGCGCTTTCAGGAAACTGTTATCCCGACTCTTTCTCACAGCGGTTCTTTGGGTGGAGAGGATGCTATTTATGACTCGGCGTTTAGGCGTGCTGGAGTAGTCAGGGTAGAAACATGATTGATTTATTTAACTGCGCAGAAGCATTGGCGATGCAGCAAAATCCTACGGGGCCTAACTTGGCAATCATCACTAATGCTGGTGGTCCAGGTATAATGGCTACAGACCAACTTATCGCTAAGGGTGGAAAACTATCGCAGCTAAGTCAGGAAACAGTGCAAGCTTTAAAGAATGTTCTGCCTCCATACTGCACTACTGCAAACCCAATCGACATTTTCGAGGAAGCTACACCGGCAAGGTTTAAAGATGTTATAGCATTTGTTTGAAAGATCAAAATAGCAATGGTTTTCTACTAATCTATGCACCTCAAACAGCGGCCGACCCTTTCAGCTATAGCAAAAATAGTGACAGAATTATCAAAGCAAACAAAAAAACCCATACTCACATGTTTAATGGGCGAAGAATTCTGGATGCCGAAAAGCGCGAAGATTTCTACAAAGACACGGCATTCCAACTTTTCCAACGCCCGAACAAGCCGTTTCAACCTTTATGTACATGTACCGATATACTCAAGGCTTGGAGCTTCTTTACCAAACACCTGAACAACTTTTCGTAGAGCCAACAAATTCAGCCGCTCTCAAATCTATTTTAAAGCAAGCCTACTGTCGAGGGCAGCAGGTTCTTGGTTTATCTGAGTCTCTTCAGTTTTTAGAGGCTTATAAAATCCCGACCGTCAAGACCCTATTTGCAAATACTCCTGGTGAAGCTGAAGCTTTAGCTTCTAAAATCGGGTTCCCAGTGGTTATGAAAGCTTTGTCTCCTCAGATTACACACAAATCCAAAATCGCAGGCGTCATCTTGAACGTATGCTCCACGTTGGAAGTTCAAGCTTACTTTGATGAACTAGCTAAAAAGATACAAAAGCTTGGTGATAACTCCGAGTTTCAAGGCGTTGCAATCCAGCCTATGGTTCGCAAGAAAGGCTACGAGTTGCTTGTCGGCTCTAAAAAAGACCCTCAGTTCGGCTCTGTGATCATTTTTGGCAAGGGTGGAACGGATGCCAACTTATTCAAGGATGTAAGCATAGGTTTCCCGCCTTTAAATCAGGTGCTTGCAAGAAGGCTGATAGAGGACACGGCTATCTACAAGAATGCAGCTTCATTGGGACTTCCCCTAAATGTCAAGCTTATCGAGGAAATCTTGGTAAAGTTTTCTCAACTTGTAATTGATTTTCCTGAGATCAAAGAGATTGACATAAACCCTTTGATTGTGGACAAAAAAAGCGCTGTTGCAGTTGATGCACGCATTATCCTAGACATTAAACGTATAACGCAGGAAATCGGTTTTCATGAAAACCTTGTTATCGCTCCTTACCCAAGCAAGTATGTCTCCGATTGGAAAACGAAAAATGAAACCCTCGTGCGGCTTCGGCCGATAAAACCTGAAGATGAAGGCAGATTCAACGAGCTTTTCAAATCGCTTTCTGCTGAAACAATGCGTTTCCGATTTTTTGAAATTATAAAGGAGCTTTCTCATGAAATGTTGACCCGATACTGTAATTTGGATTATGACAGAGAAATTGCTATAGTAGCGGAGCTTCCAGATAGCAGGAGAATAATTGGTGTTGCAAGATTAATCATAGACCCTGATGGAAAAAGCGGTGAGTATGCTGTTTTAGTTGGTGACCAATGGCAAGGATTTGGGCTAGGTCTCAAGTTCATGGGTTCCCTGATTGAAATAGCGAAGGATAAGCATCTAGAGAAAATATACGGTTACGTCATGGCTAATAACTACAAGATGCTGAACCTGTGTAATAGAATAGGATTCAAGACTGAACAGGTCGACGATGACACCTTAATAATATCCCTCAACGTACCCTAAATTTATTATTACAGGCGCCCAGCAGCAGACTTTCCTAAATTGTCATGCGAAAGATTTCTCTGCCCTCACGAATCATTGCAATTCCTTTCTTCACTATTTCATATGTGCGCGCATGCTTCTCGCTAAAAGATTCTTTGGCGAGCGTTTGAAGAAGAAGCGGCTTTAGAATGATCTGTGCTATTTTTCTATTAATTCAAATTTTCCGAGGGAATGATAGCAACCCACGCCGTAGCCTTGCTTCTCGCAGAACTCGAGGACTTTGGACGTGGCTCTCAAGTCGATAGCCTTCAATGTTTCCTCGTCTGGTCCGATGACTTCTAAGATTAAGTCAAGGCCTCCTGTGCCGCAGCAAGAAAATACATTTTTAAAAATCTTCACGTTGTAGGTTGTGGGGAGTTTCATTTTTTCAATTATTTGCTTGACGTTGTCAATTAAATCGTCAACTTGACCTGGACTGGTACATTGGTTGAAGTGTATTTCCCGGCAGCTTATTATGGACATTTCACACTCCCCTGGATGGAACCACTAAGGTCACCGTTTCTTTAATTCCGCTAACTTTGCGTATTTCTTCGAAAATGAATTCGTCAAGTTCTTCCATTGTGTCAAACTTGACTTCAACGTGCAGGTCGTATATGCCATAGGTCAAAGTGATCGCTCTTACTCCAACCATTTTCTTTATCGTCTCAAGCGCCTGCTTGTCTTGGCCGGCTTCTATTTTCGCCAGCACATATGCTACTGGCATTTGAACACCGTTTAGGTGTTATCTGCTGGATTTATTAATTTTTCGCACATCATTTTCATACGCGGAGAGAGGCTTTGGAGTTAGTCGCTGGCACAACAACTTCTCAAAATCGAGTAATAGCCACAAGATATTTAGCCTTAGATAATACACTCGTTTACCCAGCATAAATATGGGGGCCTAACTCATTTCCAAGTCAGTTCTGGTTGTCGGCGGTGGAATTGCGGGCATTCAGGCCTCATTGGATTTGGCCAATCGAGGCACGAAGGTCTATCTTATTGAAAAGACTCCCAGCATAGGCGGACGCATGGCCCAGCTTGACAAAACCTTTCCAACTTTGGACTGTTCCATTTGTATACTTGCTCCAAAGATGATAGAGTGTCTCAGACACTCGAACATCAGCCTATTTACATACTCAGAAGTCCAGCATGTTGAAGGTGAAAATGGAAATTTCACTGTGAAAATCCTTCGAAAGCCTCGCTACGTAGAATTCTCCAAATGCACAGGCTGCGGCACTTGCATGGAGAAGTGTCCAGTTAAGGTTCCGAACGAGTTTGACATGGGATTAGGAAAGAGGAAAGCTATCTACATGCCGTTTAAGCAAGCTGTTCCTCTCGTCGCCACAATAGATGCAGAACATTGCCTTTACTTTTCGAGAAAAATTTGCGGTGTCTGCCAGAAGGTCTGTCCTTCTAAGGCCATTGACTACAATCAAAAACCTGAAGAAATAGACTTGAATGTAGCTTCAATAATCTTGGCTACAGGCTTTGACATTTTTGATCCATCGGCTATCGGCGAGTACGGTTACGGCAGATTCCAAAATGTGCTTACCTCCATGGAGTTCGAGAGGCTAATATGTGCATCCGGCCCAACTGGAGGGCATCTTGTCCGTCCCTCAGACGGAAAAGAACCTAAGAGCGTCGTTTTCGTTCAGTGTGTGGGTTCAAGAAACCTGCATGGCAGATTCCCTTTCTGTTCTACAGTATGCTGCGTTTATGCCACTAAAGAGTCAATTCTCGTGAAAGAGCACTCTCCGCAAACTCAACCTTACATCATGTATATTGACATGAGAGCTGTGGGGAAAGGCTTCCAGGAATTTGTCGACAGGGCAAGAGAAGAATACGGCGTGAAATACATCAAAGCGCATCCAGGCGGTATAGCTGAAGACCAGACTACAAAGAACTTGCAGATCCACTACGAAGACACAAAGAGTGGCGAAATGAAAAAGCTTGATGCCGACCTCGTCGTGCTATGCCCCGCGTTGATCCCGAAGACAGAAAACAAGAGGCTTGCTGAAGAAATGGGAATAGAACTTGATGATGCTAGTTTCTTCAAAGCTAAGGACCTGCTCACGGCACCCATGGACACAACTTCCGCGGGAATTTACATTTGCGGATACTGCCAAAGTCCCAAAGACATCCCTGAGAGTGTGGCCCAAGCCAGCGGAGCGGCTGCCAGAGCGGCAGAGACCATCGCGTTGACATCAAAGGAGCGGAAACAGTGAGCGACAAACATAAGCCGCGGATCGGCGTCTTCGTGTGCCACTGTGGCGTCAACATAGGCGGCGTCGTAAACGTGCCCGCAGTCGTAGAGTACGCAAGAACTCAGCCTAATGTTGCCTATGCCGAAGGCAATCTTTACACATGCTCATCTGAAGGACTGTACAAGATTAAAGAGGCAATCAGGAAATATGACCTTGACAGAGTAGTGGTGGCTTCATGCACTCCCAGAACACACGAGCCACTTTTTAGGGCTGCATGCGAAGAAGCAAACCTGAACAAGTACCTGTTTCACATGGCAAACATTCGTGAACAATGTAGCTGGGTGCATGCCAAAGAGCCCGAAAAGGCCACAGAGAAAGCCAAAGAGACGGTCAAGATGGCTATCGCCAAGGCTGCGCTGCTCGAACCTCAGACGGAAACTGAGATTGAGGTTCAACCTTCAGCACTCGTCATCGGTGGTGGAGTTTCAGGAATGACGGCGGCCATCAGCCTTGCTAACCAAGGCTTTAATGTGAGCTTGGTAGAGAAAAACAAAGAACTCGGCGGGAAACTATGCGAACTATACAGGCTGTATCCGAGCGATAAGCTGAGTTCAGAAGTTCTTGGCGAGTACATCCAGTCCGTGCGCTCAAACCCAAACATCAAAATCTACACGTCCTCTACTGTGAAGCGTGTTGATGGTTTCATCGGAAACTTCGAAGTAACCCTCAACCGCAAGATTTACACTCAAATTTATTTAGCGCACGAGCAGGAAGAAAAACTCAAGACTGGCACGATAGTGGTTGCCACAGGAGCCGACGTTTTTAAGCCCAACGGAATGTACTGCTACGGCGAAAACAGGAACGTCATAACCCAACTCGAGCTTGAAAAACTCATGAAAGAAGGAAAACTTGGGAAGCCAAAGAACATACTTATGATTCAATGCGTCGGTGCGAGAGAAGGAAAAGTGGGCGGACGAAACTACTGCTCCAGAATATGCTGCACCATGGCACTTAAAAACGCCATGATAATCAAGGAAATGCTTCCAGACTCCGAAGTTTCAATACTGTACAGAGACATGCAAGCATACGGCAAAGACTTCGAAGAGCAATATGAGAAGGCTAGGCAAAACTTCGTGCAATTCATAAGATACGACGATGATAGTCCACCCGAGGTGCGTTCAGATGCAAACGGCAAACTCTCAGTTAAGGTGCATGACATCTTGGGCAACTACGTACTTGAGCTGGATGCCGACCTCATAGTGTTATCTACCCCACTCGTTAAATCGGAAGACGCGGCCGAACTTTCAAAGCTCCTGAAGGTTCCGTTAGGGGCAGACGGCTTCTTCTTGGAAGCACACGTTAAACTCAGACCCGTCGATTTCGCGACAGATGGCATTTTCTTATGTGGAACCGCTCATGGACCCAAAACGGTCGCCGAAAGCATCATTCAAGCCTACGCTGCTGCGTCAAGGGCAGGCATCCCTATGGCACTAGGAAAGGTTAGAACCGAAGCAATAACGGCTCGTGTTGACGAGACCAGATGCACCGGATGTGGCACATGCGTCAAACTGTGCACGTACAGCGCCATAAGAAAGGATGAACATGGAGTTGCAAGGGTAAACGATGTTTTATGCAAGGGCTGTGGAGTGTGTTCTGCAAGTTGCCCTGAAAAAGCCATTGACATGCGGCACTTCAGCGACGCTCAAATTATCGCTGAAGCAACGTCTGCGCTAGGAGGGGCTTAAGATAGTGGAATTTGAACCCAAGATAATCGGTTTTCTCTGCAACTGGTGCAGTTATGCAGGCGCGGACCTAGCTGGTGTAAGCAGAATTCAGTATCCCTCTAACATTCGAGTGGTAAGAGTCATGTGTAGCGGAAGAATAGACCCGGTGATTCCTCTGCAAGTTTTCGCCCAAGGCGCCGACGGAGTCATTGTCTTGGGATGCCACCCCGGCGACTGCCACTACTCGGAAGGAAATCTTTACGAAGAGAAAAAAATTAAACTGCTCAAAAAACTGTTGGCGCTGAGCGGCTTGGGTTCAGAAAGGTTAGAACTCGAATGGGTTTCAGCGTCGGAAGGTCAAAGATTCGCCCAAGTAGTTACGCAATTTACGGAACGAATAAGGAAGCTGGGTCCGTCTCCCTTATCTGGAACTAAACCAGACCCGAAGATGATTGAGAATCTTGCGGCTGCAATAGATGTTGCCGCAGGTTTCAGGCTAAGAGTATCTAGTTGGCAAGGAAAGGGAGTTAACCGAAAAAAGCAATGTCTATGGTGAAAAAGTCCTTCAAGAGGAATTTGAGGACCTTCTCGACGAGGCAGTTGAAGCCGAATTCCTGCGTCACAAGATTCATGTTTTAACGAGGAACAACTCGTTGCCGATCAGGGATCTGGCGGCGGCCACCGAGCTGAAACCGAGCGATGTTCTCAAGCATATTGTTGCAATGCGGAGAAAAAACATGATTACAGTTGATCACATTGAAGGGAACACGCCTTTCTATAAGGCTTTGGAGGCGTAATAGCAGATGGTTGACAAGAAAATCGGCGCGGTAATGGTTGTCGGCGGCGGCGTTGCGGGCATTCAGGCTTCACTTGACCTAGCTGATTCAGGGTTCAGAGTGTACCTTATAGATAAAGGACCCAGCATCGGCGGTGTGATGGCCCAGCTTGACAAGACCTTTCCTACAAACGATTGTTCAATGTGTATTCTTTCGCCCAAACTTGTGGCTACCGGAAGACACCCGAACATCACAATCCTGACGAACGCTGAGATAGCAAATTTGAGTGGCCAAGCCGGGAACTTTGAAGTTGGACTTCGACGAAAGAGCCGTTTCATAATCGAGGAAAAGTGTAACGGATGCGGTCTGTGCGCCCAAAAGTGCCCCATTGAAGCGGTTGATTCTTTCAATGAAGGGCTCGGACAGGAAAGGCGCGGTTTACGTTGAATATCCGCAGGCTGTACCGCTGAAGTACCTGATCGACCGCGAAAAATGCATCGGATGCGGAACTTGCGAGGAAGTCTGTAAGGCTGGTGCAATTCAGTATGACCAGAAAGACAGCCAAGTCAAACTGAGGGTAGGCTCAATAATACTCGCGCCGGGCTTCGAACCTTTCGATGCAAGGCTCAAAACTGAATATGGGTACGGACGCTACCCAAACGTGGTTAACAGCATCGAATTCGAACGCATATTGAGTGCTTCTGGACCTTACGGTGGGCTTGTCTTGCGGTCATCAGACGGCGAAATACCAAAAAGAGTTGCGTTCGTTCAATGCGTTGGTTCAAGGGATTATAAGGTTGGAAACAAATATTGTTCTGCAGCTTGTTGCATGTATGGAATCAAAGAAGCGGTGATAGCAAAGGAGCATACGCCCACGCCGCTCGCTGCATCAATTTTTTACATGGACATGCGTTCGTATGGAAAGGAATTTGACGAATACCGCAACCGAGCTGAAGAAGAGTATGGCATAAGATTTATGCGTTCACGCGTCGGTTCAGATCACCGAGGACCCAGCCACTGGTAACCTTTTTGTTCACTACGTCAAAGATGAAACGCCCGTAACCGAAGAGTTCGACATGGTAGTCCTGTCCATAGGAATGCAGCCTCCGAAAAATGTAAAAGAACTCGCAACCGTTCTGGGAATTCAGCTTAACCAATATAATTTTTGCGAAACTCAAACGTTCGCCCCAATGGGCACGTCAAAACCAGGCATATTCGTTTGCGGAGCTTTTTCCGCGCCTAAAGACATCCCAGAAAGCGTGGCGCAAGCAAGCGGGGCTGCAGCCAAAGCTATGAGCATAATAGCTAGCGCCAGAGGAACTCAAGTTACAGCCGCGAAGTTACCCGCCGGAAAGAGATGTTCCTAGGAGAGCCACCTCGAATCGGCGTCTTCATTTGTCACTGCGGAATCAACATAGGCGGAGTGGTGAATGTTCCCGAGGTTGTGGAGTACGCCAAGACTTTGCCCAACGTCGTTTATGCGGAAGCGAACGTTTACACGTGTTCACAGGACACACAGAAGCTCATCAAAGAAAAGATTGTGCAGAACAAGCTTAACCGTGTCGTTGTGGCGTCGTGCACTCCGCGAACTCATGAACCCCTATTCAAGGAAACGGTGCAGGAAGCTGGATTGAATCCGTACTTGTTTGAAATGACGAACATCCGCGACCAATGCAGCTGGGTCCACATGCACCAACCGAAAGAAGCAACCAAGAAAGCCAAGGACCTCGTGCGTTCAATCACTGCTAAGGCCAAGCTTTTGAAACCTTTGAAGAAGCCCCTCATAAACGTCACTCAAGTTGGCTTAGTCATAGGCGGCGGGGTTTCAGGAATGACTGCGGCATTAGAGCTCGCCAAGCAAGGGTTTGAAGTACACCTTGTCGAGAAGGAGCCGGAGTTGGGCGGTCACCTGCGCAACATCTATTACCTGCTGGGGGAGAAGACTGATCCCCAAAAGAAACTTCATGACCTGATCGAGCAGGTTAAGACAAAACGAAAACATTCACATTTACACAGATGCAGAGGTCTTAGACGTCTACGGGTTCGTAGGCAACTTCAAGTCCAAGATAAAGCAGCTAAACATGCTGAAGGAACTCGAACACGGAATAATTATCGTAGCCACAGGCGCCATGGAATACACGCCTACAGAATACCACTACGGTGAAGACCCGAGGATAATAACGCAGCACGAACTGGAAAAAACCCTCGCCAAAGGCCAATTCAAAGCCAAAAGCGTAGTGATGATCCAGTGCGTTGGAGCAAGAAACAAGGAAAAACCGAATTGCGCACGAATATGCTGCGGACAAGCCACAAAAAACGCTCTCAAAATCAAAGAAACAAACCCGGAAACGGAGGTCTACATTCTTTACAAGGACATGAGAACTTACGGTTTTAAGGAAGACTTCTACCGCGAGTCGGCGGCAAAAGGCACTCTTTTCATAAATTACGACGAGGAAAGAAAACCACGCATCACAATAGACAACGGAAAGCTCAGGGCTGTCTTCTGGGACCCAGTCTTAAAACAGGAAGTCGAACTAGAACCTGACTTGGTGGTTTTAAGCGCAGCAACAGTCCCCAATCCCGGAAACAAGCACTTGGCAGAGATGCTGAAGGTGCCCCTGACGAAGGATGGGTTCTTCTTGGAAGCGCACATGAAGCTCAGACCCGTTGATTTTGCCACTGACGGAGTCTTTCTCTGTGGTATGGCGCATTCACCAAAGTACTTAGACGAAAGCATTGCTCAAGCATGTGCAGCTGCCTCCAGAGCCACAACGGTGCTTTCGAAGAAAACACTTGAGACGGAAGGAACCATTGCAAGTGTAGTCGAAGATTTATGCAGTGGCTGCAGGATTTGCGAGCATATGTGCCCCTATGGAGCGGTTGAAATTCAAATTAAGAACGGCAAACCCGTTGCGCACGTGTTAGAAGCAGTATGCAAAGGGTGCGGTTCCTGCGGCACAGCCTGCCCAACCAAAGCCATTACATTAGGGCACTTCACGAACGAAGAAATTCTTGCACAGATCGACGCTGCATTGCTGGAGGAAAAACGATGACTGCCTCAGACGGTTTTGAACCCAAGATAATCGGTTTTCTCTGCAACTGGTGTAGCTATGCAGGCGCGGACCTAGCAGGTGTAAGTAGGATCCAGTATCCGCCGAACATTGTAATTGTTCGAGTAATGTGCAGTGGCAGAATTGACCCTGCCTTTGTCCTAAAAGCTTTCAAAGATGGTGCCGACGGCGTGCTCATTGCAGGTTGCCATTTGCCCTCAGACTGCCACTACATCAACGGAAATTTCAAAGCTAAAAGAAGGATAACTCTCTTGAAAAAAGTCCTGCAAGAGTTCGGTATCGAGAATAAACGGGTCAGGTTGGAGTGGATCTCAGCAAGCGAAGGAGACAAATTCGCAGCCGTAGTCCGTGACATGGTGAGAGAGATCAAGGAATTGGGACCAAGCCCGTTAACGATTAAGGAGGTAAAAACTTGACAACAGAAACGATAAAGACAGTCGGAAATTGACCCTAAATTCAAACATGAAATCTCAAAGATGCACGGGTGGTGAAAAGCTGATGCGCTGTTTCCAATGTGGAACATGCACGTCAGATTGCCCTATCGCGAGGTTCAGCGACACTTACAGGCCCAGACAGATAATTCGAATGACCCAGCTTGGCCTGAGAGAAAAAGTATTGCATAGTGACACCTTATGGCTCTGCGCGGCATGCTTCACATGCTCAGACCGATGCCCTCAGGATGTTGAAGTAGCAAGCGTCATTCGTGTCTTGAGAAATCTTGCGGCTCAAGAGGGTTGCATGCCTCAGGTATTCAAGGACCAATACGCAAGCATTCTGGAGTCTGGTTATGCATACAAAATTCCGGAGTTGAGGATGAAGAAACGCGAGATTCTGGGGCTTCCCGCCTTTGCCTAAAAGCAATCCTGAAAGCATCAAGAAGACTCTGCAAAGGGTGCACTTTCTGAAACACGTCGAGAAGAACGGTGAGTAAGATGGGTGAACATAAGTATCTCCTGTTTCTTGGATGCGCAATTCCTTATCGCGTATCCGCGTACGAGATTTCGGCTCGGAAAATTCTGGGAAAACTAGGCGTTGAACTTGTCGAGATGCCCGAGTTCAATTGTTGCGGGCTTCCCCTAGATCCCGTTAGCCATGAAACAATGCTTATCTTGGCAGCACGCAATTTGGCTTTGGCAGAGCAGCAAGGTTTGGATATTTTGACGCTTTGCCCAGGCTGCGCAGGAACTTTGAAAAAGGTCAACAAGTATGCTGAAGAAGGATAAGTCTCTGCGTGACGAAATAAACAGTAATTTGAAAGAGGCAAATTTAGAGTTCAAGGGGACGGTGAACGCGAAGCATCTGATGCAAGTGCTGATCGAAGATATCGGCCTGGAAAAAATAAAGGGCTCAGTGATCAAACCTCTATCGAACGTCAAGGTTGCGGAGCACAACGGCTGTCACATTTTGAGGCCGAAAGACATTGTAGGGTTCGAGGACCCGGAAAACCCCACAGGACTCAAAAAGCTGATCGAAGCGACTGGTGCCACATGCTTGGATTACATGGATGAAACCGAATGCTGTGGCGCCCCGAGTGTAGGAGTGAGCGACAAGGTTGCCCTGCAGTTGGCAAGGGACAAGTTGACCCACATCAAAGCAGTAGATGCACAAACTATGATAACGATCTGCCCGTTCTGTCACATCATGTACGACACGAATCAGCAGCGTATTGAAAAGATGTTCAATGAAGTCTATGGTATTCCAATTCTGCATTATCCTCAATTGCTGGGCTTAGCAATGGGGATGTCGCCTAATGAATTAGCTTTCAATGAATTGCGAGTTGACTGTTCAAAAATATTAAAGCAAGTGTGCTAAGGCGGAAAAACAGATGGCTGAAGAGAAATTGAAACTGGGCTTCTACTGGGCTGCAAGTTGCGGCGGATGCGAAATAGCCGTGTTGGACTTAAACGAGAAGATATTAGATGTGGTGCAAATAGCGGACATAGTGTTCTGGCCGGTAGCCATGGACGTCAAGTACAAAGACGTCGAAGCCATGCCTGATAAATACATAGACATATGCTTCTTCAACGGTTCAGTCAGAAGCGAAGAACAAGAACACATGGCTAAACTCCTAAGACGAAAGTCCAAGACGCTTGTAGCATTCGGCTCCTGCGCTCAAGAGGGGTGCATACCAGGACTGGCAAACCTCCATGATCGCAAAGAGATTTTCAGCAAGGTCTACTTGGAAACCAAATCCACCTCCAATCCAGGCAGAGTGCTGCCAAAAACCAAGACTGAAGTGAAAGAAGGCGTCTTGAAGCTTCCAGAATTATACGACACTGTGAAGACTTTAGATCAGACTGTTGAGGTGGACTACTACCTTCCCGGCTGTCCGCCTCCAGTTAAATTAATAGCGAACGCCGTTGAAGCCATAGCGAAAAATGCACTGCCTCCAAAGGGTTCGGTGCTTGCACCATTGAAGTCTGTGTGTGACGAATGCCAAAGAAAAAAGGAAGATAAAAGAATCTCGAAGATATACCGCGTTTATGAGAAGACTCCTGAACCGGAAAAGTGCTTGCTTGAACAGGGAATAATATGCATGGGACCAGCTACTCGCGGCGGATGCGAAGCTAAGTGCTTAACCGTTGACATGCCCTGCACAGGATGCGGCGGGCCTTGCCCGAACTCGATAGAACAGGGCGCAGCTATGCTTAGCGCCTTAGCCTCTATACTCGGGTTGGAAGGAGAACAGGAGCCTCACTCTGAGGAAGACATTGAGAATCTAATAAGCCAAATCAAAGATCCAATCGGAACTTTCTACATGTACTCGCTACCGTCATCAATCCTTAGAAGAAAGATTACGGACAATAAAGGAAGTTCTGCTGGATCTTAACAATTAAAGAAATGAAAGTGCTCCACAAATGTCAAGTTAGCCGAACTATGTAATCTTTAAGCATCAGTTTTGTTTTTTAGAATACTGAATGCATCAAAGAAAAACGAAGACGCAACAAGCTTATTTATGCTGTTGCACGACCCTTAACTCAGAGGTTAAATTAAGAAATGGTTACATTAAATCTTGACAAGATTTTCAACCCTCAAAATGTAGCCATCATTGGTGCCAGTGACGTTGAAGGTTCAGTTGGGTATGCTATAGTGAAAAATTTTACTCAACTGGGTTATGCTGGCAAAGTTTACTTTGTGAATATTCGAAAGCCCGAGATTTTAGGAGTTAAAACATACAAAACAGTTGATCAGATTCCTGAACCTGTTGATTTAGCCGTAATTGCTACGCCTGCCAAAACCGTTCCAGACGTTATGGAAGAATGTGGAAGGGCACAAGTGAAAGGTGTCATCATTGTTTCGGCAGGCTTCAAGGAGACAGGTCCTGCAGGAAAAGCTTTGGAAGAAGCAATTCTTGAAATCGCAAAGAAATATGGCATTCGAGTTATCGGTCCAAACTGCATTGGCATAATCCGCCCAAAAATAAATCTAAACGCGACTTTTTTGGATAAGATGCCTAAACCAGGTAACATTGCTTTTCTGTCCCAAAGTGGAGCTTTAGGCTCATCCAATCCTTGACTGGGCAATCCACGAAAACATTGGCTTCAGTAACTTTGTTTCTGTTGGCTCAATGATTGATGTTGACTTTGGCGATTTAATTGATTATTTTGGTTCTGATCCGAAAACTAAGAGTATAATCATGTACGTGGAAGGAATAACGGATGCACGGAAATTTATGAGCGCCGCAAGACACTTTGCAAGAACCAAACCCATAATCGTTGTAAAAGCAGGCAAATTCCCTGAAAGTGCAAAAGCCGCTGCATCTCACACTGGTTCGCTTACAGGGAAGATGACATTTATGATGCGGCTTTTAAACGAGCAGGCATAGTTCGGGTTGAAGAAATAAATGATTTGTTCAATGCAGCTGAAGTTTTAGGGACTCAACCATTGCCGAAAGGGTCAAGACTTGCCATAATAACTAACGCTGGCGGAGCTGGGGTAATGGCTACTGACGCTTTGATTGCTCAAGGCGGAAAATTGGCTAAACTGAGCGACAAAACAATGGATATGCTTAACAATGTTTTGCCTCCTTTCTGGAGCAAAGGCAACCCGATTGATGTTCTTGGAGATGCAAAAGCTGACTATTATAAAGCAGCGGTTGAAGCTTGCCTCAACGATGATACGATTGATGGAGTACTAATTATTTTTACTCAGCAAGCAGGTTCAGAACCAGTTGAGATAGCCAAAGGCATAGTTGAACTTGTTCACAGCAAAGCCTACCAGAACAAAACAATACTCACCTCTTTCATGGGTTTTGATGCCGTGCAAGAGGCAAACAAAATTTTCAACGCCAACAACATTCCAACCTACTCCACGCCTGAACAAGCAATCAAAACATACATGTACATGTACACTTACCAGCGCAATCTTGAACTTCTTTATGAAACTCCTGAAGAGTTACCCGTTGATGCTTCACCACCCAAACGCCCCATTATGGCTATATTAAGAAACGCCGCGCTTGAAAACCGTGAAGCATTAACCGAAGAAGAAACAAAAAAAGTACTCAAATACTACAATTTCCCAGTCCTAAAAAGTGCTGTCGCCAACAACGTCGATGAAGCAGTTGCAGTTGGCACAAGAAATGGGTTACCCTGTAGTTTTAAAGATTCTTTCACCTCAGATTGTCCACAGAAGAGAAGCAGGCGGAGTCATCTTAAACATAAATTCGGCAGATGAGGTGCGGGAAGCCTTCGAAACCTTAATTCAAAGAGCAACTGCCTACAATCCGAAAGCACAAATAATCGGTGTTACAGTCCAACATATGGTTGAGAAGAAATGGTTATGAAGTAATAATCGGTGGAAAAACTGACCCTGTCTTTGGACCAGTGATCTTGTTCGGCATGGGCGGGATAGGCGTGGAACTCTTTCAAGGATTATTCAATCGGGCTTCCGCCGTTAAATATAACACTTATACGCCGCATGATGGAGGAAACCAAGGTTTACCAGCTTTTGAAAGGATACCGTAATACACCTCCCGTTGATCTTAAACGGCTTGATGAAACTATACTTCTTTTTTCTAAGTTGCTTACTGATTTTCCGCAGATAAAAGAAATCGACATCAATCCACTGTTGGTAAATGAGAAAGAAGCTTGTATCCTTGATGCACGAATAGTAATCAACAAAGATGATGTTTGCAAGAAATTTGAACCTCATGAGCATATGGTGATTAGTCCTTACCCCAAAAAATATGAAATGCTGTGGTCTCTTAAAAATGGTCAAGAAGTGCTGTTGCGACCTATAAAACCTGAAGATGAACCCATGTGGCTTGAGATGTTCCAAAGTTTCTCTGAGGAAGCAATCCGCTACCGATTCTTCCAAATACTTAAAGATACTCCACATGAAGTTCGAGTACGCTACTGCAACATTGACTACGACCGAGAAATAGCCATTGTCGCAGAAGTCGTCGGAAAATGGGCGAAGAAAAATACTTGGGAGTAACCCGCCTCAGCATGGAACCAGATGGAAAAAGCGGTGAAATGGCTTTCATTGTAACTGACTACTGGCAAGGTTTAGGCTTAGGCACCAAAATGGTTGATTACGTGCTTGACATAGCTAAGGAAAAAGGCGTTGAAAACGTCTATGCAATAATGTTAAGCAGATAATTATCGAGCTTTAAGCCTAACAAAGAAAATGGGTTTCAACCTTGAATACTTAAGCGACGGCACAGTAAAAGGCGTTTTAGACCTCAAAAATATAGAAGTTGAGGGTCGATGCCTACGACCGAAGATTTCTCCGAAAGTTGCTGACAGAAAAAATACAGTTTGCAGAGACTTCTGAAGAACAAAAACGAAGCTCAAGAACAACCAAAGACAGCTGCAGCCTTACTTTTTAAAATCGGTAAAGTTTTCTTTTGATACTGAGTGCATTCTTTATGTTTATCCCGTTTGCTTAATGTAAGCGATTTTCTTGCTAAAAATGCACAAATAGACCAATAAATTGGCTTAAAACAGAAAAGGAATCAGCAATCATTTACTTTTCAATCTATAGCATTTTCACAGCATTAATGGTATGACAGTTTCCACCGTTTTCTGTGATTTATCATGTTTTTCGGTAAAATTTCCCTGAGTCCTTCCTTAACCCTTTTATAGTAGATTTTTCCGTAGTGCCGTTGAGGAAAAATGGTTCCGCTAAAATCAAAGGAGGATCAAATGATTGTCTGAGATGGACAATAGACGTTTGTTGTTAGAAAAAGTGCTCAAAGAACATAATTATCAAGAAAGTGCTCTTCTAGAAATACTGCATCGTGCCCAAGAAATTTACGGTTATTTAGATAAGGATTTGCTTATGGATATTTCTGGGTCGCTTAACATCCCTCCGAGCCACGTTTACGGTGTAACCACCTTCTACAGCTTCTTCAAACTTAAAAAACCGGGCCAACATATAGTGACAGGTTGCTTAGGAACTGCCTGCTATGTGAAAGAGGTTGAACAAATCATGGAGGCAGTTGAAAAAGAATTCAGTGTCAAACGTGGAGGCTCGACTGCAGATGGGAAACTTTCCCTATTAATTACACGTTGCATCGGTGCATGCGCTATGGCACCAAACATTGTGGTTGATGACGAAGTTATAGGTAAAGCCACAAAAGAAATAGTGATAGAAAAAATAAAAAACGTACTTGGAGGAATTAAAGCTGAAACTAGTCTGATCTTCAAAAAATAACAGAGCAAGAACTTGATTTTCAAAAAGCTTACAAATACCGCATTAACGTTTGCTGTTCAAGCGGATGTGTTCCCTTCGGAGCTTTCAAAGTACTAAAAGCATTCGAAGATGCCGTAAAAGAATTCGGCGTAGATAAGGAATGCAAAGTTGCCCGTACAGGCTGTATCGGCACATGCTCTGTCGGTCCAGCAGTGCTAATTGAACCGGGAGACTACCTTTACCAAACCGTTACTCCGGAAGCAGTGAGAGAAATAGTCCGTGACCACATAGTTCTTGGTTTACCAGTTAAAGAAATGCTGTACAAAAATGAAGCTTACTTCAAAAAGCAACATCGACTTGTCTTGCGGAATGCTGGAAAAATTGACCCTTCAAGAATTCAAGATTACATTTCTGCAGGCGGCTACTCTGCCCTAGCTAAATGTCTCGCAACAATGACGCCAGCAAGGCGTAATATACGAAGTTACAACCAGCGGTCTTAGAGGTCGAGGCGGCGCAGGTTTCCCAACTGGGCAAAAATGGACTCTTGTATCAAGGGCACACAACTCTCCCAAATACATAGTTGCCAACTTAGACGAAGGAGACCCAGGTGTCTTCGCAAACAGAACCTTAGCTGAAGCTGATCCGCACGCTATTATCGAAGGCATGCTTATTGCCGCTTATGCTGTTGGAGCAGAAAAAGGTTACATTTACATTAGGTCCGAGTATCCATTAGCCATTCAA
This sequence comes from Candidatus Bathyarchaeota archaeon, assembly GCA_963748475.1. Lineage (GTDB taxonomy): Archaea > Thermoproteota > Bathyarchaeia > Bathyarchaeales > Bathycorpusculaceae > Bathycorpusculum. The sequence continues at coordinate 340,823 of CAVVIY010000003.1, forward strand.
ACGTTAGTGAAAGCTATAGCTCAAGCAAAAGCAATGTCATTGCTGGGTGATAATATTTTGGAGACTCAATTCAAGTTTGACCTTGAACTACGGTTCGGCGCAGGCGCATTCGTAGCTGGAGAAGAAACAGCTATTCTTGCCTCAGTTGAAGGTCGCAGAGCGATGCCTCGTCCACGTCCACCATACCCAGCAAACTCTGGTTTATGGCAGAAACCAACGCTTATACAGAACGTTGAAACCTTAGCCAACATACCGCTAATCATACAGAACGGCGGCTTATGGTTCTCAAAGATGGGCACGCCAAGATGCAGTGGAACCAAATGCTTCTCATTAACTGGGAAAGTTAACAATCCAGGCTTAATTGAAGTGCCAATGGGAATCACACTTAGAGAAGTAGTATTCGATATCGGCGGTGGCGTTCCTGACGGAAAAAAATTCAAAGCTGTCCTTGTAGGTGGTCCTTCAGGCGGTTGCCTACCTGAAACATTGCTTGAATCTCCAATCGACTATGAGTCATTAACAAAAGTTGGAGCAATTATGGGTTCAGGCGGTATCGTGGTACTTGACGATGAATCCTGTATGGTTGATACTGCAAGGTTCTTCACCGAATTCTGTGTAGACGAATCATGCGGCAAATGTACTCCTTGCAGAGCAGGCTTAGCCCGAGTTAAAGAAATATACGACAAAATCACTACAGGCGACGGAAAAATGGAAGATATCGCTACTCTGGAAAAATCCGGTGTCTTCATACGGGATGCAAGCCTTTGCGGTCTTGGACAAACAGCTCCTAATCCAGTTATAACTACTCTTCGATACTTCAAAGATGAATACATCAAACATATCGTTGAAAAGAAGTGTGAAGCGGGTAAATGCTTCAAGAAGGCTAAGGAGGAAGAATAAACATGATCGTTTCAAGTGTTAAACTCAAAATTGACGGCGTTGAAGTTTCAGTTCCTGAAGGCACCACCATTCTGAAAGCTGCTAAAGATAACGGCATCATAATTCCCACATTATGCAACCTAGAAGGTTTAACTGCGTATGGCGGCTGCCGCATGTGCCTAGTTGAAATTAGCGGTTCACCAAAGCTTTTCCCTGCTTGCACAACACCAGTAGGACCAGGAATGGAAATTACAACCAGTTCAGACAGGCTTAAAGATCACCGCAAGATGGTTGTGCAAATGCTTCTTGCTGAGCGAACTCACATCTGCTCAGTCTGCGTAGCTAACGACCACTGTGAACTGCAAGCCTTGGCAAACCAGCTGGGCGTTGACCATGTCATGTTTGAGCGAAACTGGAGCAATGATCAAATTGATTTAACTCATGACTTCTTAGTCATTGACCGCAACAGATGCATTTTGTGTACTCGATGCATTCGTATCTGTGATCAAATTGAAGGCGTTCACACGCTTGACCTTAAGCTGCGAGGTAAAGACTCTCAGGTAATCATGGATCTTGATGAACACTGGGCTAATTCTTGCTCATGCACTTCATGCCGCAAATGCGCAAAAGTTTGCCCTGTAGGAGCAATCTACATTGAAGCAGAACCCATCGAACACACCAAGCGTAAAGATATTGCCGAGTTTATCTTGGAAAGGAGGAACCGCAAATGACCGGAAAAGTTAGAGTCGCCACCGTTTGGCTTAGCGGCTGCTCAGGTTGCCACATGTCATTCCTAGACCAAGATGAGCGACTTGTTGATTTAGCCCAGAAAATACAGTTAGTTTACAGCCCAATCGCTGACATAAAGGAATTTCCCAGAAAACGTTGACGTAACACTCATCGAAGGCGCAATAGCAAACGAAGAGCAACTGCACATGCTTCAGAAGGTAAGAGCTCGAACAAAAGTTTTGATTTCACTTGGCGATTGCGCCGTAACAGGAAACGTTACCGCATTGAGAAATTCATGGCGTCACAGTGATCAAGCAGTGCTGGAACGAGCATACAAGGAAAAGTCTGATTTGAACGCTGCAATCCCAACCGATGTGCCTAAACTTTTGATTAAGGCTCATCCACTTCACGAAGCTGTTAAAGTTGACTTTTTCATTCCCGGGTGTCCGCCATCTGCAGACCTGATTAACTACGTGTTAACTGAGCTATTGGCTGGTCGAGCACCTAACATGGAGGGTAGATCAAAATATGGTTAAAACAGAAAAAAACGGTAAAGAAATCGTAATCAGCCCCGTTACAAGAATAGAAGGGCACGCCCAAGTAAGCATCTTCCTAAACGACGATGATTCAGTAAAAGACGCACGGTTCCAAGTAGTTGACTTCAGAGGCTTTGAAAAATTCACTGAAGGACGACCATTCTACGAGATGCCCAGCATAACATCCAGAGCCTGCGGAATCTGCCCAGTAAGCCACCTGCTAGCATCAGCTAAAGCATGCGACGCAATCGTCGGAGTTAGCCCACCACAAACCGCCATAAAGCTACGTCGTTTAATGCACATGGGCCAAATGATTCAGTCACACGCATTAAACTTCTATCATCTCTGCGCTCCAGACTTACTTTTAGGCATGGACTCAGACCCTGCAACAAGAAACATTTTCGGTCTAATAGAAAAACAGCCTGCACTCGCATTGCAAGGTGTTAAGCTTCGAAAATTCGGTCAAGAATTAATCGAGAAAATCGCTGGCAAAAGAATACACTCAAGCGAATGGATTCTTCCAGGAGGAGCCAAATGGCCACTAACCAAGGAAAAAGCAGATTACCTGAAAGCTAACCTGCCTGAAGCATTAGACATCGCACTAAAAACATTAGCCTTGTACAAGAAATGGTTAGAAAACTTTGATGAGGAAGTAGAAAACTTCGGAAACTTCCCAACTTACTACATGGGTTTGGTGACTCCTGACGGCGGACTTGAACATTACGACGGCAAAATCCGAATAATGGACAAGAATGGCAAGGTAGTGGCGGAATGCGTTGACCCTGCAAAGTACAATGAATTTATCGGTGAAGCAGTTGAACCATGGTCCTTCATGAAGTTCCCATACTTCAAATCAATCGGTTACCCAGATGGCGCCTACCGAGTCGGACCATTAGCAAGACTTAACGTTGCTTCACACTGCGATACACCGCTTGCAGACCAAGAACTAAAAGAATTCAAGAAGCTGGGTAAGAACGGAGTTGTTCAAAGCACTTTCCACTATCACTACGCACGCTTGGTAGAGTTGCTGTTCTGCGTTGAAACCGCCAAGAAACTGCTTGAAGACCCAGAAATCCTCTCCGAACACGTTACATCCAAAGCAATGGTAAACAATTATGAAGGAGTCGGCGTGGCTGAAGCGCCAAGAGGCACCCTGATTCACCACTACAAGGTTGACCCGCAAGGATTAATCACATGGAACAACATGATCATCGCCACGGAACACAACAACCTCGCCTACAACATGGCAATAACGCAAGTTGCCAAAAAATACGTTAAAGCAAAACAACTCCAAGAAGGCATGCTAAACCGCGTTGAAGCAGTAATCCGAGCGTTTGACCCGTGCCTGAGCTGCGCAACCCATGCTGTCGGCAACATGCCCTTAGACGTGAAACTGATCGCCGCTGACGGAAGAATAATCGACCGTAAAGTAAGATAAGCAGCATAAGCTCAATTGAAAGATAGCCAAAACCCCAAATTACTAACCCAAAACATTTTTATAAAAAACAAGGAATGCACGTAAATTACGGAAGAATCCTTTAGGGCTTGACTGAACCTTTATTTATTTGACTTGGGAATTGTGAGTAAAATAAGCACATTATGGTGCTATCGAAACCAGTCAAAGTGAAATTCAAATGACTGAGACAGCAGTAACAGCATCAGACAAAGAGCCTATAAGAGCTTCCGAGTTAGACCCGAAATTTAAGTATGAACTGCTTAAAATGCACGGAAGCGAAAAAATTCTCAAATGTTTCCAATGTGGAACATGCACTTCAGACTGTCCAGTTGCAAGATACAGCGATAGTTACCGTCCACGAACCTTAATCCACATGGCTCAACTTGGCCTTCGTGACCGCGTGCTCAAAAGCGACACATTATGGTTATGCGCAGCCTGCTTCACATGCACAGACCGCTGTCCACAAGACGTTGAAGTGGCAAGCGTAATCCGGGTATTCCGCAATTTAGCGGCGGAAAATGGCTGTGTACCTCAAGTTTTCAAAGAGCAAGCCGCAAGCCTGCTTGAATCAGGTTACGCTTACAAGATTCCTGAGTTAAGAATCAAAAAACGTGAATCCCAAGGTTTACCGCCTCTGCCGAAAGGCAATCCGGAGAACGTGCGGAAAGCGCTCAAAGGCGTAAAATTCGTTGAAAGCAGTCCAAAAACCAGCTGGAGGACAACCCAGTGGGCAATAAGTACCTCATTTTTCTTGGATGCGCTATCCCGTACCGCGTTTCAGCTTACGAGATTTCCGCACGCAAAGTGCTCGCTAAACTCGGCGTTGAACTGGTTGAAATGCCCGAGTTCAATTGTTGCGGTTTACCGTTAGATCCAGTAAGCCATGAAACTATGCTTATTTTAGCGGCGAAAAACTTGGCGTTGGCAGAACAACAAGGATTGAATATTCTACACTTTGTGCCCAGGTTGCGCTGGTACATTAAAGAAAGTTAACAAAATTCTAAAAGAAGACAAAGCATTAAAAGAACAAATTAACTGTCACCTCAAAGAAGTAGGATTAGAATTTAAAGGAACCATCGAAACAAAACACCTCCTGCAACTGCTTAAAGGAAGATGTTGGCGTAGAAAAAATAAAAGCCTCAGTCGTAAAGCCGCTTACTATGCTTAAAGTCGCTGAACACAACGGCTGCCACATCCTAAGACCCAAAGAGTACATCGGCTTTGACGACCCAGAAGACCCACAAACACTAAAAACGCTCATCGAAGCCACAGGAGCCACATGCCTAGACTACATTGATGAAACAGAATGCTGTGGAGCACCAAGCGTCGGAGTCAGCGACAAAATTGCACTGCAACTTGCCAGAGACAAGCTAAACCACGTGAAAATGGTTGATGCTCAAGCGTTAATCACGATTTGCCCGTTTTGCCACATAATGTATGATACAAACGAGTTGCGAATAGAGAAAATGTTTAATGAAACCTATGGCATTCCAATCCTCCATTACCCACAACTACTCGGGTTAGCAATGGGCATGGCGCCAGAAGAATTAGCCTTCAACGAACTCCGAGTAAACGCATCAAAAATACTAAAACAAGTAACTGAGGGAGTAAACAAACAATGAGTAAAAACAAGTTAAAAATAGCCTTTTACTGGGCTGCAAGTTGCGGCGGCTGCGAAATAGCCGTCTTAGACCTAAACGAGAAAATCCTTGACGTAGTACAGTTAGCTGACATAGTTTTTTGGCCAGTAGCCATCGACATCAAATACAAAGATGTCGAAGCGATGCCTGACAAGTCATATAGACATAACATTCTTTAACGGTTCAATACGAAACTCAGAACAAGAGCACATGGCAAAGGTACTTGAGAGCAAAAATCTAAAACCCTTGTTGCGTTCGGTTCATGCGCCCACCAAGGATGCGTACCTGGATTGGCAAACTTGAACAACAAAGAAGAAATTTTCGATCAAGTTTACATAAAAGACAAATCAAACATTAACCCACAAGCAACTACACCTAAAACTCAAACCCAAGTTAAAGAAGGCACTCTAAAAATCCCCGAATTCTACGACACAGTAAAAACCTTAGCGCAAACAGTTGACGTAGACTATTACCTGCCAGGTTGCCCACCACCAGTCAAACTAATCGCTGCGGCAGTAGACGCAATAGCAAGCAACAAGCTACCGCCAAAAGGCTCAGTACTCGCACCACTCAAAGCAGTATGCGACGAATGCCCAAGAAAACGCGAAAACAAAAAAATCGGCAAAATCTACCGAGTCTACGAGAAAGCTCCCGAACCAGAAAAATGCCTCCTTGAACAAGGCATCCTCTGCATGGGACTTGCAACCAGAAGCGGTTGCGGCGCTCAATGCTTAAAAGTTGACATGCCCTGCACAGGTTGCGGTGGTCCAGCTCCGAACGTGCCAGAGCAAGGTGCAGCAATGATTACTGCTTTAGCTTCAATTCTTGGGTATGATGGTGAACCAGGCAAAGCAAAATATACTGAAAAAGAGATTGAAGATGTTGCTTAGCCAAGTGAAAGATCCAGTCGGCACATTCTACATGTACTCGCTTCCAGCTTCAATTTTAAAAAGAAAGGTGATTAAAAAATGAAAGAAATAGTTATAGACCCAATTACGCGTCTTGAAGGACATGGAAACGTATCCATATTCCTCAACGACAAAGGCGAAGTAGAAAACGCTTACCTTAAAATTCCAGAACTAAGAGGATTCGAGAAATTCTGCATTGGCAGAAGAGCAGAACTAATGCCGCAGCTCACAACCAGAATCTGCGGTGTCTGCCCCGTAGCTCACCATTTTGCAGCAGTGAAAGCCTTAGATGCAGCATTCAATGTTGAACCACCCTCAGCCGCTAAGAAACTTCGCGAGCTAATGTACAGCGGCTACTACATCTACGACCACATACTCCACTTCTACTTCCTCGGCGGACCCAGACTTCATAGTTGGACCAGACGCCCCGCCAGAAAAACGCAACATACTCGGCGTCATCGAGAAAGCCGGTATGCCAGTTGCAAAAGAAGTCATAAAACACAGAGCATACGGACAAAAAATAACTGAAATAATCGGCGGAAAAGCAACCCACCCAGTCTGCGGATTACCAGGCGGAATCTCGAAGCCACTAAGCGAAGAAAACAGGCAAGAAATCGAACAAATGGCTTCTTCATGCGTAAACTTCGCACAGTTCACGCTTAAAATTTTCCATGACATCGTTTTAGGCAACACCCAATACGTTGATCTAATCAAAAGCCAAGCCTACACAATGCCAACCTACTACATGGGCACAGTTGACGAAAACAACAAAGTCAACTTTTACGACGGCAAAATCCGCGTTGTCGACCCATCCGGAAAAGAATTCCTAAAGTTCGAATCAAAAGACTACCTCAAACACATCGGCGAACACGTTGAAGAATGGACATACAGCAAATTCCCATACCTTAAAGCAGTCGGCTGGAAAGGCCAAGTTGCAGGCGCAGACAGCGGAGTTTACCGTGTTGGTCCACTTGGACGATTAAACGCTTCTGACGGCATGGCAACACCCTTAGCGCAGGCAGAATACGAAGTGATGTACAAGACATTGGGCGGCAAACCAGTCCACAGCACACTAGCTTTCCACTGGGCACGACTAATCGAGCTGCTCTACGCTACAGAAAGAACCATGGAACTAGTTAAAGACCCAGAAATCACCAGCACAAACGTCCGCAACACGCCAGGCGAACCAGGCGAAGGCGTCGGCATCGTGGAAGCGGCAAGAGGCACGTTGATTCACCACTACACATTAGACAAAGACGCGCTCGTCAAAGACGTAAACCTAATCGTTGCAACAACAAACAATTACCCAGCAATATGCATGAGCATACGCGACGCAGCCAAAGGCTTAATCCACAACGGCAAAGTTGACCAAGGCATACTGAACATGGTTGAAATGGCTTTCAGAGCTTATGACCCATGCTTCGGATGCGCAACACACTTTGCAGTCGGACAAATGCCGTTAACTGTTGAAGTCTTCAACGCTGAAAAACAGTTAATCAGCACAGTAAAACGTTAATTTAGCCCATTTTTCTTAAGGGCAATCTTTTTTTATTTATTGTTCACCTGGTTCATTGTCTTCAAGGCAAATCTTATAAGCGATTGCTTTTCAATACAGCTTGTTGGCTGGGATTAAAATTGAAAAGTCTTGTTGTTTACTATTCCCGAACTGGTAACGCACGCTTCGTCGCTGAAACCATAGCGGCAGAGATCGGCGCGGACATCGAAGAAGTTATCGACCTAAAAAAGCGAAGCGGCGCATTTGGCTTTCTGAGTGGCGGTTTTGCTGCTAGGCTTGGCAAAGAAACCAAAATAGCCCCAACCACAAAATCACCCGCCGACTACGACCTAATAATCGTTGGAACTCCTGTCTGGGCTGGACGACCAAGCCCCGCCATCCTCACTTACCTAAAGAAGAACGATCTTTCAGGCAAGAAAGTTGCCGTTTTCTTTGCGCAGGGAGGAAAAAAACCGCAGGCTATTGAGCAAACTAAAGCATTAATGCCAAACTCTAACTGCATCGGAGAGCTCTCAATAGTTAATCCTTTAGCTAACAAAGAGGAATCTGAAAAACAAATCGCTACATGGTGTCAAACACTTACTGCAAATTAGTTAACTCAGTTCTTTTATAATGTATGTGGTAAACTTTTTCTACCTTTAATACTCCTTCACTTGTACTGGTGCTTCTATGGCTGAAGGAATCGAAAAAGAGCTTAAAAAGTGGTTCGTAGATGCAAAGAAAGTTGTCATAGCTGGCATTGGTAACCCCATACGCACAGACGATTATATAGGATTAAAAATCGTTGAACAATTAAAGGGTAAGTTGCCAGAAACCGTTTTCCTGCTCGAATGCGAAACTGTCCCAGAGAGCTACCTGTTAGACATAGAGGAGTTTAACCCGACGCATGTGCTGTTGATTGATGCTGCCTTTTTAGGTTTAAATCCAGGGGAAGCCAGCTTGGTCGATGCTGAAAAGATGGGAGATTTTTCGGCGATTACAACGCATTTGTTGCCTTTGCGGATTTTCTGCGATTACGTTAAGCAGGCGACTGGAGCAAAAATTGCTTTACTATTAATTGAACCGAAGAGTACAGAGTTTAGTGAAGGTTTAACCGCTGAAGTTCAAACGGCAGCTGAACGGTTAACGAAGCTCTTGCTCGGTTTGCTTGGCTAATGTTCTTTCTTTTGAAAACATAGGTAGTGGTTAGGTTTATCAAGAAGTCAGCAAGAAGACCTTCCAACCTGCTGGGGAGAGGATGAATTGTGTTTTTTTGTAGTTTGTTCTTCTATGCCGTTGTATGATGTCTGCTGAGGCTTGTTTGCTGTTCCAACGTAGTATAGATAGGTTGGTTAATTAGCATGTTTTTAGTTAGATTATTGGGTACCAGTCATGTCTGGAAAAGCATTAATTGTTATGGGTTCAGAGCGGGATTTGGATTTTTCCCGAGAAATTGCAAAGTACCTTAAGCTTTTGGGAGTTAGCTATGAGTTTCGGGTTGCTTCTGCGCATAAAACTCCCGAAAAAGTTATTGAAATAATAAAAGAATTCGAAAACGAAAAGATAGTTTACGTTACTGTTGCCGGACGCTCGAATGCCCTAAGCGCTTTCATAGATGGCAACACTTCTAAACCAGTCATCGCTTGTCCACCTTATAATGAAAAATTCGGCGGAGCAGACATTCTCTCCTCGCTCAGAGTGCCAAGCGGAATAGGCTCCGTAGTAACTATTGAGCCTGAAGGTGCAGCGATTGCTGTTGCGAAAATTTTTGCTTTGGGCGATGGCGAGATGGCTGAGAGGGTTAAGAATTATCAGGCGGCAAAGAAGAAAGAGCTTGAAAAAGCAAACGAATCGGTAAAGAAACTAAAGTAAACCTTAACTTCATTCTATTTTTAATCGATGTATAACCCCTTGTTTTGTGGCTAACATATGAATGCGAAGACTAAATTGATATAAGCTAAAATAGAATATTCTGCTAGAACTAAAGATAAATAGGGACAGCAGCATGGGCAGCGTAAAAGACCTCGAAGTAATCAAGAAACCGACCCGAACAGCCATGGGCATTGGCAGATTCGTCTTTTCAGATCGCTATAGCGTTTTTGACTGGGGAGAAATGCCTGATCACATCGACGGCAAAGGGGCTGCTCTGTGCCTTATGGGCGCTTACTGTTTTGAACAATTAGAGAGAAAAGGGGTTAAGACTCACTATAGAGGTTTAGTTGACTCAGATGGCAAAGCTGTCAAGTTTAGCGAGTTAAAGCAGCCCTCAAGCGTCATGGAAGTCAGTTTAGTTAACGTTTACAAGCCACAAACAAGCGTAGTTAACGGAAAAATCACGCATGACTACAGCATCTACACGACTAACCTAAAAAACTGCCTGATTCCGCTTGAAATAATCTACCGAAACGGCTTGCCTGAAGGCTCATCAGTTTTCAAACGGCTCGAACAAGCAAAAATCACTCTGAATGATTTAGGCTTAGACCACTATCCCAAGCCAGGCGAACAGTTAGCCAAGCCAATTTTTGATGTTAGCACTAAACTTGAAGAGACCGACCGCTACATCACATGGCAGGAAGCCCAGAAAATCGCCGGCTTAACCGACGAAGAATTAGCCGAGGTTAAAGTTGTTCTGCTTAAAGCGGATGAAACCATAACCGAAGTCGCCTCTAAAGCTGGGCTGAAGAATGAGGATGGAAAAATCGAGTTAGCCTTCGATGAAAAAAGAAAACTCATGATAGCTGACGTGGTTGGAACCCTTGACGAATGCAGGTTCACTTATGGCGGCGTACATGTAAGCAAGGAAGTTGCAAGGCAATTCTACAAGAAAACAAGCTGGTATGCGGATTTGGAGCAAGCGAAAAAAACTGCTGAAGCCAAAGGCATACAAGACTGGAAAGCACTCTGCAAATCGCAGCCTCCAAAACTGGAACCTCAGCTTAAAGCAATCATTAGTGAAATGTACATGTCAGCGGCAAACGAGATGGCGAACCGTAAACTGTTTGATGCTCCCAAGCTTTCAGAGGTAATCGTGAAGTATAAACAATACATGAAGGAATAAGCATGTTGAACGATAAAATTAAGCAAGTAATAAAAAAATACAATCCCAAAGAGATTCGAATAGGCGTTTTAGGTTCACACTCGGCGCTTGAGATAGCTTCAGGCGCAAAACAAGAAGGCTTAGAAACCGTAGTTGTATGCCAGAAGGGCAGAGAAAAAACCTACACCAAATACTACCGAAACCTCTTTGACCACGTGATTATGCTGGATAAATTTGCTGAGATAACAAGCGAAGCGAACGTTAAAAAACTGGTTGATTTGAACACGGTTTTTGTTCCTAACCGCTCATTCTCAGTTTACGCTGGTTACGAGGCAATAGAGAACCAGTTCGCCGTGCCCTTGATGGGTAACCGAGCTATGCTGCGGACTGAAGAGCGCAACACACCAAGAAACCAGCTGTACCTGCTTCAGAAGGCTGGAATAGCAACGCCTAAAACCTTCGAGTCACCAGAAGAAATCGACCGCTTAGCAATTGTAAAAGTTCCTGAAAAAAAACGCGCAATTGAACGAGCCTTTTTCTTTGCTTCTTCTCCTGAAGAGTACGTGAAAACGTCGCAAAAACGCATAATGCAAGGCATAATAACGTGTGAAGCGCTGGAAAACGCGGTAATAGAAGAGTATGTTATCGGAGCTAAATTTAACGCTAACCTGTTTTGGTCACCGTTAACCGACGAAATCGACCTCTTAGGCTTTGACAGGCGCATTCAAACAGACCTTGATGGAGTGCTGGATTTGCCAGCGCTAGGAGCAGTTAGAGCTAAACATTCCCACTCAGAACATTGAAATCGGTCACATGGGAGCCACCATGCGTGAGAGCCAAATCGAAAAAATCTTTGAAGCAGCAGAACGATTTGTGGACGCCTGCAAAAAAGAGTACCCTCCAGGAATGATAGGCTTATTTGCATTGCAGGGTGCCGTAACAAAAGACTTGGTGTTCTATGTTTTCGACGTCAGCCCACGAGTTCCAGGGTGCCCATGCGTTGAGCCTACTTCGCCTTACATGAAGTACAAGTATGGGGTGGAAGTTGGTCCTGGCAGACGCGTTGCCATGGAAGTTAAACGTGCAGTTAAGGAAGGCAGGCTTGCGGAAGTGGTAACATGATAACCAGCAAAGACATCAGCAAAATCCTTGAAAAATATGACCCAAAAAAGCTAGCAATCGGCACTTTAGGTTCCCACAGTTCACTGAACATTTTCAAGGGCGCTAAAGAAGAAGGTTTCCGAACAGTATGCGTCTGCAAAGAAAAAGACGCTATAATGTACAAGAAATACCCGCTTGTCGACGAGCTAATCATAGTCAAAGACTTCACCGAACTCTTAAACGAGCAGTTGCAGGAAAGGCTGCGCAAGCTAAACGTCATTTTGATTCCACACGGCTCATTTACCGCTTATTTGAGCACCGAGGAATTAACTGACAGCCTTTTCGTGCCTATGTTTGGAAACCGCCAACTGCTCCATTGGGAAGCGAACCGCAAATCCCAGGAAGAATGGCTACGACAAGCTGGACTACGCTTACCAGCAACATTCAAAACTCCTGAAGATATTGACCGCTTAGTCATCGCTAAACTGCCGGGAGCAAAGGGCGGAAGAGGATACTTCTTGGCTAATTCACCAAAGACGTTTCACAAGAAATTTAACGAGTTGGTGAAACGGGGCTTGCTTAAAGAAGCTGATTTAGGTGAGATTCACTTGCAAGAGTACGCAATGGGAGTGAACGTTTACCCAAGCTACTTCAGCTCAATCCTAAACGACGATGTGGAACTGCTCTGTGTTGATAGGCGTTATGAATCAGCCGTGGACTCCATCGGCAAAATTCCCGCAAGCGAACAGCTAGAGATAGACGTTAATCCCACATACACCATTGTAGGCAATTTCCCAATTGTACTCCGAGAATCACTGTTGCCTGAACTGATGCGCATGGGCGACAGCGTAAACAAAAAAGCCAAAGAGCTTGCGCCGCCAGGAATCATAGGACCATTCTGCCTTGAAACAGTCATAACCGACAACTTGAAAATTTTCACTTTCGAAATTTCAGCGCGCATCGTTGCCGGAACGAACGTTGGCATTGGCACTTCACCTTACGCTTACTTGAAGTACGGCGAAAACATGTACATGGGCAGACGCATAGCCATGGAAATAAAAGAGGCTAAAGAACAGAAAAGACTGCAGGACATCTTAGCTTAAGTTATGTGCTAAGTGAGGCAAACCTCAAGCAAGCCCTCAAAGTTGCTTCTTGTTCTGTTTTTCTTGTAACCTTTCAGTGCGTCAATTAATTCCAATCTGTCCCTTTCTCCAAAAATTTCAGTCAAAATCTTTGCAGCGGAGCTGTTGCCACCAAAAAAATACTGGCAAACCGCCGTAACATTTGCCACTCTTCGCTCCACGCTGGCGGTTTCAAAATCTACAATGAAGGCTTTCTCAGTCTTGTCCACTAGCAAGTGTTTAGGCGCTTTACTGAGTTCACCATGGTCCAAGCCGACTTGGTCGAGCCTGAAGCACTGTTCCAATATTTCCCCTAAAACTTTCTTCACCGTTGCTGCATCTTTGTTTGTTTTCAGCCAATTGGGAAGCAGGTCGCCGTCAATCAACTGCATAAGAAGAAAGTTTTTGCTTGCTGTCATCAGTTTCGGAGCCACGTTTACAGAGTTCGCTTTGGACAACATACGCGCTTCATGAAGCAGGTCGGCTCTGTCTGCGTCTACCCTGCGGATTTTGACAGCCACTCTCTTCCCGTTCACGTGCGCGATCACTACGATGCCGACGAAGCCCTTGCCCAACACTGGAACCGCAACGCCGAAGAGGCTGGCTGTCCCCGAAAACTCAAGAGCCGTGACGCCGAGGCTGCGCAGTTCTTGGAGGCGACTTTGCAGTTCAGTTTCAATGGGATTTGGGAAGCATAGGACCGAAGCATAAGGTTCTTGAGTCAGTTGGTCAACTGGGACGATTATGGGCTTTTTCACCTGTCGGCTCCTTCTACGGTGATTATAACTACGTTTGCGGGATTATAAATTTAATAGGGCGACAACATTACTGGAATTCTGTTTGGTATCAGCTATGCCGAGATTCAAGCAGATAACGCAGATTCAACAGCTCATGAGCAGAAAAGAGCTTACCCGAAACATAGGCATAATCGCCCATATTGACCATGGCAAAACAACGCTTGCCGATTCCTTGTTGGCAGGGGCAGGTTTATTGTCGCCTGCGATGGCTGGTTCCGCGAGGGTGCTTGATTATCTTGAGGAAGAGCAGAAACGCAAAATCACCATTAAAACAGCCAACATAAGTTTGCTCATTAAAACCGTAGGCAACCCATACATTATCAACCTTGTTGACACTCCCGGACATGTGGATTTCACGGGCAAAGTCACCAGAGCCTTGCGGGTTATTGATGGTGCAATCGTGGTTGTGGATGCTGTGGAGGAGATTATGGCTCAGACTGAAATTGTCACGCGGCAAGCGCTTGAGGAACGGGTAAGACCTGTGCTTTTCATCAATAAGGTTGATCGGCTGATTACTGAGTTGCAACTGAACGAGGAGCAAATCCAAAAAAAGTTAGACCACATCATTAACAGCTTTAATGACCTCATAGAACTCTATTGCGAAGAGCCTTTCAAAAACCAATGGAAAGTTGATGCTTCATTTGGCAATGTGGCTTTTGGAGCGGCGCTGCATGGTTGGGGCTTCACGTTAAATTTGGCAAAGGAGAAGGGCGTAAAGTTTTCAGACATCATAGAAGCCTACATAAAAGGCGAAGATAAAAAGCTGGGGAGAATGTTGCCTGTTTACGAAGCGGTTTTTGAGATGGCAATCAAGAAACTTCCAAATCCAAGGGAAGCGCAAGCGTATAGGATAGAGAAGATTTGGGACGGGCATGTCGACTCACCGATTGGGCAGGCATTAGTTGAGTGCAGCGATGATGGACCAACTGTTTTCTGCGTAGCCAACGTGCATTCTGACTCGAACAGCGGCACAGTTGCGACAGGAAGATTGTTTTCGGGCAAACTACAGAAAGGTGATAGGCTGCATCTTGTGGATGCTTTAACTGAAACAGTTGTTAACCAAGTCGCTATTGATATGGGCTCATTCAGAGAAGAAGTCAGCTGGGTTCCAGCGGGTAACTTAGCGTCTTTAACTCTGACAGGTGAAGTTAAGGCTGGCGAAACCCTCGTTGACTTAGAGCATAAAGCTGACGTGGTTCCTTTTGAAGGCATAAGCTACGTTTCAGAAGCCGTGGTAACCTTGGCAGTTGAACCAAAAAACCCCAATGATATCCCATTTTTGCTTGAGGGACTGGAGAAACTTGCAAGTGAAGACCCAAATCTTAAAGTGGTGGCGGATAGGGAAACTGGCGAGTACCTGCTAAGCGGGATGGGTGAATTGCATCTAGAAGTCGCTATTAACCAGCTAAAAAGTTCCTGCGGCTTAGAGGTTGGTGTTTCTTCGCCCAGAGTTGTTTACATGGAAAGCGTTGAGAAAAAAGGAGTTGTTGCTTTGGCAAAGAGTCCAAATAAACTGAATAGTTTTTGGATGCAGGTTGAGCCAGAGCAAGAGGAACAAGCAAAATCACGTGTGGCTGAAGCGTCAGGCGGTATTCTTTCAGTTGATGAGCACAGGAACGTGCTTTTAGATGGCAGCGGAAAAACTCAGCAAGTTTCTGAAGAGGTTCTGGAAGCTATTATTGCCGGGTTCGAGTTTGCCTGCAAAGCTGGACCGCTGTGTGGTGAACCAGTGAGGCATTTGAAAGTTAACTTGGTCGATTTCCAACTAAGCAATAGCGAAGAATTTAGTTCTGTTGAAGTTATGCGCGGAGTGGGCAAGGCAGTTTTCGGTTCTTTCTTGACAGTGCAGCCAGTTCTGCTGGAGCCTATTTACAAAATAATTATCACTGTTGCATCCGAATTAGCAGGCGAATCCTCAAGAATGCTAAGCAGCAGGCGCGGAAAAGTCACTTCGTTTGAACAGAAAGGGCTTCTAACAACTATCAGCGGTTTCATCCCAGTCGCTGAAACCTTCGGCTTCTCAAAGGAACTGCGATCTGCAACTTCCGGCAGAGCTTTTTGGCAAATGTTTTTTGATCACTGGGAAAAAATGCCTCAAAAATTAGCTTTCCAAGTTATCAGTGATTTGCGCCAGCACAAGGGTCTCTCGCCAGAGGTGCCTAAGCCAGAAAAGTTCATGGAGCAGTAGCAGCGATGCGGCTGGATGTTGCGTTTAATTTGGATTTTTCGCTTTGTTGTGGGCAGGTTTTTAGGTGGAAGAAAATCGGCGAGTGGTGGTATGGCGTTGTCGGCGAGAATGTGTTTAAGATTCGACAATGCGATGCTGAGTTGAATTTTGAGAACGTCAGCGGCGAATTTGTTACGTATTATTTTGGTTTAAGTGATGATTTAGAACAAATTAGCCAGTGCATTGGC
Organism: Candidatus Bathyarchaeota archaeon; assembly: GCA_963748475.1. Lineage (GTDB taxonomy): Archaea > Thermoproteota > Bathyarchaeia > Bathyarchaeales > Bathycorpusculaceae > Bathycorpusculum. The sequence goes on from CAVVIY010000003.1 coordinate 356,937, forward strand.
AGCGACGATTACATTAGACAGGCTTTGCGTAGATTTGAAGGACTGCGGATTGTTCGACAGGAGCCATGGGAATGCCTTATCAGCTTTATCTGTGCAACCTACAAGAGCATAGCAGCAATAGAACTCATGCTAAGTAAGCTCTCCAGAAAGTTTGGGGAAAAGAAAACGTTTGACGGATTGGACTTTTACACTTTTCCTACCGCTGGTAAACTCGCTGTTGCAAGCGAGAACGGGTTACTCGAGTGCGGTTTAGGTTACAGGGCAAAGTATGTGCAGGCAACAGCCAAAAAAATCTGCGAGGAAAAAATTGAACTTGAACGTGTGAAGACCCTGCCTTATATAGAAGCTAGGAAAAAGCTTGTTGAGTTTCCAGGGGTTGGCTTAAAAGTGGCTGATTGCGTGCTACTTTTTTCGCTTGAAAAACTGGAAGCTTTCCCAGTGGACGTTTGGATTAAACGAGTAATCCTAAACCATTATGCAAACCAGTTTCCAGAAGTACTCGTAAAAAAACTGTCCACCCATGACTCCTTAAGCAACAGCGAATACGAAAAGCTCAATGCTTTCGGCAGAAGCTACTTTGAAAAATACGCGGGCTACGCTCAAGAATACCTATACCACTACGAAAGAACACAGCGTTGAACCGTCAGATTGATTAGCGAAAATGCGGAAAATGTTTAAATCTGCTATGAAACAGCAATAATAAGCGAATAGTGCATGTGGGCCCGTAGCTCAGTTAGGTAGAGCGCCAGACTCATAATCTGTTGGTCAGGAGTTCAAATCTCCTCGGGCCCACTACAACTGCCGAAGAATTTTAAACAGAAAAATGATTCTAGTCATCGTTGAAAAAAGCCAAAGGCTTCTTAATCGCCCTCAATTTAGCATGTGAAATTCGTCAACAAAATTGATACCCTACCCCGCTCCTCACTATTCTTTAAACCATGACAGCTCATGGTTTAGGCTGGGTTCAATTTCACTCTCAACTAGACAAAACGCACGAACATGCTATTCAGTTTTACCTTAAGGTGTGACTTCTAACGAGTAGGGTCCTATGGTAAGTCTCTCAGCGCTTTCCTGCGTGATGAGAACGGTATCTTCGATTCTAACTCCGCCGTAACCTGGCAGGTAAATTCCTGGTTCATCCGTAACCACATTGCCAGCTGCTAGTATATCTTTGCTGTCGGGGCTTAATGTGGGCGCTTCATGAATTTCTAAGCCTACGCCGTGGCCAAGGTTGTGGACGAAAAAATCTCCATAACCAGCTGCTTCAATTGTCTGTCTAGCTGTAGCATCAACTTCTCTTGCTGGACTGTTGGGTTTTATGGCTGTGAAGGCTTTTTGACGCGCAAGTTTGACTGTTTCATAAATTTTGTTTTGTTTTTCGGAAGGTTTTCCAGCTGTGAAGGTTCGGGTCATGTCTGAGCGGTAGAAGTTGTAGGTTGCGCCTAAATCCACAACTACTAAGTCGCCTTCTCGGATTGTTCTGTCTGTGCAGGAGCCATGGGGGAAAGCTGAGGCGGCGCCTGAAGCAATTATGGTGTCAAAGCTGGTTCCGTCTGAACCTTTCTTGCGCATAGCATACTCGATTTCTGCTGCTGCTTGCTTCTCTTTAACTCCTGGTTTGATGATGTCAAACGCTACTTGCATACCTATATTCGCTAACTTGCAGGCTTCACGGATGCTCTGGATTTCTTGAGAATCTTTGATTTTTCGCATCTCGAGGATTAAGTTGTTGGCTGCTTCAAGTTTTTCTTCGCCGCCGAATGATTTGGCAAGGGCACGCCAACTTTCAATTGGTAGAGTGTCTACGGCAAATTTGCTTGGTTTTTTGGAGGCTGTTTGGTTGGCGATTTTTGCCATTAGGTTTTCGCTTCGTTTTAGAAGTTCCACTGTTAACCCGTTGGTTTCCGTTTTTGCCTGCTCGTAATTGACTGCTGAAACGTATAGGACGCTTTCGCCTTGTTCGGGGATTAGCAGTGCGGTTGCTCCTGGGAAGCTTGTGAAATATGTTAGGTTGATGCTGTTAAAAATTAGGAAAGAATCGAATTTTCCTTCTTTAAATGCTGATTGCTTAAGAGCGTTTATTCTGTTCAAGTTTTTTCGCCTTTCAAAAGAGGGAATGCTTTTTGGTCGGTTTAAGTTTTCGCTTCTTTTTTGCTTTATGTAAGGAAAAACAAGTCGGTTTTAACCGTGAATTTTTAAACGAATCAGCCATTAACTTAATATACTTTTCAGTTGAATTCCCCTCATAAGAATTGAGGGAAAAATACATGTTTGCTTATGCAGGAAAAATTTTACATGTTAACCTCACAACTGGAGAAATCAAAACTGAGCCATTATTAGAACAGATGGCGAAAGATTACATCGGCGGCATAGGCTTAGGCATTCGCTTACTGTTTGACAATTCAAAACCAGGAACCGATGCTTATGACCCTGATAACCCAATAATCTATTTAACGGGGCCACTCAGCGGCACCATGGGACCAACAGGCGGAAACAGCTACGCCGTCGTATCCAAATCTCCCGCCACTGGCGGCATCGGCAATGCTGAAGCCCACGGCTTCTTTGGTCCAGACCTGAAACGTGCAGGATACGATGCAATCATTATTACAGGTAAAGCACCAAAATTATCTTACCTTTGGCTTGACGATGACAAAGTTGAAATCCGAGATGCCACATACCTCAAAAACGCAACTGTTAAAGAAACTGATGACAAAATTCGAGCTGAACTTGGCGACTTTTACATCCGCGTTTCAGCAATCGGCGAAGCCGGAGAAAAACTTTGCAGGTTTGCGGCAATCATAAATGATGAGTTCCGCGCCATTGGAAGAAGCGGCATGGGCGGAGTTATGGGCTCAAAAAACCTCAAAGCAGTTGCTGTAAGAGGAACACACGACGTTAACGTTGCAAACCTTGAGGGTTTCAAAGAATTTGTTAAAATGATTTATGAACGCATGAAGGGTCCATCAACCAAGAAATACAAAACCTTGGGAACACCCGAAAACGTTCTTGTCCTTAACTCACTTTCAGCATTGGCAACGAGGAACTGGACGAACGCTTCTTTTGAAGGTGCCGACAAAGTTAGCGGCGAATACTTTAACGAGCATTATGTTAAGAAAATTGTCGGCTGCGCAACTTGCGGTATGCGTTGCGACCACATTGCAGTTGTGCCCGAAGGACCATACAAGGGCTCCACTTCAAGGCTTGAGTTCGAGTGTCTTTGGAGTATGGGACCACTCTGCGGGATCGACAGGTTAGACGCAGTTATTGAAGCAATGCGCATTGTAAACGAGTACGGCATGGACGGCATATCCATCGGTGTCGTAGTAGCGTTCGCAATGGACCTCTATGAGCACGGTATAATCACAAAGGAACAAACCGACGGCATTGACTTACGCTTCGGAAATGCTGAAGCACTCATCGCAATAATTCACAAAATCGGTAAACGCGAAGGCTGGCTTGGTAATGCACTTGCGGAAGGTGTAGCCAAAGCTGCAGAAATTATCGGCGGAGACGCATATAAGTACGCTTGCCACATCAAAGGCTTAGAACTACCAGGCTACGACCTGAGAACTTTAAAGACTGCGGCGCTTGGCTTTAGTGTCTCGTTCCGTGGAGCATGCCACTTAAGAAACGGCGCTTACTCACCTGACGTTAAAGGCAAAACAAACCGTTTCAAGATTGAGAAAGGCAGAGGCAAAATAATCACTGATGAGAGCTACATGTACAACATCATTGACTCGCTAATCGTCTGCAAGTTCAGCAGAGGCACATACTACGACGGCTGGAAAGACCTAACCAACTATTACACGCTTGCAACAGGCATCCCAATCACCCCTGAAGAAATGATTAAAGACGGCGACAGAATCGAAAACTTGGCAAGACTCTTCAACATCCGGGAAGGAAAAGGCACACGCAAATATGACAATGTACCCTACAAAATAAAGAATTTCCCGGTGCCAGATGAGGGACCAGCCAAAGGTGCCTGCGTTAACGACGAAGAAATGGCTGTAGGCTTAGATGACTATTACGCTTCAAGAGGATGGACAGCTGACGGTATTCCAACGGTTGAACGCTTGCAACAGGTAGGATTAGGCGACTTAGCATACATTGCCGAAAATGCAATGAAAACTGCTCAAGAAGCTAAACCTCAAGGAGGAAACTAAAATGGTGCGACCACAAGACAGAAAATTCGTAACAGCAGACCCAGAGAAATGCATAGGCTGCTGTGTCTGCGAGTACGCTTGCTCGATGGTTAACGAGAAAACCTTCAATCCTACTAAATCACGTATCCGCGCTATGCGCCTAGGTCCCCTCGTGAACCTGGCGATTACCTGCAGGCACTGCGAAGATCCAGCATGCGTAGCTGCCTGCCCAAGAGACGCGCTCTCACAAGAAGAAAACACTGGAATAATCCGCGTTGACGAGAACGCTTGCAACGGCTGCGGATGGTGCATCAGCGCATGCCAATTCGGCGCCATGAACATGCATCCAGACAAGAAAGTCGTTTTCACATGCAACAGCTGCACAGACAACGAAACCAAAGAACCGCAATGCGTCCAATGGTGCCCTGAAGAAGCCTTAACATACGTTACTGCAGAAACACTGGCGCAGAAATACAGGCAGAAAGCTGTTAAAAACCTGTTCCAAACAGCAGAAGCTGAAGCTAAAGCAAAATAAGCTCAATTTAGCGCTTTTAAAGTCTTTTTATAAAAAACCTAGCAAGAATACCTGCCGCGGTAGCGGCAGGATGAATGCGTAGTTCTATTAATTCTACATGTCGATAGGGTCTGTCACCGTTAGATAAGGAGGTGAGAGACCTGGAGAAGTCTAGGATGTGTGCTTTCCAAGCCAACTACCACCTTATCTGGGCCACTAAATACCGACGCAAAGTTTTGGTAGGCCTAGTTGAGGTTAGGTTGGTGGAAGTACTTAAAATGATTGGCGAAAATCATGGCTATCAGCTACTTGCTGTTAGAGTTCATGATGGCGACCATGTGCATTTGTTTGTTTCTGCTCCGCCGCAGGCGTCTATTCCCCTGGTGGTGAGCGTTTTCAAGTGTGTTTCAGCCAAGTTGTTGTTTGAGGAGTTTGCTGAGCTTAAGCTGCTGCTTTGGGGTGGACATTTGTGGTCTGAGGGGTATGCTGTGAGAACTGCGGGTGCTGTGCCCAGCTGGAAAATAGAAGAATACATAAACAGAGCCTAAACGTGGATGCTCGCCCCGGAAGGGGCGAGTAGTTCACTTTTTTCTCTTGTTACAAGTTATTATGTTGTTTTCTGTGTTATCGTACCTTTCGTGTAGGGCACAAACTCCCTAATCTGCTCAATCGACGTTTTTCCAGTTTTCTCCCGTTGCTCTTTTGGCAGCTTGAGCATTAGAGATTTGAGGATTTGCTGCAAAAACTCTTTGCCAGTCGAATCACCAGGCGCAAGAACAACGTAGGTTTTAGTTTTCGCTTTCACGGCATCTATAGGTCCGCCAACAAAACAGGTTTCCTCATCTACAATTATGCCGACGGCGACCTTTAGCGGTACACTTCGCATCCAGTTGCGTTTGCCAACAACTGCGAAGGCGCCATGGGGAACAGATTCTCCTGAAGGACCACTTTTGCTTAGCTGGTCTAGTTTAACCCAGTAGACATCGGCTGAACCGGCGTTTTCACGCCAAGCACGCGAAAAAGAGGCTGCGTACTCGCTGGCTTCATGAAGCGTTTGCTCAGGTATGGTTTTGCCTTCAGCTTTAACAACAGTAAATGGTGCGCCTGAGATTTCAGCGTGAAAAACTGCGTCTTCCTGTGTAGTATACTTCTTAATGAGAACTTCGTTGCTGACTGTGTCTTTGCCAGCAACCACCAAGAAGCCGTCGGAAGAAATGAACCAGCGGAATTTTTCATACCATTCCTTATTCTCCCTCTCCACTTTACGTTTAGAGAGCGCTTCCATGATTTCCGCTGGCTTGAGACTTTTCAACTCTTCCGCTTCACGCAACTCTTTCTCAATTTTAGCTAACTTTTTCTTTGAATCCTCCAATGCTGCAAATGCGCCTGCTGATTTCTGCTTTGCCTTTTTTCCGCGCTCATAATATTCATTAGCATTATCGAAAAGTGAATGTCGCAAGTTAATGCTAAACCTCAAGTTATCCACACAGAGATTTAGGGCAAGGTTGCGTCCATCAAACGATTCAAGGTAAACCTCAGGTATACTGCCAGTTTTTTTAGCCGCTAATGCTTCATTGACTAACATGTTCCAGTCTTTACCCGCCATGTTTGCATTCAGAAGCTTGTCTTGGAATGTTTGAAGCTCGTTGAAGTGAGCGTAAATGGCATCGCCAATTAGTTTGTCCCGTTCCGCTTTGGCTTCATCTTCATGTATGGATTTTTCTTGTTCAGCAACCACTCGTTTTAGACGTTCTGCTTCCTGCTTTAACTTATCAACTTCAACGCTGGCAAGCACACTTTCAGCCGTCGTTACCCGAAGATAAAATTCATCTAACGCTTGATTAAAACTGCTGTAAACTTGAGTTTTGTAGCCTTCATAACGCTTAAGTTTGAGGGGCACAACATCCAAAAAGCCTCCATCCTCGTCGAGAATTATGCACGGTTCGAAATTACCCGCTGAAACCTTTGAAAGCAAACTCTGAAGCACATCAAAAACCGCCTTAATTTCCATGTCTGTTAAGTTTTTGCACGGCTTAGCTTTATCGACGCCAGCTCTAAGCAAAACCTCTTCAGCGTAAACTCCCCCTAATCCTAACAACCGCGCCATTGTCCTGACAACCTCGGCTTCACCCGCATTTTTGAGGGCTCCTTCAAGTTCGGGTAGGGAAACTTTGAAGGGGTTCTTGCCGCTTGGAGGCGGAAATACCAAGACTTCGTTGCGCAAGATGTTGCGGTCACGCATGCGCTTAAAGAATAGAGCCTGCCAAATCATGTTTTTTTCGTTTGTTAAGATGACGTTGCCTTCGCCGAAAAGCTCCACAACAAGCTTAAGCAACCCTTCTTTAGTCTTAAAACTCACCGTTACAATTCTTTCAAACTCATATTGATCAATGCTCACTAACCATGCTCCACGCAAATACTTTCTTAGTGACATGCAAAATGCTGGCGGAGTAGCTGGGCTTTCCTGAGCGTAAACGGTTGAGTGCAATCTTCTTCCTGCTTCCACAACTAATCGTATTGGCGGCAAGTTAATTTTGTGAAGTTTGAAAATCAGCGTTTTCTCGCCAAGCTGGTAGATGTTGTTCACTCTTGACTCAGCGATTAATCCCTTTAGTTCACTGATTGCCGCTGCAATATCAAAGCTTGTGAATTCTTTTTTGCGCAATGCTTACACCATCACACGCCTGCTTGTTATACTGAAACTTGATTAAAATAACTTTTTCACTAAAAATTCGCACTGCCTAATTAATTACGTTTGGGCGGCAGAAACGATTAATATCTAGGCATGTTTTTTAAGTAAGAATAAAATATACTGTGCCAAGGATTAGATACGACATGACCCCTGTGGTACAACTTTACTGGATAAGAACCGCGTTAGGCATAATTGCGGGAGCATTAAGTGCAATAGTAGCTTTTCTGTTAGGTAACATGACTAACATTGACACTCTTGTTAACAGTTTCACAATAGCCCTAATAATTTACATATTATCCTACTATATTTTGAAACCAGTGTTCAAAAACAAGATAGAAAAGCAGTCAAAAATATTAAGCACAGGAGTAGCCATGTACTTCTTCGCTTGGTTACCCTTCTTCGTACTGTTTTTTACACTAATAAAAATTTACGCGTAAGCTTAAAATAAAATTTATTCGTCTTCACTTTTCTCGATGAAATTAGCAATCGTAGCTTGACTCTTGTCGCTTCTTAGGGTTTCTATTTTTTCTTCTCCAGCTGCTTTATCCTTACCATTTTGCGGGCTGGGGATTTCCATGCGTATTAAGACGCGCATACAGTCTGCCCAAGCTGAGAAGTATCCGCGGTCAAAATCTCCATGCAAGCCGTTGCCCATGTGGTCAAGAAATTCTTTTCTGTAAGCATGTAAAGCCGCCGTATCGCTCAAGTCAAGTTTTGAAAAGAACGCGTAGTCGTCAGTAGCACCATTTTTCCGTGAAAGATACATTCCATATAATGCTCGGAAGTATCCTCTGTTCCATTCTGTTTTCTGTATTTTTTGCTTGATTCGTTCCAACTCCCGTTCAGCTTCGGTGAATTGCCTGCTGACTATGAGTTGGAAGTACCGTGTGACTAAGGCTTGTGGTATTGGCATGTTTTAGCGTCCACGACTTTTGCTTGCTTTCTCTGCTTTCTCTTCTTCAGAGATATCTTCTATTCCGTTTTCGGTTACTTTAAGTATTTCCTCTCCTTCAGGCAGATACGGGCTTGAAACTAGCCTTGCAATTCGCGTGGGTCCATGGGGTGCTCTTCGCAGGTAGATGCGTGTGTGGCTTGTGTGGCCGACGATGTTTCCGCCGATTGGGTGGATGGCATCGCCGAAGAATTGGTCTGGTTTAGCCATTACTTGGTTGGTAACGACTGCTACCGCGTTGAATGCTCTGGCTAAACCGATTAGTTTGTGCATGTGCTTGTTTAGTTTTTGTTGTCTTGAAGCTAACATTTCTCTTCCGAGATATTCACTTCTGAAATGTGCTGTTAACGAGTCAACTATGATTAGTTTGACGTTGTTTGCCTTGATTATTTCATCAGCGTTTTCAAGAAGGAACATTTGGTGGTCTGAAGTGTATGCTTCAGCGTAAATGATTTTTTTTGCCACTTTTTCAGGGTCTAAGCCTAAAAATTTAGACATTTGCACTATACGTTCAAGCCTGAAAGTGTTCTCTGTATCCACGTACAATGCGGCGCCGTTGAGTCCACCTCTTTCTGGAGGCAACTGAACGTTTACGCAAAGCTGATGGCATATTTGGCTTTTTCCACTGCCATACTCGCCGTAAAACTCGGTTATAGTTTGAGTTTCTAAGCCGCCATCTACTAATTTGTCTAAGGCTTTGCTGCCTGTGGCTAATCGTAAAACGCTTTGGCGCATTTTGAAAAGTTCATCTGCTCGGACGAAGGAAATTCCGATGGATGAGCGTGCCGCTTCTATGATTTGGAAAGCCTTTTTTTCGCTTACTCCAACCGGGTCTAGCTCTCGCGCTGTCGCCATGGCTAAAGATTCAACAGTGTGATAGCCGAGTTCTCGGAGTTTTTGCGCTGTGGCTGGGCCAACTCCTGGAAGGTCTTCTATGAACTCGTATTTTTTCATGGTTCTGTTGTTTCTAGTTTCTGTATTTTCTGGTTCTTTTTGGTTTTCAGCGTCTTCATCTTCATTCATTATGTTCACACTTTGAAGAGATGTAATGTTTGGGCTATTTAAAACAACCTAAGAATAGGATTATTTGGCTAGTGGAGGGGTGAGTGAAAGTGAATCGTTTTTTGGTTGGTTATTGCTATAAATTTCGGTGAGTGAACTTTAGTGTTTAGTTGCAATTATGCTGCAAAATTAACCCTTTGCATAAAGTTAGCCAATTAACACATGGTTAATATTTTTGACTAACTCGAGTATGATTAAACGAGAAAAGAGTTGTATTTAGACTGGCTTCTTAATGTAGTTAGGAAACTTTGGTTAGGTTATTGATTATCTTTTCAAGGCATCATTGTGTGAGGGATTGGCAACAATGTTTTTTCGTGGTGTTATTCAGCACAGCAATTTTCAAATATGTCTATGTCTGTTTTTGGGGTTCAATTGATTGCCTTTAACATACTATGGTTCTCAGGATTTCTCGCAATTTCTCGGGAAAGCCACTTAGGCTGGTGACTTTTAGGTCATGCGGTTAACTTCAATGGTTAGATTTCATAAATTTCTTTAAAGATTTTACGTGGAGAGTTTTTGCATAATGGTTTTTAATCGCTGAATGTGCTCTGAAAATATCTGTTGTTGTTTTGCGGTTGCTAAAACATATAAACGGATAGGGCTTGAATGATTACACGTTGAGATATAAGAAGTACGCAAAGAAGTACGAGAAAGAATTAGATGAAGCCACAAGGAAGTACAAGCAAATTATATAGACATATTTTCGCGTCCCTCCTCAGCTCATAGAAAAGGAGGACATGTTTAGGTTGCCGTTAACTCGAAGATTGATTTCAAAACTGCTGTTGAAGAGGTATTGAAACGTAAGCAGTTGAGGATAAATTTTAGAAAAGTATACTCGCTATTGAACCCATGTAACACGTGTTCAATACCGATAATTATAAGACAGGAAACCGAATTTAAGCTAAATATACACCTAAAAAGAAATTTCTAAGAAAATTTTTTACTCAGAAAATGTCGACAAGACTCTTTTATCGGCGCAATCAGACAGTTAAAAACAGTGAAAAAAGAAAATTACAACGAAAACTCAGATGTTTTCCAACAACTCTCATGGGACCGCTTGCAAGCATCGACTGTAATGTTCATCGTCGCTTTACTGGTTTATTTCAAAAGGCTTAAAAAAATTATTCTTTGCATTCTTTGAGGTTGCGGAGTTCCTGCATAGTTTGGTTTAAGATAGCTGTGTCCTTAATCGTTTTAACGGTGGAAACTGGCAAGCAAACGTGCACTTTGCCAAGATAAGGCCTCTTGAACCCCAACATTTTCGTAGCTTCATCAGTTAACCCAACATAGAAATTAGTTATCTGCCAAGTATTCATGTCTACGTCAGCATCTTCCACTTCTCCTAGCAAAAATGCGTCCGAAGTAAAAGCTTTTTTCCAAAATAGTCTTGTAATTTCAACCATATAAAGATCGGTATTAAATTAACAAGTGACCTCTATATTTGTTTGTCGGCAATGATGGCGGCAAAATGCTTTTTACAATCCAAAAGCATAGTTATAATGGTAATTATGTCTACTTCTCAAAAAGAAACCAAGAAGCTTACTCCCGAAGAGGAACGCGTCATAGTCCAAAAAGGCACCGAAATGTCCTTCACCGGCAAATACTTCGCTTTTTGGCAAAAAGGCACCTACGTTTGCAAACGCTGTGGGGCACCCCTCTACCGCTCAGAAAACAAGTTTGAAGCAGACTGCGGATGGCCAAGCTTTGACGAGGAAATTCCAGGCGCAGTTAAGCGGCTGCCTGACCCTGATGGAGTGCGAACTGAAATTCAATGCGTCAACTGCGGCGCCCACTTAGGCCACGTTTTCACCGGCGAACACTTTACAGAAAAAGATACTCGGCATTGCGTAAACTCGATATCCATGGATTTTATCCCTGACAAGAAATAGAAAACTTCAAAGCTGTTTGCGTTAGATTTAACTATACTTTATTCCCCAATTATCCTTAAAGCAATAATCGCCAAGCGGTTTTTTAGATGGCACAGGCGGTTCCTCAGCTGGGTAACCCATCGCAATCAGCGCCTCGGGCTCAACTTCATTTGGAATTTTAAGCACTTTCCTAACGGTTTCTTTGCAGAAACCTGGCGCACAGAACCAGCATGCACCTAAACCTTTAGCATGCGCCGCCAACAGCATGTTTTCCAAGGCTGCCGCTAAACTTTGCATTGCCAAATCCCGCTCGCACTTTTGTCTCTTTTCATCAGAAAAGTTATCCATGCCATCCATAGTTAAGCAAGCAAGTATAAGCACGGGTGCGGTTGCGAATCTTTCAACCCGAAACTTGAATTTTTCTGGTTCAATGTTTAATCCATCTTTAGCGATGTCCGCAGCCCAAGATTCAGCCATAGCCTCAGCCAACTCCCGCTTTAACTGACTGGTCAGCTAAAACTATGAACCGCCATGGTTGAGCGTTATGCGCTGAAGGTGCCCAGCCAGCAGCCACCAAAACCTCCTCAATCGTCTTTTTCGGAACAGGGTGGGCTAGATATTTTCTGACGCTTCGCCGCTCTTTAATTGCATCTGATACGTGTGACATGATAATGTGTATGGTTGTGTTGCTTTTTATCTCTTACAAACTTAAACTCTGTTAGGCTCCAAAATAACCTTCAACGATTGCCCTGCCTCAGCCATCAACCTGAAGCCTTCCTGTGCCTCGCTTAAACTGAGCCTATGAGTAATCATATCTTTAACATTCAACCGTTTAGTTGCCAAAACACGCATTGAATCTTCCAAATCGTTAGGTGCCGCACCATAGCTTGTGCGCATTGTAATCTCGTTTCTCCAAAACTGGTTAATTGGCACTGGAATCTTCACTGTTGGGTCTGGCACAGCAAAAAACAGGATGGTTCCGCCGTTTTCTACGCAATCTAACGCTGTTAACGCGGCTGAAGTGGCTCCAGTGCAGACGACAACTTGGTCTGCTAATCTTCCACCGTTTACCTCTTTAAGCTTCTCTGGCAGGTTCTCTTTGGCGTCTAACGCGTGGTCTGCGCCGAATTTTTTGGCAAGCATAAGCCTGTACGGGTTAATGTCGGCTACAACAATGTTTTCTACGCCTTTGAATTTGGCAAGCTGCGTATGCAGGATTCCTGCTATGCCGCTTCCAATAATCAACAGTGTGTCATCCTTTTGCAAGCCGGCTAAGCGTTGTCCGCGTGACACGCATGCTAATGGCTCAATGAATGTGCCTTCTTCAAAAGACATGTCATCTGGCAGCTTGTACACGCCGAAGTCAACGTTTATTTTTGGAACGCGTATGTACTGTGCAAAGCCGCCTGGATAATAATTTGTTGTATGCAGCGTCTGGCAGGCTGTGTGGTGGCCTCTTTTGCAGTAACGGCACTGGTTGCAGGGTACGTGGTGTGAAACAAAGACTCTGTCGCCGACTTTGAGGCTGGTAACTTTGCTGCCGACTTTATCGATGACGCCTGTGGCTTCGTGACCAAGCACTCGCGGAGCCTTAGGCACTCGGTACCATTCAATAACGTCGCTGCCGCATATGCCGCTCGCCATAACCTTCAACAATGCTTCGTCCTCGCCGATTTCGGGGATAGGCATTTCTTCAATGCGGACGTCATGGTTGTTGTAGTAGACGGCGGTAAGCAAGAGACTTCACCACGAAAAAGAAAAGCGCTGGGTTAAGCCTTGCCGGCTTTTACCTGATTAAACAGGTCCAGTGCTTCTTGCGGAGTAAAGTTATCGTGGACAATGGCTCTAATTGCTCTGATTGCGGCTACTGGATTCTCAGTTTGCCAAATGTTCCTGCCCAAGTTAACGCCTATAGCTCCTTTTTGCATGCCGTCATAGACGAAGTCGAACACTTCTTTTTGCGTTTCAGTTTTTGGTCCGCCTGCAATAACCACTGGCACTGGACAGCCGTCAACAACTTTTTCAAAGTTCTCTTTACAATAGTAAGTCTTAACTACACGTGCACCGATTTCAGCTGAAACTCTTGCAACCAACGCTAAATAACGGGCTTCACGTTTTTCAAGTTCCCTTCCTACGGACGTGACAGCCATGACTGGTACGCCATAATCTTCGCATTCGTCCACGAGTCTGGATAGGTTTCTTAGGCTTTTGTTCTCGTATTTTGTGCCGACAAAGACGGACATGGAAACTGCCATGGCGTTTAGTCGTAGGATTTCTCGGATTGATGTGACTATGCTTTCGTTTGCTAAGTCTTCTCCTACCACGGTTACGGCTCCTGAAACTCGCATTATGACTGGTTTCTCAATGGCTGGGTCAATGCAGTTTCTCAGAACCCCGCGGGTAAGCATGATTGCATCAGCATACTGATAGATGGGTTTGATTGTTTCTCCGGGTTTCTCAAGGCAGTGTGTTGGTCCTTGGAAGTATCCGTGGTCAATGGGTAAGAAGAGGGCTTTGCCGTCTTTTTGGATAAGTCTGCTTAACCTGTTTTTCATTCCCCACTCCATAATTATTTCTCCGTTGAACCTTTTGTTTTAAGAATTAAATAACCTTTCCTACCCTTGCTCGAAAAACGCCACAGATTTGGGCCCCCACAAGTAGGAGATTTTACCAGCTCCTCTTTTTTGGGAACCTTAACTTTCTTAAATTTCTAAGGTTTGGACAGTGTAGAGAGTAGGTATGATTACTTTTGTCTGGGGCATTTTCTCCTTTAATAGGTTTTCGAATTTTTGGTGTTGCCCTTTGGATCCGTGCATGACAACAACCAAGTTTGGTTTTAATTCAGATGCCATTTTGAAGGCGTTTTCGGGAGAAGCCGTTGGGGACATGCCGCCTGTGGGCAGAAAAGCTATTTGTGACTGATAATCTTTCAGGGGCACGTATCCTGAGTCGCCCGCGTGGAATACGAGGAGGTTCCCCATTTTTATTTGAAAAAGCATTATAGGACCACGATGAACCCCTTGAACCGCCTTTACAGTGAGGTCTCCGTAAGCGTACGTTTGACCAGACGTCGCACTTGTTAACTTTTCATCGGGGATGCTTCCTTTCAATTTGTCGGCGACTTTTGCCTCGGCCAATACAGGCGCTCCTGTCTTCTTGAATAGCTTCAGCGTCTTGCCGGCACTGAAATGATCCATATGACTGTGCGTAAAAAGCAGAAGGTTGATTTCTTTGAGCGCCGCCGTCTCATCATCCTTCAAAAAGCCTGCCGCATCAATTAGAACAGTTTGTTTCGGGGTTCTTGCAAGGATTCCTGAAGCCCCAAAATATATGACAGCAATCTGGTTCTCTGAAAGTTCTAAAGCAAAAAAGCTTCCAATTTCCTCAGCTTTGCTCCGTCTAAACATAAATAATCGCCATTCCGTTGTGAGAGCTACCTACTATAAATAATCTTTGTTGACCAGCGCGATTTCTATTTTTTTGAATGCGGTGGCTTTTAGTTTTGTTGCGAAAGATTTTTATTATACACTTAGGTTAGCCTAATTAGGTTGACCTAAAATGGAGTACATCATAACAGTAAAAGACCTAGTCGAAGTGTACGCCGACGGCACAAAAGCAGTCGACAATATTTCTTTCAACGTTAAAGAAGGCGAGTTCTTCGGATTTCTCGGACCAAACGGAGCAGGAAAGAGCACCACAATAAAAGTCCTCACCACACTCCTTAGAAAGACTTCAGGGCACGCTCAAGTAGCCGGTTACGATTTAGACAAATCGCCAAAGGAAATCCGAAAAGTCATTGGGGTTCTAAGCCAAGAAACGAGTCTGGATGTGGACCTCACCGGGAGGGAGAATCTGCGTCTTCAGGGTCGATTACAACAGCTTCATGATCCCGTTCTCGCGAATCGAGTAGATGAGTTGTTGAAGCTAGTGCAGCTTGAGGATGTGGCGAAGAAACCTGCGGGTCGCTACTCGGGCGGGATGAGGAAGAGGTTGGACTTGGCTTCAGCTCTCATTCACAAGCCGAAGTTGTTATTCTTGGATGAGCCGACCACAGGACTTGATGCCCAGTCTCGTGCTGCCATCTGGGATTATCTGGAGAAACTGAATAGGGAGGAAGGCATAACGATATTTTTGACTACGCAGTATTTGGAGGAAGCTGATCGGCTCTGTCGAGAGCTCTCTATAATAGATCACGGTAAGCTTATCGCGGGTGGTTCTCCTTCTGAGCTTAAAGCGGCGTTGGGAGGCGATATGATAACGCTGACGCTAAAAGACGGGACGAATGAAGCTTTAAGATCAAAAACAAAGGAGATTCTCAAAACGATCCAAGAAGTTACTAATGTTATGGATTCGGATGGGGGTGTTGTTGCCTACGCGAAGAACGCTGGTCAGATAATCGCCGATGTTGTGACATCGCTTGACCGAAACAACATTCGCCCAGCCTTTCTCAGCATTTCCTCTCCGACATTAGATGATGTCTTTCTGCGACAGACGGGCAGGAGAATTAGGTCAGAGGAGCTTGGCAGGAAGGAAACCGAGCCCTTCCTGATGTGAGGTGATCAGTGTGGCATTACTCTACGACGTACAATCGCTTCTTGTGAGGTATCTGACGAAGCTTGTTAGGAATCCTACATTGCTAGCGACGAATCTTGCTACGCCCTTGCTGATGCTCCTTCTCTTCTCGCAGTTGCTTACTAAGTTCAGCATCTTTCCAGGTGTCTCCGGGAACTACCTCGCCTATCTGACGCCGGGGATGGTTATGCTAACCGCTATGATTAGTGCACCTCAAGGTGGGGTTTCGATTGCAAACGATTTGAATTCTGGGTTCCTCTCGAAGCTGATGCTCACTCAGGTTAGTAGATCGGCAATCTTGCTGGGCAGATTATTGACGGATGCTTTTGTAGTGGTAGTCCAGTCATTAATTACAATTGTCGTGGCAATTGCGTTGGGCGTGACTATCGCCACTGGGCTTCCAGGAATGCTGCTCATCTTGGTGACGGCCGCATTCTTTGAGCTGGCGCTGTCAGGAATCTTCCTTGCGGTCGGGATGAAGAGTAGGAAAACCGAGACTATCTCTGCGCTTTCTGGTGTACTGTTCTTTCCACTCATCTTTGTGAGCAGCGCCGTGTTCCCTACTTCCTTCTTCCCTGCATGGGCGCAGACTGTCTCTAGATATAATCCGGTGAGTTATGCTTCAGATGTGACGCGTGCGTTGGTCCAGGGCGGGTTGACTTGGAGCACTTTAGTGTCTGCGTATACAGCAATAGGGTTAATCGCCCTTGTAGCCTTCGTAGCGACATTGTACCAGTTCAGAAAAGTGGTCAGTTAGAATGAAAATAAAGGTGCGTCCAGTCTAGATTTGAGTGGTGACAAATCATATTTCTCCTTTAAATTGCACTTCATTTATTCTTGTTGTTTTTTTGTATTGAGCTATAGCACTTTCAATCAGTTGACTTCTGCCGGTAAAATTCCCTTTTTGGACTTGCTTGTCAATCCACTCGACTAGTTGCTTGTCAATGTTGGCTAAAACTGTTGTTTCATTATTTTTTAGTTTCGAGCTAACTGAGATAATATATCCTTTTTCTGTGAGCCAGTGGTGAAACTGCCATGTTGTATACAGGCAGGCGCTGCTGCACTTTAGCCTAGTCTGCTCGTAAGCTGGGGAAGCCTCTGTTAGCTTGTTTAGCTCCATCTGTACGGGGCATTTTACGTCATTGCAGAATTCTCTTCGCTTATACTCGACAAATCCTTCAAGAGTCATCTTCATCGGTGCCTTACTCCTTGTTTAGGCTTAATAAGCCTTGTTCATCGGAGGAGAGGTCTACTTTTATGCAAGTAAATTTAGTCTAAAAAGCTAGTAAACAGCATGCCCTTTTAAGGCGCGTTTTCAATTTGTGCTTGTATGCCCCAACTTTACCTCTTAGGCGGAGAAAACGTCTTTAAAAGAAGTGCAAGGGAAGTAAACGAAAGAGCTTTCCAAGATGCAGGAGAACCTCTTGTTGTTCTTGTGTTTCCTTGGGCAAGAGCATCATTCGACAAAGGTTATAAGAAAAGGAAGAGGCTGGTTGATTACTTCATAAGTCTTGGCGCAGGCACAATCAACTTCATAGAATACTCTGATTCGAATGAAACGATTGCCGAAAAAATGGCTGATTCTAACTTAGTTTATTTAACAGGTGGACTTGCAAGCGTTCTAGTTGAACGCCTGAAAAATATGGGTGTTGACCGTTTGCTGCATGACTATCGCGGAGTTATTGTTGGAAGAAGTGCTGGAGCGTTGGCGCTTTGCCGAAAATGCATAACCACATGTCGCAGCAATTCAAAAGTCAAAATTATCAATGGCCTTGGCTTGATAGACCTCACTCTTAAAGTCCATTATGAACCTGAAAAAGACAGTATGTTGGAGAGGTTGTCAATGCAGGAGAAAATTTACGCTGTACCTGAGGGTTCAGCACTTGTTTACAATAATGGTGCTTGCTCATTTATGGGCGAAGTGTATTTGTTTGAGAATGGCAAAAAGCGGATGTTATAATCGTTCTCTCACTTTTTCTGTAAGAAGCCTAACAAACATTGTTCTTTTTTTGAAGAAACGCTAGAACAACGGTTGCCAATATAAGCATCAAGAGCACTGCACCGAAAATAATGAGTGGAATCCTAAAGGCTGGCTCGTCATCCAGAACAGTGGTTGTGGGTAGACCTCCCAAATAAGCCGCTAAGAAAATTCCCACGAAAACGGCGCCTACCCCTTCAAGGGAGAATAAAATTGTGGTTAATTTTTTGCCAGCTAAAGCCATTTAAAGTCTTCCTTGAGTTTTATGTTAAATGATTAAGAGTAAATTTGTATTTAACATTAACCTTTCCCTGTTTGAAAAGAGAAAGTCAGTAACTCCAATGGTGGATTGCGTTAAACCACAAATATAATATACCTAAAGAGAACGAAGCTTTCTTTTAATGCCGGTTAAAGGTTCATGACTGAAGAAAAGTTCTATTCCCCGCTAAAAGTAGGATTGTTTATAGTCGCTTTATCTTATTTCCTGTTCGCTTTGCACTCAACGTTCGAACTCTCATGGATTGGGGAATGGAACCGCATAGGCGGGCAAGGGCACTTTTTATTCGACATTTTCGTTGAAGACATTTCTGGCTTTATTGGAATTATATTCAGATTTGCAGCCAGCATCATCGCAATCTGTGCAGCCATATTTTACCTCAATAAAGGGACACTTACAACATCAAAAAACTATAAGCTTCTGCGATGGGTTTTGGTCCTTGAAGCAATTTACTGGCTTGGGCTCATAATGACTGCAGTGTTAAACGTTCAAAACTCACTACAGCTCGGCGCTCACGCTTCTGCAAATCTCCTCATTAACTCATGGTTGCTAACCACCATCCCCAGCGTAGTAGAAGCCACCCTTATTCCAGCGACTCTACTCATTCTCGCTTACAAGCTCAGTCCAGCAAAGCCCCTAAACGGCGTAATAAAGTGGGCACTGATTACAGGCACAAGTTACATTTTCGTTTTCTGGTTAACCAACACTAGCATGTGGTTCATAACCTTGAGGCTTGAAACAGGATATGGATACTTGACCACGTACCCACAAAATCTAGTTAGTTTCATATTAACGACATTTGGCTTATTGGCTTTGACTATTTATTCAGCATATTTTACCAAGAAATCGAGTGTGGCAAAATCTTTGCAGGAACTGAATTTGAAAATTGTCGGGGGTCTCATCTTGGCTCTTGGAATGTATTTTCTCTGGAACTATTTAACATGGATTTTCTTTGGGGGCAATTACGTGTGGAGTTTCTGGTATGCCTGGTTCTTAGGCCATAACATGGACTTGTGGATGCTTTCACTTCCGCTGCTTGGAGTACCGCTACTTTTCTTTGAGAGGCTTCATGAAAAAACTAGTTCTCCGTAGCATGCTGAAATAGGGTAGATTGTCAAGGCGGCAGTTCTACCTGTCCATGACCAGCAACTGGTCGCCTGGTTTGATTTTGAGTCCCTGTTTGGCTTGGAGGGAATGACTATTTGGCATCTGTCGCCGACTTTAGCTGTTCCATCTATTGATTTTTCTTCATCAATCGTAATGATACTCACTTTTCATATAGTTCACGCTAAAAATGAAAAAACACGTTTGTCTGCCGAAATCTGATAACGTTTAAAAGTGTAAAAGCAACAGACAATTTGACCTAAAATGCATAAATCAACATGGCTTGCAATCACCCTGACAGTGCTTATCATAACCGTTTCATTTACAGGAGTAGCTTTTGCCGGTCTCCCAGTAGGCGTAAAGGAAGGCGACTGGATAAAATACCAAGTAACAGAGACAGGCAATCCACCACCAAACGAAAACATAACTTGGGCAAGAATGGATATCACGGGCGTTCAAGGCGAAACTATAAACATTAATGTCCAAACTGGATACGCAAACGGAACTATATATCCAGAAAACGGAATAACCCTCAACCTAGCGACAGGCGCCATAGGAGACGGCTTCTTTGTACCCACAAATCTAGCTCCAGGCGATCAATACCGCACTGAATACGAAGGCACCATAAACATAACAAGCGTTGGGCAACTAGAAGCTGGAGGCGCCGAACGAACCGTTCTCTCAGGCGTTTCAAACCAGACCACCTATTATTGGGACAAGCAAGCAGGCATCATGGTTGCTGCAACGTCAAACTTTCCGGGATATAGTATAATTACTAAGACAAGCGGAACCAATCTTTGGCAGCCCCAGATTCTTGGATTAGATTTAACCGTGTTTTATGAGCTTACGACTGCAATTGCGGTGGTCATAGTGGCTATTATCGCAATATTAGTTTGGCGCACGAGAGTGCACCACAGGCAGCTGCGCCATTAATGCAGGTTGAAGGTTTTGCTGCTAACTCCAGCAACGATGTAGTTCAGCTCTTACTTATTCGGGTCAAGATAAAAAATCTTATATCTAAGAGATTGTTCCTTTCTGAGTAGAAGTTGTGATTATTTATGGCTGTTAAAACAACCCCCGATTATATAGACTTACTAAACAAAGCAGTTGAACGTGAAATTGCTGTTTCACTCCAGTATATGCTTCAGCATGCAAAAATGGAAAAGCTCGTGCGCAGAACCATCCCTGAAAACATTCTTCTGGACAAAACCACTTATGACGCTGTTGGAAAGTTCCTGAGAGAAATTGCCATCCAAGAAATGAAACATGCTGCAAGCATAATGGAGCGCATTTACTATCTTGGTGGACAAGCAACAACTAAATCAGGCAAACCTAGTCATTGGCGACAGCATAAGCGAATTTGCTAAACTAGGCGTAAAAGCTGAAGAAGAAGCGTTAACGCTTTACCGCCAAATCATCGAGACCGCTGGGAAAATGGGCGATTGGGAAACACGTGAACTCTTCGAGAAAATCTACGGCGAAGAAGAAGGGCACCTATTCAAATTCCAAGAATACACTAAGTTCCAAGACGAGAAAGAAGAGCCAAGCAAAGTGCCACTGCCCGAATGGCGCAAAATATACACAGACGATTACTTTACACTCTTAAACAAAGCTGTCTCAGCGGAAATCACTGGAATTATCCAGTACACGAATCAGCATGAGAAAGCGGCTTTCCTTGAACTTCGAATGAAGAACACACCGCTGGAAGCTATCACTGAAACCAACAAAGCCGACGTAGTAAGCAAGATACTGAAAGGAATCTTCATGCAAGAAATGGATCATCTAGAAAAAATCAGTGAACGCATTTACCTACTTGAAGGCGAAGCAACATACAAACCAGATCCACTTCCAGTTGTCGGCGACACAACTATGGATTTCCTACGCTTAGATCATGCATTGGAAAGCAGCGCAATATCGCTATACCGACAAATCATCGCTGAAGCACTCAAACGTGGCGACACAACAACAAGACGCATGTTCGAAGACATAATACTCCAAGAAGAAGACCACTTCTGGACATTCGACGACTTCGTAAGATAAAACACAAATTCCCTCTTTCCTTTTATTCATAAAAATTTAAGAGAACAAAGTTATCCGAAAACTTAATTCCGAAGTTTCTCCAAACATAAATGTGGCAGAGGCGAAGTTGATGACAGAAAAAAATAAGCCTCGTTGCATGAACTGCGGAAATTTTATCGACGATTGTAATTGCGTATGCCCATACTGCGGAGAAACCGTAAAATGCACTTGCTGTATAGGCACCGATAAAGCAGCAGGCGGCGGGTAAGCCGTCTACTCTGATATAAAATTATTCAAAGGTGAAACAAAAATGGTAATTGAAAGTATAAATTGGATGGCAGGCGGACCGCAAGGAAGCGGCGTTGACACAGCTTCCACTATATTTGGCAGAGCTTGCGGCTATGGCGGATTATGCGTTTTCGGCAGAAGAGAATATCACTCAAACATTAAAACCATGCACAGCTACTTTCACCAGCGCGTATCCAAACAGCCAACTTTAGCCAATATCAGCGATGTAGATTTGTTAGCAGCTTTTGACGCTGAAACCATTGTGAGGCATGTCGGCGAAGTCGTGAGTGAAGGCGGCATAATAGTTGATTCACGCGACCTAAACGTCAATGTCTTGAAAGAAATACCGACATTCTCAGAGGAATATAAAGATCAAATTCGCGCTTTCATGAAAGAAAATAGTATTGGCGAAACAATCAGCGACTTCCTAAATTACGCCAAAAAGAAAAACATTCAGGTCTATCCTGTTCCATACATGGACTTGCTTGAGCAAATTGGCAAAGCAGTCAAAATAGAAAAAGTCAGCATGCTCTCAAGAATGATAAATGTTCTCACAATAGGAGTATCGTTTGCTCTTTTCAAATACGACAAAAAACTCGTTGAAGACGCAATCAAAGCCACCTTCCACGAAAAAATCGTCGACATGAACGTTACAGCCGTAGACTACGCTTACGACTACGCTGAAAAAACCTTTAACGTAAACAATTTCAAGTACAAACTTGAAAAATTAGACAACAATGAGCCACGAATTTTCCTGACTGGAAACCAAGCTGTTGCCATGGGCAAAGTGTTAGGCGGCTGCAGAGTACAAACATACTACCCAATCACGCCGGCAGCTGACGAAAGCGAATATTTGGAGTCACATCAAATCCTTAAAACCAGAAAAGGCGAAGAAGCAATAGTTGTACTTCAAACTGAAGACGAAATTGCAGCTGTAAATTCTGCTTCAGGCGCTTGCTTAGCAGGTGCAAGAGCAGCAACAAGCACGTCAGGACCAGGATTTTCTCTTATGGCTGAAGGCTTAGGATGGGCAGGAAACAACGAAGTCCCCTTAGTAATAACATACTACCAGCGAGGTGGTCCCGCAACTGGCCAGCCAACACGGCATAGCCAACAAGATTTACGCTTTGCCATGCATGCTGCTCATGGAGAATTTGCAAGAATAATCCTTGCATCTGGGGACATTAAGGAATGCTTCTTTGACGCTGCAGAAGTTTTTAATTTAGCAGAGAAATATCAAGTGCCCGTTATCCATTTGCTTGATAAAGCCATGGCTAATTGCTCACAGACATACCCAGTCTTTGACTATGCTAAAGTCAAGATTGACCGTGGCGAAATAGTTGGCGAGAAAGAGCTTGAAGGCAAAGAGTACAAGCGCTTCAAATTTACAGAAACAGGAGTTTCTCCCAGAGCTTTTCTGGGGACCAAAAACGCCGTTCAATGGTGTACTGGCGATGAGCATAACGAGAGTGGCAACATAAACGAGGAACCCATTATCAGAAGGAAAATGATGGAAAAAAGAGTGGGGAAGCTAGACTTAATTGATAAGGAAGTGCCATTGGAAATGAAAGTTAACTTTTTTGGTGATAAAGACTCAGAGAACATAGTGGTCAGTTGGGGTTCACCTAAAGGCGCCATAATCGAAGCGCTCAATCAGCTAAAAGATGAAGGCTTAAGCTTAGGCTTCATTCAAGTGCGAATGATACATCCGCTTCCCTCTGCCTACCTAAAGCAAATGCTTGAAGGCAAAAAACGCATAATAGACGTAGAAGACAACATCACTGCTCAGCTTGGCGGCATAATAACTCAGTATACAAGCATCAAACCCAACTTTTACGTCCTCAAATACACTGGCAGACCAATGATGACGACCGAAGTATACCAAGCAATTAAAGCAATATTAACAGATAAAGCGCCCAGAAAGGCAGGTGTTAATGCTTGGCGCATAAACCCTCAGACTACAAAACCAACGTCTACGTCGACTGGTGCCCAGGCTGCGGCGATTTTGGAATTTTAAGTGCATTGCAGATGGCGCTAGCTGAGCTTGGGCTTGAGCCTCATAAAGTGGTGGTGGTTTCAGGCATAGGCAATTCTGGAAAAACCCCGCACTTCATTAAAGCTAACGGTGTCCACACGCTGCATGGAAGGCTGTTGCCGTTTGCAATGGGGATAAAGATTGCGAACCCAGACTTGGAGGTAATCGGCGTAGGCGGGGACGGCGATGGTCTCGGTATAGGCGCAGGACATTTTGTTAACGCTGGACGAAGAAACATTGACATGACCTACCTAATTTACAATAATGGAGTTTACGGCTTAACTAAAGGGCAGGCTTCACCGACGCTTCAGCTTGGGCTGCAAACTAAGTCGCTTCCTAAACCCAACATTAACCAAGCAATTAACCCAGTTGCATTGGCAATTACTGCAGGCTACACATTCGTGGCTAGATCATACACTTTTGATGTCATGCATTTGAAGAACATTATAAAGCAAGGAATCCAGCATAAGGGCTTAGCATTGATCGATTGCTTGCAGCCTTGCCCCACGTACAACGACATTAACACTAAAGAATGGTACGGCGGAGAAGACAGAAAAGACCCCACAACAGGCAAGCCACAATCCAGACTCTATAAACTTGAAGATATAGGCTTTGACCCTGTCGTGCATGAATGCAGCGAAGATTTCAAGAAGAAAGTTGCTGGCATGGAAAAGGCACAGGAGTGGGGTGACAGAATCCCTATTGGCGTCTTCTACAAGAACGAGTTAGAACCAACTTTTCAAGACCGCTTAACCGAGCGAATACCGTTTTACATGCAAAACCCGCCTGCTAAGCAACAGCTTAAAGACGAAAACAGCGTATCACGGTTGATTTAAGCGAGTTTTTGAATGACTTGAAAACAAGCTAAAAAATAATTGCCTCATAAGAGAGGCGTAAGAAGCCTTCTCCTTTCTCCTCAAATTTCTCTTCAACAATCAATTGCCAAACTGCTTATAAATCCCTATTTCCTCAATCGATATATGTCCAATTAAAAAGTGCTTTACTTGTGGCTTTCTTTCTGCCATGTCGGAACAGCTGCCGATACCTAATTTTTGATAAAGAAATTCATCAACAAAAACGACCATGTGAATTTTCCTCATATTTTGCACCTTATTTTTTTGGCTTTAGCGATGCAGATTAGAAATAAACAGGGATGAGGCGTCTTATTTTAATTATATTTTTGCACAAGCCTTAACCAAACTAGTATTTACGCTAAAATGGGTTTTTTTTGGGGAAAAAAGGCTTTTCTGAATTATTTTATTTTATCTTTTTTGTTTATTTTTTATGGGAACTATTGTTGTCTCTATAGGCTATATTTCCAATTTAATGTGGAAATACCTTATATATGCGCTAAATGTAGTGTGTAGAATGGGCTTGTTGACACTACAGATATGACAAAGCATGAGTATGTTAACCTATGAGATGTCCATACTGCAACTCTGAGAACTCCAAAACCTTGGAAACGCGCGATTCTCCAGAGAATACTACGCGCAGGCGCAGAGAATGCATCAGCTGCGGAAAACGCTTCACGACCTACGAGTACGTGGAAACCGTAGAGCTTATGGTGAGAAAAAAAGACGGCAGGCTTGAACGCTTCGACGTTAACAAGATAATCCGTGGCTTGCAGAAAGCATGCGAGAAAAGACCTGTAACCATGAATCAAATCAACGAGTTAGCAGGATCAAGTAAGGCAGGACGTTATGCTTAAAGACACTGAAGAAGTCTCATCCCAAGAAATCGGAGATTTAATCATGAAGCACCTAAAAAACGTCGACCGCATAGCGTACATTCGGTTTGCTTCAGTTTACAAGAAGTTTGAAGAGCCTGAAGATTTCAGGCGGTTACTCCTTGAGGTGAAAAAATGAAGTTTGTATTAAAACGTGATAGTAAATTAGAATCCTTCGACCAAGAACGTATAACAAACGCTATTTGGAAAGCCGCTAAAGCATGTAGGCGGAAAAGACAAAGAGCTAGCAAAACGCTTAAGCGACGAAGTAGTGGCTGAACTGCAAAAAATTTACGGCGACGACGGAGTGCCCACGGTTGAGGAAATCCAAGATGTCGTTGAAAAACGTTTAATTGAAAATGGGCATGCGCAGACGGCGAAAGCCTACATTCTCTATAGAAAACAGCATACTGACATGCGTGAGTTAGCAGCATTATTGAGCTCCTCAGACATGGTGGATCAGTACCTTGAGGTTGAGGACTGGCGGGTTAAAGAAAACAGCAACATGAGCTATTCCCTGCAGGGATTGAACAATTATCTATCATCCACTGTGATAGCTAAGTACTGGATATCAAGGATTTACCCCCAAAATATTGCTGATGCACACTTTTCAGGCGACATGCACATCCACGATTTAGGCGTATTAGGAGCATACTGTGTCGGCTGGGATGTAAGCGAGCTGCTGCTTTCAGGATTCGGCGGTGTATCAGGTAAAATTGAGAGCAAACCAGCAAAACATTTTCGCACAGCATTGGGTCAGATTGTGAACTTTTTCTATACGCTGCAGGGTGAAGCGGCAGGAGCACAGGCGTTTAGCAACTTTGATACTTACCTTGCTCCATTCATAAGATACGATAATTTGACACAGAAAGAAGTGGAGCAGGCGCTTCAGGAATTTTTCTTCAACATGAACGTGCCGACCCGTGTGGGTTTCCAGACACCGTTTACCAATTTAACCTTAGATTTGACTGTGCCCGACTTCATGAAGAACGAGGCGGTTCTTTTCAATGGCAAGGTAACTCAAGATACATACGGCGACATGACTAGGGAAATGGAAATGTTCAATTTAGCCTTCGCAGAAGTCATGCGGCAAGGCGACTCGAAAGGCAGAGTTTTCACTTTCCCAATTCCCACGTACAACATAACTAAAGATTTCAATTGGGATTCACCTGTAGCCCAAGCCCTCTTCGAGGTCACAGCCAAGTATGGTGTGCCGTACTTCTCGAACTTTGTTAATAGTGACATGAAACCTGAAGATGTGCGCAGTATGTGCTGCCGACTAAGAATAGACAACCGCGAGTTACGCAAGCGGGGCGGCGGATTCTTCGGCGCCAACCCATTAACAGGCAGCATAGGCGTTGTAACCTTGAACATTCCAAGAATCGGCTACTTATCCAAGGATGAGGACGAATTCTTTGAGCGTTTAGCAAACCTGATGGAAGTTGCAAAATCAAGTTTGGAAATTAAACGTAAAGTGCTTGAAGCGTTTACAGATAACGGTTTATACCCGTATTCAAGGCGTTACCTGCGTCATGTGAAAGAAGGCTATGGCAAGTATTGGAAGAACCACTTTTCCACAATAGGCATAGTAGGCGTGAATGAAGCAATCATAAACTTGCTAGGGCAAAATATTGCGTCGCGTGATGGACAAGCTTTCGCCGTTAAAATGTTAAATTTCATGCGGAACCGTTTAGCAGATTATCAAGAGGAAACAGGCAGCATCTACAATCTCGAAGCAACCCCTGCTGAAGGTACATCTTACAGGCTTGCTCGCATAGACAAACGCCGATACAAAGACATTATATTCGCTAACCAAAAGCAAGTCACTGCGGACCATGCAGAACCATTCTACACGAATTCTTCCCAGTTACCTGTTGACTTTGCCGGCGACCTCTTCGAAGCGCTGGAGCATCAGGAAACTTTGCAGACGCTCTACACTGGAGGCACCGTGTTTCACATTTTCCTAGGCGAGAGGCTTAACTCTTGGAAAGCTGCCGCCGAATTAATCAAAAAAGTAGCTTGGAACTCAAAGCTGCCCTACTTCACGTTAACGCCGACTTTCAGTATTTGCCCAACCCACGGCTACACAAGCGGCGAACACAAGCAATGCCCAACCTGCGGAGCAAACTGCGAAGTCTACTCACGAGTAGTGGGCTACTTGCGGCCAGTTGACCAATGGAACGATGGAAAACAAGCAGAATTCGCAATACGCAAAACCTTCGACCGATCAACCATACTGACTCCAGCACCCTTAACAGTTTAAGAGGAAATGTAAAAATGAAGTTTAGTGGATTACAAAAAACAAGTCTTCTCGACTACCCCGATAAAGTAGCCAGCGTACTGTTCACTCCAGGTTGCAACCTGCGTTGCCCGTTCTGTCATAACTGGCGCATAGCTATAGATCCGCAGCCGCCGTTTCTGCAGGAAGCCGCTGCATTAGAAATTTTGGAAAGCCGCAAAAAATACGTTGCCGCTGTTGTAATAACTGGCGGAGAACCATGCATGCACAAAGAGTTGCCGAAATTCCTTGCTAAACTTAAGGAACGCGGCTTCATGGTTAAATTGGACACGAACGGTTTCTATCCCGAAGTGCTTGAGGAATGCCTTGGCAGCGTAGATTACGTGGCTATGGACGTAAAAACTTGCAGGGAAAAATACAAGTTGCTCGGCGCGCAAGATACATCTGGGCTTATGCGAACCATGGAAATCCTAAAGACAGGTAAGGTGCCGTACGAGTTCAGAACAACAGTCGTGCCAGAAATAGTCACTGCCCAAGATGCCACATGCATCGGCGAACTCGTAAAAGGCTCAAAAAACCATGCACTCCAACAATTCATTCCAGAGGATACGCTGGATAAAAGATTCCAAACGCTCAAGCCTTACGCGCCAGAAACAATCAACGACTTCGCAGAAATAATACGCAGATACACCGAAAATGTTTTCCTTCGAATCTAAATTTAAGAAACTACCTCTTAAATAATCTCTTGACATGATTATGAAAAACAAACCAAAACTTTTTTGCTTAAAATTATCGCCACGTTTTTTATTACGAAGCAAAGAAAAGTTTTATTGCCAATTGAATAACTAGGCTTCATTTAGAAGCTGAATAAACAGTGAACGAAAAAGCTAAGTTTTGCCTTGTTTCATGCAGCGTCTTAAGAGAGGAACTTGAGCAACTGGTTAAGCAGGGAAGCCTTGATGCAGAGTTAGTTTTTGTCAGCAAATATTTCCATGTTGATTATGAAGCAGTGGAGAAAAATCTGCGTAAGGTCCTGGAAACAACTTTGAAGCGTTTTACTGGGAAAGTTGTGCTTGTTTATGGCGATCTCTGTCTTGGCCAAAACAACGAAATGAAAAAGCTTGCAGAAGAATACGGAATTGTTAAAGTCGACGCTGTAAACTGCATCGATTGCCAACTTGGCGGAAAAGGCGAATTTCTTGAAGCAGACCCGAATCATGACCTCATGTTTATGGGTCCAGGAATGATAGAGTTCTTCAAGCATATGAAAGAAAAAATGCTGAAAGAAGGGGTTGATGAGGTAGCCTTTACGAACATGTTCAGCGGCATCAAAGGCATCGTGCTACTGGATACTTGTGGAAACGCTGAAAAATACAAAGAAAAGTTGGAAAAGTCAGGCATGGGGCTTCCGATTCTTGAAACAAGAGAAATAGGTCTTGAGAACGTTAAGCGAGTAATTTTTGATGCAATTGAATGCGCAACTAGAGCCACCTGACTCTTTTAACGCTTGAAAGTTAAGTAATTGATTGCTTGAACATTGGATTAACCGCAAATATTAAAGAAACATCCGCACTATAATGCAACTATTACGTGTGGATGTGGTTTAATGGCGCAAACGGTTACTTCCCAGCCTATGAAACGAGTTGAAGATTGGAAGTCTCGATTAATCGACCTCTCGAAAAGAAACAACCTTCTATATTTCCATAGGGCAAAGCGTGGAAGCCTGCCTATTTCTCATCCTGGCATGCAAGCAATCTTCAATGCTCTCGTGTTGAAGAAGCGTCGTTTAGAATTCTGGTCGCCTCCAGAAGAAACAGAACAGCCTGAAAGCAAAGGCAAAAGGCAAAGTTAAAACTAAAATAGCAAAAGCCAACGCAAAAGCCGCTGTTAAAGAATAACCGTGCCAGAAGAACCAAAGCAGCGCCTCACGGCAAATCAACTGGTCAGTGGAGGCTTAAGCTCGTGTTGACCTCGAAAGAAACCTCAAAAGTTTGCAGTGGCGCTCACTTCTCGATTACCGAGAACGCGGCGTTCGCATTTTGCATGCCGCTTTTGGCACCTTAAACTGGGTAGACTTGGAAACAAAAGAAAAAGTTCAGTCGCCCCTGATTCTTGTACCTTTAGAGTTAACAAGAGATTCTATACGGAAACCCTACGCGATTGCAGTGCCGCCAGTTGAGGAAGAGGCTGTTTTAAACCCTGCATTGCAGGTTAAACTGAAAAACGACTACAAAATTGACCTGCCGCCTTTGCCTGAAGAATGGGAAAACCAAAACCTAGCAGACTACTTCAACTTGGTCAACCAAGCAGTTGCTGAAATGGGCTGGAAAGCAGAGCCATCAGTTGACCTGGGGCTTTTTTCATTCCAAAAACTCGTCATCTACAAAGACTTAGAGGCAAACGCTGATTTAGTTACGCAGCACCCGATAATTCGAGCAATCGCTGGCATAAAAGAAGACAACCTCATCTTAGACGGCTTGCCAGACGAGAAAGATGTAGACAAAATTGAGGCTCCAGAGAAAACCTATCAAGTGCTCGATGCCGACAGCAGCCAACGAGTCTCAATCGAATATGCGTTGCGAGGACAAAGCTTCGTCATGAAAGGTCCACCTGGAACAGGAAAAAGTCAAACCATCGCAAACATAATCGCAGAATGCATCGCCAACGGAAAATCCGTGCTTTTCGTCAGCGACAAAATGGCCGCTCTCGAAGTGGTCTATAAGCGGTTAAGCGAGGTTGGTTTAGCGCATTTCTGCCTTGAACTTCACAGTAGCAAAGCCAACAAGCAACAAGTCGTAGCTGAACTGAAACGCAGCCTCGACGAAAACCTTGTCCCCCGTAAACTGCCGTCGGCTCATGAGTTCGAGCGGATGACTGAGTACCGTGAAGCATTAAACGGTTACGTTACCGCGTTGCATGAGAAACGCCCGTACTTGCAGAGAAGCGCTTACGAAGTTTTAAGCTTGATTTCAAGCCTTGAGCGGGTTCCTTTTGTTCCCGTAGGCTTAACTGAACTGGGAACGTTGACTCCTCAGAAAATGCATGAGCTTGAAGAGCTTGTTTCTCAACTAAGCAAGGTTTGGCAAGTTATAGAAGAACCAGACTTCCCATGGCTAGGATACCGCGCTGACAAATATAATCTTGAAGTCCGCTCTGAAGTGTTAACAGCGCTTGAAAACATTAACGAAACATTACACGACCTGCAACTAGAAACCGAAGATTTTTCCGCCAAACTTGGAGTGTTTCCGCCTGAAACGTTTGCGCGGATAAAGTGGCTCCTTGAAGTAAGCAAGTTTCTCTATGAAAGCCCCAAGCCAGAAGCATACTGGCTAACCAACCCAGACATTGAC
Organism: Candidatus Bathyarchaeota archaeon; assembly: GCA_963748475.1. Lineage (GTDB taxonomy): Archaea > Thermoproteota > Bathyarchaeia > Bathyarchaeales > Bathycorpusculaceae > Bathycorpusculum. The sequence continues at coordinate 387,755 of CAVVIY010000003.1, forward strand.
AAACTATTAAGCGAAGCTAAAGACTTACAATGACACCTGCGTCTGGATTAAGAACACACGCGCCAGCCTCATGGAGCGGTATAACCCGTCCTTGTTCAACTTGGCCCTCAACAGGTCAGCGGAAATTAAACAGCAGCTTGAAGCGCTTGGCAAGATGTTGCCAGCGGTAGGGTTGGAAGAAGGCGAATTTTTACAGAAACGAGAGAAACTCTTAGCCTTCGTAAAAAACACGCAGTTAGCCTCAAGGAAGTGGCATGAAACCTCGCAAGCGCTCGCCCCAATGCTGGGATTAGATAGCGATGGCTTGACGATTAAGCAACTAAAAGAATTATCCAGAATGGCACTGTTGTGCTTCGCGGAAGATAAGCCTGAGCCGCAATGGTTTGATTCAGCATATTTTGAGCAAGTTCAAGAAATAGTGTCAAAAGCAAAACGGCTCTACCAAGACCACAACTTGCTAAAAAGCAGGTTGGACGAAACTTACAGCGACGGAATCTACGACCTTAGACCTTGACGAGCTAATAAGAAGATACAGTGGACCATACCAGAGCTCGCTAAAAATGTTCAATTCAAGCTTATCGCAGTGACCAAAAACAAATCGCCCGATTAACTAACGACGGCAAAGTTCCAAAAACCGTATTAAATGACCTAATTGATGCTAGAAAAGTCAAAAAGCTGAATGCTCAGATTGAGGAGTCAGCTGAAACAGTCCGCACCCTACTTGGGCACTTCTACCACAAATCCAGAACAGACTTCCAAGGCGCAGAAAAAGCCATAGAACTAACAGCTGAAATCCGCAAGCTTTCATGGGCAACACAAATCCCCGAAAACCTCTACTCAAACTAATCACTAACGCTTCCAGTCCTTCACCCATGATTAAGAATTTAGGTTTAGAGCTTCAGGAGTCAGTTGATAGGTGGGAGCAGCTTGCCAAAGACTTAGAACAGCTCATACCGGCAAGCATGCCTAAATCCGCGGCGGCTATCACTCAGACGCCGTTGCCACTGCTTGAGGAATGGGCGACCGAAACAGAAAAACAACTAAACCCACTGTGCACACTGACAAAAGAGACACTAGCAACATGCAAGCAAGAGCCTCAAACCTACAAGCAGCTTGTGGAAGACCTCAAAAACTGCTGAAGACATACGAAAGAAAGAAGCCGCCATAATAGGCGAAAAAGCCCAACTTCAAGCAAAATTCGGCTCACGCTTCAATGAGCTGGAAACAAACTGGCAAGACATCCTAACTGTTCTCGAATGGACAAAAAAAGTCCAAGCGGCATTCGCTGATATTCCAGTTCCCCAAGCCTTCGCAACTATTGCTGCTCAAGGACCAACTGTTGCACCATCAAACACAGAACTGAACCAAAAATACGATGCTTCATTGAAAGTTCTGTCTGATTTTGAAGCCCGCTTTGAAACAGAAATGAAGTATCAAAACCAGAAGCTAAAGGAATTAGAAATCAAAGTAATCGGCGAAAGAATCAAAGCGCTTCGAGAACGCGTTGATGACCTGCAAGTTTGGATTGACTTCAAAGACATCAAAAACCGCTTTGCCCTCAGAGGCTTAGACCAGTTCTTCAACCGTTTGACAGAGCAGCGGGTTCCAGCAGCTGATTTAGTTGATGTTTTCCGCAGAGGCGTCTACCAAGAATGGATAAACAATCTCTACAATGAAGACCAGAAGCTGGGCAGGTTCAGAAGGGAGAACCATGAGCAGTTAGTCGCTGACTTCAGAAAACTAGACCAAGACCTCATTAAGCTAACATCCAGCATGGTTATTGAACAGGCAAACAGCCGAAAACCACAAGACATACTGGTTCAAGCAGCCGACTCCGAAGCCAACATTCTTCTCAAGGAAGCCGCAAAGAAGAGGCAGTTAATGCCTATTCGCACGTTACTGCAAAAGATTCCTAACCTGCTTGTTAAACTAAAGCCTTGCTTGCTGATGAGTCCCATAACGGTCAGCCAGTTCCTGCCTCCTGAAAGCAACAAGTTTGACTTAGTCTTGTTTGATGAGGCATCGCAGATTGTCCCTGAAGACGCCATCGGCGCAATTTACCGTGGAAAAACACTGGTTGTTGCAGGTGATAACAAGCAGTTGCCGCCCACATCGTTCTTCCAGAAAAACCTAATTGACGATGTTGACTGGGACGAGTTAAGCGACGAGGACGTGGAAGTCTTCGACAGCATACTAGACGAGTGCTTAGGCATCGGGTTACCAGTTAAAACTTTGAAGTGGCATTACCGTAGCAGGCATGAAGACTTAATTGCGTTCTCAAACCACCGCTTCTACGACGACAACCTGATAACTTTTCCAGCTGCAAAAGCCCAAACTGACAGCTTAGGCGTAAAACTAGTCTACGTTCCTGACGGCATCTATGACCGCGGCGGCAAAAGAAACAACCCCGTAGAAGCAGAAAAAGTAGCAGACCTCGTTTTCGACCACTTCCGCCTATACCCAAAGAAAACCTTAGGTGTTGTAACCTTCAGCATAGCCCAAATGGAAACCGTTGAAGACGCTATAGACCGCCGACTCAAAGACCAACCTGACTTCGAGCAGTTCTTTAAAGAAGACCGGTTGGAAGGCTTTTTCGTCAAGAACTTAGAGAACGTTCAAGGCGACGAACGGGACGTTATATTCTTCAGCGTCGGCTACGGTTACGACCAGCAGAAGCAGATGACAATGAACTTTGGCCCGTTAAACAAGCCAGGTGGGGAAAGACGGTTAAACGTTGCAGTCACCCGTGCCCGAGAAAAAGTGGTGCTAATCACCTCGATTAAAGCCACTGATATTGACGCTGAAACTAAAGCAGTCGGCGTGCAAACCCTACGCTACTACCTTGACTATGCAGAGCATGGACCTGAAACGTTGAAGTCAGTTAAGTCTAGAGAAGGCGAGTTCGAGTCAGCCTTAGACGAAGATGTGGCAGCGGAAATAAAAAAGATGGGCTATGAAATAGTTCCACAGGTCGGCTGTAGCGGTTACAGAATAGACATTGGCGTTGTCGACCCAGTTAACCCAGGAAACTTCCTGCTAGGCGTAGAATGCGACGGCGCCACATACAAATCCAGCAGCAGCGCACGAGACAGAGACCGCCTCCGCGAGCAAGTGCTTAGACAGTTAGGCTGGCGCATTCACCGTGTTTGGTCTCCAGCCTGGGTTGCAAGACGCGACTCTGAAATCCGACGGCTAAAAGAAGCTCTTGAACAAGCTAATAAATTACAGCTTGAAAAAGACGCTCAAAAACCAGTCATTGACATAAAAGAGAATATGGCTCCCAAGACGGACATTCAAAAAATCCAGTTTGCAGGCATCGAAAAAATTGGCCAACCATACAAAATTTACCCGCTTAAAGCAACATTTAACCCTTACATTAAAGTTGCCACAGCTAACTCCACATATGATTCGCGGCAGAAAAACGAGTTTCACTTTCCAGAAAACAGAGAAATGCAAACAAAACTCCTCGCTGAGCTTGTGGAAAAGGAGGGTCCAGTGCACTTTGATTATGCTGTTGAGCGTTTAGCAGCCGCATGGGGCGTCAAACAGGTAACACCGCAGATAACTCATGCTGTAAAAGAAGCACTCAACAACTTGCTAAGAGAACAAAAAGTGGTAATCAAAGGCAGTTTCCTCTGGCCGCCTGAACTTAAAGAAACACCAATCCGCGTTCCAGTGCAAGGTATTCCTGAATCCAAACGGAAAGCTGAGTATATTGCGCCTGAAGAAGTTGAATCCGCTATGAAGCTGGTTGCTCAATACGCTTTAGGCATAAGTGAAGATTCATTGATTGCTGAAACTGCAAAAGTGTTTGGGATCAACCATTCAGGCGAAGGAGCTAAAGAAGTGTTCTCTGAAATACTAAAGCGGCTGGTAAGAGACAGAAAACTCGTCAGCAAAGACGACATCGTTACTGCTGCTTAGTCTTCATTTATTTTCTTTATTAGAGTTGGCAGGTCACTTAATGAAGTTATGATAAAGTTTGCGCCATTATTCATCAACTGCTTCATTGTGGAGATGCCCGTTGGCAAACCTACCGCGATAGTTTTGAGTTCCTTGGCACTTTGCATGTCCACGACGCTGTCTCCAACTACTATGGCAGTTTGCGGGCTTGCGCCTAACGCTTTAACTGTCACTTCAAACTGTTCCGTATGCGGTTTAACGTCCTTTACCTTGTCTCTGGCAACCACAATTTGGAAGAAATCTTCTATCTTGAAGCGTTGAAGAATATAATTTGTGGCTTTCTCACTGCTAGTAGTGCATAAACCAATTTTCAACTTCATACGCTTGAGTTCCTTGAGCGTTTCATTGGCTCCCGGCATCAAACTTGTGGTAGAAGCGGCTTCCATCTCGTATTTCTCAGCGATTGCCATGACTTGGCTGCGAACTTCCCCAAATGAGATGGCATGTTTACCGTTGTTTTTAACAAAAATTTCCGTTTTTGTCAACATTTCAAAAATGGTTTCATTAACGTTTAGAACGGAGGCTGGAACCCCTATTCTCATCAGGTAACTTCTGACTTCAGCGCGAAGAGTCTTGAAGTCCAAGTTGAAATGGGCAAGTGTTCCGTCTAAATCAAAGATTACTGCTTCTATAGGCAAGGGTTATTGGCTCCATTAATAGCGAAACTGGGTTAACACTAACTCTTGCAGAAATATACTTTGCGGTTACGAGATACTGTTAATTTTTGTGGTGACTTAATTACCTATTAAGTGCTAAAGTAATGGTTTCTCTTCTCGCCTATCCAGTCACCTATAAATGCTCCTAAAATCAAACAAATCATTAGGCTTGTTATAGCAAAGAAATCATCACCTATTGCACTCGCTATTTGCGTGTGAAGCTCAGTTGCGTTTAAGATAAGCACAGTTACAGCCCAGATGCTGAAACCGATGAAGGATGCTCCGACAAAAATGAATAGTGCTCTCTTGTTGACCGTTATAGTGGAAGGTTTAAATCTTATATAAACTGCAAAGCCTATCAGTAACAGAACAGTAACAAGCATCATTACTATATTTTCTAAAGGCATGTTCATGAAATACCCGAAAACAGAAGCAAAAACAATTATAGTTAACGTCAGCGTTATCCAGTAAGATTTTCTCGTTGTTATGCTTACTGGTTTCGATTGAGTCTTAGGCTGAGGCTTCTTAGACTTGGTTTTTTTAGGCTTGGTCTTCGAATAAGTCTTAGGCATGACTCATCTGACTACTTTTTGCCCTTATTAATTTTTCATAGAATAACAAGAAAGTCCTCGGTCAACCTCCCTAAAACAAGTTATTTTATTCTTTCAAGACGAAGCGAATTTAGTAAAAGAAGCATTGTAAGTCCATCGTCGCCGGCAATCACTGTTGCCAGCAAGCCTGTCACGCCGAGTACTCCTAGTGCTCCTAAAATTAATTTTATGATAAGTGATGCGGTGATGTTTTGTTTTGCAATAGCCATCGTTTTGTTACTTAGCTTAATCAGGTATGGAATTTGCGCAAGCTCGTCTTTTACCAACACCACATCCGCAGATTCCAAAGCAACATCAACCCCCGCTGCACCCATAGCAATGCCCACGTCTGAAGCGGCAAGTGCAGGAGCATCATTAACGCCGTCGCCGACCATTGCTACTAGCCCGTCTTTCCCTTTCATCTCTTCAATGCATTTCAGTTTATCCTCAGGAAACAGTTCCGAGTAAACCTCATCAATCTGCAATGTATCAGCCGTTTCCTTAGCAATCTCTGTTCTGTCGCCAGTTAACATGGCGGTTTTTATGCCGTTTTTTTTCAAGCCATTCACTGCTTTGAGGGCATCTTGTCTAACTTGGTCAACAACGCAAACTGTAGCCAACCCTTCTTTACCCAGAGAAACACAAACTGTAGTATGGGTGTCATTTTCATTGACTTCAAAAGCTTCCTTACAATTGCAACCGAAATCTTTCATCAACTCCAAGTTGCCAACCGCCACAAAACTCCCGTCAACGTTACCCACGATGCCCTTTCCAGGAACCTCAGCCACATCGGTTACCTTGAACTTGCTCAGGTCAATGCCTCTTTCCTTGGCGCGTCTAACAATGGCTTGGGCGACGGGATGATTTGAAAACTGGTCAAGTGACGCAGCCAAAGCCAACGGATCTTCTTCAGTTCTTTCCACAAGTCTTACTTCATGAACTGCTGGTCTGCCCAAAGTTAACGTGCCCGTTTTGTCAAAAACCACTCGTTTTACCTTGGCGAGTTTTTCAACGTAGATTCCTCCTTTGATTATGACTCCTCTTCGAGCTGCAACTGTTATCGCAACAAGAATGGTTGCAGGAACCGAAATGATAAAGGCGCTTGGGCAAGAAACCACAAGAAGAATAAGCGAACGATAGAGCCACACGTGAAAAGACATGCCAGCGACCAACGTTGGCAAAGCAGCGGTTAAAACGGCTAACACGATGACTATTGGCACATAAATTTTTGCGAATCGGTCAACAAGTTTTTCCATGGATGCCTTTCGTTTGCCTGATTGAGCCACAAGCACCATAATCCTTGAGACAAGCGTTTCATTGGCTTTTTTTGTGACCGCTATCTTTAGAACGCCACTCATGTTTAACGTGCCAGCATAAACACAATCGTTCAGTTTCTTGGTGACAGGCACGGATTCACCTGTTACTATGGCTTGGTCAACATGCGATAAACCGTCAACAACATTGCCGTCTAAAGGTATCCGCTCGCCAGGTCTCACAAGCAAAGTCATGTTAGGCTCAACTTCGTTTATATTAACAGTTTTCTCTGTTCCATCAGCTACGATTCTAGCTTGGTCTGGCATGAACTTTGATAATTTCTCAACTGTTCGACGCGCTCGATCCTCAATGTAGCCCTCAAAGTATTCGGCGATAGAATAAAGAAACAGCACCATCACCGCTTCAAATTGGGCGTTTAGGTACAAGGCGCCTAGCGCTGCGGCAGCCATCAAAAATTCAACAGAAAACCTTTTTTCAACAATCAGTTCCTTAAAACCCATTATGCCAATGTATGTGGAAGCAAGCAGAACAGACGCGTAATACAAAATTGTGCTAACGGTTGCTCGAACGTTTATAATTGGTATGGTAAAGTTAAGGGGGAATCCTGCAAAGAAAAAGTCAAGTAAACTGCCAATAAGAACAGTTACGCCTAGTAAAATGACAAAGAAAATAAATATATTTTTATTTTCATGTTCCTCTGTTTCCTTCTGCCCTGGCTTTTCTAGGCAGATTTTTTCTGCTTCAGGAGTCATTGTTATCTTTTAAAGAAAAAGGCTGAGAAAATATTAAGATAGTGCTAAGATGATGGGAAAAATTAATATTCAGATATTAACTATTCTCTTGAATGTTAATAGCAGGTGAATCAATCTTGACAGTGATAAGTATAACGTTACCGTCAGATCTTCTCAACCAATTTGATGAATTTATCAAGTCAAGAGGATACTTCAGCAGATCAGAAGCTTTCCGAGACGCTGTAAGAAACCTCATCTCAGAAGCTGAAATCGCAAAAATTTCTTCAGGAAACGTGGCTGCCACTGTAATGACAACATGTGATTATGCACGTAAGGATGTTGACTTGAAGATATCAGAGTTGCGACATGAATTTGACGACGTAGTCATCGAAAACGTTCACAGACACATAAATGGAAAATACTGCGTAGAAATATTCGTAACTGAAGGAAACAACGATAGAATACTTAACTTAATTAACCGACTAAGAGGCATGCATGGAATCCAACAAGTACGAGCAATGTTCATGACACTATAACAAAATGCCTTCTACTACAAAGAAAAGAAAAGAAGGAACTATGGCAGGAATTGTTTGTAAACTGGGTGACCTTTAAACCGCAATGTAGTTTCAGATTTCTCTATGGTTCCGCTCGGCAACCGCATACAAATTGAATAGACAATTGCGCCACCAGGAATTATTCTTACGCCATCTAACAGTTCGCCCTTAGTGACGCCTGAAGCCGCAAACACCAGTTCTTTGCCCTTGGCGAGTTCATCTTGGCTGTAAGTTTTGTCCACGTCAACTCCAGTTTTCTTTAAACGTTCCAAGCGTTCTGCGTCGTCTTTTTTGTCCCGCCAAACGTTGACAAGCATTGTTCCGCCGAGAATCTTCATTGCTGTTGCGGCTATGGTGGCTTCAGGTCCTGCGCCAGCACCAATTAGCAAGTCGACTCCGCTTTCTGGTAGGCAGGTGACTACTGCGGCTGCGATGTCTCCGTCTGGGATGAGTAAAATTCGTACTCCGAGTTTTCTTAGTCGGGCGAGGATTTCGTTGTGGCGGTCGCGTTCAAGCATGATGACGGTAAAGTTAGGTAGGAGGAGCTTTTTTTCACGGGCTATTGTGCGCACGATTTCTTCAATGGACATGTCTAGGGATAATTTACCTATGGAATGGTAGTCTGTGGCAATTTTAAAGTAGTAGCCGTCATCAGGCAAAACTTGGAAGCATCCTGCTGGTGCACATGCTAATGCGGATATGGCGTCTTTTCTGCCTTTGCTGGCAGCTGTGGTTCCGTCAACTGGATCGACGATAAACTCTACTTTGGGTCCTCCACCTGTTCCGACTTTTTCGCGGTGTTCAAATGATGGCGCATGGTCTTTTGGTCCTTCGCAGCAAATTATTTCGCCTTCCACATCTGTTTGGGCAAGAACTGCTCTTGAATATTCAACGGCTTTTGCATCGATTAAGTCACAGTCACCTTGACCAACATGCAAAGCAGCGCCTATTGCTCCTGCCACTGTTATTCTTGTTAATGATGGAGCTATTGATCTAAGAGAAACCAAGTTTATTCCTCTTTAATCACAATTAAGAAATATTTCGTTAACTACTAGTTAATATATGTTTTACAATTCTCGCTTTTACAAGAACGCTTTTTTAACTCTGCCGCCACATCCTCGCCCCGATTGCGAACGTAACCATGTCCGTTCGTGTTAACTCGGTTTTCAGTGACCTGCCATAATGCTACTTTATCCACCGTGTAACCTCCAACAAAACATCTAACCTCTCCGTGGGCTCGCCAAAACCGCAAAAATCGTTTCATCCCAACTCCTCATGTTCAAAACTTCACCAGGCTCACCTGTAATTTGGGCGATGCTAGGCTCTTCGGATAGTTTAAGGTTGAAGCCGCTGACACCGCGCTTGTAGCGTTTGAGGCAGAAAAAGCAGCGGTTTGAGCACTGATTAGTTATGTTTAGATAAAGCTTGTTGTCTATCCAGTAGACGGTTTTGGGTTTTTCATCTTTAGTGGAAGAAAACAAATTTTTTTATCCGCCCGTCATGAGCGACATGAGGATTATGTTGTCGCCGTCTTTTAGCGGTGTGTTAACGCCTTGCAGTTGGTCCATTAAGACGCCGTTAACCATTACTACGAAGGTTGATTTCATTTCTTTCTTGGTTGGGTCATATACTTCCTGAGTGAGTGGCTTTCCGTATTTAGCGGCGATTTTATCTAACAGGTCAGCTAGTAATACGCCTTCTTTGAGGTCGAATTCGTCTTGACTTGTTTTTGTAAAGCTTTTAACTAGACTGATGTAGTGGACTTTTATTTTCATCTTTTGCATCTTGCCGTTGAGCCTTATTAGAGATTAACAGAAGCATCTGATATCTTTTTTCTTTATTCAAATGCAGCTTTAACCTGCAATAGTCAGGAAAACCGTTATGAATGTTTCTACATGTCGAGCGGCAGAAGACTCCATTTTAGTCGTGAATTTCCAAGTTAGAAACCCATTAAGTTAATATAGTTTTCAACTGACTAATAACTTTAAAAATAATGGAGAAATAAGGTTTGCTCGGTTATGCAGGAAGAATTTTACGCGTTGACTTAACCACAGGCAAAACTCGCCTTGAAAAACTAGACGAGGAAACTGCCAAAAAATACATTGGCGGCATAGGGTTAGGCATGAAACTGTGGCTTGCAAATTCAAAAGCAGGCGTTGACGCATTCAACCCTGACAATCCACTAGTTTTAGCAGTCGGCCCAGTTTCAGGAACAATGTTTCCAACAGCCGGAAACGGGCATGCATTCATATCAAAGTCGCCAGCCACCCACGGTGTCGGGGAGGCAGTAAGCCACGGCACTTTTGGCGCAGAAATGAAAAGAGCTGGATATGACGCGGTTATTTTAACTGGGAAAGCTGAAAAGCCTGTTTACTTATGGATTGATGATGATTCAGTCCAATTACTTGATGCAGAACAGATCTGGGGCAAATCACCGTCTGAAACCGAGGACGCAATTAAAGATGAGATTGGCGATTACTACGTGCGGGTAGCATCTATAGGTTTAGCTGGTGAAAAGCTATCAAAAATAGCCTGCATAATTAATGAGAAAACTCGTGCTGCTGGAAGAACAGGATTAGGCGCAGTTATGGGCTCCAAGAACCTTAAAGCAATCGCTGTTCGAGGAACCCGCGACATTGGTGTCGCCAAGCCTGATGAATTCATGAATATGGTGAAAGAATTCCATGAAAGAATGAAGGGGCCTGCAGCTCAGAAATACCGAACTTTAGGGTCAGCAGAAAACGTCATGATTCAAAACGCTTTGTACTGCATGCCCACACGCAACTATAATAATGCTCATTTTGAGAACGCTGTAAAAGTAAGCGGCGAAACCCTAAACGAGTGGTACGTCGCAAAAATCATCGCTTGCAATTCATGCGCCATGCGGTGCGAACATGAAGCTGTGGTTCGCGACGGACCCTACAAGGGGACTATGGCACGAATGGAATATGACAATATATGGGCGCTTGGACCGAACTGTGGTGTAGATAGACTTGATGCAATAATAAAAGCGGCTGAACTGTGCAACTACTATGGTCTTGATGCGCAAAGCACAGGTGTAACCGTAAGTTTTGTAATGGACTGCCATGAAACGGGCATCCTCTCCCATGAGGATCTTGGTGGAATTGACGCTCACTTTGGTAACGCAGAAGCGCTCATTCAACTTATAGAGAAGATCGGGCAAACGGGAAGGAATCGGCGATGTTCTCGCTGACGGTGTAAAAGTAGCTGCAGAAAAAATCGGCAAAGGCTCCGATAAGCTTGCTCAAAACATTAAGGGCTTGGAAGTCACAGGCTATGATTTACGATGCCTTAAAACTGCCGCTTTAGGCTTTGCAGTCTCGTTCCGAGGAGCAGACCATAACCGAAGCGGCGCTTACACGTTTGACATGACAGGTAAGGTTGATCGTTTGAAAGCTGAAAAGGGTCGCGGTAAACTTGTCAAAGATTCAGAAGACGTTTACGCGTTGCTTGATTCACTCATCATCTGCAAGAATGCCAAAGGTACTCTATACAAGGAACTAGCCGATATGGCAAAACTCTACACGTTAGTAACCGGCTACGAGATGACGCCTGAAGAACTCAGCCTTGCCGGCCAAAGGATAAACACCCTTGCACGGCTAATTAACGTTAGAGAAGGATTAAGCCGCAAAGATGACACTTTGCCATGGAAAGTTATGAACCTGCCCATCCCTGACGATGGACCAGCAAAAGGCGCCGTGGTAACCCAAGAAGAACTTGACTTGTTGCTGGATGATTATTATCAATCACGCGGTTGGACAGCAGACGGCATACCTACAAAATCTCAACTAGACAAGCTGGGAATGGAAGACTTATCCAACATAGTAGAAGGGAAAGAGGCAAAAAGAAATGGTAAAGATTCATGATAGAAAATTTGTCTCCGTTGACCCAGAAAAATGCGTGGGCTGCCAAGTCTGCGAGTACGCTTGCTCATTCACGAAGGAGAAAGCCTTCAACCCGCTTAAGTCACGTATCCGTGTTGTGCGCGTTAACCAGTTAGCCAACATGTCGGTTACATGCAGACTCTGCGAAGATCCAGCTTGCGTAGCAGCTTGCCCAAGAGACGCGCTTACGCAATCCGAAGAAACAGGAACAATAACCCTCGACACAGACAAATGCAACGGCTGCGGCTGGTGCATCGAAGCATGCGATTATGGCGCTATAATGCTGCATCCTGAAACCAAAGTAGTCTACGTCTGCGACCTCTGCAAAGAAAAAGCCGACGGACCACAATGCATCAAATGGTGCCCTGAAGAAGCATTAACACTAGTCACAAGCGACGTGCTAGCGCAGAAAGCAAGAATCAGCGCAATCAAGAAACTCTTCCAAGAACCAGATGAGAACAAGCAGTAATGCCTTCAAGGCGCTTAAGGCCTTGTATCTCTATTAAAATTTCTCTAAATAAAGATAATCTGCGTCCTTTCGTTTTTTGATACGTTTTGGTGCTGCGGGCAGGATTCGAACCTGCGAACCCCTGCGGGAAAGGATTTCCCATCTGGGCGCTCAAGTCAAAGCGTCGATCTTGAGTCCTTCACCTTTGACCTGGCTTGGTTACCGCAGCACAATGCAGCTAAAAATGTCTGGTTTCTGACTTATTAATCATTTCCACCCTATGCCACACGTTAGATGACTTTCTCCAAGTCAACGATGAAGCGTTCAAACACATTTAAGCCGCCTTTCCAGAAGTCGGATGCTGCCACGTTTAAGCCGACGATTTTGCCGATTTCCAGTGGTGACACGCTGCTGCCCGCCGACAATGCCTTCTCTAGCTTAGGCACAAAGGCTTTGCCCTCCTGAAGGTACCGCTCGTAGAGGGCGTAGACGAACATTTGTGCGTAGACGTAGGGGTAGTTGTAGAAGCGGTAGTTCGCCATGTAATAATGCGGTTTCATGGTCCATTCGGCTTCCATTTCGGGGAACCATGTGACTGCGTCGCCGAAGATGCGGTCGCGTGCCCCAGTCCAGTGGCTGCAGATAGTCTTGTAATCCAAGTATTCCCCCTGCTGAATTGACTTGTAAAGTGATTGCTCGAACCATACGCGGGCGGTGACTTGGAAAGCCGTCATTCCTGCCTCATCCAGAACCAAGCAGAGAACCGCTTTGCGTTGCGCGTCCGACTTTGCCTCGTCCAGCAGCAGGTCCGTGAGCAAGAGTTCGCCGAAAATAGAGGCAGTTTCCGCCACAATAGACGGGATGCTTGTGTTCATGAGGGTTTGGCTGCGGCTGACGTAATAGTCATGGGTGGCATGTCCAAGCTCGTGTGCTAACGTGTAAACATCGTTGAGGGTGCCATTGAAGCTGTCAAGAACAAAGGCGGATTTGCCCCTGTACCAGCTTGCACAGAAGGCACCGTTGCGTTTCCCAAATCTGGGTGTAGCGTCGATGCGCCGTTTCGCAAACATTTCCCGAACCGCGGTGGCGTATTCTTCATCGAAGCGGCTGTATGCCCGCTCGACGAGTTTTTTTGCTTCTTCAAAGGTGAATCTTAGCTCAAGTGCATCGGGTAGTGGTGCGACGATGTCGTGATTACCAAGCAATGGCAGATTCATCAGTTTAGCTTTCAGTTTTAGATAACGCCGGTATGTACCCGCGTTACCCTCTATTATCCGCAGCAGATTCTCAACTATTGCCTGTTCTGTATCATTGTTTATGAGGCTTGACTCAATAGGTGAAGCGTATTTTCTGCGCTGGGAAACGTTGACCCAGTCGTTGCAGATACTGCGCAGGGCTGAAGCGAAGATTTCGCCGTCTCTGCCCAGCAAGTCGTAAATCGCGCGGTTTGCGGATTCCCTTGTTGCTCTATCATGGTGAGGTAGCAACCCGTTCGCTTCGCCGTAGCTGAGGGTGTTTTTTTCGCCTAGGACAACAACGTCGAACATGCGCGTGTTGAGCCATTTGCTCTGCAGTTCCTCCCAAGCTTGGATGCCGAACTGGTCCTTTTCGATGATAAGCTGCTCCTCCACCTCCGTCAACTGGTGAGCCACACGTCGTTGCACACGCTCCAGCATATGACGGTACCCAGCCAAAACCGGCTCCGCAATCAAGTTCGGGCTTGGCTTTCACAAGTGCGCCTAACTCCAGCGAAAAGAAAGCTAACTGCTTCCCCAGTTGCGCCTCAAACTTGCTCACCTTATCGTAGAGCGCCTGCGTCTGGGGCAGCGTCATGTTAGCTGAAAAAGACAGACCCGCAAAAAGCGATACGTCACCCAGCTTAACTTCAAAAGCCTCCAATTCCCGGATGCACCGCAGCAGATTGGCTGGGGCAAGAGAGGCTATTTTTCCTCGGTATGACTTCTCGAAAGCGTCCGCCAAAGTTTTAGTTTCATTAATTGCTTTTTCAACGGATGGATCGTTGAAGCTGGGGAAAAGCTCCGTTAAGTCCCACGTGACTTCCTGTTCCTTATTAACCATTCTGTTTCGCCTTTGGTTAAAATTAAACTCGGCTGGGTTATTTTGGGTTTGCCCACTATTTGATTCTATCCATTAATAATCTTCCAGCACCGCAAAAGTAAAAACGCTGCCTATACGATACACTAAGGAGCACACATGCATACAGAACACAAAATAATACTGGGCAATAGCCAGCAAATGCCCGAACTAGCCGACGGTAGCATCCAATTAATGGTTACTTCGCCTCCTTATCCCATGATAAAAATGTGGGATAATCTCTTCGCTCAGGCAGACTCAAAAATTGCAGAGCTATGGCAAAAACTAGACGAAAACTGCCAAGAAGAAACCGTGAGGCAAATCTACGATGCCATGCATGATTATCTGGGTAAAGTTTGGCAGGAAACCTACCGCGTTCTTGATTGACGGCGGCATTGCATGCATAAACATCGGCGACGCAACAAGAACAGTAAACGGCAAATTCCAACTCTTTCCAAACCACTCAAGAATAACTGAAATTTGCGAAAAAATCGGCTTCACCACACTGCCCTACATTTTATGGAAGAAACCCACAACCAAACCAAAATACAAAGGCAAAGGCGCTTTCCTGGGCTCAGGCTTTCTACCTCCAAACGCTTATGTGACACTTGACTGCGAATTCATCCTCCTCTTCAGAAAAGGCAATCTCCGCAAATTCCAGCCCAAAGACCACAACGATATAACAGCGCCTTCACAAAGCCACAGCGAGACGAGTGGTTCAGCCAAATCTGGACCGTAAAGGGAACACGCCAAACCGCAAGCCAACTGGAACGAAGAACCGCAGCCTTCCCCGACGAAATCGCCGACCGACTGATCAAAATGTTCAGCATAAAAGGCGACACAGTACTAGACCCCTTCCTAGGTTCAGGGACAACAACAAAAATAGCCTTGCAAAACGGACGTAACAGCATAGGGTATGAAACTGACGAAAAAGTTCTACCAATTATAAGCAAAAAAATAGGTAACAGTAAAATCAATATGGCAGCTGAAGTACAGATAATCAAACATTAAAAGGGAAGTAGGTTCCAGTTGATCTTTGGTCTTATTTTTGGTTTTGCTTCTTGCGCGGCAGCATTGCAAGGTTTTTTTGAGGCTTTGGCTCTATGAAAGTTTATAAGTTCTTCATTTTAGTCTGAATATGGATAATAAGGTTTATTAGATAGCTCTGTAGCATGTGTTTGTGCTCTTAGAAAACTCAGTGGAACCCTTTTTCAATTTGGATGGTCCTCATATCGAAGGAGTCGAAAGTTTGAAAGAAACACGTTTAGCTAAATCACAAAAACTTAAAATTTATGGAGAATTGATGAATTGACCAGCCTCATACAAAAAGAAGATATTCATGAGTTATTGAAAGCTTTTTTCAGCGAGAAAGGCTTAGTGCGCCAACACCTTGACAGTTACAATGAGTTCATCGACCATGGCTTACAAGAAGTTGTTGATGAAGTTGGCGAAATCCCAATTGAAGTTCCAGAAAGCCCATACAAAGTGAAACTTGGGCAAATATGGGTGATTGACCCTCAATCAAGAATAACCAGCCCGTACGTAACTGAAGTGGACGGTACAAAGCATGAAATTTACCCGATGGAAGCCCGACTGCGCAATTTAGCGTACTCGGCGCCTATAGCTTTGGAAATGACGCCTGTCATCGATGGAAGAGAGCAGGACACCGAACTTGTTTATATCGGTAACATTCCTGTCATGCTTAAATCGAAACTTTGCTTCTTATCCCAGCTTTCAACAGAGGAACTTATTGCGGCTGGAGAAGACCCTGATGATCAAGGCGGATACTTTGTTGTTAACGGTTCTGAACGCGTCATTGTCGCCATGGAAGACTTGGCGCCTAACCGCGTAATCGTAGACATAGACGAGAAGGGGACCTCACCTGTTTATCAAGCAAAAATTTTCTCAACCACCGTCGGCTTCAGGGCAAGAATTGAACTTAAACTCAAATCAGACGACGCCATCTACGTCACCATGCCTGGAGTACCGACAGAAATCCCGTTCGTTGTCATAATGCGCGCTTTAAGCTTGGAAAAAGACAAAGACATTGCAGAAGCAGTTTCACTTGACAGCGAAATGCAAAGTCAACTTGCCGCTTCATTTGAAAAAGCCATAGGTGTAGACACACCTGCTGACGCAATCTTATTCATTGGTAACCGTGTAGCTCACGGGCAAGTTGAAGAGTACCGTTTACAGAAAGCTGAGACTGCTCTTGACAAAAACTTCTTGCCGCACCTTGGCAGAAGCGAAAAGAACCGAGAGGAAAAAGCAATTTTCCTAGGCGAAATGGCCTATAGAGTTTTACAGTTGAAAACGGGTAGAAGGCAACCTGACGATAAAGATCATTTCAAGAACAAACGTCTGCGCCTCGGTGGCCCGCTTCTCGCAGACCTCTTCCGCGTATCATTCAGAAACTTAACCAGAGACATAAAGTACCAGCTTGAACGCATAGGCGTTAAAGGACCAATCATAACCGTTTCAGCCGCAGTCCGCCCCGGCATAATAACTGAACGTTTCCAGCATGCGTTGGCAACGGGCAACTGGGGAAGAGGCAGAGTCGGCATCACCCAACTGTTAGACCGAACAAACTACATCTCAACGCTGAGCCACTTGCGCAGACTTCAATCGCCCCTGAGCAGAAGCCAACCAAACTTCGAAGCCACGAGACTTACACCCTACTCACTGGGGACGCTTGTGTCCAAACGAAACCCCTGAAGGCTCTAATTGTGGCTTAGTCAAAAACTTAGCACTATCAGCTTCCATAGCCGTTGGAGTAAATCCCGATAGAGTTAAGCAGTTACTTTTTGAAATGGGGTCTGTTCCAGCAGCAGAAGCCAGCCGCGATTTACGTATTTCAGGAGCTAAAGTTTTCGTTGACGGAAACATCATAGGCTACTGCAATAACCCGCAGGAAATGGTGAAGTCTTTCCGAGAGAAAAGAAGAGCTGGAGAAATCTCAACTGAAGTAAACGTAACATACTTCTCAAGACAGCAAACTGAAACCGAGGAAGTACATGCTAACTGTGACGAAGGCAGAGTCAGGCGCCCACTCATAATTGTTGAGAATGGAGTTCCAAAACTTCAGCCTAAACATTTTGAAAAGATCGGTTTAGGCGAGTGGACTTGGGAAGACGTAGTTAAGAACGGTTTAATTGAGTATTTGGACGCTGAAGAAGAAGAAAATGCATACATCGCCTTAACGTTCGACGGAATTAAACCAGAAAACACTCATGTGGAAATAGCTACTTACACGATTCTTGGGATTTGTGCCTCAACGATTCCGTATCCTGAACACAATCAGTCGCCTCGTAACTCGTACCAAGCAGCTATGGCTAAACAAGCGCTGGGCGTTTACGGCACCAACTTCCACCACCGCGTCGACTCACGCTCACACATACTACACTATCCGCAAGTTCCGATGGTTGAAACTGAACTGATGGAAGTTATGGGTTACAAGCAGCGTCCTACTGGGCAAAACTGCGTTGTCGCCGTGCTCAGCTTCGAAGGCTACAACATGGAAGACGCATTAATATTCAATAAAGCATCCATAGAACGCGGTTTAGCCAGATCCACATTCTACCGCATTTACGAGGCAGAATGTCGCCAATACTTAGGCGGATTAAAAGACAAGTTCACCGTTCCGGAACCTGGGACGCGTGGTTACCGCGGCGAACAATATTACAGGCTACTAGAACCTGACGGAATAATCAGTTTGGAATCTCAAGTTGTCGGCGGAGACGTATTAATCGGCAGAATCAGCCCACCCAGATTCCTTGAAGAATACAAAGAATTTGAAGTTAAAGGTCCATCTATGCGTGATACCTCAGTCGACATGCGTCCCTCCGAAACCGGTATAGTAGACGGTATATTCATAACGATGTCAGGCGAAGGCAGCCAACTTGTAAAAGTAAGAGTCCGCGACCAACGAGTCCCTGAACTTGGCGACAAGTTTGCTTCACGTCACGGACAGAAAGGAGTCATAGGTTTAATTGTGCCGCAGGAAGACATGCCCTTCACTGATGATGGCATCGTGCCAGATCTAATAATTAACCCGCATGCTATACCTTCAAGAATGACTATTGGCCAATTCATCGAATCCCTAGCTGGAAAAGCTGCATCGGCAAGAGGAAGACCAGCAAATGGTACACCATTCTCAAACGAAGGCCCCATTGAGGTACGTAAGAACTTGGTAAAGCTTGGTTACAGCCATACTGGAAGCGAAGTCTTTTACAATGGCACCACAGGCGAAAAATTCGTTGCAGACGTTTTCGTTGGCGTAGTCTATTATCAAAAGCTTCACCACATGGTCGCTGACAAAATACACGCCAGAGCCCGCGGTCAAGTCCAGATGTTAACAAGGCAGCCCACTGAGGGCAGAGCCAGAGGCGGGGGTCTCAGATTCGGAGAAATGGAGCGAGATTGCCTCATAGGTCATGGCGCAGCCATGCTGCTCAGGGACAGATTGCTGGAAGAGTCAGACAAGTATACGCTCTACATCTGCGAGAACTGCGGCCAAATTGCTTACTTCGATATGAAACAGCGGCGCTATGTCTGCAGGATATGTGACGAAAAAGCCAAGATTTCACCCGTGAGAGATGATCGTCTCGTACGCTTTCAAGCTTCTACTGCAGGAGCTTCAAAGCCTGTGCATTACACCAAAATTAAGACTTAAGGAGAAGGCGTAACATGTCGCAACAGGAAGAATTAATCCATAAAATAGTTGATGAAATCTCATTCGGTTTAATTTCACCTAAAGACCTCCGTAAACAATCAGTCGTTGAAATCCAAACCCCAGACACCTACGACGAGGACGGCGCACCCATCACCGCAGGCTTAATGGATGGCAGACTAGGCACACTTGAGCCAAGGCAAAGGTGTAAAACATGCGGCAACACAGCCATTCGCTGCCCGGGACACTTTGGACACATTGAACTAGCTGTACCAATAGTGCATATAGAATTCACAAAAATTATCTTCGACCTTTTGAAAGCCACCTGCCGCAGTTGCGGTCGCATACTCTTACCTGAAGGTTCCGAAGGTCCTGCAAAAGACACAAGCCTTGATGGAAGGATGACCGTTAAAAAGGCGCATGCCCGGATCGAACGGTACAACGAGCTCTTAGGCACAATTCCAGATGAAGTTTACAAGGAAATAATGACTGAAATTAAAGCTAAACAATGCCCCTACTGTGCCTCCGCGCAGTACAAGATTACATTTGAAAAGCCAACAAAGTTTATTGAGCAGACTGAAGCAGGCTCCGAGCCTTTGACGCCCAGTATGATTCGTGAAAGGCTTGAACGTGTTTCAGACGAAGACCTTGAAATCTTGGGTTTCAACCCGAAAGTTGCACGGCCAGAATGGATGGTTCTGCAGGTTTTACCTGTACCCCCAGTTTACGTTCGCCCATCAATCACTTTAGAATCAGGCATCCGTTCAGAAGACGATTTAACCCATAAACTAGTAGACATCATTCGAATTAACCAGCGTTTGAAGGAGAATATGGAAGCAGGTGCACCTACGCTTATCATTCAGGACCTTTCTGAGCTTTTACAGTACCATGTTACCACATACTTTAACAATGAAGCCTCAGGCATTCCGCCGGCAAGGCACCGCAGTGGCAGAGCATTAAAGACTCTCTCGCAAAGGCTTAAGGGAAAGGAAGGTCGCTTCAGAAGCAACCTTTCAGGCAAACGAGTTGACTTTTCAGCCCGTACCGTCATTTCTCCTGACCCGAACCTTGACATTAACGAGGTTGGTGTTCCTGTAGATGTTGCCATGCGGTTATCTGTTCCAGAAAAAGTCACAGCATGGAATATTGAGGAACTGAAGAAACTTGTAATTAACGGTCCAGAAAACTATCCTGGCGCATTATACATTATTAGGCCAGATGGCAAACGCATTAGGCTTGAATTCGTTGTTGACCGAACCAAAATTGCTGAAGCTGTAGAGTTAGGATTCGTAGTTGAACGTCACCTTAAGAACGGTGACATTGCAATCTTTAATCGGCAGCCTTCGCTTCACCGCATGTCAATCATGGCTCATTACGTTCGGGTTTTGCCATACAAGACTTTCCGCCTCCACCTCTGCGTTTGCCCACCTTACAACGCTGACTTTGACGGCGACGAAATGAACCTTCACGTTCCACAAAGCGAAGAAGCACGAACCGAAGCACTCCTGCTAATGCAGGTTCAAGACCAAATCCTCTCACCCAGATTCGGCGGACCCATCATCGGTGCAATAAGGGATTTTATCACAAGTGCCTACTACTTCACTCGAAGAGGAAACTACCTGACCAGAAGTCAAGTTAACAGGCTACTTACCACAACAGAATATGTTGGGGAGCTGCCAGAACCAGAAATTAAGGAGCCGCAGCCATTGTGGTCGGGCAAACAAATATTCAGTCTGTTCCTGCCAAAAACGTTGAATTACGTTTTGAAAGCCAACATTTGCCAAGGTTGCACTAAATGTGAAGAGGAAGCGTGCAAGTACGATGCTTACGTAGTGGTTAAAAATGGTCAGTTAATTTCTGGTATTATTGATAGGAAGTCGATTGGTGCTGAGCAATCTGAAAGTCTTCTTCATAGAATAATCAAGGATTACGGCACTCAAGCAGGACGAGAATTCCTCAACAAGATTACTCACCTGCTAAAGCTATTCATTTCGATGCGAGGATTCAGCTACACCTATGACCAACTGGTTCTTTCTCCGAAGGCTGAAAGCAGAATCAAAAAGACAATGGAGCGCATCCAAAAGAAAATTGATGATCTCATCGAAAACTACCGCAATGGAACCCTACCGCGCCTGCCAGGGCAAACTATAGAGGAATCCTTCGAAATCTACGTTATGCATGAACTTGCCACAGCCAGAGATGAAGCAGGCAAAATAGCAGATGACGACTTCACACTAGAAAACGCTGGCATCGTTATGACCCGAACAGGTGCAAGAGGTTCAAGCTTAAACATTGGTCAAATGGCTGCTTGTGTTGGGCAGCAATCAGTGCGAGGCAAACGTATCTTGCGAGGCTACGCTGGGCGAGCGCTACCGCACTTTGTTGATGGTGACCCAAGTCCACGCGCAAGAGGTTTCGTTTATAACTCTTACCAGAGTGGTTTAGACGCGATTGAATTCTTCTTCCATGCTATGGGTGGCAGGGAAGGTCTAGTTGACACTGCCGTTCGCACTCAACAGAGCGGTTACATGCAGCGCAGGCTAATCAACGCTCTAGAGCATATTCGTTTGGAATACGACAGCACGGTACGTGATTCAGCTGGCGACATCATTCAGTTTAGGTATGGTGAAGACGGTGTTGACCCAGCTAAAAGTGACCATGGCAAAGCGGTAAACGTAAGCCGACTCATTGACCAAATAAAAATCGGCGAAGAAAAAGGTGAAGCAGCATCATCTGAGGAAATCAAGAAGCAGTTGAAACGCGTTGACGATCAGCTTACGCCGATTTTGATGACTCAGCTTAAACAAAACTTCGCGAAGAACAAGCTTACCAAGAAAAGTGTTGAAAAAGCCACAACCTCGACTGCTGAGCAATACAAGCGTGCTTTAATGGAGCCTGGTGAAGCAGTAGGAATAGTTGCTGCTCAATCTATAGGTGAACCAGGCACGCAGATGACTCTTCGAACCTTCCATTATGCTGGTGTCAAAGAACAAAACGTTACTTTAGGCTTGCCAAGGCTCATCGAAATTGTTGATGCACGCAGGATTCCGTCTACGCCAATCATGACTATCTACTTAATGGGAGAAGCTGCGAAGAGCAAAGAGGGCGCTGTTGAAGTCGCAAGGAACATAATTTACACTTCAGTCGAAAACTTGGCTTCAGCAATCTACGAAGACCCTGTGCGTGAAGAAATCGTTATTGAATTAAGCAAGTCAATGATGGATGACCGAAACATAAAAATGGATGAGTTGAAAGAACGGTTGGAATTGCAAAATGCAACAGTTACAATCACTGATTATACGGTGCAGATTAAGCCGAAAAAAGTTGAACAGTTAAAGAGGATGTTAAATAAGATTCCAGGTTTTCAAGTTAAAGGTGTACCGGACATTAAACGTGTGCTGGTTACTGAAGAAAGCGGCGAATGGGTAATACGCACTGACGGCTCAAACTTGTCTAAAGTCTTAGAAGTTCACGGTGTGGACACTTCACGAACAAGCACCAACAACATTCACGAGATTGCTAAAACTCTCGGTATGGAAGCATCAAGAAACGCGTTAGTTAACGAGGCAAAAGGCGTCTTGGAGGACCAAGGCTTAGATGTTGATGTACGCCACGTTATGCTCGTAGCAGACATGATGACAACAACTGGCGATGTGCAACAGATTGGCAGGCATGGCATCAGCGGCAAGAAAGCAAGTGTTTTAGCCCGCGCGGCATTCGAAATTACAGTGCCTAACATTGTTGAAGCGGCTGTGAAAGGTGAAAGTGACCCGTTGGCAGGGGTAACAGAAAACGTTATAGTCGGGCAGTCGATACCAATCGGCACAGGCTTAGTTGAATTGTACATGTCAACATTTGACAAACAGGCTAAACAAGGAGGAAAAACAGAAACATGATAGATATAGATAAAGCGTTAGCGACAGCAGTGAAAACTGGCAAAGTATCTTTCGGAGCCAACGTTGCGTTGCAGAACGCTAAAACTGGGAAGGCTAAGATGATTGTTTTAGCCTCTAACTGTCCAAAAGACATAAAAGAACAGATAGAATACTATGGAGAAATCTCAAAAGTCCCCGTAGTGACATACAAAGGTGGCTCAATGGATTTAGCGGAAGTCTGCAAAAAACTCTTTATTATATCAGCCTTAAGCATCCGCGAAACTGGGGATTCAGAAATTCTCAAGTTAACCGAAGAAGTTAAAGAATAAAAAATGGAGGAAAAAAACTGACAACAGGCATAAAAATCACCTGCGACGAAATGCGTTACATTGCATTGTTTGAAAGCATAAGCGGCGCCAGCGTGAAAGACTGCATAATCGACGAAGTAGAGCAACGAGCAATATTCATCGTCAACCAAGGCCAAGTAGGCGTTGCCATAGGAAAAGGCGGCAGAAACATCCACACACTTGAGCGAATGACAGGCAAAAAACACGAAATCATCGAGTACAGCGAAGACCCAGTTACATTTATGAAAAACGCCCTCAAACCAGCAGCAGTCAGAGAAGTACGCGTTACAGAACGAACTGATGGCAAAAAGATGGCGGTCATTACCATCAACCCGAAAGATAAGGGCGTCGCAATAGGTAAAAACGGCAAAAACGCCGAACGTCTGCGCTTTTTGGCAAAACGGTATTTCGATATTCAGAACGTAAGCATCACCTAAACAGTCCGTAACTGGCTGGATAGGAGATGGAGCGTAGCTGGGGTTCTATCTTCTTAAGATTAATCAGAACGTAGCGTGAGCAGGAGCAAGTGTTGTTTTGTTTGGGCTCTGTTTTTGTTCAGTTTGTTTTGGGTTGCTTTTTTGAAATAAAGCTTAAATTCTTTGTAGGCTGCGTATTAAAAAGTCCTAGAACGTATTAAAAAGTATTAAAATGTCCTAGAAAGTATTTGAAAGGTGGTTTGGTTGCCGTTAAGTCAGAGGGTTAGTTTCAAAACGATGTTGCAGAAGCAGAATCGTCTGCAGGCCCCTGCGTTGGTGCGGTGGCGGTTTAAGTTGGAGGCGTCTGAGGTCTTAAGAGTTAGTGTGAGTGTCGTGGGTTTGTTTAGCAATACAGAGAGTTTTTTGGCTAGGATGCAAAAGGATGGGCGCATTGCTATTCCAAAGCTTACGCTGGCATTAATGAAGCGTAATGAGCCCAGTTTTGAAGGATACGCTATGGGAGTTACGCTTGAACTCGCGGCTACTCATTCTTCCTTTGGTCCTTTTAAGCA
Source organism: Candidatus Bathyarchaeota archaeon (assembly GCA_963748475.1). GTDB lineage: Archaea > Thermoproteota > Bathyarchaeia > Bathyarchaeales > Bathycorpusculaceae > Bathycorpusculum. The sequence goes on from CAVVIY010000003.1 coordinate 411,850, forward strand.
AATTTTGATATTGCAGAAAAGTTATAGCTGAACCGCAGGAACTATTGAAAGGTGGTGTAGATGTGGAAAGTGACTTTGAAAGATGGCAGAGAAGTAATGCTTAGATTTCTGACGGCAGATGATAAGGAGAGGCTTTTTGGAATGTTTTCTTCAATGTCCGAGAAGGCTCTTGAATGGAGTATGGCTCCTTATGCCATGGAAGATATCGAGCGATGGATTAGTAGCCTTACAACTAGGATTGCATTAGTTGCTGAATATCAAAACAAGATTGTCGGTTGGGCAAGTGTCTACAAGCTTCCTCGTCCGCGCAGACAGGGAGTGGGGGATTTGGCCATTTATCTGCATCAGGGCTTCCACAATGTTGGATTAGGAACAGCAATGAGTGAACGGCTTCTTCAACTCGCAAAGAATGAGAAGATGCATAGAATAGAGTTAACGGTCGTTGCAGAAAACAAGATTGCATTACGCCTTTACGAGAAGTTTGGCTTCCAGATTGAAGGAGTAAGCAAAGACGCATTCTACGGTCAGGACAGTAAATACCACAATATTGTCAACATGGGATTGATACTACCTCAATGTTGAATGCCTCTACAACGAAATGAAGAAAAGAGAACAACAGCGATAGAGCATTCTTCTATCCGTCCTCCTTAAGCTAGTTTGGGTTTGGGGATTAAATTTTAATATAATCTGTTTGGGCTTTTTGCTTGCGATTTATTCGTTTTCTTCTTCTTGTTTCTCTTCTTGTGGTTCGGCGGTTTCTGCTTTTTGTGCTTCACTTGAGAGCAGCATGTTGATTAGTGCTTTTTGGTCTACTTCTGCCCTTGTTCTCCAATCCAGATACACTTGTCCATTGTCATCTTGTCCTAGGTAGCCGTAGCGAATGTAGCGTTCGATGTTTAAGCCAACTTTCCAGTTGGGCATTTTCTCGCTGAGCAGTTTTTCAATGTCTTTTCGTGCTGCTTGTCCTTTCTTGCTGATTATGTACGAAATTGTTATGGCTAAGCCTGCTAAGTCGTCAATGCGCCAACCCATCAACTTATCCTTTGTAACCAAGTCACCTCGTAAAGCAACGTAGAATCTTGCTTTGTCAAGCTCCTCTAAGGTTGGCTTTTCTGGAGTTTTTTCTTCTTCAAAAATCGTTTTTACCTGTAAATTCAGCGGTTTTAGGTAGTCGTCAAGTAAATCAAGCACTTTAGGGTAATCTGAACCTAACGCTTTACGCAGTTCCCAGCCTTTAACTCCTGGTTTCTGATGCCGCTTGTAGAAGAGCATCTGCGTTGCTTTCTTGATTTTGCTGCCGTAAACGCCTTTTCTTTTGCTCAATCCAATTCGCCTCTTTTCCATTTCTGCCAATCTTCACATGAGACGGCGATGGCAACTGATGTTGACTGTTGCGTTAAAATTTCCGTTTTCGGTTTGTCGAAGGGTTTTATGAAAACTAGCTCTTCTAACCTGTCAATCTCCAGCGTTGCGTAACCATAAGTAACCAGAAAACTCGTTAAGAAAGCTCTTTGCACTGTTTCTTCGTAAGTGTCAGCGCCAATAAAATCCCAATAATTGATTTTTCCATCTTGCCCCTTCTTAACAACGCATTCTCTGAGTTCTTGCCAGTAACAATTCAATTCCTCAGAAAATTCTCTGTCACCTAAGACGCCCTGCTTAATCAGTTCGTCCCTGCTTGCAAAACCCATAGAAACCTCAGCAGCATCAAGGTCTTTCCATCTTTCACTAAGAGGAGCCAACGCTTCCCAGTAGAGCAATCCCTGTGCTAAAGTGTTGAGGCTGATTTGTTCAAACTCGATTAGTGGATTCCAAGCTTTAAGAAAAACGTCAACGATTTCTTGATTGCCAATTTGCAGGATTTTTTCTTCCAACAAAAACGGGTCAGTGTAAAGCGAAGTTGACCGTTGCTTGACCCATTCGCTCTGCAATTTAATAACTGAGGCTAAGTGGTGAAGTGTTTCAGCGTCTAGTTTTAGCTCGTCAGGGTGTTCCCAATGGGGAAAATACTCTTTGACAATTTTGATTATTTCATCAATATTTAGTGTGAAGGGGTCTACTGTGTGGTTTTCGATGGCGATGCACATTTCAATTATGCGTTCAAGCCTTTCTTTGCCAAGTGTCTTGTGTTGTTTTGTTGACTGCATCACGCCGCCACCTCACGCACAAATGATTTTCCTTCAAGGTTCTGAACTGTAATGACGTTAGCGTCTTGCTGGGCAAAGGTGATTTGACTTGGAGTGATTACCACGTATTGAGTGTTCGCGTCTTTAATAATGGAAAGAAGGATTTTTGCAATCATTTCGCGGTTTTTAGGGTCCATGTGAATGTCATATTCGTCTACTGCTCGGAATGGTGAGCGTACATGCTGCTGCAGGGCTAAGAGAAAACTCATGGTTGCCGTGGTTCGCTCGCCGCCGCTTTGCGTGTAAGCATCCAGCGCCACTGGTTTTCCACCTTTGAACCCAACGAGGATTTCTAACCCGGCGGTTTCAATGTCCTGCGGATTCGATAGTTGCACTTCACCTGTCGCCATGGTTTGACTCATGATTTTTTGGTATTCCAAGTTGACGCGGTCAAGGAGGTTCTGCATCACCGTTCGCCATGATTGCATTCTGGTTTTGACTTCTTCAAGCGTTTTCTCGCGGTTTTCGGCTACAATTTGCGCTTTTTCTTTCAGCTCCAAGTAAAGTTTCGAGTAGGATTCATACTGGCGCTCTATGTCCTCCGACACGTCAGCGAGAGCTGCTAGATGGCCGTTTGTTAAACTGATTTCATCTTGGATTTCAGAGGCGCTTTTTAGGACTGCTATTCGTTCACCTGACTGCTCAGCTTTAAAAATTGTTGTCTTTAAGTTTTCTTCGGCTTCCTTTATTGACTTTTCAATGTCTTTTAGGTTGACAATTGCGTTTGCACGGTTAAACTCAAGCAGGGCAAGGTTTACCCGTTTCTCTAATGCTTCGCCTGTAACCTTGTCAACTGACTCTTCCAGATTGAGCATTTTTGCTTGGTTTTCTTTAACTTGCTCGCTAGCCTTGATGATTTGCTGCTGCGAGTTTTTCAGCATTTCTTTGAGGTTTTCGCTTCTAAGCAGCTTAAGTTGGCTTTTGCTACTCTGAATAGCTTGCGCCAGCATTTGTGTTTCTTCAAGCAACTGTTGAATCAATGATTGTGCGGATTGGTTTTGGGCGATTTGGTGTTCAAGGCTTAATCGTTCATCAAAAGCTGTCCTTGCTTCTTTTTTTAGCGCTTCCTGCTGTTTCTGTTGACTGTTTAGCTGGTTGGTTATTACTTGTTGTTGCTCTTCGATTTTGCTTAGTGCATCTTGGTTTTTGTTGAGGTTTGATTGTAAGCTTTTAACTATACTTTCTCGTCTTTCAACTTCTGCCCAAGTTAATTCTCTGTCCAGAAATCTGCGTTTAATCTGAAGCTGCTTTTTCTCCTGGTATTTATCGTATTGTTCACGCCAGTAATTGAGCGTTTGCTGGGCTGACTCTAAAAGTTTGCTTACGGATTCTTCTTGTGTGAGAATTCGCATAAGCTTTGTTTTTGCTTGCAGGACGTTTTCGCGGAAAGGTTCTAAGCCGACTGCTTCTTCAACCATGCGCAGTTTTTCTGTGTTGCTCAGCACAGTGAATTGTTCAACCATGTTCTGATGCATGATGATGAGCATGTTATCAGGGTTAACGCCGAACCTGCCGAGTAACCGTTCAACATCTTGTTTGCCGACGGCTCGGTTTTCAAGTTCAAACCCGTATTTGCCGTCACAGCGCAAAACGCGGGTTAAGAAAAGTTGGTCTTTTTGGTATTTTGGTACTGGGCGCTTGTTTCCCTGTTTACTGTTATCTAAAATTAGTGTTACCCGCGCTTGGTCTTGTCCCCACCGGATTAAATCGCTCAGTTTTCTTGAGCGTTCAGTATATGACTGTCCCAACCCAACCGATATTGCAAGCAGCAGTGAGGATTTTCCTGCCCCGTTGGGTCCACCGATTACGTTTACGCCTTGTTTAAACGGTACCCTAGCATACTCGTAACTCATGAAGTTTTCAAGTATAACTTCTTGGATTAACATTAAAGTTTCTTAGCCTCTACATTAGAGCGTTCGAATCTATTGAAAAGCGTCTTATTAAAACAATTTGACATGTTTATGCTGGTTGCTCCCATTGAACTTTATGCTTAAATCATTTCCGCCTACGCTATTTTGTCAATGTAAAAATCCTCGCTTTTTGTTGGCGGTTACATACTGGTGCTTAAACTACCGCTTTTTTGATAGCTAAACAGGGTCAAGTGTAAGACATTCAAATACTAAGCAGCTAACACAGCAACATAACACTTCACGTCTTCCTCGTCCACAAAAGAAACTATCCGTAAACCCCCGCCTTCGAGAACATCAATGAATGCATTGAGCGGAAAAGCCTTCTTCAACCCAGTCACCACAACCCTGCCACCCTGATTGGTAACCCTTTTGAGCTCATTTAATGTTTCAGAGGGCTCTGGCATGTTCTGAAGCACCGTAAACGCGAAAACAACATCAAAAAACGCTTCTCTAAAAGGCAAGTGGTCAGTATCAGCCTGCAAAACCAGAACATTTTGAAAAGCATGCGCTTGTTCTTTAGCTTTAAGCAAGAGTTTGCGTGAAACATCAACGCCCACTAGTACCTTTGCCTTTGCTGCCGCATAGCTGAAAAACAGGCCTGAGCCGCATCCAGCGTCTAAAACAGCGCGGTTGGCTACGTTGACGTTTTCCAATGCTACGCTGTATTTTGCCTTCTGCTCCTCCGAATATCGCTCGTTGTACATTTCAGCTGTTAAATCGTAACGTTGCATTACCTTGCGTTTGTCTTTCCAGCCTGTCATTTCTGGGTTCCTTCAAGAAATCTTATGTACTCAAGGAGTGACTAAAATAGTTGGCTGAAAAACAAAATTGCAGGAACCAAACAAAATCTCTGTCCTTACAGAACCAACACTTGCGGAAGCTGCCAGGCTAATCGAGAAAGCCTTCGCCCAAAGAAGAACCCTCATCGTTGCAGGTGCATGCCAAGTAAACTATGTTGGCAGAGCAAGTTCAACTCTTGAACCTGGCGAACGCATCTTAATAATCAAAGCTGACGGCTCGCTTCTTGTTCACCGCCCAGTCGGCTATGAACCAGTCAACTGGCAACCAGCAGGCAGCATCTTTCACGTTCAAGTCAACGACGACGAGCTAGAGGTTCGGGGGATTCGGCAGAAGCCACGTGAAAGCGTCCGCGTAACCTTCGACAGGGTCTATATGGTTTCCGCGCTTGACCTGTCAGATTCAGGAGATTTTCTTTTACACGCAAGCGAAGACGACATGCATCGTGCGATTCTTCTGAAGCCTGAACTTCTCGAAGAGGGTTTCAAGCCTATTAGCTGGGAGAAAAAAATTGAGCCAGGCTTCGTGGACATCTACGGTGAAGACAAAAACGGCAAACTCGTCATAATCGAAGTTAAACGCAAAACCGCATCGAAAGAGGCTGCGCTGCAATTGGCAAAGTACATTGAACCCATCAAAGCCAAGGTTAACCGTGAGGTCCGTGCGGTGCTAGTTGCCCCTAGCCTTGGCAAAGACGTGCAGAGAATGCTGGTCACTCTTGGATTGGAGTACAAAGCGCTAGACCCGAAAACCTGTGCCGAAGTTCTCAAGAAAAGTGAAAACGCAAAGCTGGAAACGTTCTTCAACCAGAAAGAACAGTGATTTGAGCCCTAAGAATGGGTCAATTTTGCTAGCGAAAATTAGTAGCTAAATGAAGGAGAGGTAGGATAGTATTTGTTGATGACTTTAGCTAATACAGGCTATCCCTCTCGATAAGCGCACTATTGCATGAAAATTACGTCAAAAGTGCTCGATTTAACTTACTTACTAGCTTCAAAAACAAGCCTTTGCATGCTGGTTACGGAAGGATGATTTTTATTAAAGGCATATAAGAAAAAGAATGAATAATGAGATTATTCTTTGGGCTTGTTGTTTTCTGGAACGAAAACTGCTGCTGCAACGGTTGTTGTCCATAAGCCGTTTTTGTCTCCTGCTGCCGACTGGGTTATGTTGGCTGTTTTGATGATTAGCCCTGTGGTTTTGAAGAGTTGTTTGCGTTCGTCCCATGCGGTTTCAGGGTCAAATTGGATGCCCATGGTTGTTGCAAGCATTGTTGCTGCTAAGTCTTCTGCGTAGTCGCCTGCTGTCTCGTCCGTTTGACCGTGAGAGTGGTGTTCTGAGAGGTAGCCGTATTGGTCTTTGCCTGAGGGAATAGCTATGCCGATAGATGATGCGACAAGCCTGTGCGGTTCGTTGGTTGAGTTTCTAGCGATGACAACGAAGGTGATCTCGCCAGACTGCACCATTTTCAAGCCTTTTTCTCTCGGAAGCTGTTCGCATCCAGGCGGAACAATGCTTGAAACGCTAACCAAGTTGCACATTTGTATGCCTGCGTCTCTTAGGGCTAATTCAAAAGATTGGAGTTGCTCTTTATGTTTGCCAACTCCCTTTGTCAGAAAGAAGTATTTAGGTATCATTTGGCGTCGGAAAATTAGGATTGCAGAATGATTTAAAAAGGTTTTTATGGAGAAATTTCCTTCGCCTCTGCCCTTTTCTTTTTTGAATTAATCTATTGGTCGTAACCCGCAAGCGATATGACTAACCACAAACACTCCTATTTGCTGAGAAAAGCGGGAATTTGATAGTCTGATTCTTTTCAAGTTTTTGCAAGCATAAGTATTGAAAACGAACGTTATTGTTTCAAGCATGGTACATTCAAAGGATACTTTTATGTTTCAAAACACAGTAATATTGTGAAAAGAAAAAACTTAATCCGCTGAGGAATCAAATTTGCCACCGCATCAGAGTGTGTTCAAAGACGAGGCTAAGCTTGACATAAACTACATTCCGCAGAAGCTGCCTCACCGAGAAAAAGAACACCGCTTGCTGATGGAATTCTTCAGCTTCATCCTTCATTACCCGGAACGGATGTCTCAGCGAGTAATCATAACAGGCGATGTTGGCACTGGAAAAACAGCTCTTGCACAGCACTTCGGAGCAAACCTTACTTCTGAAGCCAACAAGCGAAACATAAAATTCCGATATGTGCACGTTAACTGCCGAGAATACCGTGGAAGCCTCTCCCCCATTTTGCACCATGCCGTCACCGTTTTCCGCCCCAACTATCCTGCGCGTGGCTACTCTGCAGAAGAAATCCTCGCAGGACTCATGCAAGTTTTAGATGAAGAAAACGCCTTCATAATATTAGCTCTAGATGAGTTTGACAGCCTCATCGAAAAAGAAGGCTCAGACGCCGTTTACAAGTTGACGCGTTTGCAGGAGATGCGGCAGGGCAAGCCACAGAGACTTTCGTTTATTTTTATTTTACGTGATTTAAAAACATTAGAGAAGTTAGATGCAAGCGCAAGAAGCACTCTGCAACGCAGCATCATCAGTTTAGAACGCTACGGCAAAGAACAACTCGTTGACATCTTAAATGACCGTGTTTCAATGGCGTTTGAGTTAGGAGCCGTTGAGGAAGACGTTGTTGACTTGATTTCTGAGTTGGCTTTTAAGGAAACTGGGAACGCCCGTTTCGGAATTGAATTATTGTGGCGTGCTGGGAAATACGCTGACGCGCAAGATGCGGGCAGGGTTGAGCCTGAATGCGTTCGCATGGCAGTGTCCAGTATTGTTCCAGGTGTGCGGCGAAGTGAGCTGGCTGGGCTTGGTTTACACCAAAAAATGTTCCTGCTGGCGGTAGCACGTTACTTTAAGGGCAATGAGCAGGCTTACGCTTTGTTATCTGAAGTTGAGAAAACTTATGCGGTTGTTTGTGAAGAGTTCGATGTGAAGCCGAATAATCACACGCAATTGTGGAATTACGCCCAGTTTCTCTCATCAATGGGCGTTTTAACAGTTGAAGTAGCCACAACCCGCGGAAGGTCAACGCAGGTTTCACTTTCCATTCCAGCAAGTGAGTTAGAGAAAGAATTAAGTGCCTGCTTAGAAGTAGAAAAAGAGAAAACGTGAAGCAATTATGGAGTTAGAAGAAGTTTTTTCATCAAAGCTTCGAATCAAAATTTTAAAACTCATCTACCAATTAGGTTCCCTTAATGTTTCAGACATTGCTCGCCGACTCAACAGCTAACTTCACAGCAACATCTGAGAACTTGAAAATTTTAGAAGATGAAGGAATTTTGCACGAACTTGTTTACGGCAGAGTTCGAATGTACAGGTTCAATGAGAACTCAGCAAAAGCTAAAGCTGTGCAAAACCTAATAGAAGCGTGGGAACAAAATAAACAAGGCGAATAAACTGTGACGATGGTTGATGTTTCAGGCAAAGATGAAATTTTCCGAGAAGCAACCGCATCTGGAACCATAAAGTTGAAGGCAGAAACAATCAATTTAATTAAGACTGGAAAAATCGCGAAAGGCGACCCACTCTACACGGCAAAAATCGCTGGCGTACTTGCAGCTAAGAAAACAAGCAGCCTTATTCCACTATGCCACCCGTTGCCTTTGACGAACGTGCAAGTTGATGTTAAAGTGCTAAACGAGGGCACGGTTGAGGTTTCAGCAACGGTGAAAACAAAAGCGCAAACTGGCGTGGAAATGGAAGCGCTCACCGCGGTTTCGATGGGTTTGTTGACTGTTTGGGACATGACAAAACAGTATGAAAAAGACGCTGCAGGTCAATATCCTTCCACGGCAATTGAGAATATTCATGTTGTGCGCAAGTTTAAGCAGGTGTAGCTTGGCATGAGTGAAACCTCTAAGGCGCATAAGGCTAAGGCGCCTAAAACATTGAACTTCGGCATTTACATCTGCAGCACTTCACGATACCGGCTCATTCAGCAAGGCGAAGCTGCGGTTAGTGATGTTGGCGGCGACACAATGGTTGATTTGCTTAGAAAAGCTGGACAAAACGTCCTGTTCAAAAAAATAATTGCAGACGATAAAGCGATGATTTCTGACGCAGTTCAACAAGCCCTAAACATGCCCGATTTGGACGTTGCCATCTTTTCTGGAGGCACAGGAATCACGCCAACAGATATTACGATTGAAACGGTTTCGCCCTTCTTTGAGAAAACCCTGCCGGGCTTCGGCGAGTTTTTTAGGCGAATAAGCTTTGACCAGCGTTGGCTCTGCCGCGGTTTTGTCCCGTGCCGTAGCTGGAGTGGCTAAGGGCAAAGCATTGTTTTGTATCCCAGGTTCCCCTGACGCTGTGCATGTTGCGGTAGAAATGCTTATTTTGCCCGAGTCTCCACACATCGTTAAGCACGCACGGGAATAACGAATGAGTTTAACAGACAACTGCGGCAGACCCCTGCTTAACCTGCGGATATCGATTACCCAGCGATGCAACATTCACTGCGTATACTGCCACAGAGAAGGCGAAGTAAAACGCGCCAACCGTTCTGCAGAAAAAATGACGGTTCAAGAAATCGTCCGCATAGCCAAAATAGCCGTAGGCTTAGGCATTGCACGCATAAAATTAACAGGCGGAGAACCACTCATGCGCAAAGACCTCCCAGAAATCGTCTCAGGCATAGCTTCGGTGCCTGGCTTGAAGGATTTGTCATTAACAACTAACGGTCTTTTGCTTGGCGACATGGCAAAGGAGCTTCACGAGCGCGGGTTGAAGCGCATAAACATCAGTTTGCCATCTTTGAATGCAGGAAACTTACCGCAAGCTAACAGGCGGAAAACTTCAAGCAAGCGTTGGCAGGAGTTAAAGCGGCAGTTGAAGCGGGTTTCTGCCCAGTAAAACTCAACATGGTCTATCCTAAAAGACATAAACGTGAGCGATGTTCCAGACATGATAGAGTATGCACGGCAAACTGGAGCAGTACTGCAACTCATAGAGCTTGACCCCATAAACGTCAGCAACCAGTACTACTCAACACATCACCGCAACTTAGACGAGCAAGAACAAATGCTGCGGGAGAAGGCTGAAACAATTGAGAAAAGACCCTTCATGCACAACCGCCTCATCTACCACCTGCCAAACGTAACCGTTGAAGTCGTGCATCCGATAGAGAACACTGACTTCTGCATGCACTGCACACGAATGCGCGTCACAAGCGACGGCAAACTAAAACCATGCCTAATGAGAAACGACAACCTAACCGACATACTAACACCCATGCGCCAAGGAGCAAGCGACCAACAACTAAAACAACTTTTCATACAAGCCAATTCACTAAGAGAACCATACAATAAGAGCGAATAAATTATTGCTGCGACGCTCTTTTACACTATCATCCGAACTTAACAAGCGGTATGTCTCATGCCGACCTCTTTGCTTGCACCTTGTTTCGCGCGAAATAAAGATGAAGCGGCGGGAACAACTTATCTTATCTTGCACAAGAAAAAAGCGTACTCCTAAAAACTGCAGGTTAATGTATATACAGAAAAATATGAGCGAGAAGGATGTGCTGTGTTTTGCTTGGAACTTGCTACCCTTGCCGTTTGTCTTAGTAAGGGAATACCCCAAAGCATTTAACTCCCATGTTAACTGAGGAATTGGCCAGACCATTCAAGGGATAGCGTTGCACATGAGATGAGAGTTTAACATGAAAAAAAGCTGGGCAATAGTTTTGTCACTTGGTTTAATTGTGGTTATTGTTGTGTCAGCATTTGTTGTTATACAAAGTTACAAGCTTTCCTTTGCTTCTTCCAGTCAGGTGGCGGGCAAGAAGCCGTTTTATGTCGGCGTAACTTACTGCGGCAACTCAACCACCGAAGCAGAACAACTCGTTGATAAGGTAAAAAATTACACGAACTTGTTTGTTCTGGATTCTGGTCCCTTAATGCAAAACGTTACTGCCATGGAGCAGATATGCGATTATGCCGTTAACTCAGGGTTAAATGTCATAGCATACTTCAGCACCGCTGGCGCATCAACCAATGAGATAGGCGCTTTCCTTAACGTTTCTCAGGCGTGGGGCAGTCATTTCTTGGGACTATACTTCAATGACGAACCAGGAGGGAACATGCTTGATTCCCTAACTTCATTCTCGGAAAACAATAAAACTATCTTGAAACTCGAGAATGGAGAGGTTACAGTTTACGAACTTACTGGTTCTGGCGCCAATCAGACTTTTTCCGAATTCATTTTTGACTCTTCAGGAATAGTGATCATAACCTCGGGCTCAGAGGAGGGGATTACTGCTTCTTCTGTGGGTGTAACCGCAGTACCTACCCAAACCATTTACTACCCTAATGGCACCATTCGCTATACAACACTGACATATGAGCCAAACGGTACTGTCTTTGACCAGAACGGACAAGTTGTAACTGACCAAGGTAATATCTCTAAGTTTGAACCTTATCAACAAGTTTTGGATTCAAACCCACTTCTAAATGATACTGACGCAGCCAACCTCTATGTGAACAATCTTCAAACTACGCTGTCTTCGATTGGCAATCAATCCTATGTTAAACTTTTCACTTCAGATTATGGGCTTTACTGGTTTGATTATCTCGGTGGTTATAATGCTGTTTTTGCTGAATTATTTGGGAAACAAACTGACGCCCAGACTTTAGCTTTAGTTAGGGGGGCCGCCGACATGCAGGATAAGAATTGGGGTGTTATGATAGAACCAGCGAGTCAGTCGCCACTTTCTCTGCAAAGGGGTGGTCAAATGTTCAATGAGCTGCGACAGGCATACGAAAATGGCGCTGAATACGCTGCCGTGTTTAACTACTCGCCGAGTGGTAATGGCACGGGACTTTTGCAAGATGAGCAGTTCGCCTTAATTCAGAAGTTCTGGACTGATGTTGTGCGGAACCCCAAAGTAACCAACAACGTAACAGCACAAGATGCTTTAGTTTTGCCTAACGATTACGGTTGGGGCATGGGGAACCAAAAAAATACAATATGGGGTTTGTGGGGACCTGACAATGATACATCGCAGGTTTGGAACGCACTACAGACGTCTCTTGCTAAGTGCGGTTCAAAGCTCGACATTGTCTACGCTGACCCAGCTCACCCAACGGCAGGACGGTACCAACATGTTTACTATTGGAACCAAACAATCTAGCCGTCAATATAGCAACGGGCGCATAAGAAGAGCGTTCATTAGACTTAATCTGGTTTTATTGTTTGGCGAAAACCTCTTCATGTGAAGCTCGACATATTCGCTTCTTGACCTTTTCTGCCTTGTGGCTTATTGGTCTATTTTTTTGTTTTATGCGGTTTGAGCTGACTATGCTTGCGGGGCGTTTTGGCTTTTTTTGTTTTCTCAAGCAGACTTTGTCAGAGTCGAACTTAGAGTTCGATTATTTGTGCTTCATGCTTAACCGTATCTAACAAGGCTAAGGTGGATTTTCCCGTCAGGTATCCGCAGAGTTCTCCTGGGTTTATGGCAAGGGTTTTTCCTTTCTTTTCAATGCTTTTGTTGTGTGAGTGCCCATGAACGACGGCGTTAAAGTATCCGCTGTCTACTATCGCATTCAGCAGTTCCGTTTCGTCTCCGTGCAGCAACGCGATTCTGTAATTATCCAAAGTTACTGCGGCAAATCGGTCGTGGACTATGCAGTTCGTGGTTTCGCTGAACCGTTTCTTTAAAAGTTCGTGGTCTCCGTCATTATTGCCGAACACGCCGATTAGTTTGCAGTTTAGTGGCTTAAACTTTTGAATAACAAACGGTGCAACATAGTCCCCTGCATGGAGAACTAAGCTTACTTTTTGGTCTTTAGGTATTTTACTGCTTTTTCTACAAGAGGCAAATTATCATGGTGTCCGAAATTGCTCCTATCAACATGTTGTTTCACTTGTTGTTTTTCTCGCTGAGGGCAATAAAGGTTTTCTGTATCCCTTTTACCCGGCGTAGAGGGTGAATTAAAAAAAAAACTTAAATGGTAATTGCTTAATATGCTGGGAGAAGGGAATCAGATATTAAGCGCTAAATCTAAAAGACGTGATACGTTAGTATAATGGCGCAGATTCTCGAAATTACTAAAGAAGGCACCTAAACTCAATAATGTATAAGCAAATTTAAGTTTCACCAACTCAAATTACTTCAGTTCATGGTATAAACAATTTAATAGCCCAACACCATCGAAGGCAGAGAAGTCTACTTTATTACGTAAAAGGCTTCAATTTCCTTGAAATGCACAGTGAATTACTTCAACTGCTAAAAACGGGAATCAGCACTAAAGTTAAGATTTCAACAAAATCGCTTAAAAGCTCACATTCTAAAACCTTCAAGCACCATCGGCAGTTCACTAAGGCTCTTTATAGTTTGGTCAGGGCGAACATGCTCAACTTTCTCAATTCGTCTTTCAATGTATACGGCTTTCATACCAACCGCTTTTGCCCCTTCAATGTCTGCATCTAAGGTGTCGCCGACAAAAACTGTTTCCGATGCAGAAACACCCAGCGCCTTCAAAGCGCGTTCGAAGATTTCCGGGCTGGGTTTGCGTTTGTTCACTGCTCCAGAAACCACAATAGCATCGAACAGTTTATCTAAATCGTGGGTTTTGAGCAGTTTGTGCACGCATTCGGGAATTGCAAAATTGGAAATTATGCCCAGCTTATATTTCCCATGCAAAGAACGCAAAAGCTTCTCGGTATTTTCGTCTAAATAAACAAAAGTCATAAATTCCTCGCAAAACTCAGCCGTTCCAGCAGCCACAATGGGGCTAGAAACATCATAGTTATAGCCTAAACTTTTCAATGTTCCAGAAACACGAACGTTGAAGTGCGGCTCCTCTAAATTTGCATCAGCCTTAGCGTAGAGGTCGTCACGGACTTTAATGTACGCTTTCTGGAATGTATCAAAAGAAACGTTTATGCCGTTTCTATTTAGGTACCTGTACATTCTCATTAAGGATGGGCTGTAAAACTCGCGATTTTTCCTAATCATCATTAGAGTATCGAACATGTCAAATAGAACTGCTTTAATCGGCATCGGCATTTTCCTAACAATAAGCTTTATCGAGCCTTAAAATTCTTATCGCAATTCAAAACGCCTTTCTCCCGTTTCGCTGTCTTAACTTTACCTCAGGAAAAAGTATAACCAAATAGTTGGAAAGTATAAATAAAGTGAAACCAATTGCTATTTGATGGTGAAGAATGCCTACAAGAAATGTTGGACCGAAAGGGCAGGTTGTAATTCCTAAACGAATGAGGGACGCTCTGGGGTTAAAACCGGGTGTGGAAATAACCCTTGAAATGCGAGATCAAGAAATAATTATAAAAAAACCACAAGTTAGAGGAAACTACACTGAATACTTCATAACTACTTCTTCTCCAAAACTAAAGAAACGAATAAACATAAAAGAGTTATTAAATCAAGAAGTCGAAGAAAGAAATGCCCTACATTGATGCAAACGTTTTCATTTACCCGATATTTTACGAAGAAGATCAAGAACCCAAGGTTAAGCACGCTAAACAAATATTGCTGAGCATAGAAAAAATCAAATTATCAAGCATACACATCAACACTGACGTGGGATGAAGTTGTTTGTATAATAAGGAAGGCAAAAGGCATTAGTTATTTGCCCTGAAAAACGTTTGAACGGAACCGACTGTTTGGAAAATAGCAATTAAGGAATTCACTTTTACAAATTACCGTTTAGATGAAGAGACAAGAAGTGAAATAAGATAGTCATGTTCTACTAGACCGAACGCTCCATTTCTTGCAGAAAACTCATCAAACTTTTTAACGCCGTCAGGTTTCAAAAACGGCGACTTAATAGCGAAAGGCACAGGGTCTCTTGAATGTGTTCCGATCCTAATTGGCGTGGGATGATCAGGCGATATTGCAATCGCATAAGGCTCCGTTAAGCCGTCGAGAATTCTGCCTAGCAGCCTTTTGTCTAAGTCCTCAATCGTTTTGACTTTTAGCGCGTAATCCCTAAGATGCCCCGCCTCGTCAGGTGCCTCAACATGAACAAAAACCAAATCATTATCCTCAAGTGCTTTCAGCGTAGCATCCGCTTTGCCCTCATAGTTAGTATTATACAAACCTGTTGCTCCAGGAACGTTGATGATTTCCATTCCAGCGTAAGTGCCGATTCCCTTCACCAAATCAACCGCAGATATGACTGCTGCTTTCAAACCGTACTTTTCTTTCAACATCGGCATGGAAGGTTTTTTGCCGCCGCCCCACGGCCAAATCAGGTTACCCGGGTTCTTGCCTGCTTTTTCACGAGCAATATTTACGGGGTGAGTCCGTAGAATACCTCCGGAACGATTAATTAGCTCTCTGAGCAATCGTGCTGTTTTTTCCGCTTCTGCCGACTTGGCTTTTGGCAATACCACTGAAACATTTATTCCGATAGCGTCATGCGGTGGGGTGCATTGGATAAGCTCTGGCTTTGGGAAGTTTCGCAGTATCAGAAAGTGCCTGTAGTCAAGACCTGAATAGAATTCGATTTTGCCTAATTTTCCAAACGCTTTATTTATCGATGCTATTAGTTTGCTTGATTCTTCGGTTGTTATGTGCCCCGCGGAATAATCAACGATAACTCCATCCTTCTCAGTTATCAAATTACACCTGTACGCTGCATCATTTTCCCCTAGCTTTATGCCTCTGGCTGGCGCTTCAAGTGGACCTCTGCTCGCGCAATACTTTCTTGGATCGTAACCCAGCAGTGAACATATCGCAGTTTCTGAGCCTGGGCTTAACTCGTCTGGAACGGTTTTGATTAAGCCGCTTTGGCCTTTGGCTGCTACTGAATCCATGTTTGGTTTGTATGCTACTTGAAGCGGAGTCTTGTTTCCCAGTTCAGGAACAGGGTAATCAGCCATTCCATCTCCAACAACAATTATGTACTTCATTTAATCCACTTCAAAGAAGCCTTTTGAACAATTGTACCAGCCTTAAACCTGTGTTTGCTTTTTCTTTGCTTCACAAGATATTGCAACCGTATATTTATCTACTTACATCAAAAAATTTATTTTTAAATATTACTGCCTGTTGAAAAAGAATGGCAAACGAGTTGTAATTGTTAACACATAGTTCCTTGTTTTCTTTTGCTTTTAGAATTGTCAAATATAAGCATTTTTTAGGCATTTATGGTCAGATTTCTTTGTTGTTATATAATATTCAGTATTATACATACGTGCATTGATTTTATATATAGTCTATAGTGTTTATGGCGAGCACCCTCATATAATAAAGCACTAAATAGGCTTATCTGAAGGGTAAAAAAATGAAAACTACATATATGATCATAGCAGCAATCGTTGTAATCGTTATCATCATAGGAGGAGCATTCGCCTACATATCCATCGCAACTCCCGCAAAGACGACGCCTACGCCAACGCCTTCGCCAACAGCGACACCTGCATCAACAGCTAAGCCTACAGCTGCACCTACACCTACACCTGAAGTTATAGTTGAAACTCCAGTTCCAACAGCAGTACCAACAGCGGCTCCAACTCCAACGCCAACTCCAGTGCCACTAGCGGCAGCAACATTAACCGGAAATGGAGGTACACTTGTCTACCCGCTAATGGAAACTTGGGAATATGAATACACTACACAAGTCGAACCCCAAATTTCAATTACCTACAATGCCGTTGGAAGCGGTGCCGGAATTACTGACTTTATAACTGATGGATTAGGGAACTTCGGCGAATCGGATGCACCAATGACGGCGGCACAGTACGCAGCTGTGCCCTCAGGCCAAACCTGTCTAACCGTACCAATAACTGCCAGCGCAGTCGTACCCGCATACAACCTTGGAGAAGGAGCCTCTACTCCAACTCTAAACTTTACAGGACCTATCCTTGCAGAAATCTTTATGGGAACCATAACTAACTGGAACGACGCTCGACTCGCAGCCATCAACCCCGGAACAACATTGCCTAATCTACCGATAATTTGCGTTCACCGAGCTGACTGAAGCGGAACCATGTTTGCCTTCACCGATTTCTTATATGACACAAGCACCGCATGGGCAACAACAGTTGGAGCGCCAAGTACAAGTGCATCTATTTGGCCATCAGTTCCGGGCGAACTAGAAGGAACCAAAAATGCTGGTGTAGCAACTGACATTGGTGAAAACACTGGCGCAATCGGTCCGCTTGAAATTTCCTATATACTTGAAAACCCGGGCCAAACCTTAATCTACTATGGCGCCGTTGAAAACGCTGCAGGCAATTTCATCCAAGCTACCGATACGAACATAGCAGCCACTCTAGCAGCAGGAGCAACTAACCTTCCAGCAGGAAGCGCCTCATGGACAGGCGTCTCTATAATTGACAACACATACAAAGATGCAACCGACACTACTATCTACCCAATTGTTACCATGACTTACGCCTTGATCTATGAACACCAGTCTAATTATGCTCAAGGTGCAGCTTTAGTCAACTTCTTTTCATGGATCGTGAACTCAGGCCAATCATTAGGAATAAGTGAAGGATACGTTCCATTGCCAGCTAACATAGTCGCCATTGACAACGCAGCACTCATGTTGGTAACCTACAACGGAACGCCAATAGAGTAGAATTTAATAGCTATCAACCCCTATTTTTTTATCTTGTCCAAATATACTGAGGCAAGAAGAAGTTGCAGTTCAGACTGAGAGGAGATACAATACTTAAAAATCCTTCTTGCAGCTGCAGCTTTATTCATAATAGGTCTTGTTGTTGCACTTGCAGTTGAACTTTACCGTATCGCAGCCCCCTCAATATACAAATTCGGACCAGACTTTCTGATTGGAACAAAGTGGAACTCAAATAAGAACCAATTTGGTGCTTTGCCATTTATTTATGGAACATTAGTGACATCAGCAATTGCAATTATAATAGGATTCCCAATTAGTCTGGGAGTAGCTGTCTTTATCACAGAGAAGCTAAAAAGTCATCAAACCTTTGGTTATTTATTAGGAACAATTGTTGATCTATTAGCAGCTGTACCCAGTGTTGTTTTCGGTTTATGGGGAGTGTTTGTCCTAGTTCCCCTTTTACGCGAATATATAGAAAGGCCCTTGAATCATTATCTAGGTTTTATCCCATTATTCGCGGGCCGTACTCCTTCAGGATTTAATTTTTTTAGTGCAGGAATCGTATTAGCCATAATGATCATTCCGACAATGTCCGCAGTTTCTAGAGATGTTTTAAATGCAGTTCCAAATAGTCAGCGTGAAGCAATGTACTCGCTTGGCGCTACAGACTGGGAAGTTACGCAGAAAAGCGTCTTGCCGTATGCCCGGTCGGGTATATTTGGCGGGTTCGTTTTGGGGCTGGGACGTGCTTTCGGCGAAACAATGGCTGTTGTCATGATAATAGGCAACATTCCTAACATTACTGCCAATTTGTTTTCCTCTGGATACACTTTATCTTCGCTAATAGCAAATGAATTCGGCGAGTCTTCAGGACTTTATGAATCTTCTATAATTGAAATAGCACTGATCCTGTTTGCTGTAGCCTTATTAGTTAATGTTGTTGCTCGACTTTTGCTTTGGAGGATGAATCGTGGATTACAGGTTAAGGTTTGAGAGGTGTTGCAGTAATGACAAAATCTAATCTTCCAGCGAGCATTTCAGTCCGGCGAAAAATCGTTAACAAGTTAATGACCATATTAGTGCTAGTAGCTGTAGTTCTCGCCATAGTCCCCCTAATACTCATACTAGCAGACGTTTTAGTAAAAGGGGCACCAGCCATAAATATGGCCTTCCTGACCCATATGCCTACCGCACCAAATATTCCAGGCGGAGGAATAGGTCCAGCAATACTAGGATCTTTTACAATGGTGGGTTTAGCCGCCCTTATCTCGATACCAATCGGCATTGGAGCAGGCATCTTTTTTTCAGAATGGTCTACGTCTAAGCTTTCCACAGTTTCAGGTTTTATGAACGATGTGCTTACTGGTTTTCCTACAATGGTGTTAGGGCTTTTCGTTTTCATTATAATAGTTTTGAGTACAAAACCACCTGAAAATTCGGCTTTTGCAGGTGGTTTCGCCTTGAGTCTCATAATGATTCCTATCATCGCAAGGACAACAAGTGAATCTCTCAAGCTCGTCCCAACGACATTAAGAGAAGCGTCGATGGCTCTTGGAATTCCAAGATGGAAAACCGTGCTTAGAATCGTTTTAAGTACAGGGAAAAACGGTCTCTTAACTGGCATACTACTGGCGACGGCGCGAGCAACAGGAGAAACAGCTCCACTACTATTTACAGCGGCTACAAGCAGTCTCTTCATAAAAAATTTATTCAACCAGCCTACGGCTTCATTAACAATTCTCATTTACTATTATGCTACTTTCTCCGATCCCAAATCTAGGCAACTCAGGCATGGGGAGCAGCTTTACTCCTAATACTCTTTATGCTTGCACTGAATCTTGCGGTCAAGCTTACTATAGGAAGAAACCCAGCAAAAAGGATGGATATATAGCGGTAAATATAAAAATTCAATGGGCTAAAATACGAAATCATGTTAGGAGGGACAATTAAAAATAAGTAAATATAAAAACGTAGATTCATCATCGGTTAAGCTAGCAACGAAAGACTTGAAAGCTAACTTTGGCAAAGTACAAGTTCTAAAAGGAATCAACTTAAACTTCCCTGAAAACAAGGTAACTGCCATTATGGGTCCTTCTGGATGTGGAAAAACCACATTGATAAGATGCCTCAACCGAATTCATGAATTGACTCCAAATGCAAAAGTCGAAGGAGAGGTAATTTTAGATGGAGTAAACATCTATTCTCCACAAGTTGATCCAGTTGCAATCCGCAGAAGGATAGGCATGGTTTTCCAGAAGGCCAATCCCTTTCCAACAATGTCTATATTCGATAATGCAGTAGCAGGCTTGAAACTCGCTGGTGTAAGAAACAAAGAAAAGCTAAACCGTGTGGCAGAAAGAAGCCTTCGAATGGCTTTCCTCTGGGACGAAGTCAAAGATAATCTCAAGCAATCGGGAGTTAACTTGTCCGGGGGGCAACAGCAGAGACTATGCATAGCACGGGCTCTTGCGGTTGAGCCAGAAGTTATTCTTATGGATGAGCCATGCTCAGCTCTTGACCCCATCGCCACAGCTAAAATTGAAGAGTCGATTGTTGCGCTTAAGAAGGAGTTTACAATTATAATTGTGACGCATAATATGCAGCAGGCTGCTCGTGTTTCGGATTTCACTGCTTTCATGTATCTAGGTCAGCTTATAGAGTTCGACGAAACTTCAGAAGTATTCGAGAACCCAAAAAGTGAGTTAACAGAAAAATACATAACTGGAAAATTCGGATAAAGTGAACATTATGCAAAGACTGTTAGATAAAGGCTTAGAAGAATTGACAACAATGGTTTACAAGATGGGTAAAGTCGCCGAGAAAGCCGTGGCAATATCAGTAAGAGGCTTTGTTGAAGGCAAAGACACATCCAACGATGTGCATGAACTCTCCGAAATTCTCGTAGGCAATACTGTTGAGGTTGAAGAAAAAGCTTTTAGTTTGATAGCAAAGTATCAGCCTGTAGCTTCTGACTTACGAATCATAAATTCATACATGAAAGTCGCATACGATTTTGAACGTTACGGCAGATATGCTTGGGACATATCCTTTATCAGCACGCGTTTCAATGGACAAAGCACATGTGATAAATGGATATTTGAGTACATAGGGAAAATGGCTGAAAAAGTTCTCCAAATGGTCACGATAAGCATTAACTCTCTAAAAAGCCTAGACATAGAACTCGTTAAGAAAATGACTAAAACCGAGCAAGGAGTAGACGACATGTACATCGAGTATCTAGACAAACTTGTGAAGCAGGCAGGCATCACGAACGAGTGCACCGTCTCCAGTACTCTTGTTGTAAGATATCTTGAACGTATTGCGGATCATGCGAACCACATCATGGAAGCAGTAGTCTACATTGCCACCGGCGAAAAAGTGACCTTAAGGTAACCTATAAAAGAAAAAATTAAAGCTCAAGCAAAAGCAAGGCAACTATTCAGATAATAACCTTAAATGACAAACATTGCCCAACTAAATCAACAAAACACACCGGTTTTATAAAAAACCTAGCAGAATACCTGCCGCGTTAGCGGCAGGATGAATGCGTCCAACCCGCAGTTCTATTAGTTCTACCAAACGATAGGTCTGTCACCATTAGATAAGGAGGTGATAGACTTGGAGAAAGCAAGATCATGTGCTTATCAAGCCAACTACCACCTTATCTGGGCCACTAAATACCGCCGCAAGGTACTCTTAGGCTCAGTTGAGGTTAGGTTGGAGGAGGTACTTAAGACGATTGCTATTCAAAGTGGTTTTCAGCTGCTCGCTGCTAAAGTTCATCGTGGCGATCATGTGCATGTGTTTGTTTCAGCTCCACCGAAAGTATGTATAACTGAGATGGTGCGTGTTTTGAAATGCAATTCAGCAAAGTCGCTTTTTGAAGAGTTTCCAGTACTGAAGGAGAAGCTTTGGGGTGGACATTTGTGGTCGGAGGGATATGCTGTTAGAACTGCAGGCGTCGTGACTAGCGCGAAAATCGAGGAATACATC
Organism: Candidatus Bathyarchaeota archaeon; assembly: GCA_963748475.1. Classification (GTDB taxonomy): domain Archaea; phylum Thermoproteota; class Bathyarchaeia; order Bathyarchaeales; family Bathycorpusculaceae; genus Bathycorpusculum. The sequence continues at coordinate 433,309 of CAVVIY010000003.1, forward strand.
AACAGGACGTAATTAAGGATGCTCGCCCCGTAACAGTAGATCAAAACTTTAGAAGGACGGCTCCCTAGGTTCTATAGGGTATAATTTTGAAGAACACTAGTTTTGTTGGTTTTGGAGCCGTCCCTCGCAAGAGGGATAGGGCTAAGGCATATTTGTACTTTAAGAGTCAAGCACAGTCGCTCTTTGACTTTGGAGAAGCCAGAAACGCCGAAGACGTCTTACGCGTTACGCTTCTCGCTTCCTTAAACAGCGGCTACGTCGAAGGATCAGCTGACACGTTGAGCCTGTGCGGCCAGACCGTACGTAATCACCTTAAACGTCAAGAACCAAACAGAATCTTTCAAGCCAACATAATGCTACTGCAGAAGATGAAGAGATGTGGCGCCTTCTCCAGATTGCTCACGTTAGCAATTGATTTGCATGATGAAATGTACTACGGTGATCCGGAAACGCAAGGCGTTGCTGGTACTAAACCAAAGAAGGGTTCATACTATGCCTACAGGTTCGCAACCGCCAGCGTCTTACTAGACGGTCAACGATTCACTTTAGCCGTCGAGCCAATTATCAAGTTAAGCGTCCTTGAACACGTCAGGCAACTGATAAACCAGGTACTTGACTTAGGCGTCAAAATACGGCTGATTCTCTTCGACAGAGGCTACTTCAGCACCGCGCTCATAAATTACCTGAACACGTTGCCCTTTGGCTACATTATTCAGTTGCCTGCCAGTATCAAGGGGCTAAAGGAAGACGAAGACCGACTCTACACGACCAGAAGACACGGAACACGAAAACGTGATCAAGCTACGTTTAGGCTTGTAACGTTTAGGGGAAAAGACTTTCATGGGAAGCTTAAGCTGTTCATTTTTGCGACGAATACGAGTCTTAAGCCAAGAAGGATTAGGCGGTTGTTTCGGAAGCGTTGGGGTATAGAGACTAGCTATCGGATGATTCGCAAATTCTTGGCTAAGACAACTTCCAGGCGTTACGGGATTAGGCTGCTGTATTTCTATTTGGCCGTTGTGCTGTATAATTTGTGGGTTAAGCTTAATTTTAGGCAGGAGGAACCGTTGTCAGCTGACATTTTGAGGGTGCACTTGGCAGTGTTTCTGGTGATTTCTTTTTTGCCAGATTTGGAGAAGCCACTTGATGGAGAGTTAAGTCTTCAGGAGGAACTATGAAGTTAATTTTTTGATCTACTGGTAAGGGGCGAGTAGTTCACTTTGCCATTTCTGATTATTTTTCGTGTTACCATTAGATAATACCTTGTAAATCATTTTCCTGACCAAAACTGGCTCTAATTTAGTACATAAGCAAAAACAGCCTCTCTTGCAAAACAGATTACCTGAAAATTGAGCAGCCAGAGTTTAAAATTAATAAAGATTTTGTCACTATTAACGCTGAAAAAGCCACGCCCCTCTATACTTTAGTTGTTTTAGCATTGAACTACATACTTTATCGAAAAACTATGGAAAAAAGGCGTGTTTAAAGTAACAGCTAATATACTTGAACAATTAATTAACGTTCCCTTTAAGAAGATGCGCGCTTAAAATTGGGAGCTGTACCGTGCTTAGCAGACTGTGGAACACACTCAATGCACTGTCTTCTAAAAAACCCTTAAAGTACACCCTCTACCTCACTGCAATTATCGTTTTCTTCGCGTTGATTCTTATTCCACCAATTTTTGGCATTCTAATAAAAGTGTCAACCATCCAAAACGTCATCAACCAACCAGCCCTTGTGAACACGGCACTTACCGCCATAAGGAACTCTTTCATAGTTGGTTTAATCGTTGCCTCATTGGATATAGTCGCTGGTGTCCCCCTCGCTTGGCTTATCACCCGCAGCAGCAAATCAAGGTGGATGAGCATCTTAGACACTTTGGCTGACATTCCCTTTGTTGTGCCAACAGCCGCCTTGGGTTACTCGCTTCTGCTGTTCTGGAGTGCAAGCGGCGGCCCAATATCCATGCTTTTCGGTGCCTCTGTTATTTCTCCTGGATGGTTGCTTGTGTTTCTTTTGCAATTTACGTTTTCGCTTCCAGTTGTGGTTCGAGTTATGGTAGGTGCCCTGATGGATTATAAGCTGGAGTATGAACGTGCATCAAGAACTCTTGGAGCTCCACCATTAACTGCTTCAAGGACAGTTACTTTTCCCATCATAAAACCATCCTTGATTGCGGCGTTCTCACTTGCATTCGCCAGGTCACTTTCAGAAACAGGTGCCACCTTCATTGTGGCAGGAGCCTTCGTCAACGGCCCAGTATTCCTACAAACGTTAAGCAACCAATTCAAAGGCGGTATAATTCCTCAAACTACCTATGTAGGCGCAACAGTCTTTACGAGCCTAATTCTCATTGCAGTTTCCTTGTCAATTTTTGCGTTAATTCGTGTCATTGGACAAAGGATAAAGCTGCCTTTCGGTCACGGCTTGCCTGTTTTAGAAAAGAAATTAAGCTACAAGAAAACGGCTTGGACACGTAACGGCATCGCATTATTTGTTTTCATAGTTATTGTATTGGTTCCTTCACTTTTTGTTGCTTTACCTGCTTTCCAAGCAATTATTTCTGGAACACCCTTAATTCAGGCTTTAACGGGCGTAGGTGTATGGGCAAGTTTCTGGCACAGTCTTCTTTTATCATACACTTTAGCCGCCATAGTCACAGTATTAGGTATAGTCCTTGGCATACCCATGGCTATACTGATTGCACGTAAAACGTTCGGCAAAATGCCTTCAGCAATCCTTGACACGTTAATCAACGTGCCAATAATCGTGCCATCCATTGCCCTGGGCGTTTCACTAAAGTTTTTCTGGCAGGGAACAGGAATACCGGAGTTTCTCCTGTTAGTCTTTGCACATTTAGCAATTACCTACCCGTACTTTGTTAGGTCCATGTCGGCGGCGATAGAGCGAATAAGCGTTGACATGGAGGAAGCAGCCAAAACCTTAGGCGCTAAACCCTTCACTGTTTTCCGCTCAATCGTACTGCCGCTAACAAAATATTCCATTCTCTCGGGCGCAATAATCGTTTTCACAAGAAGCGTCAGTGAAACAGGCGCAACCTTAGCAGTAAGCACACACCTTGTAACTGCACCCGTCCTTATTGTTAACTGGGTTAACGCGCTAAGAGGTGTCTCAGCGCCGATTGCAGGGGTCACCACGCAAACAGTTGGTTTAGCATGCGGATTCCTGATTCTATTCAGCTTCATAATATTGCTTGTCTTAAGGCTTTTAACTCGAAAAGGAAAGACGTAGAATGGTAACTATTAAAAGCGGTAAAACAGATTCAAAAGGTGGATTCAAGTTATGCCAGAAGTCAGAATCGTAAATGTAACTAAAAAATACGGAAAAATCTACGCGTTAGACAACGTCAGCCTAACTATACAAGACAAAGAATACTTCGCTCTGCTGGGACCAAGCGGATGCGGAAAAACCACACTTCTGCGGCTTATAGCTGGTCTTATCGAGCCTGACAGCGGAGAAATCTACATCGGCGATAAACGCGTTGACAAAGTTCCTCCTGAAGACAGAGACATCGGCTTTGTTTTTCAAACTTTCGCGTTGTTTCCACACATGACTGCTTGGGGCAACGTTCTTTATGGTCCAAAAGTTAAAAATTACGATGCTAAAGAAGCTGACACGATTGGACACGAAGTTTTGGAGCTGGTAAAGCTTGATGAACGCTTAAACGCTTACCCCAGCGAATTAAGCGGCGGCATGATGCAAAGAATAGCTGTTGCCCGCGCGTTGGCTGCAGGCGCCAAAACCTTGCTTTTAGATGAACCCCTTGGCCAGTTGGATGCTAAAGTAAGAAACGAAATACGTTATGAAATCAGAAGAATGGCAAAAGATCTCAAACTGACTGCTATACATGTTACTCATGATCAGGCGGAAGCGATGTCCATTTCAGACAGGATTGCGGTTATGAAGAAAGGGAAAATCGTGCAGATTGGAACGCCGCAGGAACTTTATATGGATCCAAACAGCTTGTTTGTTGCGCACTTCATTGGTGAATCCAACTTGTTAGAGGGCTACATCACCGAAACGAACGGGTACTCTGAAGTGGAGTTACGGGAGGGATTACGAGTTAAAGCCATAAACCCAGGCATAAAGCAAGGCGAAAGAATAGTTTTAGCTGTGAGACCTGAAACCTGCGAAATGAAAAAAGGACACGACACAACTGAAAACGGGTTACTTGGAAAAATTGAAAAGGTTACTTTTGAAGGAACTATGGTTCGTTATGAAATTAGGCTTGAAAACGGAGACCGCTTGGTAATAAACAGGCCTTCATTAGCAGAAAAATGGGTTGAAATCGGCGAAGAAGTCACAATAAATTATCCCCTTGAAAAGGCTCATCTCTTCACGTATCCTGAAGCTGGTTTAACTGAAGAAATTTCAGTCTAAATTTTATCTCTGATTTTGCATGGGCTTCTGGATTCGACGACGCTTAAGCTGGCAACGAGAGACTTGAAAGCTAGATTTGGCAAAGTTCAGGTTCTGAAGGAGATCAACTTAAGAACATACATTATTTTTATTTAATTCTGAATAACCCAAAAGTAAGGCGTGTGGGAATTCCTTAGCTTTTCCATGAAATAGGCTCTTCAATTAGTTAACTCAAGTATTTTATTCAATGTTGTTTTTCTTGGAAAAACTAAGTAACATTCAAAAGCAACGCTTCAACCAAACATTAGAATAATGATACCTGTCCTGAATGTTAATTGGCAAAGCCTTCCAGCCGACTACTCCCTTAGCGAACGCGATGCCGACGTATTGGCGCTAATAGAAAACGAAGACTTAGCCATATTCACATTCGACGGGTTAAAACGAAGAACAGGGCTGCATCCGGAAACGCTCTCTCGCATACTTGCTCGACTGGAGCAAGAGGGCATCGTGAAGAAAGGACCAGAAGGCTACAGGGTCACTCCAAAGATAACTGAACTAAAACTTAACCAAGCACGCAAAGAAGAACCAACAACGTCGCTGATTCAGACTTTCCTTCCATCAGACCTTATGACGCAACAACTAATCCTATCGCTTAAAGGCAAATGGTTTGGTTTGCTACGTTGGCTGGGCATATCAGAAAATAATCAAGGCGTCACCTTAAAGTGGATCACGGAAGACGGCGGCATCCAAATAGCCGCAAACATTCAAGGAACAGCGCTTAACATAGAAGCAAAATTCTTAACAAACAACGACTTAAACTTAGCGTTGAAAGCTTCTTATCAGCTTATGACAAATATTGGCAAGCTTTGCCAAAGCTCACATGCGGCTGGAGCCGCGGCTATAAACGTTGCTTATTACGGCAACTCAAGCTATTTGATGCCAGCCTAAATTTTCTGTATTTGATTTTCACCCATCATTTGTCTAAGTATTTTTGTTTTTTAGGGGGGAATTGGGAAAAAGCATTTAAAAAGCAAAATACAAGCTAAATTGCTGGTAACGATTACATAATGGTAAAAAAAATAAAAGAAGACGAGAAATTCAAGACTGCAATAAAAAATTTTGATTATCACTCTTCCCGCTTCTTCTCTTCTCTTTTCATGGCAGTATACATAGTAGCTGTAGCTATCTTCTGCGTAGAATACAAAATTATTCCGGGACCTGAATTTCTAGTTTTAGGTATCCTAATTTACTGTACGTATAATGAACGGACCTGGCATGCCTTAAAAGATTGGCTTCCATTCGTTACAGTGTTTGTCTCTTATGAAGTTATGTATAGTTTCATAGGCACTGTCTCACAATACGGCCTTCAGACAGGACCGTACAATCTGGATGTGCAAATGTTCGGTCAAGTTCCCAGCCTCATACTTCAAGAAACAATAAAGATGCCTATTTTAAATTACATGGGCGCCTTTTTCTACGGCATATATTTTTTTGTACCAACAGTCTTTGCTTATATTGTTTGGAAAAAAAGTCCTAAGAACTACTGGAAATACACCATTGCCTTCGGCGTATTAACGTACAGTGCCTTGATAACCTTCCTCTTTTACCCTGTCGCGCCCCCATGGATTGCGGTTCCAGACGTTACTCGAATCTTAACGGGGTCAGTTGATGCTAGCCTGCATCTTCCTGTTTACAAGACCTTGTTTAATTTTTTAAGCCCAAACGCATACGCTGCATTTCCCAGTATGCATTCAGCTATGCCTTGGCTGGTCTTTCTTTTCGCGTTCAAAATTTGGAGATGGAAAGCACTCCCAGCATTATCGATTCCTGTTGGAACCTGGTTTAGCGCAGTCTACCTTGGCGAGCACTATTTTACAGACATCCTAGGTGGAATCGCCTACGCCACAATCGCGTTTATTGCAGTCGAGAAACTCTTGCCTCTGCTATCTTCGAGAATTGGCTTTTTAAAGAAACATGTACCCAACTAAAACATAATAGTGCAGCTTTAAAAGCTAGTATACCTTAACAGGGGGAGCGAAGCGGTGAATGTTTTGAGTCAAATAGTACACGGAAGAATAGTTAATTACAGAACAGGTCCAAAAGCACAGATGTCAAGAGAATGCTTAATTGAATTTGAAACGGTTGATTCCGCATCTTTGGCGGGCAAACTCGTGGGACAAAAAGTAACTTGGACAAGTGGTAACAACAAGTTTATTGGAAGAATTATGGGTGCCCACGGAAGAAACGGTATGGTTCGAGTAAGATTCCCGCATGGTGTTCCTGGTCAAGCGATAGGCACACAGGTTGAATTAGCAAGTTAACGCAGTTTGTTTTTGATTAAAAATAAAAATTAATGTCTGAACTCAGCGTTATTTTGATAGAACTATATTAGCATAGCTAACGCACAAACGTTTTTTCTACAGTTTATTTTGCGTTATAAGTTTGCCGCAAATCTTTTATAAAAAACCTAGCAGAATACCTGCCGCGGTAGCGGCAGGATGAATGCGTAGTTCTATTAATTCTACATGTCGATAGGGTCTGTCACCGTTAGATAAGGAGGTGAGAGACCTGGAGAAGTCTAGGATGTGTGCTTTCCAAGCCAACTACCACCTTATCTGGGCCACTAAATACCGACGCAAAGTTTTGGTAGGCCTAGTTGAGGTTAGGTTGGTGGAAGTACTTAAAATGATTGGCGAAAATCATGGCTATCAGCTACTTGCTGTTAGAGTTCATGATGGCGACCATGTGCATTTGTTTGTTTCTGCTCCGCCGCAGGCGTCTATTCCCCTGGTGGTGAGCGTTTTCAAGTGTGTTTCAGCCAAGTTGTTGTTTGAGGAGTTTGCTGAGCTTAAGCTGCTGCTTTGGGGTGGACATTTGTGGTCTGAGGGGTATGCTGTGAGAACTGCGGGTGCTGTGCCCAGCTGGAAAATAGAAGAATACATAAACAGAGCCTAAACGTGGATGCTCGCCCCGGAAGGGGCGAGTAGTTCACTATTTTAAAAAAGCATTTTTTCGTAGCATTGCTTTATAAGCATGCTGATAGAATTTATAGGTTGAAGAGTTTCTCTTATCCCTCTTGGGCTTACCCTTACGTATAATTGATTCTTTTCAAAAAAACTAATGAGGTAAAAAAAATGTGTATGTTGAGAGCGGGTTTAGTTAAGAACTGTCGCAGATGCAAGTCTTCTGTACGGCTAAATTGTGTATCAAGAAAGAAAGCATCAAAGAAAAGCTTTACAGATAACAAGAAAAAAGGCGAAAAGCTTAATCCATAAACAAAATTCCCAAATTTCAAGGCTAATTTTTCTTACTGTAGGATAAACGAGGTGAAATAATGTCTCAAAGGACTGTTTATGAGGTAAAATGTACTTCTTGCAATCAAATCGCCACTGTGCCCTTCAAGCCTACTCCAGGCAAGCCAGTATACTGCAAAGCTTGCTTTTCCAAACACTTAACCAATCAACCCCTAAAAACCGCAATTGCACACGCTAATTTTGAGCCAAAACAGGTGTGGGCACGACGAAGATAGTAGCCTAAACGCCTTTTATTTACTTTAACTTCTATTTCTAATGTCATGAAAGCTTGTAATAGGCTTACAAAAAGGCGAATAATTTGAAGATCATTAAAGGATGGAAGAAAATAAGCAATCAAGGCGGCTATGTTAACGAAAACACAGGGCAAACTCTAATTGTTTCCAAAAGAGAATTCAGTGCAAACTACCATGTATTGCTCTTTGCTGGAAAGCAAACGGATGAAGCTGAGAGTAAAAAAATCTCGCCCGAGTTCTCCAAGAAGACTAAAGCCGAAGCCTTCGCCTTGGACTGGATGGGAAAGCACCCAAACGGAATGATTGAATCAAAAGATTAAGTTTGGTTTTGCCAAGCGTTAAATGGGTATACGTTCGAGCACATGGGCTAATTTTAATAAAATGTTAAATCAAAATTCTAAAGTTAACCCTGTCTTAGACCACTAAAAAGGCTGCTCAAAAACGCGAGTAACTTATCGGTTTCCGTACCTTTTTCTCATGCAAACTTGGCAAAAATTTTTTTTATATCGTCTTATTCTTTGAGGCTGAAAAAGTTTGCCGCAAGAACTGCATTTGATTTGTACTGTCTGTGTAGGATCAAGCAGTTTTAGTCTTCTTTCAATTTCAGCTTTGATTTCAGCATCATTTTCGGCCTTCAAAGCTCCATTTAACAATATTTTAGCTTGTTCTAAACTTCTATTTCCAAAAACCTTCAAGAAAACGCTATCTGGCTTTCCCGCCCCTAATTTTAACGGCAACATGCAAACGAAGTTTGAGGGGTAACTCTGAGACTTACTGAAGTCAACAACAGCGAAGCGAAAGTTTCTTCGAAAAGGATTCTCATCCTTACCGTTATGTTCGAAAACTTGCAGCCTAACACTCATTTTAATCAAGTCTTCATTAATAACAGCAAGCAAGCTTAATATCTATACCTAAAAAATTTTGTTTCTTTAACATGACGCTTGGCTTTTTCAGGCCACTTACGCCTATTTGTATTGACGAATTGCTCTAAATGGTTGCATCAAAGATTAAGCATTTGCTTCTTTGCCAAGGGAGGTCCCTGTAAGTTCGCAAAAGAAACTTTGATGGGAGTAAGGGTCTCTTACTGGCGCCCGTCTTAAAACTGTTCGTCTCGTTAGCAAAGACGAGTTTTCAGAGCAGAGCGAACAAGCCGAGGATTCCGCCCGCCACAATCATGATTGATGCTATGACGAAGGCTGCTATTTCGTATTTGTTGTATTGGTATCCGTTCATCACTTTTTTATCTGAGACGAGTTTTCCAAGAAAGTACAGAGACGGTATGATTACTATTGGATAGATAACCATTAGACTTAGCATGAGTTGGATGTAACCTGTTATTGTGGCTACAAGGATTATGGCTGGAAGACTTTCTATCATGTACACTGTTATGAAGGAGGTTTGCGATGTTTTGCCTGTTGCTTCGAGGACTCCCCAGGCTGAGCCAAGGGATATAACGATAAGTGCAAGAAATCCTGCGAAGAGAAACAACGCTCCCATAATGGGCGTTGCATACGGTCCAAAGAATAAGAGCACTTTTGACAGGGCTAACGCGCTGATCACGCTGCCTCCATTGGAAAGACGTATTCCTGGGAAAATCAGTATGACCATCAGAACTTCTGATACTATAGCTCCGAGGAGCGTTTCGATGCGTTCGTTCTTTAGGTCCTTTGGCTGTTTCTTTCTACGGGCATCGGCGCCAGAGTGATAGTAGAGCATCCATGGCATGATTACTGCGCCTACGCTGGCTGCAAGAAGGAAGTCAAAGGATGGTTTAGTGTATGGCTGTATTGGGGAGAGCCCTAACGAAATGAATTCTTTTAGATTTATGGGAAATATGAAGGCAGATGCTACTATAGCTGCCACTAACATGAAGCTTAAGGGTATGAGCACCATCTCCGCTTTACGGTACTGCTTGCCAACCACCACGGCTGTGTGGATCAAGAAAATTAGTATAAGCCCAAGAAGGATAGGAAAACCTAGTAAGTAAAGCCCAATAGCCATGCCCGCGTATTCGGCTACGTACTCGAGGAAATCGCTTATGCCCATGGGGATAGCGGCAAATATTGCCTTGCGGCTTCCGAATTGTTTTCTGGTTGCCTCTCCTAGTCCAAGGCCTGCGCATGTTCCTAGTCTGCCCGCTGCATCTTGAATGATGAAGAGGGGAAAGATCAATAAAAGAAGAATGAATGCCATTCTGTAGCCGTAGCTTGCGCCGGATTGTAGTGCGGTGATAATTGAGGCTATGTCTATGTCTGCTATCATTACGATCCAGGCTGGACCGAAGTTTCTAAGCCAGTCGCCTACTTTGGAATTCATGTTGACGCCTCTTGTTTAAAGTTGCAGGTCAAATCGCGTACACTTAGGTCAACCTAAGTAACACAGGCTATATTAACGTTTAGGCAAACCTAAATCAATTGTTCCTTGCACAACAAAGACTTAGCCTTCAAAACTTATATGCCAAAATCAACAATTTACTCATTGAGACCACAATTCATAGCGCGCCGCGCGATAGAGCAACAATTAGAACAAACTTTTAAGTCCTTAAACAGACACTATTTTAAAGAATGCTATAGATTAACCGACAGTAAGGTGATAAGTCATGACAACTGAAGGCAAGCTTGGGCGATTAATTAAACAAAAAAAGGCTTTTTTAAAAGCAATCTTGCCAGCCTCGGAAAGCGTCGAAGAGTATCTAGAAGCACTTTGGATATCAGAAGAAAGGGGTGAAAAATTAGCGCACCTCACTTGGGTGGCAGATCACTTAGGAGTAGCAGCGCCAAGCGCCTTAGAGATGCTTAAGAAATTAGAGAAAGAAGGCTACGTAATTTACAAGGCAAGGCAAGGTATCGAACTTACTGAGAAGGGAAGAAGAATAGCCAAAAGAATTATCCGCGCCCACAGACTGACTGAAGTATTGATGAAAGAAACACTCAAAACGGACATTCGAGAAGAAACCGTTTGCGGCATGGAACACCACATGGACGAAGAATTCATGGATGCCTTGTGCACACTACTTAACCATCCAAGAAAATGCCCTCATGGACACGCTATCCCCAAAGGCAAATGTTGCCCATAAAACCCAGTTAACAGAAAATTGCTAAACTAGAAAATCATTCCTCTCGGCTCTGAAATCTAAATCTTGTCCAGGTTGAATTCTTTGTGGATGGCTCGGACTACTGCTGTGCCGTCTTTTTCTTTGACAACGAATGAGATGTTTAGTTCTGAGCTGCCTTGTGCAATCATGCGGATGTTTATCCCTTTTTTGGCGACTGTAGTGAAGATTTTTGAGGCTACACCTAAAGTTCCTTTCATGTTGGCTCCCATAACAGCTATTACGGCAACGTCGTCTTCTGCCGTAACTTCGCTGACCAAGCCACCTCTGTCTAAAAGTGCAATTTCAAGGTTGCTAATAGCCCTGCCTAAAAGTCCTCGGCGGACAATCATTGAGATGTTGGCTTCCGAAGCAGCGGTGGAAATCATCATGACGTTAATGTTGTTTTTGCCTAAAACATCGAACACTTTAGCGTAGCTTCCAGGGGCTCCTACCATTCCTGCACCGTTAACGTTTAACATGGCCACGTCTTTTATCATTGCTACGGCTTTCACAACTTCCGTGACCTTTGCATTTGGCTCTTTAGTTATTAGTGTGCCTGGTTTTTCTGGATGGAAAACGTTGCGTATTCTTACTGGAATATTCTCTTTGATTACTGGTTCTAAAGCGCGTGGATGCATGGCTTTTGCACCAAAAATCGCCATTTCTGCGGCTTCCTGATAGCTGAGTTGTGGCAACATTTTGGCTGAGGGAACTATTTTTGGGTCAGCTGTCATTATGCCATCAACATCGGTCCATATCCATACTTCGTCAACGCCTAATGCCGCACCTAAAATCGTGGCTGTGTAGTCTGATCCGCCGCGTCCGACAGTGGTTACTATTCCATCTTGGTTAGCTGCAATGTATCCAGTCACAACTGGAATCACACCTTTCTCAAGTAGTGGCCCGAGCCTTTCGCTGATCAGATGAGTGCTGAAGTTCATGAGCGGATCTGCTTCGCCAAAGTGGGAGTCTGTCACTATGCCTGCTTCTTTGCCTGTGAAGCATTGCGTTTCGAAATGTCTGTCTTTTATGGCTCCCCAAACGATGGGTGCGGATAACCTCTCGCCAAAGGATAAAACGTAATCTTTAGATTTCGGCGTAAGCTCGCCAACATAGCATATACCTGTTAGAACCTTTTCAAGTTCAACGATTGTTCTGTCGATGATTTGTATTACTTCTTTCTGTATTGACTTGCTGGTTATGGCTGATGCGATTACAATCAAATGCTTCTCTAAAAGTTCCTTGGTGAAGGCTTGAACGTGTTTTTCATCGCTTCTCTTTGCTTGCTCAGCAACTTCAATAAGACTGTTAGTTACTCCTGCCAATGCTGATGCGACTACGGTGACTCTGCAATCGTTCTTGATATTTTGAGTTACTATATCAGCTACGTGACGTATGTTTTCGCCCGTAGCTACACTGCTACCGCCAAACTTCATGACTATTTTCATGTTTAGGGCTCCAAGTTATTATTTAGCATTCGGTTTGCTAACTTATGTCTTATGTCTAAGAGGTCTCTTAAAACTGCACTGGCAGTCTCAATTCCTCCTGCGCCTCTGCCGATAAGGGTTTCTTCTCCAGCATATTCGGTAGAGAAAGTTATCGCATTTAGGACTCCGCTGACGCATAAGGGGTTGACTTTAGCTATTTCCACAGGTTTAACTGTTGGCGTGTTGCCGTCTATTGAACCTATGAGCTTGATTGTATTGCCTTTCTTTGAAGCTTCATCAAGCGCTCGCAAAGATACGTTACGGATGCCTGTTATGTCTACGTCCTTTAAGGTTACCTTTTTGTTCATAATCCAGTTCGACAGAATGACTACTTTGCACGCGGTATCAAATCCATCGATATCCATGGATGGCTCTTTCTCGGCGTAACCAAGCTTCTGCGCATTTGTTAGCGCTTCTTGGAAGGTTACGCGATTTTGAGCCATTTCACTTAGTATGTAGTTAGTTGTGCCGTTTAGTATGCCTCGTATGGCCAGGATTTTGTCTCCTGCGAGGCATCGTTTCGCAAACTCTAGCATGGGGGTTCCACCGCCGACTGTTCCGCTGAATCGTAGGTAAACATTGTTATATTCAGCTAGTTCTGTGAGGGCTGGCATTGCTAAGGCTAATGGTCCTTTGTTGGTGGTGACAACGTGTTTCCCTGTTTTAAAGGCTTTAGTGATATGTGATAGGGCTGGTTCAGCATTTTTGATGTTGACAGGTGTCACTTCAACAACCACTTCTGCTTCAACCGACTCAATAACATCTAACGCGGACATTCCAGGGTGCCCAAACTCAGGGTCCGCGGATATTGGAAACCCCCTTTGTTTAAGTGCTTCCAGCTTTTCAGGGCTTAGACCTATTGGGTTTATAACAGCGCCGTCAATATCGGCGATGGCAACGATTTTTGGGTTAAACCCGTAATCCTTAACCTTTTCTGCATATCTGCGAGCAAGAATAGTAGTTACGCCCTTCCCAACTACGCCATAGCCAACTAAGATAATTCTCATTTTCATTCCTTACCTAGCGAGAATAGGTGGTCTTTGCGCTTTTAACCCTAATGCCTGCTCAATAGCAGATATGTCAGCATCAACTTCAAGTGGTTTTTCGCATTGCTTAATGGCGGTGTCAGGATCTTTTAGCCCGTGACCCGTGGTGATGCAGACTATCCGTTCATCCTTGTCGATAACGCCGTTCCTAACAAGCTTAATTAGCCCAGCGATGGATGAGGCGCTTGCAGGCTCCACAAAAATTCCCTCAATCCGAGCAAGAAGTTTTTGCGCTTCCAAGATTTCTTCGTCAGTTACGGTTTCCGAGGTCCCATGGGATTCTCGGATGGCGTTGAGGGCTTTTTTCCAGCTTACTGGTGCGCCAATTCGGATGGCGGTGGCAACTGTTTCAGGCTTCTCAACAGGGATTATTTTGTCACTTTTAGTTTTAATTGCTTGCGCTATGGGAGCGGAGCCGACTGCTTGTATGCCAGTCATTTTTGGTAGTGTTTTTATGTAGCCGAGCTGGTGAAATTCGGTTAAGCCTTTCCAGACGGCGCTTATGTTTCCAGCGTTGCCGACGGGGATGATTATTCTGTCGGGTGCTTCATTGTTTAGTTGCTCGCAAATTTCATAACCCAGGGATTTCTGTCCTTCAATACGGAAGGGATTAATCGAGTTGAGAAGGTAAATGCTTTTGTGCTTCTCAGCGAGTTTAAGTACGAATTCTAAGGATTGATCAAAGTTGCCGCGAACCTGCAAAACTTTAGCGCCGTGAATCATCGCTTGCGCCAATTTCCCATAAGCAATCTTACCAGACGGAATAAGAACAGTGCATTTTATTCCTGCCCTTGCAGCGTAAGCGGCTAAGCTTGCGGAAGTGTTGCCTGTTGAAGCGCAGATTACATGCCTTGCACCTAGCTCAACGGCTTTTGTTACGCCAACGGTCATGCCTCGATCTTTGAAGCTGCCTGTGGGGTTTTCGCCTTCATTCTTAACGTAAAGTTGCTTTAGTCCAAGCTCATCGCCTAAGCGTTGAGAACGATGCAGACCCGTACCGCCTTCGTTTAGCGTGACTATGCGTGCGGCTTCGTGGATGGGCATGAAGTCGCGGTATCTCCAAACGGACAGGGGCTTTGTTTTCCAGTCGCTGCCTTTGAGGGCTTTGGCTAACTCTCTAGAGTCGAATTTTATTTCAAGGATGTCTCCGCATTTCTTGCAGAAATAAATAATCTCATCTATATCATATCTTGTTTTGCAGTTTATGCATTCTTGATGTGTCATAGCTTCAATCTCCATCAGATAAGCGCCTTTTCATGGCTTGGTAACACAAGCTGTAGCTGAAGTATCAACTGTGGCATTATTAATTTTGTTGCTCCCATCAGCTTCTTAACCTACCATACTAGACAAAACTTCATAGGTTTTTAGGCTGTCTTTTTTCTCAACCACCATTATAGTTTCCGTCCAACAGGAAATGAACTCAACAATGTTCACGTTCTGCTCTGCTAGCAATGAGGCCAGGAACGCGACAACTCCCGGCGTTATCTCCAGTTCCTCAGGCGAATGGACAACAATCATGGTGCAGTTATCATGTTTAACAAGAGTACTTATGCGTTCAGGCAAATCGCTCCTGTCAAGCAGGTAAACGAATTTATCCATTAAATCAACTTTCATACCAGTTTGCGAGTTAAGTTCTTTACTTGTTATCATGACGGATTTTCGGTCATAAACGGCTATGCTGCTTCGTTTAAGGAGCTGGAGCACTTTTTCTTCTCTTTTCTGCTTATGCTTTTGCAGTTCTTCTGAATAACGGCGCAAGGCGGCTTTTATGGCGCTTATATCATCGGTTTTCAAATCTTCTTGTATTTGTCTTGATAACTCGCTTAGGTTTACTATGCCTTTTTCTAGGGCTTCCAGCAGGTATGGCTTGTTTCGCAGGTGATTTCTTACGTTTTGAGCTATTGTCATAATGCTAACCTAATGTATCAAATGGGACATTTAAATTTTATTAAGTAACAAAAAAGTCACAATGTTTAAAAATACAGCATTGAAGGTTAGGGGAATAATTCACAGCAAAAAATGGGGGAGCAAAAAATAACCGAAAAAATCGTGCTAGCATACTCAGGCGGATTAGACACATCCGTATTAATCAAGTACCTCCAAGAAAAATACAACGCACAAGTAATAACCGTAACCGTCGATGTTGGCCAACAAGAAGACCGCAAAGCTGCTGAGGAAAAAGCCAAAAAACTCGGAGTTCTCAAACATTTTTCAATCGATGCCAAAGACGAATTTGCAAAAGACTACATTTTTCCTGCCATAAAAGCCAACGCCCTCTACGAAGGTAAGTATCCGATAAGCACAAGCCTTTCACGTCCACTGATCGCGTCGAAGATGGTTGAAGTTGCCGTAAAAGAAGGCGCCACAGCCCTAGCTCATGGCTGCACAGGAAGAGGCAACGACCAAGTACGCTTTGACGTGACACTTGGCTCCTTAGCGCCAGACAAAAAAATTATTGCTCCAGTACGCGAGTGGGGCATGACACGCGAAGAAGAAATCGCTTACGCGAAAACCAAAGGTATCCCCGTCTCCAACGCAGCCAAAAAGTACAGCATAGATGCGAGCGTTTGGGGAAGAGCAATCGAATGCGGACTACTTGAAGACGCAAGCCAAGCGCCGCCTGAAGACGCTTACGAATGGACGGTTTCAGCCGAAAAAGCGCCAAACACGCCAGAACTGGTCACCTTAAAGTTTGAGGGTGGTGTGCCAGTGGCCGTTAACGATGAAAGCATGAAGCCACTTGAACTTATTGAAGCGATGAATAAAATCGCTGGCAAAAACGGCGTGGGTCGCATAGACCACATTGAAGACCGCTTGGTTGGAATAAAATCAAGGGAAGTGTATGAGTGCCCAGCTGCCACAGTAATTTTGGAAGCACACAAAGACCTTGAAAAACTGGTTATGACACGGCACCAAGTCCTGTTTAAACAGCAAATTGACGCAGAGTGGGTTTTCTTAGCTTACGCTGGGTTGTGGGTTGACCCGTTAAAAGACGACCTTGACGCTTTCATCAATAAGTCTCAGGAAAACGTCACGGGGGAAGTCAAACTTAAACTCTACAAAGGCGGCATGCAAGTTATCGGACGCTCCTCGCCAATGTCACTCTACGACAAAAACCTTGCCAACTACAACATCAAAACCACGTTCAACCAATCCTACTCTAAAGGCTTCATTGAACTGTGGGGACTCCAGACAAGAATGTACAATGCTCTTAAAAAGTCGAGCAAAAAGGCGGCTGAGAAAACCAAGGAAGCCTGAGTAAATGGTAAGTAAGCTGAAGGGTGAGTAAGTGTCAAAGATACTGCATGGCGGACGGCTAACATCTGTGCGTGAAGATGTTGCTAAGTTTACTTCTTCACGAAAAGATGATGAGCGCTTAGCCACGGCTGTAGTTGACATCAACAAAGCCCACATTGTAATGCTGATGGAGCAGAAAATAATACAGCAGCAAGATGGAGCAAAAATCCTAAAGGCTCTTTCTAAGCTGCCCAACACAAGGCTTGACCCTGCCGCTGAAGACATTCATATGGCAGTTGAAGAAGCCGTACTTAAGGAAACTGGACCTGAAGTCGGCGGCAACCTGCACGTCGCAAAAAGCAGAAACGACCAAGTCACAACCGCTATCCGCATGCAACTCCGAAATGAACTAATCGAATTGATGCTTAAGGTTTTGGAGATGCAGGAAAGCCTCCTAGACACAGCCAGCAAACACCTTGACACGCTAATTTTGGAATACACTCACCTGCAACCTGCACAGCCCGTCACATTTGCCCATTACTTGCTCTCGCATGTTCAAGGGTTAGAGCGGGACTTAGAGAGACTTCGGGGCGCTTATGAACGGGTTAACCTGTGCCCACTTGGCGCTGGAGCATTAGCGACAACAAGCTTTCCAATAAACCGCAAAAGAACAGCAGAACTGTTAGGCTTCAAAGCGGTGTTGGAGAACTCGATTGATGCGGTCGGAAGCCGAGACTTCATACTTGAAACCCAAGCCGCACTAACGTTACTTGCAGTGAATTTAAGCCACTTAGCTGAGGACTTGATAATTTGGAGCTCGCAAGAGTTCGGCACAATCGAGTTGCCAGACGATTTTACATCAACCAGCAGCATCATGCCGCAAAAAAAGAACCCAGAAGTGCTTGAAGTTATCCGTGCAAGAGCCAGCTATGCCCTAAGCGATTTCGTGGCTTCGGCTGCTGCCCTAAAAAGTCTGCCAACCACGTATAATCTTGATTTCCAAGAGGTAACGCCGAAACTTTGGGCTTCAACAGACAACTTAGCCAGCTCACTAGGCATATTCTCACAGCTTGTGCCTAACTTGAAAGTGTCAACAAACGTTGAAAGCAAAGCTGAAGCAGGCTTTGTAGGCGCAACAGAACTTGCTAACATGCTTGTGCGCAAATACAATGTTGCTTTCCGAACCTCGCACAAGATAGTTGGCGCTCTTGTCAAGTCGCTGATTAATTCAAAGCAAACTTTAGAGGATGCGACGCCTGAACTCCTGCAAAAGATAGCTCAGCAAGCAGTTGGAATCGAATTAATGGTTAAGAAACAAGACTTGGTTGAATGCACGAATCCACGCAAAATAATCGAAACATATAAAGTACAAGGCGGTCCTTCCCCCGTCGAGGTTGAAAGAGCTATAACAACATTAAAAAAGAGCGTGATAAGTTCTAAAAACAACATAGCTGAACTCAAACAGAACCTTGCAAACGCAGAAAACACCCTTAACTCCACCGTAGAATCTTACTCTGTTTCAAACTCTCCATCAAACGTAAGACTTAAAAATCCAAACTTATAGGTAGAATAGGGCTTTGGTCCCACAACATAGCACGTTCAACAAAAATAAAAAAGCGATTCTGCTTCTTGAAGACGGAACGTCATTTATCGGCTCTGGTTTTGGAGCAACAGGAAAAATATCAGGCGAAGTAGTATTCTCAACCCAGATGGTTGGTTATCCAGAAGCGCTTACTGACCCATCGTATAAAGGTCAAATTTTAACCTTTACTTACCCACTTGTAGGCAACTATGGCGTTCCATCAAACGAATTAAACTTAGGTCTTCCGCTCTATTTCGAGTCAGACCACATTCAAGTGGAAGGCTTAGTAATTCACGAATTATGCCATGAACCGTATCATTGGGCATCAACAAGAACACTGGACAAGTGGCTCTTAGACGAAGGCGTCCCAGGAATATACGGCGTTGACACCAGACGCTTAACGAAGAAACTTAGAATTCACGGTGTCATGCTCGGAATCTTGGAGGTTTTCGATGTAAAGGAAGAGCCCAATTTGGATGCTCTCTTAAAGAACGGTAAAGACATTGTTGACCCTAACTTTACTGATTTGGTTAAGGAAGTTTCAGTGAAAAAACCAATTAGATACAGCGTGGATGGCAAAAAAACCGTTGTTCTACTTGACTGCGGAGCCAAATACAGCATCATCCGCAACCTGCTTAAACGAGGCATAAACGTTGTACGCGTACCCTATGACACTTCAGCCAGTGAAGTTATGGCTTACAATCCTGACGGTGTCTTCTTAAGCAACGGTCCGGGCGACCCTAAGAAATGCGTGAAAACAATCGAGTGTGTGCGCGAAGTAGTTGAAAAGGTTCCATTTATGGGCATTTGCCTTGGCGCTCAAATACTGGCGCTGGCGTTGGGCGGAGACACTTATAAGTTAAAGTTTGGTCACCGAGCCCAAAACCAACCAGCCCTAGACCTCAACAGCAGACGTTGCTATATTACAACTCAAAATCACGGTTACGCTGTAGACATAGAATCCCTAAAGAAAACCCAGTTGGAAACTTGGTTCATAAACGCCAACGACAAAACCACAGAAGGCATCAAACACAAAAACAAGCCAGTCTTTGCTGTACAATGGCATCCCGAAGCCTCGCCAGGACCATACGACACTGAATTGCTGTTTGACAAGTTTTCAAAGATGTTGGAGGTTACTTAAGCGTGCCAAAGTTTGACTGGATAAAGAAAGTGCTGGTTCTTGGCAGTGGCGCCATAAAAATCGGTGAAGCAGCCGAATTTGACTACTCAGGAAGCCAATGCCTCAAAGCTCTGCGGGAAGAGGGCATCGAAACCGTTCTGGTTAATCCTAACATTGCCACTATTCAGACTGACCCGCGGTTGTCAGGGAAAGTGTATCTTCTTCCAGTCACAACTGAATATGTCGAGAAAGTTATTGAAAGAGAACGCCCCGACGGCATCCTGTTGGGCTTCGGCGGACAAACTGCATTAAACTGCGGTTTGGAACTAGAGAAAAAAGGCATCCTACAAAAATACAATGTTAAGGTTTTAGGTACACCAATTCATGCGATAGAGGATGCGGGCGACCGTGAACGTTTCCGACAAGCAATGCTCAAAGCGGGAGTGCCTCCATTAAAAAGCAAGTCAGCAACAAATGTCAAGCAAGCTTTGGAAGTTGCTGGCGAGATTGGTTACCCAGTCATAATTAGGGTGGCGTATACTCTTGGCGGCAAAGGTGCAGGCGTAGCCCATACTCCTGAAGAATTAAAGGCGATAGCAACTGTTGGTTTAGCCCAAAGCCGAATAAGCCAAATCCTCATTGAAGAGTACGTTGGGCACTGGAAAGAAGTCGAGTATGAAGTCATGCGCGACTACGCAGACAACTGCTTAACCGTCTGCAACATGGAAAACTTCGACCCTATGGGTGTCCACACTGGAGACTCAATAGTTGTAGCTCCCTCGCAAACGCTGTCAAATCGTGAATATCACCTTATTCGGTCAACTTCAATAAACGCTATACGCAGCTTAGGAATTGTCGGCGAATGCAACATCCAATGGGCATTGAATGCGAAATCAGAAGAGTATCGTGTAATCGAAGTTAATTCACGCATGTCCAGAAGTTCAGCTCTCGCAAGCAAAGTAACCGGTTACCCCTTGGCTTACATAGCAACAAAACTAACCTTAGGCTATTTGCTTCCAGAACTCATAAACAAAGTAACAGAAGTCACCACAGCATGCTTTGAACCAGCCTTAGACTACATAACCGTGAAAATTCCACGCTGGGACCTACAGAAATTCAAAAACGCCGACCGTCACATCGGTCCGCAGATGCGTTCAGTCGGTGAAGTGATGGCTATTGGTCGCTGCTTTGAAGAGGCATTGCAGAAAGCTGTGCGCATGTTGGACACTGGCAAAATAGGCTTAGTTTGCAACCCTGAAGATTCAGAGCCTGAGCCTGAAGAGAGAATACGTGATGTGCTTGCGAACCCAACAGACGAGAGGCTCTACACGATTGTTAAAGCGTTAAAAATGCGCATACCCATCGCAGAAATCTACCGCTTAAGCGGTGTTGACCCATTCTTTCTCCACAAAATTCAAAATATCATTAACATGGAAGCAGACCTGCGACAACTAAACCTTGCAGAGGACTCGGCAGCGGAAGTCATTCGTGAAGCGAAGCGTTTAGGCTTCTCAGATGAGCAAATCGCTAAATGCCAATGCACCGATGAATCTACGATTAGAACATTTAGAAAAAGTGCAAACATTCTGCCAGTAGTTAAGCAGATAGATACGTTGGCAGCTGAATGGCCGGCGAAAACAAACTATCTCTACCTGACTTACGGTGGAGACGAAGACGACATTGAATTAACAACTAACACAAGCAAAGTTATCGTGTTAGGCGCAGGTGTCTTCAGAATAGGCTCAAGCGTAGAGTTTGACTGGTGCGGCGTCAACACAATTTGGGCTTTAAAGAAGAACGGCATTCAAGAAGCAATAATGGTGAACTACAACCCAGAAACAGTCTCCACAGACTACGACGTTTCAGATAAACTGTACTTTGAAGAACTCACAACTGAACGAATCCTGGATATTTACGAGAAAGAGAACCCCTTAGGCGTCATCACCAGCGTCGGCGGTCAAATTCCAAACAATTTAGCCATGAAACTCTCTGATGCTGGAGTAAAACTGCTGGGCACTTCTGCTGAAAACGTGGATTTGGCTGAGGACCGCTCAAAATTCAGCGCGCTTCTAGACCAACTCCAAATTTCTCAGCCAAGCTGGAGCAAACTCCTATCAATTAGTGAGGCAAAACGGTTTGCAGAGAAAATCGGTTATCCAGTTATTGTGCGACCAAGCTACGTGCTGTCTGGTTCAGCGATGCGTGTAGCTTACAATGAGGCGTCACTGGAGAATTTCCTCAAGTTAGCGGCGAAGGTTTCACGTGATCACCCGGTAGTTATTAGCAAATTCATAAATCGCGCAAAAGAAGTTGAGGTAGACGGCGTTTCTGACGGCGAAACTGTTTTCATTGGCGCTATAATGGAGCATGTTGAAAATGCTGGCGTCCATAGCGGCGACGCAACCATGACCATTCCGCCTCAAGCATTAAAGGTTGAGGTTCAGAAGAAAATTGAGGATTGCACACTAAGAATAGTTAAAGCTCTCAATATTCACGGACCTTATAATATTCAATACCTTGTTAAAGATGACGTAGTTAACGTCATTGAATGTAATTTGCGGGCATCACGTTCAATGCCGTTTGTCAGCAAAACACGCGGAATAAACCTCATCGACCTCGCCACTTTGGCCATGCTAGGCAAAAAAATTGATGGCGTTAAACTCTCACCGATGACTATTGCACCTCACGTTGGTGTTAAGGTTCCACAGTTCAGCTTTATGCGTTTAAGCGGTGCTGACCCAGTTCTCGGAGTTGAAATGCTCAGCACTGGTGAGGTAGCATGTTTAGGCGAAAACTTCTCAGACGCCTTCTCCAAAGCGTTGCAGTCTGCAGAATTCAAAATTCCGCCAAAAGACGGCGCAGTATTCATAAGTGTAGGCGGCGATGAAGAACGTAAAAAACGGGTTGTACCGATAGCTAAAGCTTTTGCTGATATGGGCATCAAAATCTACGCAACTGCACACACCGCTAAGGTGCTTAACGAAGCGGGCGTTAATGCTACTGTGCTCCATAAGGTTAAGGAAGCTGAAGCTAGCCCTAACATTCTGGATTACTTGCAGGAGCGCAAAATCGACTTAGTAATTAACGTGCCTATAGCTAATAGGCAGAATAGTTTTTCAGAAATTTTAACCGACGGATACATCATCCGACGCCAAGCAGTAGAATTTAACGTGCCGGTGATTACGAACTTGCAGTTGGCAGTTGCGTTGGTGGAAGTGTTAAAGCAGAAAGGTCAAAATGGCAACTCAATCCGTTCATTAAACGAATACATGGATGACCTACCATGGAAAATCTGGTAAACCAATGAATAATTGCGCAAAAAATATTAACGTGCAAAGCCTTTTCGATTGGCATTAAGGTAAGCTAATTGTCCAAACCGACTAAATCTCGAAGTGTAGAAGAGATTAACGAGAAAATCCGCAAAGGCGATGTTCAGGTTTTAACCGCTGAAGAAATGAAAAAACTAGTTGAAAGCAGCGGTGTTGAAGTTGCCTTTAAAGAGGTTGATGTGGTTACAACAGGAACTTTTGGCGCTATGTGTTCCTCAGGCGCAGTTATTAACCTTGGGCACTCTGACCCGCCGATTAAAATTGAGCACGCATGGATGAACGATGTTGAAGTTTGCCATCCTGGCGCGGCGGTGGACCTGTTTATTGGAGCAACTAACATGTCAGAAACGCACCCCTTCGAATACGGGGGTGGACACGTAATCCAAGACCTCGTAGCAGGCAAAGAGGTTGAACTCCGCGCTACTGCTTACGGAACTGACTGTTACCCAAGAACTCAGCTTAAAACAAACATAACAAAGGATGATTTAAACCAGTTTTACCTCCTGAATTTCCGCAACTGCTACCAACGCTACAACTGCGCAGTAAACACTAGTGACGAAACGATTTACACTTACATGAGCAAACTCTTGCCACGACTGCGAAACGCGACGTTTTCGGGTGCAGGCGAATTAAACCCGCTTATGAACGACCCAGATTACGAAACGATTGGCATGGGCACAAGGATTTTCCTCGGTGGAGCGCAGGGCTACGTTATTGGTGAGGGAACGCAGCATAGCCCCAAAAACCTAAACGGCACCTTGATGGTGAAAGGCGATGCCAAGAAGATGTCGCCTGAATTCTTACAGGGTGCTTCCTTCACGCGGTATGGCACTTCAATATATGTTGGTTTGGGCGTTCCTATTCCCATCTTGAATGAAGGCTTAGCAAAGAAGACAGCGATTCGTGACAGCGAAATCATGACAGACGTGGTTGATTACAGCGTGCCGCGTAGAGACCGCCCGAAGCTAAGGCAAGTAAGCTATAAAGAGCTAAAGTCTGGCTCAATAATGATTAATGACAAGAAAGTCAGGGTCAGCTCCCTGTCTAGCCTAAAGATGGCTAAGAAAGTCTCACGAACACTGAAGTCTTGGATTGAGGAAGGCACGTTTTTCTTGACCTCGCCTGTTGAGCGGTTGCCAAATGACAGCGTATTTAAGCCGATGAGGCAGACTCAGGAAATACCGTTCGTCGTCAGCGTAATGCATCCAGCGGTCACGTGTACTGAGAACGAGGAGATACGAGCTATCGCCCAGCGGATTGTCACCAAATCGGTTAACCACATCGTTGTTGTTGATGGCGCTGGGAAGTTGCGGGGAATAGTAACTTCGTGGGATATCACTCGGGCTATGGCTGAAGGCAAAAAAGCGTTAGCCGACATAGAAACACATAACGTGGTGACCGCTAAACCTGATGAGCCGTTGGAGATTGCTTCGAGGCGGATGGCTCAGCATAACATTTCAGCGCTGCCTGTGATTGATATAGAAAAGAAAGTGCTGGGCATAGTTACCTCTGAAGACGTGTCTAAACTGTTAGGACGATAAAAGCATGGTAAGACTTCTCTTAAGGTTCACTGAAGAACAGGTACCTCAACCAATAACCAGCCAAGTAATTCTCGAGTACAAAGTGCCAATCGCCATCCTAGTAGCCCACATAAACTCTAAAGGCGGCGAAATAGTCGCTGAAGTTCCAGACGAGGCACAAGAAAAAATAATAAAAGCTTTCCGAAAAAGAGGCGTAACAGTTACAGTACCGAAACTTATCGAGGTTGATGCAGAGAAATGTTTTAGTTGCGGCTCCTGTGTGGCTCTTTGCCCTGTGGAAGCCATAAGCATAGATAAAGATTCCACTGTACAGTTTGACAAAGAAAAATGTGTCGGCAGCACATGTAGCATCTGCGTTGACGCGTGCCCAGCCAGAGCAATAAAATCAGTTAAGCAAAACACTGAACAAACAGCAATCAACAGGAAAAAATAAAAGTTGACCAGAAACCTGTTCAAAGAAAACTTTACCTTAAAAGAAACACAATGCACCATAATTTCTGAAAAGCAAAAAGCTATCCAAACTGCCATTGAATCAGTTAAACGCAACAGGCAAGAGCTCGAAATTTACGTAAGAGCGAATCCCAAGTTCTTGTATACGCTAAAACCAATCCCGCCGCCAGAAAAACCGCTTGTGGCGAAATTGATGGCTTTAGCTACAGAGAAAGCAGGCGTTGGACCAATGGCAGCCGTAGCGGGAGTTATAGCGGACTTAGCAGTGAACGACATGACTCGTGAAGGCTGTGAAGTGGCTGTTGTGGAAGACGGCGGAGAAATCTCAGCAATATCAAACACGTCTGTCGATGTGGCAGTTGCCGCTGGAGAAGAACCCTTATCAAAACGGTTCGGCTTTCGGCTAACAGAATTCCCAATCGGCATCGCCACCAGTTCAGGACGATTTAGCCACGCGTTAAGTTTTGGTGATGCAGAGGCAGCAACGGTTTTCTGCAAAAACGCCTCCTTAGCTGATGCAGCAGCCACAGCCGTAGGCAACGTGGTTAAAGGCGAAAACGCAGAAGCCGCGATTAAAGCAGGAATCAGCAGAGGATTATCAATTGAAGGCGTAGAAGGCGTACTCATAATCTACAAAGGCCGAGTGGGCACCGCAGGCAAAATCCCACAAATAATCAAAGTGGAACAATAAAAATAAGCAAAACACGGCTTACCAAAAAATACCTGCACTGAGAAGGAATAACAATAGCCAATAATTTTAATATACGAACTCAGGTTTCCTTTAACCCAAAAACTTGAGATACACGGGAAACCTATGGGGCTATGTTTTCGTTGCCTTTGAAGATTTGTTCAGAAGATTTCAGTGTTTCTTCAACCAGAGTGTAGAGTTCATCCAGCAGCAAAGCCAACTTTTCGCCTTTAGCAGTCAGGCAGTACGCTTTAGGCATTTTTCTCGTGTACACTAGCTTCTTTCCCTTCAGTCCTCTCAGGTGCTTGTAGGTTGTCCTCGCAGTAAGTCCTATTTTTTCGGCGAGTTTCTGGGCGGAAATTCCTTTGTCAGATATGTCGTTGTAAACCTTGCTTTCGTTGGAGGAAAACGTTTCCTTTGCAGGGTCACGTTTTGATCTGAAGAAGAATATGAAAGCTCTTTCCCTAGGCGTTTCTACCAAGTCCACCGTTTTCAGTCTCCTTAAGATTCGCGAGACAATCTTCTGGGAGACAATCCCGTTCATGTCTTCAAAGGTTTTGCATCCGCTGAGCAAAGCTTTGAGTACAGTTTCTTCGTAGCACTCGGAGTGAGCTGGCAAAAAGTTTACTATGTTGACTGAACCTTCGATTAGTTCTGTGAGTCTGCCGCCGAACGTTGTCGCGTAGTACCGGTTCTTGAGCCTCGACAGCAAGCCCAACTTCCAGAAGTGGACGCAAGTACAATTTAACTATGGTGTCTTGACTGTATGAGTGACCCGCCTTTCTGAGTTCTTGTTGAAGCTTACGTAATGAATAGTGGCCTTTAGCAATCATCATAAGAATGTGCAGTCGCGTGTCGTTTTTCAGTACGTTCATTAGGTCTTTCATGAAATCTGGGTTTTCCATGGTCTCGTGGAGTCTTCTAAGCTCGTTCTTCAATTTCCAAGTTTTGCAGCGTGAGATGCATTCGAGCGGAGTTAGTGGGGTGCACTTCCGGCATTCATCGTCCAAGACTCTGAGCATTGCTACGAAATCACGATTTTTTTCCACGCTTCTGGCAGTTGCCAGCACGTTTTGAGCCTTCATATGGCTTTTACCTTTGAAATACCGCAAAAACTAAAGCACACGCTTATTAAATGGTTTTTCAAAATTATACCCAACTTCATTCCTAATCTAATTTTGCGCTACTAAAGTTGCGTTTTGCAGTTTGAAATTAGCCTTTGAAATTGAGAAATCTTGGTCATTCATGAAAACTCTTAAATTATACAATTCCCAACTGAAGTGCAAGGTTCCTTTCATGTCATCAAACACTAACGCGCTTGAAATCCAAAGCTATGACGATAAAGAAAAAATGTTCCTTGTGAAATCTCCAAAAGGAAACATCGTGAAGGTTCAAGATACCTTTGCAGAAATGTTCCCGCTTTGGGTAGGAAGAGTTTTAATTACCGCTCAAAACGAAAAATGGGCACAAATCGCCGCAAGTTTAACTACGGGGTTTGCCACAAGCGTAATTGAAGCGACTGCGGAAGCAGCAATCGAACGAACTGTTCCAGCAGACCAGACACCTGACAAACGACCTGGAATACTTATTCAAATTTATAATCGTGACCGCTTTGAGCTCAAGCACCAACTTATGCAGCGTATCGGCCAATGCACCCTGACTTGTCCTACAACCGCAGCCTTTAACGGGTTAGTTGGCAAACGGACATTAGATGTTGGCAACAGTCTACGCTATTTCGGCGATGGATTCCAGAAAAAAGCCATGGTCGGCGGGAGAAAATGCTGGAAAATCCCTGTTATGGAAGGCGAATTCATCGTTGAAAATGGTTTTGGCGCTATGGAAGCGGTTGCAGGCGGCAACTTTATGATTTTCGCGAAAGATCAGCCATCAGGATTGAAAGCGGCTGAAACGGCGGCTGATGCAATCCGCGCAAATGCTCCTGACGTAATTATGCAGTTTCCAGGTGGAGTTTGCCGTGCAGGAAGCAAAGCTGGCTCGCTCAAATATAAACTGAAGGCTTCAACTAACCATCCTTACTGCCCAACCTTGCGCACACTTGTGCCTGATACTGTTGTTCCAGAAGGCGTGACATGTGTTTATGAAATTGTTATGAACGGCTTGTCATTAGACGCTGTCAAAAAGGGCATGAAAGAGGGTGTAACCGCTGCTATCGGCGTGCCTGGTGTGGTAAAGATTTCGTCGGGTAATTACGGTGGTAAGTTGGGTCCTTTCAAGGCTTATCTTAGAGAAGCTATTGGTGCACCAATGCCTGAGCCAGCGCAAACACCACCAACTAAGCCAAAAGTCTAAATCTCCCGCTTTTTAAGTCGGAACTTTTATTTGATTCCTTTTAACGTTAGTTATCCAACTAAACATAGATTTAGTGAAGTTATTTGAGTGCAGCGAAAAAATCGTCTCTTGAACTATTCAGGCTAAGAAAAACACTTAACGCCCTAGCCAGCAAAGAGGGCAGTCACACGGAACTTATCACGGTTTATGTTCCGCCAGGTAAACAAATCAGTGATGCCTTAAATCTTCTGCGTAACGAATATGGAACAGCCAGCAACATCAAATCCAACGTTACACGCAAAAACGTCCTAGACGCCATCACTAAAGCACAGCAGAAACTCAAGCTCTTCAAGGATCCGGGCGAAAAGGGCATAGTGATTTTTACTGGTGCTCTTCTGCAGGAAGGTGGCGCGCCAGGTACCGAACGCATGGAATCCTACGTTATAGTTCCACCTGAGCCGATTAGGATTTTCCTTTATCGTTGTGATTCACGGTTCCACACCGAGTATCTGCAGGAGATGTTGCGGGAGAAAGAAACGTATGGCCTTTTGCTTGTGGATGCTTCAGAGGCTACGATTGCGACGTTGCAGGGGAAGCGGCTGGAGATTGTCAGGCAAATGCATTCTGGTGTCGCAGGCAAAACTAAGGCAGGTGGGCAATCAGCTAGGCGATATGAACGCTTAAGGGACATGCAGCTAAATGAGTATTTTACCCGTGTCGGCGTGCACGCGAACGAAACTTTCCTGCCTATTGACACGTTAAAAGGCATTATTCTAGGAGGACCTGGACCTACAAAATACGATTTCGAGAAAGGCGACTACCTCAACTACCAACTGAAAAACAAGATTCTTGATGTTGTTGACACTGCTTACGTGGAAGAGCAAGGCGTTAAAGAAGTAATGGATAAAGCGCCTGAAATCATGCGTAAAGTCCGCTATATCGAAGAGAAAGAAATCATGCAGAAATTCCTCTACGAAGTCGGCCATGACACTGGAATGATAACTTACGGCGAAGCAGAAGTGAGGCGGCTACTTCAGGCTGGAGCAGTCCGCTTGCTCATCATGTCTGAGAGCTTGGATTTGGTTCGTGTCACGGTTAAATGCAGCGCATGCGGCTACGAAGAACAACACACACTCAAAAGCCAAGAAGTAACCAGTTTCGAACAAAGCTTAGTTGGGAAACCATGCCCAAAATGCAACGCACCATCCACAACAGCAGTAGAGAAAAAAGATGTCATAGACGACTTAGCTGAACTGGCGGAAATGTCAAACACAGATGTAGAGATCATTTCGGGCGAGACAGAAGAGGGGCAGATGCTGAAGAACGCTTTTGGCGGTATCGCTGCAATGCTCAGATTCAAACAACAAACCTAATCCCGTGAACCAGCGGCTAGGCTTTTTTGTTAGTGCAATTTCATTGTAAAAGATACCCGCTCCCAGTTTGAAGTTTGTGTTTTGGGTTGCTTTTTTGAAATAAAGCTTAAATTGTTTGCAGTTGATGTCCATATTTGTCTGGATTTGTGTTGATTTGTCGTGATTTGTGTGGAATTGTCGGTGAAGGATGGGGGTTTAGGTTGCCGTTAAGTCGAAGGGCTTTAAAACCACTCTAATGATGCTTTGCCGCCTGAAAGTGCTGAAACAAAAATGCTTGACAAAATTAAGGATATCGGGAGAAACTTGCAATTCAAGCTCTTAATCTCTTTCTGAGCGTTGTCTAGCTTAATGTGCGCTGTAGGTGGAGGTTACGTCTTGGAATGAGTTGTTTTCAAACGCGTAAATCCTAACTGTTGACCCAATGGATGGGCCCCAATCCCAGCTCAGGTAAGTTTTCGGGTCGTTCCACGCTTTATCAGAAGGATCCACGGGAACCCAGCTTCCTTTGTAGTAGTCTTCCGCCCAAACATGTATGAAGCTCCAGCTTGTCGTGTCAACGGCTACTACAAGCCTGCTCTGGTAACCAAGCGCAAGGCAAGCAGACACGTAAACTATGCTCCATTGCACGCAAATGCCATCGCCGCTGTTCAGGATTTGGAATGGCTCTTCAAAAGAGCCCGATGGATCACTAGCAAACTTCAGCTTGCTTCCCTCCCAAGCGAAAAGATCAGTTTGGTTGTAGCTTGGGTTAAGCAGCCCTGCCATTTCGGCTTTAGTTTGGCTTGAATTCAAGTTTTTCATTACCCCCAAGTAGTTGGCTGCAAAGGTTTGGAAGCCTGATGGCATGCTGTTCAACTCGTTATTCAACTCGTTATTTGCCGGCTTGTTACTGGCATGACCGACAAAAAACGCGGCCATACAAATCACTGCAATAAGAAGCACGCCATAGAAGAGCACTGCCCATCTATTGTTTTGCTTATGCTTTTTTGAGGTGCTGACCTTCTTAGCGGGTTTCATAATTGCTTATGCATTCTTTCACCGTAAAAACGTTATCCTTCTTGGGCTTATTTTAGAAATTTGAGGGCACTTATTGAAAAATGTGAGATAACTATTTTTGGGGGCAAGGTGGAGGAGGGGGTTTGCCCCTCTCCTTTGAGTTACGCCTTCCAATTGTCTTAAGCGCTTTTTTGGTTTAAAAGGGATATTCTGTTATCGTAATATATCGTATTGTTCACATTGAACAAATAAACTATTAACGCAAAAGCTGCTCTGCTTGGCTTTTCCTAACCCCCTGTACGAACAATTGCTTCTGTTTTGAGGTAGAGCCGGAGGCAAGCTTAACCTTAGCATGCAAGAGTATTGAGAACTCTTTGATGATTTCCTTGTTTACCTTGCCTTTGACAGGTTCTTCAGTGCAGTGGACAACTATTTCGTTGCCGTCAACCTCTACGCTGAATTTGGGAGCGTTTGGTTTTACAAAAATTGTGATGATGACGCCGTCTTTGGTTTCGGTTATGCTCATGCAGTTATGCACTCGACGGCTTGCGTTTTGCTGCTTTGCAGTGCCCAACTGAACTTGTTTCTCAAGGTTTTGGGGTAGAATTTTTCGATGTCAAAATTGACTTTTTTAGCCCATTTCACGTAAGCGGTCGGGTCAATGTATGATTTCAGCGATGTGCCCAAGTTGTATTCTTTGGTTAGCTTTGTTAATTCCAAGTCAAGCTTAGCCCTCTTTATTCTGGTCTCGAGCGATTCGGTTTTTTTGCCTGCGGCCTTTTTCACTTCAAGTTGCTGCTCAAGTGTTTTGAGGTTGGCTTCTTTTTTTGCTAAGCGCTGGTCAAAGGTTGGCGGAATCTTTCTTTTGTGGTTTGCCACTTCAGCGACTTTGTAATTAGCCCTTTTTGCGGCGTAGGTCTTTTTGTAATCTGGGTCGTCCTTTACTATTCCGCTTTTCTCGAGCTCTTCTTTGACTGTTTGCGTGCATCTCCAAGTGCGGAAAACCTTAGCAGTTAACTTTGGCATTTTCTCGGAGAGGAAACGGGAAACCTTTTTGGAGTCGACGCCTTCGAAGAGGTATTCTTTGCTTGTTTGCATGTAGTGTTGGATGTTTCGGATGACTTCTGGTGGGGCTTTAACGTTTTTTATCCATCTGACGCAGTCTTTGCCGAGGAAGTCGAAGTGTATGGTGTCGCCTTCTATTTTGATGTGTTCTGCCCGAAGCGTTATTGCGCCTACTGTGTCAGCTTCGTCGGGGTCCTTTTCGTCGCCCACCCTCATGTTAGGCACCAAAATAAGCCAAGATACAGTTGCAACTTTGCGTCTTGCCTCGTCTTTATCATTGAGGTTACTGAGGATATGTTGCTCAATTGTTTTGATTTGTTTACCTAAGGTTTCGGCTTTCTGAAACTTCTCTTTCTCTCGGTTCTGTTTAAGGAATGCTGTATCAGAGAACCAGACATACTTGATTTTGCCTGTTAGCTTATCTTCCCATTTAGCCACGTACATCTTGTCAGGTTCCCATACTACACCTTTCCAGTGCCCCTGCGGAACTGTTGCTTCAGGCGGCAGGTTTAGGATTATGTCTTCTTCATTTGGGCCGTCTTTCCATTTTCCACGCTGCGGATGGTCACCGCGACCAGCAAAAAGGCATGACGGCTCGGAAGTCCAGTTAGCAATCTCAAGTTTCTGTCCGTCAACTTCAGCGTAACCATATCTTTCTTTAAATTCCAACCGCTTAATTTTACGCGCCTCAGATTGCTGCTTTTTCTCTTCTTTGCTTAGAGCTTCTTTCTTTGTTTTTTCTTGTTTAATGAAATTTTCCACTTCAGTGAAGTCGATTTCTTGATTGGCTGGCTGGTTTCTATTGTTTAGGGTTGCAGGCGGGTTATCGATATTAGCTAGGTACTTTGAAGAAAAAGCATCCAAGAAACTCGCTGAAGGGTTATCTTTTTTCAGTTGCCCAAGGAATTCCTTCATGAAGTTCTTTTTGAAAACGTTATCTGGCGGAGACACGGTTGACAAGGATTTTCTTATCCACGCAATCGCCATCTGCTCGCTTTTAGGCGTCAACTTTACGGTTTGGCCGTCGATTTTGATGCTGAAGCCTTTATAATCGTAAATTGGAACGAATATACCGCTATGCTTCAAACTTTTCATAACGTGCCGCATATGCTAAACCTCAATTGCTCGGGCAAACGACTTTTCAAATGTTTAACCGTTTCCCAAATATTTAACTATACAGCTTTTTGGGTGCTGAAGCTGCAACTTTCAATAACCACGCGTCAGAGGCTTAAAAACCTTAAGCAACAATTTCTGGCAATTACTGGAAAAAAAGGGTTTTTTGCTTTTTTGCAGCCCTATCGCTTTGCAGCTTCTTATAAACTGCATCAACATTTCTTCTTTCAACATACCCTTTATGCGGACGGAAACCGCCAGAGAACCCGCCTGGAATATGCATGAGTTCATGAATCAAAGTCCTCTCTTTATCCTCATTGGACATTCTATCATAGACCTCCGAAATAACCTCGATAGTGTATGAAGGCGGCAGGTTTAGGACTCCCTGCCAGATTTTGCCTAAACCGTGAATGCGTGCGATTGTGCGTCTGGCCTTGGAGCCTTTGCTTCTTACGCAGAAAACGAATTGTGGAACAACATGGTAGAACTCGCATTCTTCTGCCAACTGGTCTACTTGCTTTTTGATTTCTGGGGCTTCAAAATATTTTATCGGCACCGCTGGTTCTCTCCTAATGGCATTGTATAGAGCTGTTTGGGTTTAAAAGTTACCTGTCTCTGGAGGATTTTCTTAAAAAACATGGTTTAATGCTTAAATAACAAACCGAAAATACGCAATGAATCGCAGAAGCTATAGCAAAAACAGGGAACTATTTTTCACAATCGATACTGCGCTATTTATGCAAAACTTTATTACAGCGCCGAACGTTTTGGATTCTAAAAAGGTAGAAGTAAATTGAAATTCGGTACATACATGTTTGAAGCAAAAAAAGTTCCAGGCTTCGACTATGACCTTTTCCGCGTTAAACCAGAAGTAGGCAGACGATTACCGCCAAAACCTGACATGCATAGCAACATTGCGATTTTCGGAGACAACGTGACTGCTCGTAATCA
Organism: Candidatus Bathyarchaeota archaeon; assembly: GCA_963748475.1. GTDB lineage: Archaea > Thermoproteota > Bathyarchaeia > Bathyarchaeales > Bathycorpusculaceae > Bathycorpusculum. The sequence continues at coordinate 466,597 of CAVVIY010000003.1, forward strand.
CCCAGATTGGATTTCACAATCAGACCTAGGTCCAGCATGGAGAACAAACGACAATTTTAATGTTCGCTGGGATATTCTCTGTGCAACCCAACCAATACACCGTGCAGAACAACTGGACTACATTGAGGATGTCGCTAGGAAAAGCCCAGGAATCTGGCTAAACAGCATCCACTTCGCAGACCACGGACACTGCATATGCCCGCGTTGTAAGGAACTCCACGCAAAAAGCGGTTTAAGCTGGTATGAATGGCGAAGAAAAGAGATCACCGATTACATGGCGCTGGTAAGCGAACGAGTGCGCGACCGAGCTAAGAGTAAATTTGTCATCGGTGTTCTTCCAGACCCAGTTACCAACTATGAACGTTTCGGAGTTGACTTTGATGACCTTGCCCCACTGACTGACGAATTTCTCGTAGTCATGTTCAGCAAAAACTATGCTACACCTTGGTATTGGGAAATGCTTACCCGTAACTTCAAGAAACTCTTCAAAGACGTAAAACTTAACATCGCATTGTACGTTATCGGTCCAGGCGACGACCCAAAAGAAACCCCAACCGTAAATGAACTATTAACAGTCTCAGTTCGCATGGCAAGAGCAGGCGTAGACGGAATTCTCTACTTAACAGACAAAGCTTACCAAATGCAAGAGTTCCAGAAAGCTGCAATAGCTCAAAAAGACACAAGAGAGCGCTTGAAGAGCTACGGCGGCAAACAAGGACAAGAAGTTCTTGACTTAATTACAAGCTGGGAAAAGATCGTAGAATAAGCCTTAGAAAAACAATGCATTGCAGGCAGTACAACCTGATGAGTGGTGAAAACCACCAGGCTGCCCTTTTTATCTTATTTGCTAATGAATGTAGTCTAAGGTTTTGTTTTCTGTTTCTCGGATTTCCTTCATGGATTCGTATTGTGCTTCGATTAGGATTTTGAGGGCATCGATATTCTTTTTTATGTTCTCTAACTCTGCATTTTTTCGAAGAACACCGGACTTTATGAGTTGCTCGTTGATGTTGCTAACGGTTACCTCAAGCACTTTAACTTTAAACGCGAATATCTGAAGGGTATAGAGCAAACTAAGCTGGGAGTTCAAGGCTTCTAGATGGTCTAGATAACGAGTTTTCCGAATAAACGCCTTGATTTTTTGCTCTTGCGACGCTTCAGGCGACTGCATGATTTGATCGTATAAGGCTGATTGTTTCCAAGTTGCCTCTTTTGTTTCATCAGCAACTTTCTCTATGCGCTTTGCAGTTTTATCCAACATGTCTAATACTTCATCCATCCTACGTCTCCTCCAAATTAACGGTCATTATGCTTCCAAGAGAACTATAACAACCATTATATATAATTTAAACACAAAACTCAAACCCAAAAAGTTTTCTTGCAATTTTCTTTTTCAGAGAGATAGCTCATTCATAGTCGCCTAAATTGGGTTTGGTACATGAAAGCAAATGCTATTTGTGTTCAAGCAGAATGGCTGTTCCATCAACTTTGACCGAGTAAGTGGGTTCGTTGTTGATTTTAGGATGCATGAAAAGCACTTTTGGAGGAGAAACTACTTTGCCTGTTGTTACGTCAAATTGTGCTTTATGCTTGGGGCAAGATACAATGTTTCCCTGCAATGCTCCCTTTGAAAGGTTTCCGCCTTCATGGGTGCAGACGTTTCCGATAGCGTAGTATACGCCATTTACGTTTGCAAGCAAAACTTCTTCCGCTCCAAATTTGACTGCTTTCATTTGCCCAGGAGAAATTTCTTGGGTTTCAGCGACTTTTTCAAAAACCATTTTTCCACTTCTTCTTCATTTATAATCATGCGTTAATATTTATAATTTGTTCAAATATATCGGGACAAATTATATGCGCAATTGGCGGCATTCAAAATCCAGTCAACCTCCTTTTGTTATCGGTTCACTGAGAACTGTGGAATCATTTCTGAATCGCGAATAACAATGTGACATGTTCCAATCTGCAAATAAATAATATTTCTGGTGATGTTTATTTTAATGCTGCTACCCATTCTTTTACGTTCATTAGATTTGGAGAGGAGGGATTCTTTTTCTTGTATTCAAGGCTAAATCTTGCTGCCATGGGAGGGATTATGTCGGCTTTGTCGAGTAGTTCTTCATTTGAGAAGAAGCCTCTTGTAGAACCATCGTACAGTACAGCTCCATTATGCATTACTATGACTCTTTTGGTATGTTCTGAAACCAGAGTCATATCATGCGTGATAACTAAGATTGTAGTACCTGTCCTGTTCAATTCTTCAAGCAGGCTCATTATATCTTCCGACATCCTGAAGTCCTGACCAGTCGTAGGCTCGTCAACTATCATTATCTTCGGGTTCATGGCAAGAATAGACGCCACAGTTAGCCTTCTCTTTTCGCCTTTGCCCAAAAACATAGGGTCCTCGTCAATCTTTGATAGTAGTCCAACGCTCTTCAAAGCTTCCTTGACTCTTTGATCAACTTCCTGCGGCGGCGTCTTAAGGTTCTTCAGACCGTAAGCTACCTCATCATACACTTTCCGCATGAAAATCTGGTTGTCAGGGTTCTGAAATACATATCCGACGTAGCAGGGTATTTTCTGAATCACTTTCCTGTCTCGCAGGTCCATTCCATTTACTTTTGCTTCGCCTTGGAACTTCTTATACAAGCCGCTGATTATCTTGGATACTGTTGACTTGCCTGCTCCGTTTTGCCCTATGAGCCCTACGCATTCTCCTTGTTTTATGGCGAAAGTTACTCCTTTTAGGGCTTGCGTTCCATCTTCATAAGAAAAGCTTAGGTCTTTAACGCTTATTATTTCCTGAGCGGACTGGTCTATTGGGTCATCTTCAAGGTTCGGCGCCAGAGACTTCTGGTTTCTGCCATCGAACGCTTCAAGCATTTCATCTACAGTAAAGGGAACCCTTCCATTGTAACTTAGACCTGCTTTCCACCCGATCCGCGCTATGTCTGAGGAGTAGAGTCCATTTTCATCAAATAGTTTACACTGGGAATAAACTTCTTCTGTGGTTCCATACGCAATTGCCCGTCCGTCGTTTATCGCCAACACTTTGTCTGCGTACTTCTGTATTACTTCAGGGTTGTGCTCAACGAGGATTATCGTTATATCATATTCTTTCTTTATGTTGTCTATGGCTTGGATTATTCCGAGTTTTCCCTCGGGGTCCAAGTTGGATGTTGGCTCGTCCAAAATTAGGACTTCAGGCCGTAAGGCAATGAAGGAAGCTATTGCAGCCCTCTGCTTCTGTCCCCCGGATAACTCGGAGGGATGAACAAGATCCGCGATTGGCCATAGAGGACCAAGACCGACTAATTCTAGGGCTTCCTTAGCTCTGCTCTCGATTTCTTCTTCAGAGAGACCTAAAAGTTCCATGCCGAAGCTTATTTCATGCAGCAGGTCCATTCTTAAAAATTGGTTCTCGGGGTCTTGAAGTAACAGTCCGACTCTTGGCGCAGTTTGTTTCATCCCGACTACTTTATCAACCATATTTCCAGTCTTTTCGTCTTTTACCTTGTCGACCTTGGTTAGTGTCTGACCGAAAAGTTTTATTTCACCCTTAATGTGTTCCCTTTCGTTGCCGTAGGGAACAGTGAAGACTTTCGGTATGATACCAGTAAGAGCATAACACAGAGTTGTTTTTCCTGCGCCGCTTGGACCAATTATACCTAAGAACTCGCCTTTTTCAACAGTGAAGGATAGACCCTTCAGTGTGTAAGGGTTCTCCACGCCAACGAATGATCGGTATTTCCACCAGAAATCCTTAACCTCTAACACTGACGTCCTTGGTCACCTTATTAACAAATGATTTATGTTGTGCCCAAGAACTACCTCGTATATTAGGAAAACGCTTAAAATTGCTATTATTGTTACATCCATATACGTTATTCCTTTTGTCTCCTTGAATGAAGTCACCTTCTTAGATGCTTCAAAACCTCGGGCGTAGAGGGCAACTCCCATTTCTGTTGACCGGCGGATCATCGTCGCGACTAGGGGTATCGAGACGTAGGCAAGATCAATTATTTTGGAAAAAACGCTTTTTCTATTTACACCGGCTGCTCTAGCTGTCTGAGCAATCCTGATATTTTCATAATCTATTAACAATGTATTTAGGCTTCTGAAAATCAGCGCGATAAAGAAGGCTTTTTTGAACGAAAGACCCAGTTGTCTCATTGCGCCCGCTATCTCCGAGTCTCTTGTTGTGAGTAGAAAGAGGAATGAAGTGTAAATCAACACTGCAAATCCCAAGGCCTTCGATAACGCAACAGTCCCTGCCAAGGACGGAAGCGTAAAGCTGTCGATTGCTCCGATTGGAAGCCTAATCCATGTTGCCAATGGAGAAAAATCAAACGTTCCCGCTATGACAGTGAGCCACCATAGCAAAACTGCTGGTATAATGGCTATGACAATGCTTCTTGTTCGGTAGTAAACCACTCCAAAAACGCAAACTAACACTACCGTTGAAATTCCAATTGGAAAAAATCCTGGCCAGAAGTAAAATGTCTCCCTCGGCCCCGCTAGCCCCCCATTAAAGAAGAGCCACCAGATAAATTCGCTTACTGGCACCGGCAAAGCTAGGAGAAGGTAAGAGTTGACCAAATACTTTGAAGTTCCAGAAATTATCAATAGTACGAAAACAATTATGAGCAGAAATATCAGGCCAATTATGTCCGGGCCTCCCTTTGAGATCGGTATATCGAACATGTAAAGAGCCAAAACCGACATTGCTGCTATCATGAAGAATTTTGTAATTACATGTAATTTTTCAATTGGGGTTCCAGTTTTCATAGAAAAAATAAAGGTGCGCACGTACTTCTTTGAAGTACGTGCTTCTACGTCATCCCTTGCCAAATAGGTTCCCTTTTATGCTTCAACTTGTCTGTAGCCACTAAGTTATCCAGCCGCCGTTAATGAGCCCTTGCCGTTCTACAAGCCTGGTAAGTCCTTTGACGAGCACTGGAGTAATGATTATCATCGCTAACAAGTCTCCAAAGAACCATCCTGCCCACCATCCCCAAAATGCGCCCGACGGAATAAGTCCAAGGTAGTTCTCTATTCCAACACCCAGCTCTGCACTTATTGCGTTTAGCACAAGCCCATTTATCACGATGAACAAGATCCAAGCGGTCACTCTTTTTGTTTTGACTCCTGCAACTTCTTTGTCTGTCAAGTCCCTCCATAAAGGGTCAATGCCTCTATTTGCGAGCAACCCACGGTAAACTATGAACACGACCAAAGGCGGAATGAGATCGCTGATTGCATAAGCTCCAGATGCGACTGGCCCCAAACCTACCATTAGGCCAGCTCCTACGACGCAGCCAATGTATGCTCCCAGAATTCCCCAAATTCCCCACCATATGGTGAATACTAGGAAGAAGGGGTACACGAAGTAGAATAGTGAGATGCCAGAGTAGCTTAGTGGACCAAGTAACACCACGCTTAGGTATGACAGAATTATTACCGCTGCGATCTGCACCGCATACAGCACGTACTGCGTTGTCGAGACCGGTTCGCCCCTGCCCCATTTTAAAGTGTAGTTGCTCCAAGGATACTTATTTTGTGTTTTAGATATTGTCTTTTCTTCTCCACTCAAATGAATCCCCTTTTCTCTTAGTCAGCGCTATCAGTATTTATGCTTTTCAACAAAACTAAAACGAAAGGTACAAGCAGGTTATTTCCTAGTCTCAACTTGCCATATGTGCAGGGCGAAGCATATGAGGCGACTTGGCCATTGCAGTGTTTCGTTTAAGGCCATTCTTGCTCACATAGTAAAATGTTCCCGCTAATACTGTTAAAGCGGCGGCTACTGGGGTCAAGAACCACCATTGTTGCCAGATAGGTGTGCTTGTTGGTGGTGCGGCTACGTTAAGGACTTGGACATTTTCTAAAGTGGTTATTGAGTCATGCCCCATGTATAAGCCTGAAGCCTGTTCTATTGAGCCGGCGGGATTCTGCGTTCCGGCGAAGACTGTCACATTCTGTTCTACTCCGTTAACATAGATGTGCATGCCTGTTTGGGTGCTGCGAGTAAACACGACGTGATACCACTCATTTAGAGAAAGTGGTTGGATAGTGTCTATTTCGTTGAAGCCTGCCGTGTCGGTTGTTACGTAGCCGCGCAGAACTCCCAAAGCTGGGGAGCTGCTGTTACTGGGTGCGACTCCGTTTATGGCAAGTCCAAGGATCCTGGTTGGGTATTTGGCGGTCGTGCTCACGTATTCAATTACAATGTTGTTGTATGTTACGTTTTTAAATTGGTTCACTTTAACCCATGCGTCTATGGTTATGTCGCTGGGAATTGTTAAGGTGGGCGAGGGTGGGACGAACGCGTATGCGTTTCCATTAAAGTATAGGGCTTTGCCGAATTTGCCTTCAACCAGTTGAGGAGTGTATGAAACGTTAGCGACCACGGTTCCTAAAACCGCTGGGTTAGCTCCCGTCGAGTCGGCTGTGACATAGTTGGGTTTAATGCTGTCCAAACTCCATAAACTGGCAATGTGATCGGAGCCGGTAACAGGCGGAGTTTTTTGCCCCGGTGAGGCGCCCGCGTTTGAGACGTCAAAAAGCGTCATGAGGGGATCTTTATCTGTGTTGTTGGCGCAAATTGAGTAAGGTATATTCATTATTCCAGAATTAGCAATCTCTTTTGCGTTAGGGTAAACCGTCGAGTAGTTGCTCCAGTAATTTCCTCCCAGAGGATAACCTCCGTCCCAAATTTGAATGTTGTAGGGCGAGGTGGAGTACGCGTTTTGCTGATTGTTGACGAAGTCGTTATGAAATATCATGTTATTGCTGGATACGCCGAAACTCGGGAGTGAATAGATGCCGTATTTGTTGTTTGCCATATAATTCGCGGATATGATGTTGTTGGAGCCTGGGAGGTAAATGCCTGAGTTGCTATTTTCAGTTATGTTGTTTCTGAAGATTACTGAGTAAGTCGCAGCCAGCCCGATGCCTATGGTGTTTTGACATAGGAGGTTTCCTGTTACATTGTCTGAATAACCTTCAATGGTGATACCGGAAGCCCCGTTGCCTGTTATGTTGTTCTCTGAGACGGTGTTGTTGAAGCCGCCGAAGAATCGGACGCCGTTTTTCTGATTTTTAGTTATGTTGTTTTGGGCGATTATGGCGGAGGACTGGACCGAACAAAAGATTCCTGACAACGTATTCACTATGTTGTTGCCGGTTATTGTGCATTTGTTTCCTCCAATTATAACGCCGTAAGCGTAGTTGGCAGCGGCTGAATAGTTCACGCTTATGATGGTGAAGCCTGAAATCTTCACGTCATCTGTCGTAATCGTGAAAACGCTTGCTCCTACAGAGCCGCCTTTTCCCACCACCACTGTGTTCGCGCTGTTTTCGCCTTGCAGCGTCAATGGTTTGTTAATTATCGGGTTTTCAAAATAAGTTCCGCTTCGAACCAGTATTGTGTCGCCTGCCGAGGCGTTTCCAATGGCTGCGGTTATGGACGGGTATTCGTCAGGAACAATTATTGTTGTTGGGGCGGGCAGAGAGTTTGAGACCATTGAAACGTTTGGAACCGCAGAAGCTAGAAGAGGAACATTAGAAAACGCCGTAACACATTCCGGTAGCGCCATCATCGTGACTAGGACTACAAGGAGAAGAGCAAGGACTAAACGTTTTGTGTAGGATTTCATAAACTTTCCTCCTCCACACAAATCATATGCTAAGCACGTCCTATATAGCTCTCTCCAAAGAACAGTGTGTTCTGCAAGAAGAACAGCCTTTAGGCTGCTTTCCATGTTTCGGTTTTTGCCCGTTGCAAGAAATAGCGGCAACCAAAAGCGACTGGTGTCCTTTTTTCTAATTTCACAATTAACGGACTTTTTATTTCTCCAGTCTGGGCGACCTTTTCCCTAAGAGCAATTTATCTTGGCTACGTGCTTGACGGTTTCCTTATTCTCTTATTCGACGATAATCCCTCTTTAAGGAAGAGGATCATGGCGATCACCGTTATTGAAAGGCCTAACGCGAAGAAGACCTTGAACTCGTAAGTTTCAACCGCGAAATGAATTGCTAAAACCACAATCTCGTAAATGAAGAGCCCGAAGAAAAAACAGAAATAGAACATTGCATTAGGCAAGAGCCTTCGACCAATCCAGTGATAACCATTGACTTTCATTTTCTTCTTAAGTAAGTATTCACCATACTCGTTTTTCTTTAATAACCCCGAGTCTTCAAGTTTCTGAAGATGCCGATAAGCCACACTTGGACTGCTAAGATGCGCACCACGCATCACATCTCTTGGGCCAACAGGTTTGCCTTCTTTAGCTACATACAAATATACACTGAAGGTAGTCCCCTCAAGCTCCACACTGACGTCGTTCGACAAGCTAAGATCTCCAGAATACTTCCTTAAACTAACTTACCAAGATTTCTATTTTTCGCTCAGCTTAGAAGCTTAGCCTGACTTTAACTAAAGACTTCAAGTAAGGTTGACTATTTTTTTCAAATTTATTGGAAGAATTAATTAGGATCTAATTTGCCATATGATGCAAAGGTTAAAAACATGGTTTCAGACTCTTTTCTGTTGCATCTTTTTCTGGCGTTTGCTGTTGGAAGCTTATAGGTAACTGTAATCACAATCGTCGCAGAAAAGAAAGGAAGCGTCTTAGGCGGAATCCTCGGCGGTCTTCCCTCAACATCGGCTTTCTCGTTCTTCTTCATCGGAATTAACCAATCTTCAGCCGCTGCAGTTCAAGCGACTACAGTGTTTCCATTAGCCTTCGGCGTTACAAGTGCATATCTTTTCTTTTTTGCTTTATTCGCCCAGAAAGGGTTTAGCCGCGGAATTTTCGTTTCCCTTCTTTTGTGGTTCGCGTTTTCTGGCTTAATTGTTGCGTCTGGTCTGAGGGATTTTACGCTTTCCTTGGCTGGGGGAGCGGCGATTTCGGTTTTAACCTATTATTATTTCACTAAAAAGCTTAAACTTCAAAAGCTAAAGGGAGAAGCGAGACTCTACAAGATTTATGAGGTTGTTTTGCGTGGAGTTGGTGCAGGATCACTTGTTTTGATTTCAGTGTTTTTGAGCCAAATTGGGGGACCTGTGTTAGGCGGGATTGCAGCCGCGTTCCCGGCGGTTTTCACATCAACGTTGATAATACTGAACAGGAGTAGAGGAACGGAGTTTTCGCGAGCTGTGACTAAGCCCTTAGTGCTATCTGGTATTCTAACGATTTATCCCTTCAGTGTAGCTGTTAGGTATTTGTATCCGAGCTTTGGAGTCTGGCTTGGAACATTGGTGTCCTACGCCCTTGTGGTTCCGTTAGCAATTTTATCTTACTACATGGCGCAACGTTAACGCAGTTAATTTTAGGTTGTTTGGTTAGTTTGTGGTATTAGTTTTATCTGGTAGAGGTTTGGCCAATCTTTGCCTGTTACAAAAAGTCTGTTGGTTTGTTGGTCATATGCGATGCCATTTAGCACCGCATTTGGGTTTGAATTGTTTTCGTCCTGTAGTCCTGTGAGGTTTATCCAAGCTTTGACCTGCCCAGTGTCTGGGTTGATTATGGCGATTGTGTTTGTTAGCCAGATGTTGGCGTAAACTTCACCGTTGATGTAGTCTAGCGAGTTGATGTTTACTACGGGCGTTTTTCCGTCATGGACTTGGATTTGTCCTGTCTGCTGAAACGTTGCTGGATTCAAGAAGTAGAGGTGGTCTGTGCCATCGCTCATGATTAGGTTTTTGCCGTCATAGGTTAAGCCCCAACCCTGAGTGGGGTAAGTGAAATTCCCCAGCAGGGCAAATGTGGTTTTGTTGTAGATGAAGCCCATGTTTGATTGCCAAGTTAGCTGTATAATGGTATTATTGACGATGGCTATGCCTTCGCCGAAATACTGGGCTGGTAAAATATACTCCTGCACGACATTGCCTGTGGTCAAGTCCTCACGACGTAAAGACGAATTACCGTAAATTCCAGTGCTCTCGTACAAAAAACCATCCGAGTAAAAGAGCCCCTCTGTGAAGGCACTTGTATCATGCGGGTAAGCGTTAACTATGGTATAAGTGTAATATGTCACAGTGGATTTGGCTGAAGCGTTATTGCTATTCAAGATAACAAGTATTGAAGTGCTCAAAACAATAATGACCACTATAAGCAAGATCGCTATGGCTAATGGCTTCTTCATTGCAATTTCAGGTAGCACTTCCCATTAATATGCGAAACGGACAAAACCGCCCTTTTTGACTCTGCAAACCTGAAGATAAACTGCATGGTTTTTTATCTTTTCTGGGAAATAGACTTAAGCCTGCTTTGAAATTATAAGCAAGAAAGCGCAAGTGGGCGTTTAACTTATGGTTTAAGAAGCGCCCAAACCAAAAAAGCAACCAAGCAATCACCTGAAAGGAACCCTGGCATTCGACACAGCAGGACAGCCATAACCCTTTTAAATAATTTATGCCAAATGCATAACGAGGGGGCACATGTAAACATGCAGAAAGTCAGGATTATATTGATTTTAGTCAGCCTCCTCACATTATTGACGCCGTTTGTGGTTGTCGGAATAACTTACCGAAACAATCCCGTCCAGCTGGTTGTCCCCTCGCAGATAAAACAGATAATTGGATCCGTCGGTTCAAGCAATACCAGTTCAGGAAAAGGCAACTTCTTCTCAGGCAACATAGCAGTCTCCAGCGCTTCGTCCACAAGCACTATTGCTGTCCAATTCTCAAATCCGTTTAATTTCACTGTGACATTGTACTCTGTGAACGCCACCGTCACGACCAGCAGCAACAATAATAATAACAATAATAATAACAATAATAATAACAATAATAATAACAATAATACCTCGTTGGGGACAATTTTATTCGTCGGCTCCGTCAGCGTAGGTGCCGATCAGACGGTTCCCGTAAACGTAGTCTTTACTTGGGCGCCAGGTGCTATAAGCGCCTTACAAACTATAAACCCCGGAGCCACAAGTATAAACGTCAACTTGGTAAATCTGACTGTTGATATAAGCGGCATTACGATACAGATGACTCAACCTACCTCGGCAACAATGGAGATTACACCTTAAATTGAACAGGTGAATATGAATGGAACACAAAATCAACTTGCTTGGAATCGTGGGTGGCATCGCCGCCCTTATTTTGGCAGCAGTTTCTTTATTCGTGCCTTGGTGGCAACTCAGCATCGCAGACGGATTTGCCAAACTCAACGTTTCTCCTTTAAGCATCAACGTCAGTTTACCTGGCTACAGCGGCGTCACGGTGCCATTGATATGGGCCATAACCACGGCCTGCGCTCTCTCGCTGATCGCAAGCGGCATAATCATGCTAATCTACGCGACATCCCCCCTGAAACCCTGCGCCAAGCGTCTCGTAGGATTCGCATACAAAACGCCTCTAGTGCTGGTATTGCTTTTCACAGTTGTGTTGCTCGTCGTAATTTTTGTGGCGCAAAAAGCAGTCGGCATTTACATTCCTCTAATGGGTTCAGCCAATCTCCAAGTACCCCAATCGATAACATCAAACGTTATCATCAGCGTAGCCGTTACTGCGACTCTCCTATGGACGTACTGGTTCGCAGTAGTCACCGCCGGACTTTGCGTAGCCGCCAGAATTTACCACCGAAAAATCGCCCCAGCACTCCAAAAACCAACAAACTTACCTCCACCTTCCGCAACGCAACCATCTCCTCCATCTGCTCAGCCCGCTTAGTAGAAAATATGCGTAACTGCGGAATTGCTGTTTTGCAGTTCTTGACAAAGGCTTCTTCTGAGACCACAATTTTTGAATCCTCAATGTTGCAGCTGATGTGCCCTTGAGGTGAAAATCTGAAATATTTAAATAAAAAGACGATGGCTAATTGTGGCATGCCAAACTCTCAGAGAAACCAGAAACAGAAAAAAATCCGATACATCACCCCACGCCGAAGAAATAGGAACAAAATCTACCTCGCAATAGGCATAATCGCTGTAGTAGCCGTAGTTATAAAAAACCTAGCAGAATACCTGCCGCGTTAGCGGCAGGATGAATGCGTCCAACCCGCAGTTCTATTAGTTCTACCAAACGATAGGTCTGTCACCATTAGATAAGGAGGTGATAGACTTGGAGAAAGCAAGATCATGTGCTTATCAAGCCAACTACCACCTTATCTGGGCCACTAAATACCGCCGCAAGGTACTCTTAGGCTCAGTTGAGGTTAGGTTGGAGGAGGTACTTAAGACGATTGCTATTCAAAGTGGTTTTCAGCTGCTCGCTGCTAAAGTTCATCGTGGCGATCATGTGCATGTGTTTGTTTCAGCTCCACCGAAAGTATGTATAACTGAGATGGTGCGTGTTTTGAAATGCAATTCAGCAAAGTCGCTTTTTGAAGAGTTTCCAGTACTGAAGGAGAAGCTTTGGGGTGGACATTTGTGGTCGGAGGGATATGCTGTTAGAACTGCAGGCGTCGTGACTAGCGCGAAAATCGAGGAATACATCAACAGGACGTAATTAAGGATGCTCGCCCCGTAAGGGGCGAGTAGTTCACTTCAGCGTTCTTTGTATTTCGTCCTAACGGTTTATTTCCCGCATCGTCTAGTCACTCAAGTAGCCCAATGATTCCTGCTGCAACTGCGACGCCCTCTGCAACATCCTCTGCGACACCCTTGACGTCACCAGCAGGTGAATACAGCGCAAGTGGGACACAAGTTCTCCTCATAACCTCTATGGGTAACATAACCCTTCAACTGCGAAACGACAAGCCTATAACAACGCAGAATTTCGTGAACTTGGTGAAGCAAGGCTTCTACGATGGCACAATCTTCCACAGAGTCATCGCCGGCTTCATGATTCAAGGTGGAGAGAACCAAAGCATTAACGTTCCTTCTATTCCTGACGAGATAGGCAACGACAACGTCAATTACAACGGCACAATAGCCATGGCGAATACGGGTCAACCGAACTCTGCAAGCAGCCAGTTCTTCATCAACGTCGCCGACAACCAAAACCTTTACCCTTCCTTCGATACATCATACACGGTCTTCGGCCAAGTTATTCAAGGAATGAACGTCGTTATGGCGATATCTAAAGTGCCTGTGAATTCGAGCACTGACCAACCTTTGCAGAATGTAACCTTAATTAAAGCAGAAGTATTACCCTAACAACAACCACAGTTTTAATAAAGAAAGATTGTAAATGCGCCTGTGCAATCGCGCTTATTCCGAGCTAAATCGGGCAAATAAACTCAATTTAAAATGTTGTTTAACGCAACAAAAAGAGAACGGAAATTCCAGCGACTAATGTGATTAAGATAATTTTTGCGTCAAGCTCGCCGTTTCAAGTTAACGGGATGTTGCCGATGTTAATGGGTTGGGTTGATTGGATCATTATGCCGTTTACGTCTATTGTTGTATTGACTAGGTTAACGTCAATTGATGTGGCGTTTCCATAGTTATTCAACACATAGTTTTCCGCATCCTGTGTCCAGAAGCCTGAAACGGTTACCTCGGACGTTTGACCAGCAAGTATTGTAACAGGTGTAGCGAGGTTTATTGTTCCCAATGGATAATTGTTTCTGACTACTTTCTACAGTTGCATTTATGGAATTAACAGTCAAATCATAACCGAAATTATTTGTAACGTTAACGGTAACCGTGAAGGTTTGTGTCTCATTATTAATTTGGTCGCTTACGAAAACTGGATCTATGAATCCGCCGACTCCGCCTGAATTATTGTTGTTGCTGTTGTTGCCGTTATCGCTATTGTTATTATTGTTATTATTGCCGCTGTCATTCATGATATGGTTGATACCACCTGTTAAATTGCTGATTTGCGGCGGAACAATCAATTGAACCAAATTATCCCGATACACAAATGCTACAGCGCCAATAGGTCCTACAATAGTTCCAATGCTGATTAATAACAATACAACGCTCAACGTGCGCATACTACCCATCCATCTCTGCCAATGATGCTATTTCTCAGCCTTAAAGCTTTTTTCTCAACCTCGATTTTATGATTCCATCTTTTGTGCTGAGCAGCATCATGATTGGCTCAAAACCGCCAGCGCCATCACAAACATGATAGGAGCGGGAAATCAATGCCTACCTAAAAAAGGGAATCACTGAAACAATGTTTGAGTGGACCGGGGGGGATTTGAACCCCCGACCTCTTGAGTGCAAGTCAAGCGTTCATACCAGCTGAACTACCGGCCCTAGCTTTCCAATTGATTAACTGTTCAATGATATTTAGCTTTTGTTCGTGCAAAAACAGGGCTAACGCAGAAAAATAAGGAAAAATATAAAAAAATAATGAATAAATTGGAGATTTAATGGGTTAAGCGGTTAGCTTAATATCGTCTTGGCGATCTTGCTGGTCGTTTCTTAGCCCAGCATTCTCGGCAATAAACTGGTCTGCTTGGGTCTGGTTTGAATGGGACTTCACATTCCTGACCGCATTCAGAGCAAGTTGCCTTATGCATTTCTTTCGCGGACACTACTTTTCAACTCCTTATATCTGTTTATGGTGCAAAAACTGCTTCTTGCACGACGTTCTATGCAACGCATTGAAGCATATAAAATTTGTCGTTAAAAAAAGAGGTAGAAACTGCACTCTTTAACGCTTGCTTTGGCATTGACTTATCGAAAAATCAATTTACTGATTATTTTAAAACGTTATATTATAAGAGCGTTGATAAGTCATTAGCTTTGGAGGCTTAAGGTTTGGAGTTTAAAACAGTTAAAATTGACCCGCCGAAAGATTGTAACATCATCTTAGGTATGGCTCATTTCATAAAAACCGCTGAAGACCTCTATGAAGCCATGGTTAATTCTGTCCCAAACATTAAATTTGGCCTAGGTTTCTGCGAGAGTTCCGGACCTTGCTTAGTGCGGCACGAGGGAAACGACGAGGAATTGCGTCGACTGGCAGCCGAGAAAGCCTTTGAAATTGCTTGCGGGCATAGTTTTCTCATTTACCTAAAAAATGGTTATCCACTAAACGTTCTTGATAAAATCAAGAAAGCGCCTGAGGTATGCACTATTTACGCTGCCACAGCTAACTCGCTAGAAGTAATTATTGCTGAAACCGCTCAGGGAAGAGGCATTATCGGCGTTGTGGACGGCTTAAAAAGCAAAGGCATAGAAACCGACGCTGACATTAAGGAGCGGCGGCGGTTCCTGCGGAAAATCGGTTACAAACTAGGCTGACAGCGATTATTCTTCTGAAGCGATTATGCTCTTCAACAGGGAGTCGTCGATGTTTCCGCCAGTTACAACTATAGCCACAGTTTGCTTAGTGAATGAGTCGGTGTTTTCCAAAAGCATTGCGACGCCCGCCACGCCAGAGCCTTCCACCACTTGCTTTTCATTTTTCCAAAGCAGATAAACCGCCTGCCTAATTGACTCTTCTCTAACCAGCATTACCTCGTCAACGTATTGCTGTGCTATCGTGAATGTGATGGAGCCTTTCTCGATACCTCCCGATAAGCCTTCAGCAATAGTGTTGGGTTCATGTCTGTGTGGAGGAACGATTTTGCCAGCCTTCAAAGATTCATACATGATAGGTACAGCTGCGGATTGTACGCCGATAACTTGAACGTTGGATCTTAGGCTTTTAATGGCTATGCTTATGCCTGCAATCAAGCCTCCTCCGCCAACAGGCACAACGACAACGTCAACGTTTGAAAGTTCCTTGAGGATTTCCAATCCGATGGTTCCGTGCCCAGCCACGATTAGCTTGTCATTGTAAGGGGAAATGTAGAGGCGTCCTGCTTGTGTTGCAATTTCTTTCGCTTTCTTTTCAGCCTCTGGATAAGTGTCACCGAACAATAAGAGGTCGGCACCGTACTGTTTTATACCATCCACTTTAATTTTCGGCGTGTCGGTAGGCACTACGATTTGCGCTGAAAAACCCAGTTTTTGCGCGCCATAAGCTACTGCTTGCCCGTGATTGCCAGCCGAAGCCGTCACCACTCCTCTGGCTTTTTCTTCAGCGGATAGGCTCAAGAGTTTGTTGATTACTCCGCGAATTTTGAAGGAATGAGTTACCTGCTGGTTTTCCAGCTTCAAAAAGACCTCGCCGCTGCATAGCTCGCTTAGAAACTTTGAACGCGTCAGCAAAGTTGGAACAGCGTATGATTTTATGGTTTTTTGTGCTTGCTCTATATCTCGAAGTGTAACCATCTTGTTCATCGCCTAAAAGGCCGCTAGCTTACCTCTTAAGTTAAGAACCATAAACTATTTTAGCTTACTTAATCAAACCTTAACAGTACTCCAAAACTGGTGTTTTTATGAGTTTAGAGAGAAATATGGCTCAAATCGAGGCTTACAAGCAGCAACAATCCGAGGAGCAACAGAAACTGAAAGATAGAATGAGCAAAATTAAACATAAAATCGCCGTCATAAGCGGTAAAGGCGGAGTTGGAAAAAGCACCATAACCGTTAACCTTGCCTCCGCATTTGCACAAAAGGGCTACAAGGTTGGCGTTTTAGACGCGGATATTCATGGGCCAAGCGTTCCAAGGCTTCTTGGGTTAGAAGGACAACAGGTTAAGTATGGTCCGCCGGGCGCTTTTCCCGTTGATGGAATTTTGGGTTTGAAGGTTATGTCGATTGATTTCTTTTTGCCTGAGGAGGCGCCGACTATTTGGCGTGGACCATTAAAGATGCGGGCGATAAGGCAGTTTTTGTCTGATATTGTTTGGGGGGAACTTGATTTTCTCTTTATTGATTTGCCGCCTGGAACGGGTGATGAACCACTCAGTATTGCTCAGCTTTTGCCTGAACTGGACGGCGTGGTAATCGTTACGATGCCTTCCCAATTGTCAAGTTCGGTTGTTAGGAAAGCAATTACTTTCGCTGAAAGATTAAACATGCCTATAATCGGCGTCGTGGAAAACATGAGCGGTTTTGTTTGTCCACATTGCGGAGAAAAAACTGAAATTTTCCAATCTGGCGGCGGGAAAAAGATGGCGGAAGAAGCCGGTGTTCCCTTTCTTGGAAGCATTCCCATTGACCCCAAGATAGGTGTGGATTCTGATAAGGGGTCGCCTTTTGTTATTGCACACAAGGATTCTGCTGCAGCTAAAGCTTTCATGGAAATTGTCAAGGAAGTTGAGGCTTACCTGAAAAAATAACCGCAAAACATTTTTATATTGTAAAAAGTTTGGAGAGCTTAAAACTCCCAGGTTAATTGTTGCGTGTCGTACTCTTACACTTTTGTGAGAGTAATCTCTATCGTTGAAACCATTCTTGACCTGCTTTCGCCTTCTCTTGGTGGCATCTCTGCTGTTCCGATTGCGATTTTTGTCACTTTGAGGTCTTTTAGGAACCGACTTCTTGTGATTTCTGCAACGTCAACAGCGGTAGTTATTGCTTGTCCTCTTGCTTTCAGGGTTATTTCTTTTTCTACCCCTGAAGAGAATGCCGTTATGATAGCAAGCACATAGCTCATTGGCGGTTTGTTTCCAACGAAGATTACATCATTTCGTTTTTCTGCCATATCTATTCACTCCTTTTTATATTTCATTGCGGTAGTACTGCATTACAACGCTAAACTTCCTTATAAAGCAATTCAGTATTTTGATATATGCGACAGCGCTAACTCAAAACGATAACTCGCATATATTTTTGATGATAAAGCTATCAACGCATTATCCAGCAAATCCTTAAGTTTAAAACATACACATTCGCGAAAAGGCGCTATAGTTTTATACCTCAACCTTGAAGGAAGAGTACAAGCTGGAGCATTATTTCATGTCGGTGTCGCCTAGCCTCAGAGAAGTTTTAGCAAGAAGGATTGCTGGAGAAATAATTCTTTCAGGTAAACCAGGCGCTACCATGCGGAAGTGGCGTGAGCTTTTTGCTGTTTCTCAATTGACGCTTTCAGAGACGATGGGGTTGTCATCTTCAGTGATAAGTGATTATGAGAGCGGACGACGACAAAGTCCAGGCGCCAAATTCATCCGAAGGTTCGTGCTCTCGCTTTTGCAGATTGACGAGCAAAAAGGCAGCCGCTTCATTAGAGAATTCGCGAAGCTAACCAGCTCGCCAAGCATGGCAGTTGTGGATTTGCGTGAATTTCCCATTCCAGTGCGGGTTGAGTACTTGTGCAGGGCTATTGGCGGCGAAGTAGTAGCTTGCAAGGACAAGTACGTTAAAGAAGTTAACGGTTACACAGTCATCGATAGCACAAAAGCGGTTGAGGCGTATTCTGGCTCGGAGTACGCGCAGCTGTTTGGGGCAACAACTGACCGAGCGCTAGTTTTCACAAACGTTGAAGCAGGATGCTTGCCCATGATGATTGTGCGAGTCAGCAGCTTAAAACCGCGGATTGTAGTTTTTCACAAAACCCAACCCGACGCCGAAGCCATACGCATAGCCGAGTATGAGCAGATACCCCTCATTTACTCAACTGCACCTACTCTTGAGCAGTTGGTGAAGTCTCTGCGGAAACTGTACCGTATAGCATTGCGCATAAAGCTTGGCAGAAGAGTGCGTCCGCCACCAAAAATAAGCGCATAAAAGTCTTTCAGGTTGTAATCAGCGTATTTTTATAAGTTCAACGTCTAAGTTTTTGAATTCTTTATCCGTGCCTACTACAAGCTTAGTTTTCAGGTTTTTCGCCGTAGCAACAGCGAAGGCATCTGCAAGTGACATTGAATGGTTGCATTTGATTTGTGCGGCTTCTCGCCATATACCATTGTCTTCGATTGGAACTACTTTTAGTCCGTATATACGCAGAATCCTTTGCTTCTCTTCAGCTATTTTAGGGCTTATCCTTGATAGAATATATTGAACTTCAGTTAAGTTGATTATGTTTATGTAACCCTGGGCTTCGCCGTTTTCGATTTTTTCAAGAATATCAATGACTTGGTCACCGCCGGCGTCGCCAAGGAAGAAGGCTAAAATAGGTTCAGAGTCAAACGTTAGCAAATTTAGCACGTTTAATCCACTCCCGATCTTGCGCAAACTCTTCTTTTCGTGCCTCTTCTAATAGTTCTCTTGCCGTTTTTCCTTTTAACGCGCCCTTTAACGAACCAAATTCATCTCTCGGCGAAGGGACAGGCTTTATAATGATGCCTTTTTCATTCTCTTCAAAAATGATTTTATAAAAAACCTAGCAGAATACCTGCCGCGTTAGCGGCAGGATGAATGCGTCCAACCCGCAGTTCTATTAGTTCTACCAAACGATAGGTCTGTCACCATTAGATAAGGAGGTGATAGACTTGGAGAAAGCAAGATCATGTGCTTATCAAGCCAACTACCACCTTATCTGGGCCACTAAATACCGCCGCAAGGTACTCTTAGGCTCAGTTGAGGTTAGGTTGGAGGAGGTACTTAAGACGATTGCTATTCAAAGTGGTTTTCAGCTGCTCGCTGCTAAAGTTCATCGTGGCGATCATGTGCATGTGTTTGTTTCAGCTCCACCGAAAGTATGTATAACTGAGATGGTGCGTGTTTTGAAATGCAATTCAGCAAAGTCGCTTTTTGAAGAGTTTCCAGTACTGAAGGAGAAGCTTTGGGGTGGACATTTGTGGTCGGAGGGATATGCTGTTAGAACTGCAGGCGTCGTGACTAGCGCGAAAATCGAGGAATACATCAACAGGACGTAATTAAGGATGCTCGCCCCGTAAGGGGCGAGTAGTTCACTTGTTATCCCGTATTTTTTTCGTAGCCTTTTAGGTATCGTCGCTTGTCCCTTTTTTGTAACACTGACAACTTCGACCAAAGTTAAGTCACCATTAATACTGATTATGTTAGTAATACTTAACTTTATTGTTCTTACCTTCGAAGAAAGTCTTACCAGACTCATTCAGAAAAAATTTTCGCTTCAGTCAGTGGGGCCAGTCTTGGCGTTGTAGTCTGTTGTTAGCACATTCATGGCGCTCAGAACTGCTTCCATGCTGGCTTTGACAATATCTTCGCGTACTCCCATGGCTGTTACTGCTCTGTCTCCCTTGCGCATGCGCACGACAACTTCAACCATTGCGTCTGTGCCGCCTGTGATGGCTTTAACCATGTACTGCTCAAGCGTGATAGGTTCGACTTCGGCTATGGCGTTTTTGACCGCGTTTATGGCTGCGTCAACTGGACCTACGCCTACTGCTGCGCCCCACACTTCCTTGCCATTTAACGTTAAACGTACCGATGCGGTTGCCGTTACCTTGTCGCCGCCAACAAATGTCATTTCTTCAAGCCGTATTGGTTTGGCTTTGCTTAAACCCATAACGTTTTCAGCTATTGCCAGCACATCGGGATCCATGACTGCTTTGCCTTTGTCCCCAAGCTCTTTGATACGATGGAAAATCTCCTTAAATTGATCCTCAGTAGGCTTAAGACCCATACTTTCTAAATCTGCTCGTATGGCATGGGAACCTGAATGTTTACCTGCTGATATGCGGCGTTTGGAACCCACCAGTTCAGGAGCAATCGGCTCATAAGTTGATGGGTTAGACAGCATGCCCTGAGTGTGTATTCCTGATTCATGGGTGAAAGCGTTTTCGCCGACAATTGCCTTGTTCGGTTGCACATGGACGCCAGTTAGTCTGGAGACCAGTTGGGATGTGCTGTAAAGTAGTTCAGTTTTAATGTTTACATCTAACTTATAGAGTGATTTTAAAGTAACAACTATTTCTTCTAATGAAGCGTTTCCTGCGCGCTCACCAAGCCCGTTAATGGTCGCATGCACTTCTTCAGCACCAGCACCCAAAGCGGCAACGGAGTTTGCTACAGCCATGCCGAAATCGTTATGGCAGTGCACACCTATTGGAACCTTCATGTTATCTTTTAATTTTGAGAATAACTCGGCTGACCGCTCAGGAGTCAAGATGCCAACAGTATCGCAGACAACAACCCTGTCGGCTCCCGCATCAGTTGCTTTCAGGAAAACCTTGGAAAGGTAATCAAAGTCAGACCGCGTTGCATCTTCAGCTAAAAATTCAACGACTAACCCATGATCTTTAGCATACCTCACACAATCATCTGTCGTTTGGAGGATTTGTTCACGGGATTTATGTAGCCTACACTCGATATGTAAATCAGATGTTGGAACAATCAAGCTTATGGTCGAAGCACCACTCTTTAACACCGCATCAATATCGTTTCTTGTTCCTCTTGCTGCACTGGAGACCTTAGCCTTCAAACCTTGCTTAGCGATAAGGCTGACGGCTTTCATTTCTCCTTGAGAGACAGCGGCGAACCCAGCCTCGATAAAGTCTACTCCGAGTTCATCTAAGCGTTGAGCAATTCTCAATTTGCTTTCAGGTACAAGTGATACTCCAGGTGTTTGTTCACCATCACGAAGGGTGGTGTCTAAAAATTTTATACGTTTAGGGAAACGATTGAATAAAGCAATACCCCACTTAAATCACATCTCTTTTCCAGAGCGTCAACCTTAAATATAAAATTATTGGTGTCTTAACTTAGCACAGAGGTTAACGGGATGAGAAGTGACGAGATTAAACTGGGAACAGAGCGGGCACCACACAGAGCCCTGCTTAAAAGTTTAGGTTTAACAGACCAAGACATAGCTAAACCTTTCATTGGTATAGCCAACAGTTACACGTCAATCGTTCCCGGGCACATTCACCTAAGAGCCATAGGCGAAGCGGTTAAGGAAGGCATTCTTGAAGCTGGAGGAACACCCTTCGAATTTAACACCATAGCAGTATGCGACGGCATAGCTATGGGTCATGAAGGCATGAGGTATTCACTTCCAAGCCGCGAATTAATCGCGGACTCAGTAGAAATAATGATGCAAGCCCACCGCTTAGACGGCATGGTAATGATTTCAAACTGTGACAAAGTCACGCCAGGCATGCTCATGGCAGCAGCACGGCTAAACGTGCCCGCCATATCAGTCACAGGCGGACCAATGGAGTCAGGCATACTGAACGGGCAAAAAGTCGGCGTCAACGACGTTTTCGAATCAGTCGGCAAAGTCTTCGCAGGCAAAATGACCGCGGAGGAATCAGCAATACTAGAGAACGTGGCTTGTCCCGGCTGCGGCTCCTGCAACGGCATGTTCACAGCAAACACCATGGCTTGCATGACTGAAGCGTTAGGCATGTCTCTTCCTTACTGCGCTACAGCATTAGCAAATGGTGCATTGAAACAGAGAATTGCCAAAGAGACAGGACAAAAAATCGTTGAACTAATCAAAAAAGACATCAAGCCCTCACAGATAATGACTCAGAACGCCTTCGAAAACGCTGCCGCAGTTGACATGGCGCTTGGAGGCTCCACAAACACGGTTTTGCACCTTTCAGCCATCGCAAATGAAGCGGGAGCTAAACTTAACCTTTCAACTTATGATGAGATCGGACGGAAGGTTCCGCATTTGTGCAACATGGTTCCAACTGGCTCTTTCGATATGGAAGATTTAGGCAACGCGGGCGGTTTACCTGCGTTGATAAAGCAGCTTAAGCAATTTGTACATTTTGACGCGTTAACAGTTACGGGTAAAACAGTTGGCGAAAACGTTGCAGAAGCCAAAGTAATAAACGCTGAAGTAATCCGCCCATTGAATAATCCAGTTCACAAAGAAGGCGGCATCGCTATACTAAAAGGCAATTTGGCGCCTCAAGGATCAGTCGTGAAAATGGCGGCGGTCTCGCCTAAAATGATGAAGCATCAAGGTCCAGCAAAAGTTTACGATTCAGAACACCAAGCGGAAGAAGCCATGAAGCGCCACGAAGTAGTAGCTGGCGACGTCGTAGTTATTCGCTACGAAGGACCAAAAGGCGGACCTGGAATGCCAGAAATGCTAATTCCCACAGCCACCATTGCAGGCATGGGCTTAAGCGAAAGCGTAGCCTTGATAACTGACGGAAGGTTTTCTGGCGCGACGCGCGGACCATGCATCGGGCACGTTGCCCCTGAAGCCTTCGAAGGCGGTCCAATCGCGGCTCTAAAAAACGGTGACAAGATAACCATTGACATTCCCAACAGAGTTCTGAAGGTCGAGTTATCAGACAAAGAGCTAAAAGAGCGGGTAGCCGCGTGGAAGCCAAGGAAACCTAAAATTTCTAAGGGCTACCTAAGCAGATACTCGCCTACTCCGTCAGATTAAGCTAACTAGACCGTTAGAGAGAAACGAATTATCGCATATCGCCAGAGGAGACCTTTAACCGCTCATTTTGCCCATAACTTTTTCAGCAAGCAGTCTTAATCCATCTAAACTTGGTAAATCAGCGAAAAACAACATAAAATAAGTCACACCCAAATCCACGTAAACCCGCAGTTGCTCGATGCATTCATCCGGTGTGCCCAACAAAGCAGTTTTCTTGAAATCCTCCAAGCTAACATTTGCTGGTTTTCGATGAGAAATCTTTTCGCCAAGTTCTCTTTGACTCTGCGCAATCAGCACTTGGCCGCCGGGCCAGCAGGACTTCTCAATTTCACTAAAGTTTCTGCCAATTGCTTTGCATTGTTTTTCTAAAACCGCAAGTTTATGCTTGTATGCTTCAATGGATGGCAAAAAGCCCCAATCAAACCTGTCTGCATACGGTGCGGTCGCTTTCTGCATCAGTAGTTCGCTGCTTCCGCCTACGGTTATGGGTGGGTGTGGTTTTTGCAAGGGTTTAGGCTCACAAACAGCATTTTTCAACGTGTAGTGTTTTCCTTGGAAATTTGCCTTTTCTTGGGTCCAAAGTCGCCTTATTACCTCCAAAGCCTCACTTAAACGCTCCACTCTGACGCTTGGCGGGGGAAAACCAAAACCATAAGCAATGTGCTCGGTCTCTTGGGTACCTGCTCCGATGCCAAGCTCTAACCTGCCATTAGACAAAACATCTAGCGTAGCAGCCATTTTGGCAAGCAAAGCTGGGTTCCTATGTGCGTTGCAGGAAACCATGGTTCCCAATCGTATTCTGCTGGTTAATGAGGAGAGTGCGGAGAGGGTCGTCCAGCATTCCAGAATTGACCAGTCATTGTACATTAGGTGGTCGTCTAGCCAAACTGAATGGTAGCCTAAGTGTTCACATTCTAAAACGATATCTCGAATGAGGCTGAAGTTTAATTTGGGCTCTTTCGCTTGGAACGCGTAGAATGGAAGAAATACCCCGAATTTTAGTTTGCCCAAGCTATGCCTCCAGCCTGCTAACCCATAATTTAAGGTTAATTGTGATAGTGGATAATTAGGCTTTGGCATAGTACGTTGTCATTTAGTGGGCACTTGTTTCCTTACGTCTCTTCCCCTAATAATGGACAATACGCCCGCAATCGCCAGTATAATTATTGAGGCATAAAACGCGTGATCTATGCCAGATATGAACGCTTGGCTGACGCCGCCAGACAGGCTTTTTGTTCCAATAAACACTTCGAAAGCAACATATCTAGGTATTGAGGCTGCCGCAACCGAGATTGCTAAAACATAGCTTCCGACTAATCCAATATTTTGCACCATTCGCAGCAAGCCTGAGATGCTGCCGTAGGAACCTGTTCTTGCATTTGCCATAACAGCGCTGTTGTTGGCTGGGAAGAACATGGAGGTTCCTAAGCCAGATACTGCTGAAGCGAAAAGCACAATGTAGAGTGGCGAGGTTGCGTTCATCGTTAAATAAATCACTATAGCAACTGCTAAGAAGAATATTCCCATTGTGGCGATTTCTCTTGAACCGTACTTGTCGGAAAGTCTGCCCATTATGGGACCTAGAAAACTGCCTGCGACGTATCCAGGAACCAACAGTAAAGAAGCATTCAACGGTGTCAAGGCTCTTATTCCTTGCAAGTACATTATTACCAGAAATACCACGGAGAAGTAGCCGATGCTCACAAATAACGCTGAAAAAATCGCGTTCCGCAGAACCCTGCTTTTGAAGGCTTCAAAGTCAATAATGGCATTTTTAATCCTGCGATCATACAGTAAGAAAATGGGTATCAGTACCGCTCCAATCACTGCTAAAGTAATGTTTAAGGCGCTGATTCCGTTTGAGGCGAAATTCACCAATCCTAAAGAGAGCAATACCAATGCTGAGCCAAGCAGCCCCATTCCAGCAAGGTCTAACTTGGCAGATGTTTTTTCGGTGTCCTTGATGTATTTTAAACCTGCTATCACAGCGATTATGCCGATTGGAATGTTTATGAAAAAGATGTATTGCCAGCTAAGAAAGGTGGTGATTATTCCGCCTAAAACGATGCCAAGCATTGCTCCCGCTGTGAAACCGAGTGAATTGTAACCGTAGGCTCTGCCACGTCTTTCTCTGGGAAAATAATCGGCTATTATGGCTCCGCTGGTTGCTTGCAGGAGGGCTCCACCTGCCGCTTGAATTGTTCTGAAGCCTATGAGGAGATAGATGTGAGTTGAGAAACCGCATAAAGCTGAGCCAACGGTGAAAATTACGAAGCCTAAGTTGAATATTCTGCTTCTGCCGTAGATGTCTCCTATTCTTCCCATCTGTGTAGTTGCAACGGCGAGGACAAGAAGGTAAGCAAGAATTATCCACAATGATGTCGATAGGTCTGAGTGGAGCTTGTCATTTATGGTTGGAAAAGCCAGAAGAACAATAGTGCTGTCAAGCGCACCCATAAGAGTTCCAAGCATCACGATGGCTAACACTATATTGCTATGCTTTAGCGAATTGGCAATCGGTTTGCTGGGCTCCTCCTGCATTTAATTCACCGTTAGCTACCTTTTCCTTTGGAATCGTTATTGTTAATTTAAAACTACTCGGATGTTTTAAAAATATTAACCATTTTATAAAGCTAGATGTAACTAAAAACAGAATTTCTTAAACTAAAAAGTGTATTGATTGGTGGAACTAAGTGGAAAAAACAGAGGATAAGTAATTATAATTCATAAACCGTATTTTTAGATTAAACCACTTCCAGTTGTGGTTCCAAATGCCAGAGAAAAGCGCTTCTAACATCGACATATTCGGCTTGTTATCAGAAGAGAGCCCTGAGCAGGCAAAAAAGAAGCGCAGGCAAGAGCTTTTGGAGCCAACAGGCGTAAAAGAACTATTCAAGGAAGGAAGCATAAGCATAAACAAGTACACGTGCGCCGGCGTACAATGCAAGCTATGCGTTAAAGCTTGCCCAACTAACGCTTTGTACTGGAAAGCCGGCGAAGTAGGAATCATCGAGGACTTATGCGTTTACTGCGGCGCTTGCGTTTTAAACTGCATGGTTGATGACTGCATAAAAATCGAGCGGAAACGTGAAGACGGCAAAGTTGAACACTTCAGCAAGCCACAAGACGTTATGATGCTTGAAGAAAAAATCAACGGAAAAAAACGTTTTGACCGTGTGAAAGCAATTTTCCCAACCGTTGAAGCCTACTGCGAAAAATACACCGCTAAGCCAGAAGACATAATCAACTTATTTTTAGGAAAATCTGCAGCCAAAAGGAATACTGATAAGCAAAAACGTTATTTTAGAAAACCCCGATCAAGAAGGCAACCTAAAACATGAGTAAAACTTACAATAAAGCAGTGCTTAAAGGTGACGACATAGGGCCAGAAGTCAACTTAAGGCGGCATGATTGAGACAGCCGTTGCACTTCGAGTAGATAACTCCATTTTATCTCCAAAACCCTTTTTCACATAAGCATTTTCCAAGAACAACTTGTCACCAATCTTTAATCCATTAAGGGCTTCTGCGTGTTGACGCCAAGCCGAAACCCGAACAGCACCTGACTCGTCTTTTAGCTCAAAAACCGTTAGCTTCACGGTTTCACCACTCGACGTGTTTACTTCTTTGCTTTCAGGAACCGTTGAAACTACGCCTTCAACGTTGACGCTTTGGTTCTCAGTTAGGCTGGCTATTTTCGTCAACTGCGGTGCAGCAACTTGAACATTAACGAAACTGGTGAAGTCAACGTGAACTTCTATGGCGCCGTTTTGGGTTTCTTTCACTTTAGCGTTACCCAATTGCAAACACGTGTTCGCTTTGAGGTTTTTTTCTAATTCTTGGGCTTTTTCATTCCAAGCAACCACGGTCACTTCTCCAGAATCATCCGCTAAAGTGAATCGCATGACTGTTCCGTCGCTTTGATCGCTTCGGGTGAACTTGGTTAAGCCTAAAACCGTTTTTACAGTGCCAGAAAGATGCACATTCCCCGATGTTTTATTTAGAGAACCTATTTTGGTAGCAAACTTATCGATGGCTGGGTATTCGCTGGCTTTTTCTTTGGGCTCCACTTCAATTTGGCTTTTGCCGCCAAGATGCAACTCTACTTTGCCGTAAAGATCTTGCCGCGTGTACCCGTGAAGCAGCCGAACTGCCTGCCCAACTTTCAACTCGCCCTTCTCAACCAAATCAGCCTTATCATTCCACAACACCACACGCAGAATGCCCTCGTAATCAGCAACCATTAAAGTTGCAAATTTACCAGGTTTTTCTCCTTCGAAAGTTCGAGCTGGAAAAACTGCAATTAATCGACCCGCCACTGTAACGTCGTTTAAGCCAGCGAACAAGTGGCTTGACGATAGGGTTCCATTGTTGTGAATTGTGTTTTGTTGCACTTCAACGCCGTATCTGGCGGCAATTAACCTCAGAAGCGTTTCGTCACCAAGCAGGCCGCCTGTTCTGGATTTTTCAGCCTGTATTTTCTCGAGAATTTGCTCTTGGCTGATTTCTGGGTTTTTTGCGAGAATTTTGTCGATTATTTCTTGGGTGGTCATTTTGCGCTGACACGATAAAGATATGATGGTGCTTTTAATTTTTTTGCATTTCTCTGTAAGTGTTGTTATGTTTATTAAAAACGCAGTTTCATCTTTAGTTTGGAGCGCTGGAGGAAAAACAGGTGGATCTTGCAGTTTTTTACGCGCTTGGCATAGCGTTGGTTGCTGTGGGAATCATCATTATTGTTATAGCGATTATTCTGGCATCTGTGCGTGGCGCTGGAAAGGGCAAGGTGAAGGGTGCAGGTGTTATTATGATTGGTCCTATTCCGATAATTTTTGGGACCGATAAGAAATCGGTTAAGTCTGTTTTGGCGCTTGCTTTAGCACTCACTATAGCGCTTGTGATTGCTATGGTAATATATTACTGGTTGTTGAGGTAAATTGGCATGTTAAGCGAGCAGGAAAGTGATGATGAAGGCATCACTTTGTCAAGTCAGGCTTTTTGGTTTTTTGATTTTAGGAATTGCTTTAGTTTTCATCGGAATAGTGGTTTTGGTGGTAGTATCCTTGGTTTTAGGCAGTTCAGGAAGTGTTGGGGTTGTCGTTTTTATCGGTCCATTTCCAATCGTTTTTGGTGCAGGACCGAGCGTAGGTTGGCTTATCTTGATTGGTATAATTCTTGCTGTTTTGAGTATAGTGTTCTTTTGGGTTATGAATAGAAGATTTGATTGGGTTTAACAATTAAGAAGAATGCGTTTTACTCGTTTACTATGCTCTTCATCCTTCCCGTAATACGCGTAGAGGAAGATTAGGATTAGAGCAACAAATATTGAGCCCATTGCAACGTATTCTAAGGTTTGGAAGTATGCGCCTACATCCATAGAGATTCTCCCTGCATTTTATCTTATTCTTGTAACGTCTTAATATTTAAGGAGTAGCTTTTTTCCACTCATTCATCAACATGTCATAGCTCTCGTCGTTTTCCTCTATGGTTTCAAACCAGCCTAGATTCTGCGCGATCTTCTGCGTTAACAGATGATAGCACATGTGAACCTTCTTGTCTAACACTCGAAAATAGAAATCATCGCACATGCAAAATTCAGCTTCCGGCATGATCAGGTAATCTCGCTCTCTGCCGACAACTATCCAAACGGTTTTTCCGCTTGGCTTGAAAATCGTACTTTTTCACCCGGTTCTCTTTAAGCGCATCCAGGGCTTTTGTGAATCTTGACCCAAAAAGCTCGTAGAGTTCAGTTAGGTTGCTGCCTGACAGTTTGCCTGCTGCTTTTGCTTCTCTACAAATAGAGTTTAACGTATCTATCTCTGAATTATCGCTCATTATACACTCGCAACTGGAAAGATTAGGAGAAAGTGGATTTTAGCTTTAGATTATGCCGATTGGTTCTCCCTTAGGATTGGTTTCTGACTCAGCTTTGGGAAGCACCACTTCTAAGACGCCGTTTTTGTAGGTTGAGTTTGCTTCTTTAACCTTCACTTTTACTGGCAGGGCAACTTCCTTGTAGTACTTGTACTGGGAAGTATCAACCGAAATCGTCAACGAATCTTCTGTGCCGTGAAGTTTTATGTCGCCTTTTTCTACGCCTGGGAGCTCCACGACCACGTGGACTTCACCGTTTGTTTCAACAATGTCAACGAGTGGCTCGCGTTCGTCTTTAATCTGCGGTGCCCCTTTGAGGCCTTTTTTGATGTTTCCAAACTCTTGAATTTCAGGCTTGCCGTCTGGGCCAATCTTCATACTGTAACCATAAACGAAGGGTCCAAGCTCCTTAACCGTGCTGCCGTCAGGCAGTTTGCGTTCCTTAACGTATTCTTTAGGCACTTTTTCTGTGAAATCTTTTAGCTCTTCATCCATCATTTTTTCCATTTCACGGAACATGTCATCTATGTCACCGAAAAACGGTTCTTTAGCTCGCCGTCTCCTTGACCATTCAGGGTAATCCTCATTATCTGAAGACATATAGCACTCACCAAGCTATCTAGCGTTTTCCACTCCAATAAATTTTATGTTACAAAAATGCTTATTTTATGGTGCTGATAGACACTTTTCAAGTGGCTGCTCTGTTGAATGCACCGCAAGCAAATCCTTAATCATGCCCTTAAAAGTTTAAATCATGGAAAACAAACTAAATGGAGTCAGCCAGCAAAAAAAGTGGCAATTTGCCGGGGTAGCCTAGCCTGGCTAGGGCGCCAGACTCATAATCTGGAGATGTTAGGGGCTAAACGCCTTAAGACCAGAAGTCACGGGCTCGAATCCCGTTCCCGGCACCACTCATTTTTTATGCTTACGCTTTTTGTGGTGGATATCGCACCACCAAAATTGTCTGAAATGCATATATTTTTAATGTTCAAACTTGTTCATCTAGAAATGGTGATTTAAACGGCTGCAGATGACCCTGTGAAAGCTACCCTTCGTGTAAAAGGGTCGTGATTTTATGATTGACCAAAGTGCGGTTCTTTTATTTATTACAGTGGCGCTGGCTAGTGCGGTGGAAGCGACTGAGGCTCTGACCATTATTCTGGCATCTGGTATTACTAGGGGCTGGCGTTCCACGTTTGAAGGCGCATTACTTGCCATAGCTTGTTTGGCTGTAACTGTAGGGGTAGCTGGTACTGCACTGATTTATTATGTCCCTCTTTATGCTTTGCGAATCGTAGTTGGAACATTGCTGCTTATCTTTGGGTTGCAGTGGCTCACAAAAGCTATACTGCGCCAAACAGGATTTAAGGCGCCGCATGATGAACGCGATATATACGACAAACAGGTAGCGACTCTTTCATCGGAGAAAGGAATTCTTCGGGGCCAACGAGATTCCTTAGCTTTTGCAATCAGCTTCAAAGGCGTGCTTTTGGAAGGTATGGAAGTCATCATGATTGTTATCAGCTTTGGTTTAGCTAACGGAAGTCAGGATCAACTGGGAACTGCCGCGCTCGCTGCTCTTGTCGCGGTAACAGTTATGACGGCAATAGGCGCTGTGGTCGCGAAGCCTCTGACCAAAGTACCTGAGAATTATATGAAGCTGGGTGTAGGTAACCTGCTAACCGTTTTTGGCCTCTTCTGGATGGGCGAAGGCGTCGGCGTCCAATGGCCTATAGGAGATATATTCCTACTAGTACTCCTAGCGATAATTTTCCTGGCAACATTAGGATTGATTGCTTATTTCAAAAAAGTTCACGAAAGCCAAACGGAGGTTAAGCTATAATGCCCTCCGATAAAACGCTAAGCGCAGTCTGGAAAGGAGTTAAAAGCTTTTTCACATTCTGGAAGGACTTTCTAGTTGGTGATTCTCCAGTATTGGCATTGGGCGCAGTAATCATCCTGTGCTTCGCTTATCTTTTGCGCGGCTCTGCCGTCTTAGCCCCAGCATCCACCATTATTCTGGTACTGGTTTTGATAACATTTGCTGTCTGGCAAAAAACCAAGACACGACGCCGGCACGCCAACAATTAAGACAGACAAAGGAGGCAAAACGAGGGCATAAAAATCCGCAAGGTAATTCCACAAAAAACATGCGAACATCAGTTTAAAATCGGTTTTTTATTAAATCTTATTAACCTCTTGCTACAGAACTAACACCTCGAGCTGAAACTAATGAAAGATTACGATAATTTCTTCCTGCCAAGCAGCGACTTAAAGAAAGGCAAAAAATTCTACCAAGACATTCTGGGGTTGTCGGTTAAATTTGACTTCTCAAACATGGGCATGATAGCTTTCAAAGTTGGCGGCAATGAGCCTGCAATCATCTTAAAAGACACCAGCAAGTTCCCAGAGGCTAAACCGACCATTTGGTTTGTAGTTGACAACGTGCAAGAAGAGTATAAGCGGTTGAAAGCTAAAGGGCTGAGTTTTCTGTCGGAGCCGTTCTCTATTCAAACTGGAATGGCGGTTGAGTTTGAAGACCCTTTTGGCAATAGATTAGGCTTAACAGATTATTCTAAAAGAAAGCGGTAATTTTTTTAGTATCGGATAGGAAAATGCCTTTGGGGGAATCAAGTTTAGGAAAATAGCCGGTATACGTTTTTGGTCTATCTTAATTAAGATAATAGTCACCTAAAGAAGTGATAAATGTGGAAGCAATCAAAGAGTACAGTTTCACAATAGTCCTCCTTTACATTATATTCGGTGTTATAGTGGTTCTTTTTGATGTAGTATGGCATGTTATTTTTTCGGGAATACCTTATTTTTCGCTACCGATTTTTTGGATTAACTTGGCAATAGAAACTTCAATTTACACCGTGCTATACGTCGCAATAGTGATAATTTTATCAGTTTTATCACAAAAAAGGCACAAGAAAAAAACAACTAAATAGCCCTATGTGCTTTTGGTGAACATCTTCTTATCTAATGATAAGGCGAGTCTCCTTGACGGTTAAAAATAAGCCTTGGTTTAATAAGTGGCCTTCAGACGTGCCAAAAACCATAAAGTACCCTGCCATATCAATGCAAGGGATTCTGCAGAAAACCGCTAAAAATTATCCAGCAAGCGTTGCTATAGCTTATGATGGGAAAGAAACTACTTATGCCCAGTTGGATTCGCTATCCAACCAGTTTGCCCATGACCTTATCAAGTTAGGCGTGGAAAAAGGCGATAGGGTAGCACTTTTTCTGCCAAACGTTCCTCAGTTCATAGTTGCTTATTTTGGAGTCCTCAAAGCAGGTGCAGTTGTAACAGCGATAAGCCCTTTGCATCGGGAGCGTGAAGTTCAGTATCAACTGTGCGATTCCGAGGCCCAAACCATAATCGCTTTAGATTCCCTTTATGCCGTCGTAGATAATGTTTGGGCTGAAACCAAGCTGAAAAACGTTATAGTTACAAGCTTAAACGAAGCATCCGAAAAAGCCACTATCTCAAGCAAACCGAACCTGTCTGATTTTCAGCAGCTTCTAAGAGAAGCCCCGGAAACACCGCTCACAATCAAAATAAATCCAGAGAGGGATTTGGCGGCATTGCAGTACACGGGCGGTACCACAGGAACAGCCAAAGGAGCAATGCTAACTCACGCCAACTTGGTTTCAAACGCGCTCATGTTTGCCACTTGGATAAAAGGCACAACAACAAAAGAAACCTTTCTAACAGCACTGCCCCTATTCCATATTTACGGCATGACAACCAGCATGACTGTACCCATCAGTTTAGCGGCGAAAATGGTTCTTATGCCCAGATTCGAGCCCGTAAAAGCCTTAGAAGCCATCCAGAAGCACGGGGTTACGGTTTTTTGCGGCGTTCCAACCATGTACTCTGCCTTGTTAGCTAACCAGGAGCTTGGCAAATACGACTTAACCTCGATTCGCGTCTGCATTTCTGGCGCTTCTGCTTTGCCGCCGCAAATCCAAAAGAAATTCATGCAGATCACAGGCGGATTTTTAGCTGAAGGCTACGGGTTAACTGAGGCATCGCCAGTTACTCACTGCAACCCCGTCGACCGCACAATGAAAACGGTGAAAGTTGGTTCAATCGGCTTGCCCCTGCCAGACACAGACGCGAAAATTGTTGATTTAGTTACAGGTGAAAAAACGCTGGCACAAGGGGAAACGGGCGAGTTGGCGGTGAAGGGACCGCAGGTGATGAAGGGTTACTGGCGCAAGCCTGTGGAAGCTGCTTTGGTCCTGCGTGATGGGTGGCTTCTCACAGGCGACATCGCACATATGGATGAGGATGGCTACTTTTACATTACTGACCGCAAAAAAGCCCTCATAAAATACAAGGATTACAGCGTTTATCCACGCGAAATCGAAGACGTCCTTTATGAGCACCCAGCCGTAAAGCTGTGCGCAGTCGTAGGCAAACCAGACACGAATGCAGGCGAAGTTCTGAAGGCTTTCATTGTGCTTAAAGAGGGCACGGTCGTGTCGGTAGAAGAAATCATGGCTTTCGTTAAAGAAAAAGTGGCGCCTTACAAGGCAATCCGCGAAATTGAATTCAGAACTAATTTGCCTATTAGTTCAGCTGGCAAAGTTTTAAGGCGCTTGCTTCAAGATGAAGAAAAAGCAAAACGAAACAGAACCTAACAAGATTTTGTTTAGATATCTTTCCTTCCTCGGTAGCCCTAGCGCAGTGGAGCGGTACCTTGTAGGAAATGTTCCCGGGTCCAAATCCCACCGAAGCCTCCATCTTCTTATCAAACATTTCTGAATTGCAAAAATGCATATCTATGCATATGCACATAGTATTTGCTATGACTAAAGTTATTTCTCTCTCAGAAAAAGCATATGAAACCCTGAAAGGCATGAAGAAACCTGGAGAATCTTTCTCAGACGTAGTCATTCGCGTAGCAGGTAAAGAAAAGAAAAAGTCAATATTTGAGTTTGCGGGAACTTGGGCGTGTGACGATGCAGACGAAGTTCTTGCACAAATAATGAAAGATAGAGAAAACGTAAAGCCGAGAGTTTGAGATTTAGCTTGACCATAATCGACATAAACGTGATGATCCCGTTTCTGAACAGAGCACCTGAAGCAGTGAATAAGGTACATGAAGTATCAAGCGTAAATGGCTAAGTTGTCGAAACAAACCACATTCAGTGTCGAAATGTATAAGAGAAAATCTATATTTTGAAATAGCTAAGGCTCATGTCTTTGCGCGTAAAAATAAATGTTACAGGTATTGTTCAAGGCGTCGGTTTTCGTCCATTCATCTACCGCTTAGCCACAAAAAACGGCTTGGCAGGTTACGTTCGCAACAGGGGCGATGCTGGAATTGAAATCCTCTTAGAAGGTGGCGCGCAAAGCATCCAAAGTTTTATTCGTGATTTGACTGAGAAGAAGCCGCCTTTAGCGCAAATTGACGCGGTTAAGTCTATTGAGCTTTCAGGCAAAAATGAATATGACAAATTTACGATTTACAAGAGCTCTGAGGAAGCGGAGCTTTCAGGCTCAATCATACCGCCAGACATCGCCATATGCAACGAGTGCCTCGCTGAACTGCGAGACCCAAAAAACACACGTTACGAATACTTCTTTATTACCTGCACCAATTGCGGTCCCCGTTTCACAATTATCGAGCGATTGCCCTACGACCGAGAAAACACAACTATGCGCGAGTTTTCCCTGTGCGGTTTTTGCCTAAAGGAATACACTGATCCAGCGAACAGGCGGTTTCACGCGCAAACCGTGGCTTGCCCAGAATGTGGTCCAAAAGCCTACTTAACAACACAAACGGGCGAACCAATCAACGCTAAGAATCCAGTGCGTGAAGCGGGAAAGCTGCTGTCCGAAGGCAACGTGCTTGCAATAAAAGGCTATGGCGGTTTCCACATTGCAGCCTCAACCATGCAAGAGAAGCCGTTGGAGGCGCTTCGAACAACGAAGCATAGGCGCGAAAAACCCTTCGCCATCATGGCAAAAAGCCTTGGGGCAGCAAAAAGTTTCGCCGAAGTTAGTTCGAAGGAGCAAGAACTGCTATCTTCCCCAGCACGCCCAATAGTCCTGCTAAACAAAAACTGCAGTTACAATCTTTCACCTCTGGTTGCGCCGAACCTGCACAACGTCGGTGTCATGCTGCCCTACACTGGCTTGCATTACATGCTCTTTGACCAAGTTGATGACTTGGCGTTTGTGATGACCAGCGCCAACCCGCCGAACCAGCCTATCGTGAAAGACAACGATGAAGCACTCAAAACATTAGGTGGCACGGTGGATTATTTTTTGTTTCACAACCGCAAAATTGCACACCGATGCGACGACTCAGTCATGCGCGTTCATAGAAGTCGCCAAGTTTTTCTTAGGCGAAGCCGAGGT
This sequence comes from Candidatus Bathyarchaeota archaeon, assembly GCA_963748475.1. Taxonomy (GTDB): domain Archaea; phylum Thermoproteota; class Bathyarchaeia; order Bathyarchaeales; family Bathycorpusculaceae; genus Bathycorpusculum. Next base: position 501,866 of record CAVVIY010000003.1, read on the forward strand.
TACGCTCCAGCACCCGTAAGGCTCAAAGCCAAGTCAAAACGGTGCGTCGTCGGTTTAGGCGGCGAACTAAACAACACAGCCTGCGTTTTGCTTGATGATAAAGCATTCATCAGCCAGCACATCGGCGACGTGGAAAACGTTGAAACACGAGCGTTTCTTCAAGAAGCCACAAATCACCTCTACCAGTTAACCAATTGCCATGCTGAAATCGTGGTTTGCGATTTGCATCCGAAATTTACAACTACTAATCTTGCCGAAGAAATGGCGGAAGCGGATGGTTCACCGCTGATTCGAGTGCAGCATCACCATGCGCACGCCGCTGGTTTAATGGCTGAACACAATTTGGAAGAGGCTGTTACTGTTGTTTGCGACGGGTACGGCTACGGAACTGATGGCGGGGCTTGGGGCGGCGAAATCCTGTTTTGCACGCGTGAGTCGGCAAAGTTTAAGCGGCTTGGGCATCTTGAACCGCAACCATTGCTTGGCGGAGATGTTGCTAGCCGTTATCCCCTGCGTGTAGCCGCTGGAATGCTCGCTAAAGCTGGCGTAGAAGTTGAGCCTTGGCTGATGCAGAACAGCGTGCATTTGCCTTTCGGTAAAACTGAAGCCAACTTGATTCTCGACCAACTTGAAAAAGGAGTAGGTACCGTTGAAACTACGAGTTTCGGCAGAGTTTTGGACGCTGTCTCAGCTGTTTTGGGCGTTTGTTACGAGCGCAGTTATGAGGGTGAGCCAGCCATGAAACTGGAGTCAGCCGCGATAGCTGGCAAAGATGTTTTGAACCTAAAGCCGATCTTGCATGGAGACACGCTGAATACCACGACTATGCTGAGGTTAATATTTGAACACAAAGAAAAATTATCCATAGGCGATTTAGCTTATTCTGCTCATGCTTACTTGGCAAAAAGTTTAGCTTCTTTGGCAGTGGAAAAGGCTTTGGTGCTTGGCGTTAAAGCCGTTGGGTTTTCAGGAGGCGCTGCCTGCAACCAGATACTTGCTAAACTCATGCGTAAGACTGTTGAGGAAGCTGGACTGCGGTTTCTGGTTCATGAAGCTGTTCCTGCTGGGGACGGGGGAGTTTCGTTCGGTCAAGCAGTTGTAGGTGGATTTTCGCGGTTTTAGACCAATTTCTTTTTATCGCCGTTTAATGCGTGCTTAATAATTGATAAGTATGTGTTTAGCAATTCCCGCCAAAGTAATGAACATTGACAGCAGCAAAGCCAACGTGGATTTTGGCCAAGGCGTATTAAGAGAAGTTAACGTGTCGCTTGTTGAGGCTAAAGTGGGCGATTACGTTCTGGTTCACGCTGGATACGCTATTCAAGTTATCGAAGAAAAAGAAGCCTTAGAAACCCTAAGCTTATGGAATAGCATTCTTGAAGCTAGCCCAGAATAAAGCTGCAAGTTGAGCGATAGGCATGGCTGAAAACCTAAAGTTCAGAAACCCAGAATTGGCGCAGAATATAGCGTCGAAAATCAAAAGCTTGGCGCCGAAAGCTGGAAAAATAAAAATCTGCCATGTCTGCGGAACCCACGAGTGGACCATAACTCATTATGGCTTGCGTAGTCTTTTGCCTGAGAATGTTGAGGTTATTGCTGGTCCCGGATGTCCCGTTTGCATTGTGCCCGCAGCTGAAATTGATGAAGCTGTACAGTTAGCGCAGATGGGCATCGTAGTCACATGTTTCGGTGACGTGCTACGAGTGCCAGGCAGCAAAATGTCGCTTTTAGAGGCTAAAGCGGCTGGCGCTGACGTCAGAATTGTATATGCGGTTTCTGACGCGGTTGAAATGGCAAAAAATGAGCCTCAGAAGCAGTTTGTGTTTTTCGCAGTCGGTTTCGAAACTACTGCTCCATCAACCGCAGTTGAAGCGCTCGGCAACCCGCCAAAAAACCTTAGTTTTCTAGTTTCTCACCGTTTGATTCCTCCAGCCATGGAGCTGCTGCTCGGTGTTGGCGATTTGCAGATTGATGGGTTTATTGCGCCGGGGCATGTTAGCGCGATTATTGGTTTGAAGCCTTATGAGTTGTTTCCAAGGGTTTATCGGATGCCAACGGTTGTTGCTGGTTTTGAGCCGATTGACGTTTTGATGGCTATTTACATGATTGTAAAGCAGTACAGCGAAGGGACAGCTAAGCTGGAGAATGAGTATCCGCGTGTGGTTAAACCTGAAGGCAACATTCGAGCGCTGGAAATGATGAATAAAGCATTCACAGTTACAGGCGGCAACTGGCGTGGCATCGGCAGGCTTCCAGACTCCGCCTTGCAGCTGCGTGAATCGCTCGCAGATTACGATGCGAGGTTAAAATATGGTGTCCACGTAGAGCAGGGCAAAGATATCCTGCTTGGCTGCGAATGCCACCTTGTAATAATCGGAAAAATCAAACCCGACCAATGTCCCATGTTCATGAAAGCCTGCACGCCTGAGAAACCTGTTGGCGCATGCATGGTGAGCAGTGAAGGCACCTGCAGGGTTTGGTCAAAAAACGTGGCTATCCAAGCTTAGCAGATTCTTGGTACTGGGTCCCCTATGGGTCTCGCGATTATTCTTTTGCCGCCTACCAGTGTTTGCATGGCTACGCCTTTGAATTGTGTTGTGGCTTCGCCGATTATCTGCGCTTTTTTTCCCTCTTCTGTCTGCCTTAAAAATTCTAAGGCTTGCTGAGCCTTCTCGTGAACGATGCCAATGATAATTTTTCCCTCGTTTCCAACTTCTAGCGGGTCTAAACCAAGCATGTCACAGGCAGTTTGCACGTCCTCTCGGATGGGGACTTTGTCTTCATTGATTAATATGCCAACTTTCGATTTCTCAGTCCATTCATTAAGCGCATCGGCTAAGCCGCCTCTGGTTGGGTCCTTCATGGCGACGACTCCGCCAACCTCGCCTAAAAGTTTTTGAATCATGCGGTTGAGCGGTTTCACATCAGATTTAATTCCGCTACCAAAAGTCAAGCCCTGCTGCGCCGAAAGCACAGCTAATCCGTGGTCGCCGATGGTTCCTGACAGAATTATTTTGTCGCCTGCGGCAAGGTTCGAGTCAAGCGTCCAACGCGCGGCAACGTTTCGGTATTGTCGCGCAACCATTAGGTTGCTGTCTAAGGCTGGGGTTCTTTTGCCGATTCCTGAAACGTTCATGACAAGGCCGCCTAAACTGCCCTTCTCCACCACCTTCGTGTCGCCCGTGACGATGCCAACACCTGCTTCAATGCAGGTTTCTCGCATACTCACCAAAATCCTTTCTAAATCAGTAAGCAGTAAGCCTTCTTCCAAAATAAACCCGCAAGCCAACGCATAAGGCTGTGCGCCCATAGCTGAGATATCGTTAACTGTGCCTGAAATTGCTAAGCGTCCAATGTCGCCGCCTGGGAAAAATATGGGTTTAACCGCGTGAGAATCACTCTTAAATACAACGTCGCCGATGACTGCGGCGTCATCCATAGCTTCTAATGGCACCTCGGCAGCGTTGCCTATGCCGGCGAAATATTTTACAATGTAGTTTTTGACCAAGCTGTGCATGACTGTACCGCCAGCGCCATGCAGCATAGTGATTTTTTCGTTTTTGCTTGACATTCCCAGTTGCTTCCTTTTTAACAAGATGCAATAGCAAATACTCTAAGAAGTAAAACATAAACGAATCGCAGCTGCAAACCAAATTCAATTTTAAAAAATCCTGTTATTAGCACTTAACTTTACAAAAGACCCAGCCTACCCCCATTAAAGGTTTTTTGGCGCTTTGTCTCTAAACATTTTTTTGTAGCGCGTCAGGGTTTATGGACTCCATCGGTTATGAACTTTCAATCACTTCAGTTTATGAAACGTTGGCTTCTATCTGAAACGACCAATTAAAAGCTAACCTTTCGAATTAACGGCAACGTAAACCGCACTATCCTAATGACATTTCCCGATAATTGCGAGAAATTGCGAGAAATCCCGAGAATTCTAGACGTTACCTGCAAACACTTCAAACCCTGAACTTAAAAAGCAACCCAAAACAACCTGAACAAAAATGATAACACAACTATTGATGTTCTGTCCAAACGATAACAACACTAAAATTAGAGATAAAGCGGTTTTTTGGAAAAACTATAAAAGCTTAAACTCAATTCAAAAATTGTACACCTCGCGAAACGAAAATTCATCCCTCTGTGAGGGAACTTAACTAGTCGGTTTAGACTAAAATCTTAGTTGTGATACGGAAAGCCATATAAATTGCTTTTACGTGTTTGATTGCGCATCGGAGATGTAATAATGCCAAAATGGGGATACTCAATAATCGAAGAATTGCTTGATCCAGAAAAAACAGCGAAAGCAAGCGGCAGAGAACTCAAAGTATCCCATAAAGCGGCAAGAGAAGTCTGCAAAGCAATCAAAGGCATGATGCTGACCGATGCAAAACAGTATTTGCGGGATGTTGAAGCCAAAAAGAAGGCTATTCCCTACACAAGATACAACAAAAAATTGCCTCATCGCCATGGGCTCACAAACACTTTTGCGGGAAGATATCCAATCAAAGCTTCACAGCAAATCCTCAGCGTCCTATTATCGGCGCAGTCAAACGCTGAAAATAAAGGTTTAGACGTAGACAGATTGCGCATAATTCACGCAGCAGCCTATCAAGGCATGAAATTGAAGCGTTACATGCGAAGAGCGCAGGGTAGATCTTCACCAAAATATGACACTACAACACATGTCGAAATAGTTCTAGACGAGAAACCCACCATCCAAGGAGAACAATAAATGAGTATAGTCAAACGTTTTATAACAGAATCAATCAAAAGAACAGAAATAGATGAATTTTTACAAAAAAAGCTTGACCGCGCCGGATACGGTGGAGTAAACATTTCCAAAACTCCGCTTGGAACGCATGTTGTAATTTACGCCATGCGTCCAGGCTTAGTTATCGGCAGAGGCGGAGAAACAATAAAAGAACTCGCCTCAGCCCTAGAGCAAAACTTTAAAGTTTCCAATCCTCAGATTTCAGTTTCAGAAATCGAAGTTCCAGAATTTAACGCCTTTGTTATTGCATCACGAGTTGCCTCAGCGCTTCAGCGAGGCGTTCACTTTAGGCGCGCAGGTTTTTGGGCATTAAATCAAGTTATGGAAGCCGGCGCACTTGGAGCTGAAATAGTTATAAGCGGAAAACTTAGCACAGAACGAGCACGTTTTGAAAAGTTCAGGGCTGGCTACTTTCCACGATGTGGAGAACCAGCCTTAGTGGCTATGAGAAAAGCTGAAGCTCATGTTCAATTAAAGCCAGGCATTATCGGCGTGAGAGTAAAAATCATGCCGCCGGACGCGTATTTCCCTGATAGAATCAAAATTCTCGAGTCAGCGCCCGAGGAAGAAAAAATAGCTGTTCCAGAGCAAGCCCCACCTCAAACTAAAGAAGAGTCTCAGGCAGAGCCAAAAGCAGAAGTACAAGCAACAGAAATCGCAGACGAACCAAAAGTGGAGGCAAAAAAGTAAATGCCGAGAATGCGAATCAAAGAGATCGTCGATATGTCCTCAGAAGATAGAACAAACAAACTTGTTGATTTACGCATAGAACTGGCCCGCCTCAGAACCATGATTAACGCAGGCGGAACAGTTGAAAACCCAACAAGAGTAAGAGAACTGCGAAAATCAATCGCTAAAATATTAACAGTGGAAAACGAGAATAAACTGGGAATTAGGAAAGCCGCTAATGAACCTGAGAAGAAACAAAAGAAAAAAGCAGAGAAACCGGCAAAGAAGCCTAAGGCTGAAAAAGAAACTGAGGAGACTTCCCAATGAAAGTAACCCCAGATATTATTCGTTATGAGTTTATTGGCGCTGAAGGCAAAGTCGCCAGAAGCCCTCATAAATGCTATGTTGGCTTAGGCGGCAAAGTTGTTGGCGAAACAAAAAACACTTTCACTTTCCTACAAGAAGGGCAAGCGAAGAGTGTAATTAAAGAATCAGCCGTCTTCAACTTTAAGTTTGATGATGGCACAGTTGTAGAGATCGACGGTAAACTTTTAGTCGGCAGATCTGAGGATCGACTTAAAAAAAGCATCAAGAGGTTATGGTAATGTCATTATCTTTCAAGCAACCTAAAAAAACATGCGACGACCAAAACTGTCCATTCCATGGGACTCTTGCAATAAGAGGGCGTGTGCTCGACGGCATAGTCCACACGGCTAAAATGGATAAAACCGTGATAGTTGACAGAGAATTCTTACAGTTCTCATCGAAATTCCAACGTTACGAACGAAGGCACGGTCACATTGCATCCCATAACCCGCCTTGTATCGATGTTAAAGAAGGCGACAGAGTAAGAATCGCCGAGTGCAGACCAGTCAGCAAAACCGTTTCTTTTGTTGTGGTTGAAAAATTAGGAGAGGAGAAGTAGGATGGCGGCAAAAGCTAAACAGAGAGCACTTGTAGCGAAAGGAATGCTTTCACACGGACAAAAAATTAGTCGTGGTCTTTTATCGGGTTCAGAATTAAAATGCGCCGATAACACGGGTGCACGAGTACTGCGCTTAATTCAAGCCATGGGTTATAAAGGTCGACTGCGGCGTTACCCATCTGCCACTGTAGGCGATAAAGTAACGGTTTCTGTTAGGCAAGGGTCGCCTGACATGAGAAAAAAGATTTTCCAAGCAGTAATTGTTCGTCAAAGAAAAACTTTCAGACGCGTGGATGGTGTTTGGGTTCAGTTTGAAGATAACGCGGCAGTAATCATTACTCCTGATGGTGAAATGAAAGGTTCAGAAATAAGAGGTCCAGTGGCTAGAGAGGCAGCCGAAAGATGGCCAAGAATTGCAAGTGCCTCAAGCATAATAGTGTAGGTGCAAAGACAATGCAAGATACTAAACGAGTAAAAAATCCTGATAAACAACGAAAAAAACTTTTTAACGCTCCTGCTCACCTGCGCCACAAGCTAATGGCGTCTCCCCTATCAAACGAGCTCGCTGCTTCAAAAGGCGCAAAGACTCTTCCAGTAAGAAAGGGCGACACAGTTCGCATTCAACGCGGAGACAACAAGGGCTTTGAAGGCAAAGTTTCACGCGTTGACACGAAAGGATACCGAATCTATATTGAAGGGTATACACGTGAAAAAGTTGATGGGACAAACATTTTCCTTCCAGTACACCCATCCAAAGTTGAAATAAGAAATCTCAACCTTGACGATAAATGGCGAAAAGACATCATCCTTGGCAGAAAGAAGGAAATAGAAAAGCCAGAGAAAAAAGAAAAAGCAAAACCATCAAAGAAAGTTGAAAAGGCTCCAGAGCATCCGCAAGCAAAAGTTGAAGAAATAGAAGAAGAAAAACCTGACATTGAAGAAAAAGCAGTAGCACCTGAAATTGCAAAAGAAGAAGCACCAGCAAAACAGGTTCCTGAGAAAGTAGCAGAGAAGGTAGTGGAAAAAGCTTCAGCAGCAAAGAAAGCACCAGCCAAGAAGCCTGCCGCCAAGAAACCTGCCGCTAAAAAAGTAGCTCCAGCGAAAAAGAAACCTGCCGAGGAAGAAGTTCCAGCAGAAGAAAAGGCGCCTGCTAAAAAAGCAGCAAAGCCAAGGACAGCAGCTAAAAAAACAGCTGCATCGAAAGAAGCACCAGCAAAAGAGGCGGCATCCAAGAAAACGGCGCCTAAGCCGCGTGCTAAACGTAAAGCCTCTAAAGAAACTGAGGGAGGACAATAATTTTGGGTAAAAAAGGAAAAACAGCAAGGCTGAAACGTAAGCCAGCTCCAAGGTTCTGGCCAATTCACAGAAAAGAACTGCCTTGGGTAGTGAAGCCCTCATCTGGTTCTCACTCGCTCCAGAGTTGTCTACCATTAACGCTGGTTCTTCGAGACATTCTAGGCATTGCGCAAACAAGGAAAGAAGGCAAATTGATACTTGCTCAAGGCAAAGTGCAGGTTGACGGGAAAGTCAGGAAAAAAGATGATTTTCCAGTCGGCTTAATGGATGTTATCTCCATGCCTGATGCAAACAAGTATTACCGTGTAATGCCATCCAGTAAGGGACTGGTTTTAAATCCAATCAGCAAAGAAGAAGCAAACTTCAAATTAGTCCGCGTTGAAGACAAAACCACTGTTAAAAACGGCATGCAAATCGCACTTCATGACGGCTCAAACATGCTCATAAAAGTTGCAGACCCAAAAAAACCATCAGAAGTCATCATACGACACTTTTGACATTCTAAAAATCTCTTATCCAGAAAAACAAGTAGTTCTTAGCTTGAAAACCAAGGAAGGAAACTTAGCAGTGATTACTGGCGGAAAAAACATTGGCAAACAAGGCAAAATAGTTGAAATAGAAAAGACTGAGGCTAAAAAACGAAGGCAAGCCCTAGTAGTTATAGAAGACGCGAGCGGTGTTCGTTATCAAACAATCTTAGACTTCATCTTTTCCATAGGTGAAGCTGAACCATTAATAGGTTTACCGGAGGCATCTGCGGTTGTCTGAGGAAGAAGCTTTAGTTAAGAATTGGGAAGAGCATCCGATGCTCAAGCCTCGAATTGAAAAAGTCGTGGTGAACCTTAACGTTGGAAAATCAGGTGAGCCGCTTGAAAAAGCCAATAAAGTGCTCAAAGAAATAACGGGTCAGACGCCGATAAAGAAAAAAGCTAAAAAAACTATCCGTGACTTTGGCATACGTGAAGGAGAATCAATCGCCGTTGTCGTAACACTGCGAAAGCAAAAGGCAATTGACTTCCTAAAGAAAGTGTTAACTGTCGTGGATAACAAGATTTCAAAGTCTTCTTTTGATGTGCACGGTAACTTTGCTTTCGGCCTTAAAGAACACATTGAAATTCCAGGTGTAAAATATGACCCTGACATAGGCATCTTTGGAATGGATATTTGTGTTTCTGTTAATCGTCCAGGGCAACGAGTGAAACTTCGACGAAAAGAAAAGCAAGCCATTGGTCGTAAGCACATGTTAACACCTGAAGAATCAATTATCTTCGTCAAACAAACGTTAGGAGTCGAAATCGTTTAAACAGAGGCTGAATGTATGGGAAAACAACAATTGAAGAAAACACGAAAATACGGCAAAGGTTCACGGCCATGCGTCAGATGCGGCTCTTATGGGCCAGTTATTCGACGTTACAATTTATATTTATGTAGGCACTGTTTCAGAGAGGCAGCCCCAAAACTTGGGTTCAAAAAATATGAGTAGGAGCTAAAAGACATGGACACTTTAACAAATGGATTGATCACCATCGTAAACAACGAAATGCGAAACAAGCGCGAATGCATAATTAGTCCTGCCTCTAAACTTTTGGGGCGAGTCCTACGTATAATGCAGCTTAACGGTTACATAGGCGAATTCGAGTTTATCGATGATGGACGCTCTGGAAAATTCAAGGTTCAATTATTGGGCAGAATAAACAAGTGTGGACCAATTAAACCACGCTACCCAGCTAAAGTGGGTGAATTTGAAGATTGGGAAAAGAAGTATTTGCCCTCCAGAGACTTAGGGATAATGATTGTTTCCACTTCAAAAGGCGTAATAGCACACAAGGATGCTGAAGAAAAGAACATTGGAGGAAGGCTGTTAGCCTTCGTGTATTAGGGTGTAATTTATGCGGCTTCCAGAAATATCTAAAACTATTCAAGTTCCTGATAACGTGGACGTCAGCCTAGAAGGCAAAAAAGTCAACGTTAAGGGCGCCAAAGGTTCCTTAACACGCGACTTTTCTTTTGTTCCAATCGCAATAGAAGGCGAAGGTAAAAATATTCGCGTTTGGGCAAAGTGGCCACGCAAAAAGGAAGCCGCTCTTGTAGGAACAATATACTCGCACATTCAAAACATGATTACTGGAGTAACAAAAGGCTATTCGTATAAACTGAAAATCGTGTTCTCGCACTTCCCAATTTCAGTAAAGGTTCAAGACAAATCTGTTTTGATTGAAAACTTTACTGGTGAACGCAGGGCACGCAGAGTAAAAATAATCGGCGATGTCAAAGTGAAAATTGAACCTGAAGACATCATTATTGAAGGCGTAAACTTGGAAGATGTAAGCCAAACCGCCGCTAACATTGAACAGGCTACAAGAGTAAGGCGCAAAGACCCACGTGTTTTCCTTGACGGCATATACGTATACGAAAAAAATGAGGGAGTTTCCTAATGACTGAAAAGACTGAAAAGAAACCATCATTATCACAAAAAGCACTTAAAGTTAGAGCACGCGCCAAAACCAAGAAACCAGCATTTGTAAGAGCTGAAAGCTGGAAGTATGATAGGTTCAGCTTAAGTTGGCGGAGACCCAGAGGATTGGATAATAAGATTAGACGAAAAATCAAGGGTTGGCCACCAGGCGCAAGCGTTGGTTATAAGGGACCAAAAATCGCCAGAGGTCTGCATCCATCAGGATACAGGGAAGTTTTAGTTTACAATGTAAAAGACCTAGCCACTGTTGACCCTAATACTCAAGCCGCACGCATAGCGCACACAGTCGGCAAAAGAAAGCGCGCCCTAATTGTTGCCGAAGCCAAAAAACTTAAACTTAAAATTTTAAATTTCAAAGCTTCACCAGAAGCCAAAAAGAAAGAAAAAGAAGAAGAAGTAGCTGAAGGCGAAGAGCTAACAGAAAAGCAAAAGGCCCAGAAGGAAGAGGAAGAAATAGAAGAAGTCTTCAAAGGCGGCACGCCAGTGGCAGCGGAAGATCAAAAGGTCGAGGAAGAAGAGAAGGCACCAAAGAAAGAAAAGACACCAAAGAAAACCAAGGCTAAACCAAAGAAAACCAAGCCGAAACCAGAGGAGGAAGAAAAGGAACAATGACGGACCTAAGTAGTCAGAGACGGTTAGCGGCTCAAATCTTGAAGATTGGGGAAAACCGCGTGTGGATTGATCCTGAACGGATGGATGATGTTGAAGGCGCAATTACACGCGAAGAAGTGAGAAAGCTAATTCACGAGAAAATCATTGATTCTTTGCCTGAGAAAGGCGTAAGCAGATCCAGAGCAAAAATTATCCGAGAGAAAAAGCGTAAGGGCAGGCGTGGTGGTCCCGGCAGCATCACTGGCGCTGGCTACGCTAAGGTAACTAAGAAAGAGGCATGGATGAAAAAGATCAGGTCTCTGAGGCGCAAGCTTCGCGAGTTGAAGGCAAGCAGAATCATAACTGAAGCCACATACAGCCAGTATTACAGGATGGCTGGCAGCGGAAGGTTCCAGTCTATAGCTGAACTGGAGCGCAATTTAAAAGCTAATGATTTATGGAGGAAACGTTAAGATGGCAAAAGGCGGCAATTACCGTGTGCAATTAAGACGCAGACGGGAAGGAAAAACCGATTACCAAGCGCGGAAGGCTCTGGTTATTTCTGGAAAGCCTCGGCTTGTTACTCGAGCATCATTAAAGAATGTTACAGTACAAATAACGGTTGCTAAACCGCATGGTGATGAGATTTTAGCTTCAGCCAACAGCCGTGAACTCGTCAAGAATTACGGTTGGAAGGCTCCAACTGGCAATGTTCCCGCAGCATATCTTACAGGTTTGCTTTGCGGTTTAAAGGCGAAAGCTAAAGGCGTTGAACAAGCAATCTTAGATATTGGCTTGATTTCTCCCACCAAAGGCTCAAAAATCTTCGCTATACTGAGCGGGATTTTAGATGCTGGTGTGGATGTTCCTCACAGTGAAGAGAAGATTGTTAAGGAACGCATGAAAGGCGAACATATAGCTAAGTACGCTAAAAGCTTAGGTTCTGGGTCTGAAGAGTATACTGCCAAATTCTCAAAGTACACAGCGCAGAATGTTGCGCCTGAAAAAATCTCTGAGTACTTCACTAAAGTAAAGGCTGAAATCATCGGCTCATTTAAGGCTGCCAAACCAACAACTGAAGAGAAAAAGGCACCTGCTAAGGAAGTTTCCGTCGAGGAAAAAAAGGCGTCTACTAAGAAAGCAGCCGCAAAGCCAAAGACTGCAGCAAAGGAACCAGCCGCACCAAAAGAAAAGGCAAGTAAGAAAGGTGGAAAGAAAGCATGAGTCGTTCAGGTCAAATGCAAAGAGAAAGACAAACTAACTTAGAAACATGGGTTCCGAAAACCCGTTTAGGCAAGATGATTCAGGAAGGCAAAATAACAACCATTGAAGATGTCTTCCTTAGCGGGATAAAAATTTCTGAGCCCCAAATTGTTGACTCGTTGATTCCTGATCTTCAAGAAGAAGTCATAAACGTTAACTTAGTACAGAAGCAAACTGACGCTGGCGAAAAATCCCGTTTCAAAGCCATAGTTGCCGTCGGAAACAGAGATGGCTACATTGGCTTAGGCTCAGGGAAAGCCAGTCAAGTGCGAAACGCCATTGAGAAAGCTGCTGTGAATGCTCGCTTAAACATTATTCCAGTAAAACGCGGCTGCGGAAGTTGGGAGTGCGGTTGCGGTAAACCTCATTCAGTTCCGTTCCAAGTTGAGGGAAAATGCGGCGGTGTACGAGTGGTTATTGTTCCGGGACCTAGAGGCTTAGGCTTAGTTTCAAGCGAAGTAGCTAAAGTCATCTTTGGCTTAGCTGGCGTGAAAGACTTGTGGATGAGAAGTTACGGTTCAACACGAACAGTGCCGTCTTATGCATACGCGATCTTTGATGGTTTACAAAAGACATATAATTTGATTACTCAAGTGGACTGGGTGAAGTAAAGATGGCGCAGAAAACAGAAGAGTGCAGGTGCCTTGTCGTCGTTAAAGTTCGTGGTACAATTAGTGCCCAGCGGGAAACACGAGAAACCCTTGACTTCTTGCATTTACTGCATACAAACCATGCAGTACTCATCGATAGTCGACCATCATACAAGGGAATGCTGCAACGCGTAAACAGCTACGTCACATACGGCGAACCCTCAAAAGAAACCGTTGCCATGATGCTTCAGAAACGTGCAAGGTTAGCAGGCGACAAAAAATTAACAGACGAATACATCAAGAAAGCAGGCTACAACTCCATCGATGACCTTGCAGAAGCCATAGTAAACTGCAAAGTGCAATTCCAGAAACTGCCCGATGTGCAGCCACTATTCAAGTTGCATCCGCCAAGCAAAGGCTACAAGGGCAAAACCAAGAAAGGCTTCAAAGCAGGCGGCGAAGCAGGCTACCGCGGAGAAGCAATAAACGAATTAGTAAAACGCATGATTTAATCTGCGTTTAAACATAGTTTTTTTATTTACGGTTTTTTGAAAATTGTTGCAGATTCATCATTGTTAAACATTTTCCTAAAACAGTTAATTATTTTACCAATAATTTGGAAAGTAATTTGCCAAACATATGCTTTAGCGTTTAAGTGCTATCGCTTTAATTCGCTAACTCGTTAATTTTTGATGCATGAGATAGCGAACTTGCTTTTTTGTTCTTTGATTGGTGATGAACTCCGAGCGTTCGGGTTTACTGACTGCAGAATTAGCATGCAATCATCTTTTTCATGGGTAAACTGCTTCAGGGCTAATGCGTGTTTTCTCACTGTTTGTGTGCGATATGTTTTATAGTGGGAGTGAAGAAATCCGTTAGTTAATTGGAGGGGGAAAACCACGAGCGCAAAATGGCGTAGAAGCACAAAAAACCGTAAATGGCTAGATTTTAACGACCGAGCGGCAGAAAGCAAAAAACAAAGGGTAATTCAACCTGAGCATGCTTACCGTCTAAAATCAATGTCTGTTCACTCAAGCTTTCGGCCATCTAAAAGCTTTGCTGAACGCAATTTCCAAGAGCCAAAACCGTTAATCGATATATTCCAAGAAAATAATTATATAACGATTGTAGCGGAAATCGCAGGTTTTAATAAAGAAACCCTCAAAATTCATGTAAAGAATCAAAAAATTATCCTCTCGGCGAAATCGAAAGATCGCAGATACTATAAAAGTTTAAATCTTCCGAAGGTAGTGGTTCCAGACGTCATGTACACCAAATTCAAAAACGGTGTGCTAGAAATAAAGTTAAAAAAAGCTGAAACAGCAATAAATAAAGAAGCTGGTCAAAATGCCGCATAAACTTAGAAAAATACGGAAATTTAGAGGTTCAAGAACAGTAGGCTACGGAAGGATAGGTCAACACCGAGACTCAGGCTCCAAAGGGCACAGGAAAGTTGGAAGGCACAAGCACTTGTGGAGCTTGGTCGTGACTCAAGAACCTGATTATTTCGGTAAAAATGGCTTCACTTCACCCCAAAGTCTTCATCGTCACGAAAACACGATTAACCTCAAAAAGCTAGAAGAAATAGTGCAAACAAATCAAGGTGAAAAACCTCAAATTAATCTGACAGCATTGGGCTACACAAAACTTTTAGGCACAGGTAAAGTCACAAAACCTCTAACCGTACAAGTGTCATCATACTCAAAATCGGCGGCTGAAAAAATCAAAAAAGCCGGCGGAGAAATCCTAGGCTCCCCAATCAACGGAGAGTAAAGTTACTAAATGCCCGGAAGATTTCTAGGTCTCTTCAAACCATTAGGAAGAGTTTTACCTGAAATTAAAAAGCCTGAGCGAAAGGTAAGTTTTAACGAGAAAATCTTCTGGACTGGGCTTGTCTTAATTATTTATCTTGTTATGGCTCAAATCCCGCTTTACGGTGTTTCAGCAGCTGTCCAAAGCTCGTTTAGTTCATTGAGAGTTATTTTTGCTTCGAATAATGGCACGTTGATGCAGTTGGGTATTGGGCCTATTGTTACGGCTGGTTTGATTTTGCAGTTGCTTGCTGGTTCCTCTATTATTGAGTGCGATATGTCGAATGCTGAGGATAGAGGATTATTCACTTCTGCAAGTAAAGTGTTCACTATTGTTCTCACAGGTATTCAAGCTGCTGCGTACATTATAAGCGGCATGTTCGGTTCGATTACTGGATCTGCAACGTTAGTTATTTTTCTGGAACTTATTTTCGCTGGCATAATTGTTATGTTAATGGACGAACTTGTCCAGAAGGGCTGGGGACTAGGCAGCGGAATCAGCTTGTTCATCATGGCTGGCGTTGCCCAGAGCGTTATCTGGGATACATTTTCGCCGACAAACTGGTCTGTTTGTGGGTTCTCTTTCAGCTTGGCTAAGCCATGGGCAGACGTTTTTGCATTGGGCATTTGGGAGTGCTTCCGGTGTTTATCCATCTTTGCTCGGGTTCTTTGCAACTATTGCAGTCTTTTTAGTGGTTATTTATTTGCAAGGAATTAGAATTGAGCTTCCAATGAGTTATGCAGGATACAAAGGCTTCAGAAGCAAATACCCAATTAAACTACTGTACGTTTCTAACCTTCCAGTTATATTTGCGTCAGCATTGTTCGCAAACGTTTACTTCTTCTCAGAATTACTATGGAGTACACAGGGCCGTCCTGGTCCTGAAAAACACGTTCTTTTATTCCAGATAATAGGTCAATTTAACACAACAACTTCAGGCACTGGTACCAGTGCTACCACTAACATCGTGCCCGTAGGCGGGCTTGCTTACTATACGACTGCGCCAGCTAATATTGAACAAGTTATAGCTGCCCCGTTAAGGGCTGCTTTTTACTTGGGTATTCTTGTGGTTTTCTGCGCTATTTTCTCCCTGGTTTGGCTTGAGGTTGGCGGTTTGGGTCCCTCAAAAGTTGCCAAGCAGCTTATGGATTCAGGCATGCAGATTCCTGGTTACCGCAGGTCAGTAAGACCCATAGAAGCTATCCTTAAACGTTACATTCCTGTAGTCACGGTTCTCGGCGGAATCATCGTTGGGTTTGTAGCTGCGACTGCAGATTTCTTTGGCGCCTTCGGTACGGGCACAGGCATATTGCTGTCGGTGGGTATCATTTACCAGTATTATGAGTTGTTAATGCAAGAAAGAGCAGCCGAGATGTATCCTGCTTTCAGAAGAATCCTTGGAGAGTAGGCTAAAAGCAAGTTCGCTTTAAAATCTCTCCTTTTTGAGTTTTGATTTTACTTGTTTTGGAAAGGATCAATGGCAAAGTAGAACTGAGCTAAGTATTGGAAAAAGAAGTTTTTCTTAAAACAATTAGGCTGAATAGCAAAAACGGTTATTAACAAGGAAACAAGATACGCATACAGTTCCAAGAGGAAACTGCGGTGATTGTTAAGGAGTAATAGAAGGAGAATGACATATGAAAGTACTCAATAAAATAGTTATTATCCTTCTGTTTACGTTGGTAACATTTTCAGCTCTAAGCGTATTAACTGGATCAGTAAACGCTGCTGGAAACCTTAGCTGTCAAGCATCCATTTCGGCCAAGACTTCTGGCGTTGACCAAGCAACATCATATGCCTTCATTATAACTAACACGGGGGAAGCCAATCTTGGAGGTGCAAAGATTACAATACCTTCAGCATACAGTAATGTTAGAAATATAGTTATAAGTCAAGAACCAACCTCACAAAATTGGACAATAACCAAAGAAAATAGTGATATTCTTCTCTATGGCTCTGCTGAAGGACTAAGCTCGGGGCAGAGCATCACATTCACTTTTGACGCAACAAATCCTAAACCCTCAGGAACTTACAAATGGATAATCGGCGCTAATGAAAACACGACTGTAAATGCCCTTAATACTCCAGAATTTACGTTAGATATTAGTTATCCGATTATAATCAATTCAGCTTTTGCAGCAACTTTAATCTTTTTCATCGCAGCCGTTATTGCGTTCGTCAACACTGGAATAAACAAGGTTCTAATCAACTACTTCGTAGGGTGGGAACAATACCGAGTCATGCAGAAAGAAATGAACGAATACCGGTCAGAAACCATGGCTGCCATGCGAGCTAACGATAAAAAACAAGTTGAAAAACTAAAAAAGAGAGAATCACAAATAAAAAACATGCAGGCACAAATGATGAAGCCGCAAATGGTCCAATTTGCATTCTCTTTTGTTTACATTATTTTTTGGTTTTTTGTGTTAACGCCCACTTTTGGAGGTACCTCTATGGTTTACGTGCCAGGCATCGGCGCTCTCCCAGTCCTTTACTGGTACCCAATCGGCTCGTTCTTCTTAGGTCTGCTTGCGTCGCGATTAATAGGCATAATGCCAATTGAAACTTGACGCGAAAAACGTGGTGGCGCTAAATGGCTAAAAACGCAAAATTATGCTTTGCTGACAAGAACATAGTAGTCTGCATCTCAGGAATGGCTGGAACAGGAAAAAGCACTCTATCAAAAAAGCTTGCGGAAAAATACAATCTAAAATGTTATTCAGGTGGCGACGCGCTTAAAGAACTGGCAAAGGCAGAAGGCTATGACGTGTCACGTCAAGGCTGGTGGGAGAGCCCTGAAGGCTTAAATTTTCTTAAGGAAAGAGTGAATGATCCTAAATTTGACAAGGCAGTAGATGCTAAGCTGCTTAAATATGCGCAGCAAGGAAATGTTCTCTTAGATAGTTGGACCATGCCATGGTTGCTTAATGAGGGTTTTAAAATTTGGCTGATGGCTTCAATTGAGAAGAGAGCGGCAAGAGTAGCCGAACGCGACAAAATAACCGTTAATGAAGCATTCAGAGTGTTGGAAGAAAAAGAAGCTAGGACAAAAGCAATTTACAAGAAGCTTTACGGTTTCGTTTTAGGCGAAGATTTTGCACCGTTTGACTTGGTTTTAGATACCGATAATTTGAATGCAGAAGAGGTTTTTGAAGTTCTCTGCAGGGTAATAGGCAACATGGTTCTTTCTGTTCCTTAGTTCTTTTTGAATACTAACCCAGCGTTTTTCCACTGGTCCATAGCCAACGATAAATAGCCAGATGGGCTTCCCTGAAGAGAATAGAAAATATAACATAGATAGTTGCATTTTGTGCATTCATTGTAAACTTCGCGGAGTTCCTTGAATTCTTGACTTTTCCACATCTTAGGCAAATCAAATATTGAACCTACAAAATTGTGGCTGTGGCACCCTGCAACTCTGCCTAAAGGGTCAACGACTATGAAGTTACGTAGTGCCTGGCATCTCCATGTTCTCTTATCTTCCTCATAGAAGCTTCGTAAAGCTTTTAGAAGTTTGTTTGTCATTAGGATTTTCTTATTTTTCTTTCTCATTTCAATCAGGGAATTGCAAAGCTTAACCATGGCTTGCTTATCTTCTATCACAAAATCATTGTTTTCCTTGCCAATCCTAAATAGTTGTTTTTCGTCCTCCGAAGCGTCATACGAGTAAAGACAGTACCAAACGGGGATTCCTTTTTTTGTAAAATAATTAGTTATATCAATTATTTCATAAAGGTTTTTTTGCGAAATTGTCGGCGTGACACTAACATTGATTCCCTTATTGTGAAGCTTTTCCACGGTTTCCATTGCTCTCTTCCATGCGCCTGGTACATTCTTTATTTCATCGTTTTTTGTTTCGTCCAAGCTGTCTATTGAAATTGCCACGAAATCTGCATTTCGTAGGGCATCGATTTTTTTGGTAGCCATGCTTCCGTTATCATAAACGGTTGTGATGAAAAGTTTTGAGGCGTAATCAATTATCTCGTCTATGTCATCTCTAAGCAGCGGGTCACCGCCTGATATTACAAGCTCAACTATGCCGAGATTTTTTAGAATATCTAATCCTTTTTTTATTTCATCCGTTGCCAGCTCTCTGTCGTCTTGTTCTTTCCAGACGTCGCAACCTGCGCAGCGGTAGTTACATTTTCTTGTGACCAGCCATTGAGCATGGTGAGGCTTACCTGTAGCAAGTGAACGTCTCACAATAGATGCTGCTTTTTTGATGTCTGTCGTCAAACAAATTTCACCAGCTGCTTAGTTGGTGTTTACAGTATTAAAATTGGAACTATAAAAACAATTATCCGCATCTAAACACCCTGCCTCTTTGGGTTGCAATATATGCTTGTTTAGATGAAATACGCTTTATTGCATTTCGCCCAGTCAGCTTTACCCCTATTAACAAAAAGGCTAATTTAGCAACTCACCGCAGTTATCACCGCAGCTGTCATGCCTGCTCCTAGCGACGCGCGATTAGGATAGAACCAAAAACCAGATTTAACGTTGCCTTGGCGAGAAAAGATCTTGGAAGTCTGGGTTGGCTTTGCCGTATTTCTCTTGAATTGCCCTGTTTATACGAAGCCAATCATCATATACCAACGACCACGTAGAGCTGGTTGCAATCTGTTTTGTAATATACTCTTTGATAGACGCTGTCCTTTTGATTACTCGACTGTGCCAATCAACATCGATTAATCCTCCCCGACGCAAATACTGCAGGCTCTGATATACTCTGTCTGAATCAATGGGGTAGTTTAAACTTCTCGACAGGTCTTCAATCAAAGAATCAAAAGAAATCTCGTTCTCTTCACGCAAACATACTACAGCAGCTACATCCTGCACTAACCGTGCACCCTTGCTGAGGTAGAAGGTTTTTCTTTTCGGAACCAAAGCCTGCTCAATTCTGAACGCATGCCGTTTGTAGAACCATTTCTTCACGATCTCAGCCAGAAACAAGTAGGTAACAATCATCAGTAACAACGCAACGTAGAACAGCGGTGGGGGGGGCACAAAATGAAACAGCTTCCCCAGCACTGTATAGGGTATTATAAGGGCTGCAGCAACTACTGAGAGGCTACTTAATACCAAGTATTTACCTGGTCTGCTTTTCCAGAAGGGCGATTGCCTTGTCCTAATGACAAATACTACTAATGTTTGAGAGATAAGCGATTCTACGAACCATGCAGTTTGGAATTGGTGTTGCTGAAAAACTGTTGCCAACGGGATGCCCGTAGCTGCTGCAGTTACCGGAATACCAAAAATGAAGAACATTGTAAAGAACGTAGCGTAATCAAAGATTGAACTAATTGGGCCTTCCAATATCATGAAGTTTCTGATGAAGGAAATGTCCCATCTTTTGGGGCGCTCAATGTATTCTTCATCGACATTATCTGTAGCTATTGTAGTTTGAGAGAGCGTGTACAGAAGATTGTTTAACAAAATCTGTACGGACAACATCGGCAGGAAGGGCAAAAATAATGCTGCACCCGCGACACTGAACATGTTACCGAAGTTTGAGCTAATACCCATCATAACGTATTTCATAGTGTTACCAAAAGTTTTTCTCCCCTCGATAACACCTTCAGCTAGCACGGTCAAGTCGTTTTCTAGAAGTATAATGTCAGCAGACTCTTTCGCCACATCTACGGCGTTGTTAACAGAAACGCCAACATCAGATGTTCTAAGGGAAGGAGCATCGTTGATGCCATCACCCATGAAGCCAACAACATGACCGTTGCTTTTCAACAAATTAATTATTCGGTCTTTTTGTACTGGAGTTACCCGTGCGAATACGTTAGCTTCTTCCACAACTCGAGCTAACGCATCATCGTTCATTTGGAGCATGTCGCTTCCGAGAACAACCCCTTTAATCTCGAAGCCAAGTTGGTTACAAACTTTTCTAGTAACTAGCACGTTGTCGCCGGTTAAGATCTTTAGCTCTATTCCTTCTTTGGCGAGAAGCCGCAGTGACTCTTTTGCCGTTTCCTTCGGAGGATCAAGAAAAGCGACAAAGCCAAGAAACACCATGTCGTTTTCATCATTAACTGAGTAAACAGCTTTGTCTTCCCTGAGTTTTTTATATGCAACACCTAAAGCTCTTAAGCCTTCTGCACTCAGATCAACGTATTTTTGCTCAATCTTTCTTCGCAGTTCTTCACTAATATCCTGTATAATACCGCCTATTTCGCAGTAATTGGAAATTTTCAGGATGTCTTCTGGAGCACCTTTTGCTATGAAGAATCTTTCTCTTCCCTTTTCAACCACAACAGAAACACGTCTTCGGACGAAATCAAATGGGACTTCATCGATTTTTTGGAAACTTTCGACATTAATTTCCTGATGAGATAGGATTGCGTCGTCCAGAGGACTTTTCAGCCCGGTTTCATAATAACTGTTTAAGTAGGAATACAAAAGTACCTTGTCGTCGTCGTTACCTTCCGAATCAATATGCAACACCAGTGATATGCGATTTTCCGTCAAGGTCCCTGTTTTGTCTGTGCACAAAACATTCATGCTACCAAAGTTTTCAATCGAAGGCAGGTGCTTCACTACGACACCTTTTTTCGACATGTTTACAGCACCTTTAGAAAGGTTCATCGTAATGATCATCGGCAGAAGTTCAGGGGTCAACCCCACTGCCAAGGCAGCTGAGAATAGAAGTGATTGAACTAATCCTCTATGGAACAGGGCAAGCACAATAAAAACAAAGACAACCAATACGAACGTAACCTGCATGATAAGGTAACTGAACCCTTTTACGCCTCGCTCAAATTCTGTTTCAGGAGGCTTTGCAACAAGTTTCTTAGCAATTTTTCCATATTCTGTAGAGCCACCAGTTCTCACAACAACTGCCGTTGAGCTGCCGCTTACAACCGAAGTGCCCATAAACAGATAATTGTTCCATTCAGTAATCGAACTGGATGATAAGTTTATGGACTCCAACCTATTGGCTGTCTTTTCAACAGGGAACGATTCACCGGTTAGACTGCTTTGATTTATGAAGAGATCCTTACCGCTGATTATTCTTGAATCTGCAGGGATGATATCTCCAGCAGAGAGGTAAATTATGTCGCCGGGAACAATTTGAGAAAGTTTAAGCTCTGTCTTAATTTTATCACGAAGCACAGTGGCCGTGGTACTGACCTTTTCTTTGAGAAGTTCAGCGGCATTTTCCGCTTTGGATTCTTGATAGTGATCAATAACGACGCTGATTAATACAATAACGACTATTATTGTAAAGTCTGCGATATCGCCAGTGGCGCCAGCAAAAGCAGCTGCAAACAAAAGTATGATGATCAAGGGGCTTTTAAAGTGAAGCAGAAAACTGATTATACCGGAACGTTTCCTTTTTCGTGCGAATTCGTTAGTGCCATAAATATTTAGATTTTGTTCCGCTTGTTGGGAACTTAGGCCCTGAGGTGAAGTTCCAAGTCGAGATAATAACTCGTCTGTTGGCAGAGTCAGAACTTCTTCTGCGGTTACGGGAGGCTGCGCTAAGGGCACGTTTTCTTTTACGGTGAATATTTCTGGATTGGGTTTAACTCCATTTGCCACGGTTTTCTCCGCCAGTGCTCACTCAACCAAGAGTGAAACCGTTCTATCATTACCAGAAACATCATTCTTAAAAACCGTTCCTTGCAAAACGCAGGCAAAGTAGAGAATTATCAAACAAAAAATATTGTTTCTTTGGTTAATTAGGGCTAAGTCTCTCGCTCGCTAAGACTTTACATTCTTTCGTGGTCACAGATGGTCTTAGAGCTTATCAAGACACTTTCAACAAAGAGTTCTATACTGCATAAAGCATTAACATTTTCGGATTCGATATTACTGAGAAAACACTTTAGCCGAAAATTGCCGCGACAGAAACTATTTAAGACATAGATGCCTTTCAAAAACGTTAATTGGGCAGTTAAAGGGCTTTGGGGCATCAGCTTCGTTGAGTATAACTAAAATTCACTTTAATTTCAATCTATCATTAACCAATAATTTTCCAAGATTAACTATAAAAAAACTCCTTTTTGACGAATTTTAAGGAGGCAACCAGAATTTCACATGGCGACCTTTCTAGAAATTTTTGGGGAATGTTCAAGGAAACAACATTAGCTTACTCATTTGACATAGCTGGATTAATTGCTGGTTTTCTTATTGCTTACCAGCTTAATGTTTTCAGGCTCGCACCTTGGGCCTTGGCTCTTTATCCAGCATTCATAAGCATAAGAATAATTAACGGTTTACTTAGTGGTCGCTTAAGCACTGCCTTGCATCTTGGCACGATTTACCCGCGATTTTCCGGAAATACAAAAAGCTTCCAGAAATTAATCCATGCCATAATTGTATTAACTTTAGCAACAAGCCTAACGGTTAGCGTAATTTCTTTATTTTTCGGTTACTTGATTTTGCGTATACCCATAGCTGATTTCCCAGCTATAGTATCAGTAATGGTTTCAACATTGGCTATAGGTCTGCTTTTTTCTTTAGTAACTATCAAGGTTGCCTTTGTTTCTTTCAAACGAGGATTAGACCCTGACATCGTAGTTTATCCAATAATATCTACAGCGGCCGTCATTTTCATAACCCTCTGCTACATTGGAGTGTTAAATTTGTTTTTCTTTTTGCCCTATTTTGGCAGATTAGCAATTCTAGCTATCGGTCTTACACATGTGTTTCTGGTTCTATATTTGATATCACAAGACAAGCAGGAACCTGAATTCCTGAAAAACATAAGAGAATCCTTTATTATGCTAATGTTTGTAGCCGTAATTCTAACCCTGACTGGAACCGTTTTCAAAGGAATAAGTAACACCGCAAAAAACCAGAAAGAAATTTACACGATTTACCCAGCCTTAATTAACATGGTAAGCAATGTAGGCTCAGTTGTAGGCTCTACAGCTAACACTAAGCTCGCTTTAGGTTTACTCACGCCCTCTTTCTCCTCAATAAAAAATCATACTAAAAACATTACTAGCGCATGGACAGCTTCGCTTTTAATCTCCACCGTTTTAGCACTCATATCTCTAGCGATTAACCGTGTGTTTCCACTATCAAGCGTGCTTAATTTTATGTTAATAATTTGGTTATCTAACGTGATCGCTGTCATAGGGATAGTGCTTTTATCTTATGCTATCGCGATATTAACATTCAGAAGAGGCTTGAACCCTGATAATTTTGTCATCCCAATTGAAACCTCATTAGCAATCATAGTAACCTCATCAGCTTTACTATTAGCTTTACTTCTAATCGGGTAGGTTGAGGGTATAATTAAAATAATTCAGAGCCATATTTTATGGTGGAGTGACCTCTAGAATATGCCTAAATTTGAAAAGATAGAATACAAACCCATCCCAGTCAGAGAGCTTTTGCTTGAAATGAAAAATCTATCTGAACTAATGATTGATTTATCCTATTCCGCGGCTTTGTATAATGACAAAGACCTTGCTGAAGACGTTCTCGCGCTTGAAAGCCGAGTAGATACGTTGGCATACCTTCTAAATATGGAATTAATGGTTGCCTCCAGAAACCCAAAAGACGCAGAGAAAATGATTGGCATTTCCATAGTAGCTTCTTCCACAAATAAAATTTCAGATGCTGCCGCCGACATAGCAGCCATAGTAACTCGCAACATTGGCATTCACCCCATAGTTGGCGAAATCTTTGAAAAAGTAGAAGAACGCTTAATGAAAGTGACCGTTATGGCTAACTCAGCGATTGTCAAGAAAAGAATAGATGAACTGGATTTAGCTGCAAAAATGGGCGTTGATATTATTGCCATCCGCCGAAATAAAGATTGGATACTCGACCCCAAGGACACAGAACGAGTCTTACAAGGTGACATCCTAATTACTCGAGGAGCATCATTAGGCATTGAAAAGTTTAAAGATTTAGCTCAAGGCGAACTTGCAAAATTAGACGTTGCAGAACGCGCGAAATTCGAAGAAATCGTTTCAAGATTCGTAGAACTCAAGGACACATCTGAGTTAATGTTGGATTTAGCTTATTCTTCCCTGATGTTAAACAGTAAAGAACTAGCTGAAGAAGTCGAGCGCCTTGAAGAACGCATGGACCAAATGCACACTGATTTCGAATTACTTGCCTTAACCAGCGATTTCAAAAAAGAAGAAGCCTCAGGTTTTCTAGGCTTAATTCGGTTAGGTGTAGCAACAGAAAAAATCGCTGATGCCGCTGCGGATATAGCTGAAGTTGTTCTAAGAGGTATTGAACCGCATCCAATTTTGAAGCTGACAATTAAAGAAGCAGAGGAAACAGTCGCCCAAGCTTGCGTTACTGCGGATTCTCCACTTGTAAGCAAGACTCTTAAAGAAGCGCAAGTGCGCGAAGACACCGGTATGTGGGTTTTAGTAATTAAAAGAGGCGAGAAATGTTTGCGTCCTAGAGCAGACTCAAAAATCCAAGTAGGTGACGTATTGGTTGCTTCAGGATACGCCGAAGGCGCTGATAACTTAAAGAAGCTTGCTTCGCCAGCCCAAGTGTGCAACGTCGAATAGGTTAGCAATCCTGCGATATCTTGAAGCAAAATGTTTTATTGAAAGAAAACTTAAAACGGGAATGTGCATAGCTATACCCTTGAAAGGGGTAAACGCAATTTTGGTTAAACATGGACGGCAAGAAATCACAAAACTTGGCACCGAGGTTAACGAAAGTGTAGATTGTGCTCCCCAAAGAATGTCAACTCTCGAAAATAAACCAGAAATCATCTTGACCTCAGAAAAGAATCACACTCAAAATGCTTTTGCCCTTTATTTTGGGGGTGCCGCATCGCGGATTCTATGCAATGTAGAAATTTTTAGGGAACATGGTTTCAATGAAAGTAATAGCTAAAACTTGTGGCAGAGGTGGTCGTTGAAAAATGCCAGTACCGTTTTATAGGACTATCAAACGAGCTAAGAAGGAGGGCTTTAGTAAGACAGTTTCTGAGATTTTGGTGTTGTCATTGAGGCGTATTCTTGCAATTCTTGCAAGTCTAGAATATATTCCTGAAAATGCTATTGTAGAAGTTAACAATTCCAAGATGTTTTTGCTTCCGAGAAAACATGACATTAATCTGGATCTTTTTAGGTATAAAAAAAGAGAACCAATCTGCACAACTTATTTGATGCACTCAGGCGTCCTCAAAGAAGGCAATGTTGTCTTAGATATTGGAGCCAATATCGGTTATTACGTTTTGGTTGAATCACAACTTGTAGGGAAAAGCGGTCAAGTTTACGCTGTTGAACCCGTTTTAACCAATTTTAACCAAATGAAAAAGAACGTGCAACTAAATAATTTGAAGAATGTTTCGATGTTTCAGTTTGCCTTTGGCGAGAAAGATGAGAAATCAGAGATTTGCGTTTCAGACAAGTCTAATTTGTGTACTATGAACAGAAATGCAGTTGTTGGCAAATTCGTTAGGGCACAGGAAGTGTCGGTGGAGACAGTGGATACATTCTTTAAAGATAAAGCTCATCCAAACCTCATTCGCATGGATGTGGAAGGCTGGGAATACCAGATAATTAAGGGAATGGCTAAAACTCTCAAGGGGAACGTAAAAATTCTTGTAGAGCTGCATCCTTGGCCTCCTTATCTTGATACTGAAAAAATGGATGAAATATTTCAGATTCTTGAGCAAAACAATTTCACTGTAAGATTTGTGGTTTTTGAGAATAAGATTATAGAAAATAGAATCGTTAGGTTCCTTTCGAAGAAAGCTGGAGATAAGCTGCCAATCATTGCTTCGAATATATCCCTGCAAGAACTCAAAAAACTCATAGAAGACAATCCAGGGGTGGGGAGCCCAAATGTGGTATTCGAAAAACAAATGTCCCCAGACTGAGTAAACGGAGGGCGCTAAGGTTTACTTGTTTTTGGGCTGTAACAAAATATTAAATACAGTTGATGCCAATCGGGATAAGACCAATTTAACGCGTTAACGCTATCCATAAATGATCTGAGACTGGTCTTGCCAGCATCTCTGCCGTGTTGTCTTTATGCATGAGTATTCGTTTGTTGGGGTTCGGGTTGAATTCGCCTATAACGTCAGCGTAAATGTGCTCTAGGCTTAAGGCATCGATTATTTTGTTTGCGGTTTCTGGTTGTGCAGCAATAAGCAATGCGCCTGAACTAATCAGCTGCAAAGGGTCAATTTCATAATACCTGCAGATTTTGACAGTTTCAGGTTCAACCGCAATTTTTTCTTCAAAAACGCGTGCGCCCAAGCCAGCGGCGTCTGCCATTTCATGGATGCCGTTTAGTATTCCGCCTTCTGTTGGGTCATGCATGGCGTGGACTCCGCCTGTTTTGTAAGCCGTTAATGCGTCTTTTACAACGCTTATTTGGCTGTAGAAGCGTTTGGCGCTCTCAAGCACGCTCGGAGTAAAAACTTTTTTTAGTTGCTTTTCGCGGTCGGAAGCTAAAATTGCCGTGCCTTCAATTCCAGCGCTCTTTGTTAAAATCAGCTTATCACCTGCTTTAGCGCCTGCGGCAGTAACGTATTTGCCTTTTTCAGTTAAGCCCATTGTGCAGCCAACAACAATAGGATTAGCCAGCCCCGGAGTTGATTCGCAATGTCCTCCAACAATCGCAATACCAAGCTCCTTGGCGGCAGAGTTCATCTGGTTACTTATGGTTTCGACGATTTTGCTATCAGCATTCTCTGGCAAAAGCAAGCATGAGAAGAAAAAAGCGGGTTCAACCCCAAACGTCGCCACATCATTAGCGTTGATGTTGATGGCTTCCCATCCGATGCGTTCAACTGCACCAGTGATTGGATCCATGGAAACGATGGCGTTCTTGCTTCCAACATCTAACACAGCGCCATCTAATCCTGTCGTAGGACCTAAAACAACCTCGCTACGGTCGCTCCCAGGTTTTTGAATACTACTTCTTTTAGGATGTCTACGGGGATTTTTCCAGGCGGCAGTTTCATAGCTTATCCACTGTAAAATCTAGCTTTTAAGTTGTGGCAACATTTTGTCTTATCCTGTGGTTTCTCCAGGCTTCTGGAAGTCGTTTGCGAAGTATAATGGCTATTGGAATCCCGATTATTCCGCCTGCGATTATCTGCAATATGTTGAAGGGCACTTCCCCCAGCGCTGCCCAACCTTCTGACAACCCGAAGAACTCAGCTAAGAAATATCCGCTTACCATTTCAGCGCCTGCGATTACAACGGCAACGCTGTCTCTTTTTCTGCTTAGTCCGTTTGATATTAAGCCAGCTATGAGTCCTTCAGCGCCTTTTATGATAAGGGTGAACGGTGCAAAGTAGGAGTACCCACTGGCTACATCGGATATTGCAGACCCAACGCCGCCTGCAAATCCGCCAACGATTGGACCAAAAGTGAGAGCGCTGACGAAGATCATGATGTCGCCGAAGTCTAGATATCCTTTTGTGGCTGGGATGGGGACTTGCACGAGGAAGGTTGTGACCGCGACAAGGGCTGCCATGACTCCTGCCTGTGCAACTATGAGGGTGATTCTTTTTCTGTCGACTTGAGGTTGCATGTTTTTCGCCTTGGTACAGTTGCAACTTTAGTATAGTTGCAGCTATACTATCAAATAAGCGTTACGGAACCAACAATCACAACAGCAGCTGTATATCGTCGAATGCTGCCAAAACTTTCTTTCCACGCTCCGTAATTCGGAAGAATTTCTTGCCGTTTTCCTCATAGCCAACCACCAACCCTCTATCTGACAGTTCGTTAAGATGTTGATAGACGGCGGCGCGTGTCATTATCTTGCCCAGTTGCTTCCATAAATCATAACCGTACGTGTCGTTTTCACTGAGAATTTTAAGGATTTTTTGTTTAGTACTTACCGCAAGCCCTAAACCTGCGGTTTTCTGTTTTTTCGTCATAACCTGAAGAACATCGGTCGCTTTTAGCCCGCTCCCCGTGATAAGGCAGACTACGCTGCTGTCGCTGGAAATTAGGTCAACTTTCAGTTTCTGCAATGCTGCTACCGTGGCTGCGCTGGCTGGTTCAGCGAAGACTCCTTCAAGTTTAGCGACTTGAAGTTCTGCAGCCAAAATATCCGCGTCTGAGACGGTTAAAGCTAAGCCGTTTGATTCTTGAATCGCTTTTATTGCTAATTCGCTTTGTAATGGCTCGCCAACGAGAATGGCTAATGCTCGTGTAGATGGGTAGCTGAATTTCGAAGATGGTTGTTCTGTCAATTCGTTGACTATTGGAGCACAGCCTTCTGTTTGGACTCCTATCATCCTCGGCAACGAGCGGGTTAGCCCTAGTTGTTTGAGTTCTTTAAACCCTTTCCAAAGAGAATAGATGGTGCCGCCGCTTCCCATCGAAACTATAACCCAGTCAGGAACCGTAAACTGCTCATTAATTTCGAACGAAATAGTTTTTTGGGCTTCAACGACCAAGGGGTTAAGCTCGGCAGTGGCTTGATACCAGCCTGTTTCCTTGGCTAAGGCAGAGGATTTGCGGATTGAGTCATCCACAGTGTAGCCTGATTCCTCGATGACGGCGTCGTAAGCAATCATCTGCGCCAGCTTTCCAACATCAACAACTTTGGGAACCAACACGTGGCAAATCAGCCCTGCTTTTGCGCTATAAGCGGACAAAGAGGCACCCATGTTCCCGTTAGTGGCGCATACTATCGCCTCAAAACCTTGATCAATCGCGTTTGATGTCAAGAAAGCTGCTGCGCGATCTCTGTAAGAGTTTGTGGGGTTGCGGGTTTCATCCTTCAAATAGAGGTCTTTCAATCCGACGGCTTTGGCAAGTCTTTCAGCCTTATGCAATGGCGTTCCGCCCTCTCCCAAACTGACCATATGTTTAACTGGCGGAAGCATCTGCCTATATCTCCAGAATCCTTGCTCTCTCGAAAATTTCAACTTTTCCGCTGCAGGCAAATCAACTATAAATTCCAGTATGCCGCCGCATTTTTCACAGTTACTTCTCAACGGATAAAGTGGAAACTCTGTACCGCAGTGAATGCATCGAAGCATCAAGTTCCCTCACTACCTGCATGTTGGAAGAGCCTTTTATGTTATGCCATTTGCCATTTAGTTCTGTTCTTTCGAAGCAAGCATTTATGAGAGGAAAATCTAAATGGGAGTCACTGCAAAATAGATACGATTATGAGTGATAATTCATGAGTGTAAGAGAAGACCCAATAAAAATGCATAAAGAAGCTAATTCAATGATGGAAAACGGCAAATACGTTGAAGCAAGAGACATTTTTGTAAAAACAGCTGAACTTTACTACAAGGGGCAGAACTATTTCGGGTCAGCAGAAATGAACTATAAGGCTGGCGAATGCTGCTTTGCCCTCAAAGAATATGAGAAAGGCGTGGAATTTTTTATGAAATCTGCAGAAATCTCGTTTAGCAAGGGATTCGACAGGTACGGCGTTAGCGCGCTTGATTATGCACGAGACTGCCAAAAAGCCTTAGGCAACACAAAGGAAGTCGAAGAACTAAACAAGAAAATTAAAGAAGTCAAAGAAAAACTCGAAAGCTCCGGTTTCTGAGAGCCCATTTCTCTTTTTATCCCCGAATTTTAGTTTTTTTTTAACCTTAAGTATCTTTTGTCATTTAAAAAACTCGCTTGCTTGTGGTTTAGGGATAAAAAGCAAATATAATACTGGATAACAACACTTCACTTTGGAGGATGATTAAGGTGGACGCGGCAGAAAAGAAAGCGTTCTCTAAAGAATTCTACAGTCGCCAAGAAATAATGAATGAATTAGGTCAAAAAGGGCAACAGAGGCTCGCTAGATCAAAGGTTGCGGTTGTCGGCGCAGGTGGCTTGGGCACGGTTTCTTCTCTTTACCTTGCTTTGGCTGGCGTCGGCTACATACGTTTAATCGATCAAGACACTGTAGAAACCCAAAACCTGCATAGGCAAATCCTATACGACACTGATGATTTGCATTGTCCAAAGGCTGAAGTTGCCGCAAAAAAACTAGAAAAACTAAATCCACTCATAAATGTTGAAGCAATTCCCGAAAACGTGAACGCAAGCAATGTCGAGCGGCTTTTGCAAGGAGTGGAATGCATTGTCGACGGTTTGGATAACATGGTGACTCGTTACCTTGTTAACTGTTCATGCGTAAAACTAAAGATTCCATACGTGTTTGGGGCAGCCATCGGCATAGAAGGCAATCTCTCGGTGTTTGCTCCGCCTGAGACAGGATGCTTGGAATGTTTGATGCCGAACCTTTCCGACTCAGACTTGCTAACTTGTAGCACTCGCGGCGTATTGGGAGCAACAACTGGAATAATCGGCGCCTTGCAAGCCATGGAAACCATAAAACTCTTAGCTGGAATCGGCTCAACTTTGAAGGGTAAACTGCTGGTCTGCGACTTCAGCGACATGGATTTCACTAGCATAGACATTTCAAAAAGCACCCGATGTCCAGTCTGCCACGGCGGCTTATCTTCGGTTGCTGGCGGTGAGCGGCTGGTTTGGCTTTGTGGACGTGACACAGCTAACATTAACCCTGAAAAATCGTTAAAGCTAAACCTTGATGAAGTTTATCCCACAATAAATAAGCAGTTTAAGGTTCGTTTAAAGTCACGTTTGGCTCTCATGTTCAATTACGAGAGCTATGAAGTTAGCTTATTTAATGGTGGGCGCATGCTAATTAAAGGCGTGACGGATGAAAAAACTGCTCTATCAGTGTATCGAGAAGTACTCAAAAAAATTACTTGACACTTTAAGGTGCTTACTAAACATTTGGCACCAGAAAGACGGGTAGGGTATCAATTTAGCAACTGAATTTCTCTAGCAAAATTGAAAAACTTGATATAATCCAGAAAAAAATTGCACAAAAAATAAATTAAGGGATGGAAAAAAAGTTTACTTTTACTTCTTCTGCTTTCCAGGTCGAAGTGAGCGCACGGTTGTTCCTGCACGCCACATCTCGCTGTTACCCATCGCTTTAAGCTCATCAGCAAGCTTCTGCCTGTAGTCTGGCGCCTTGCTTTTTTCCAGTACAATGCGGGTTTCTTCGCCAGCAGCGACAAGCTCATAGAGTGAATCAAACACTGGTTGCGTAGCTTCACGGAAGCGGGGTCTCCAGCGTAGCGCGCCGATGCGCGCGGTTTCACTGCAGTTACAGTACATCCAGTCCATGCCGTTCTCATCAACCAACCGTATTAAACTCTGGGTAAGTTCTTCGACGGTTTCGTTGAAGGCTTCACTTGGGCTGTGACCATGCTCGCGCAGGGTACTGTATTGTGCTTCCATAATGCCTGCCAACGCACCCATTAAAACGCCTCGTTCACCTGTTAGGTCACTGTAAACTTCTTTTTCAAAGGTCGTCGGGAAAAGATAACCTGCACCGATGGCGATACCAAGCGCCTTCACACGGTCTCTGCGCTTTACCTGTTGCATCTTGGTGAACGGCGAAACTGCAGTTTATACCTGTTCCATCAACAAAGTTTCTGCGCACAGACGTGCCTGAACCTTTTGGCGCAACTAGGATTACGTCAACGTCTGTCGGTGGGATAACGCCTGTTTGCTCTTTGTATACGATGCTGAATCCGTGGCTGAAGTAAATTGCGTCGCCTTTCTTGAGAGTTTTTTTGACGGTCGGCCACATAGCTTTTTGTCCCGCATCGGTTAACAAGAACAGCTTTATGGTTCCTTTCTTGGCGGCTTCTTCCAAGGGGAAGAGGTTTTCGCCTGGCTTCCAGCCGTCAGCGAGCGCCTTGTCCCATTCTTTCTTGAATACGCCTTCTTTTTCTTGTCCAATGATTACTTTAATGCCGTTGTCACGCATGTTCAACGACTGCGCTTGACCTTGAATGCCGTAGCCAAGCGAGACGACAACTTCATTCTTAAGGATTTTTTGTGCTTGCGCCACTGTAAACTCTTTACGGGTGATGACATCTTCCATGACGCCACCGAAATCCATCTTTACCATTTCATTGTAACCTCAAGCCAGAACCCATAGAAGACGAGGTAATTAAGAATTATCCCTCAAAATTAAACGTAATTTGCTGTTATGTTAAAACGCAAAGCAATTAAGCACTTAATCCCCAATAGCAAGTTCATGGCAACCAAGAAATTTACTGCCGAACTTATCGCGCCATGCGGTATGAACTGTGCCTTATGCAGAGGCTACCTTGCTTACACGCATGTGTTACCTCGGGTAAGGGGCAAAGTTACCTACTGCACAGGGTGCGTTCCCAGAGCCAAAAACTGCTACATTAAACGGAACTGTAAAAAACTCTCCAAGCATGAAATCCAATCCTGCAGTGAATGCGACGTTATGCCATGCGCAAATCTAGAACGTTTAGACAGGCGCTATCGAGAACGCTACGGCATGAGCATGGTTGAGAACCTAAAAATAATAAAAGCCAAAGGCATAGCTGAGTTCCTGAAAAGTCAAGAAGCTATGTATCGATGTCCAATCTGCGGGGATGCAATTTGTGTTCATGATGCCAAATGCTTTACGTGTGGCTACAAAAGGGAAAAACTTACTAACAAACAAGCTGAGAAATGAACATAGATTCCGAAATTTTAATTATTCTGGTAAACCCATGCTGAAAGTGCGGGGCATCGCGTCTATGTCTTGAAGTATGTTGAATCATGTTTGGCGTCTATAGGATTATCTAGTGAACCGGGTTGGTAGACTGTGAGAGGGACAAACCGCCTCGGGTAGCCTATAGGAATACCTAATTTTAGTGCAAAAAATCAAAACAAAAAAAACCAAAAGAAAGCGTTTAAGCGCCCGTCAACTTTAACAAAATTGCCTTACCGGCGTATAAGCGGTTTTCTGCCTGCTCATAAATCACCGCCTTCGGATCCTCAATGGCTTCTGCGCTTATTTCGTATCCTCTGTGAATGGGCATGTCATGCATGATGTAGGCGTTGCTGCCTTTGAGCAGTTCAGCGTTGATTTGGTATGGCATCATAAGTTTAATTCGCTTCTCCTTTTCGTCCGCAAACTTTGGGTCAGTGAAGAATTCCATGTCAATCCATGTGTCTGTATAAACGAAATCTGCGTCTTTAACTGCGCTTTTTACCTCTAAGGTTGACTCCCACAGCCCAGTTTTCTTCGCCTCAGCCAGCAACTTATCATCGCGTGCTGCCTCATTAGAAATCGGCGTAACAGTAGTCAATTTGACCCCTGTTTTAGTGCAGCCTTCTATTAGCGAGTTGCAAACGTTGTTGTGGACGCCTATGTAAACGAGTTTAGCGCCTTTTAGCGTGCCCTTCTTCTCTTTTATGGTGATTAAATCTGCTAATGCTTGGCTTGGATGGTACTTTTCGTCGCAGCCGTTGATTACTGGAACACGCGAAGCATTAGCCATCTTCATTAAATCCGCGTTATACAGCAACCTAGCCATGATACAGTCAACATTACGGGACAAATAACGAATTTCATCCGTTATGTCAGCTAGCATGAAGTTCGTAGTTCGCCAATCGATAAATAAGCCATGACCTCCAAGCTGCGTAGCCGCAACCTCAAAAGCCACCCTTGTCCGCGTGGAGGTTTTCTGGAAAATTAACGCAGCTGACTTGCCCTCAAAGGCTTTACGGTATTTTTTAGGGTTGCGCTTTATTTCAATGCCTAAATCAACAAGACCAGTAAGCTCTTGACCAGATAACTCTTTGAAATTAATCAAATGCATCTTACTTTGCCTTCAGTAACGCTGAACCAGCCAGCAATAATAAGCTTTATGGAAAACCTTTTCACCCGAACAACACACAATAACGGAATGAGCCGACATGATTCTCATCGTAGCATCAAAGAAGGACACTGCAAGCCTAAACATCAAACAGCAAATCCTCAACCACTACCCCTTCAACAAAACTGCAGCAACCTTCCAACAGACTCCCATATACACCGCTGACATAACTGGCAAAAACATAACTCTTGCAACTCTAAGCGAAGAATCCGTTAACGCACAAAACCTACCTGAAAACTTTCCAGAGGCAAAACTAATTGTCTTTATATCAAGGCATAGCAGTTCAAGCGGCAAACCTACCTTATCTGTCCATACTCCGGGAAACTTTGCTGAAGCAGGACTAGGCGGATTGCCTAGAGCAGTCTCAGTTTCACCTGCAACAGCCATGAGCGACGCATTAAAAGCGCTTTTACACTACAAAGAAGAATTAAGCCTCGATTATGAAGTATCATATGAGTGCACTCATCATGGTCCCAGCTTGAATGTGCCAACGATGTTTGTTGAGTTAGGCAGCTCCCCAGCACAATGGAACGATTCCAAAGCCGCACAAGCGGTTGCTCACTCCGCAATGTGTGCAATCGCCAACTTCTCAACGTCTGCCAATTTAGCGGTTCTCGGAATAGGCGGAACCCACTATAACCAAAAGTTCACGCATATGGCGTTGGCTGGCGAAGGCGTTTTCGGTCACATGATACCTAAATACGCTGTCTCCATGGTTGACTCTGAAATATTAGCTCAGTGCATTGAGAAAACTTTAGAGAAAGTCTCGTTGGCAATTCTTGATTGGAAAGGAATCAGAAGCCAAGACAAGCCAAAACTATTATCGGCTCTGCAGGATGTTGGGTTGTCTTTTAAGAAAGTTTAAGCAAAAAATATTCATGCCTCGTAAGGAAGCTTTAAAAGTGTTGATACAGCTAGTTTTTAAACTCTAGGTTACAGTAACGTTTATTATTCATAAATGAAATCTTGAGTGTGCGATGAATATGGGAATAAAATCTTGGTTAACACAATCAGCAAGAACTTTAAAGCTAGCTGTAAAACCTGGAAGAGAAGAACTGTGGCTTTCAATAAAAATTAGCCTCTTAGGCATAGGCGCAATTGGTTTAATCGGTTTCGTAATTAAATTATTAGCGTACGCAATAGGCGGCGCATCAGGAGCAGCAACTTAAAAGGAATTTTGGGTTTATGGAAGAAAGAAGACAAAAGAAAGAAGAGCAAACGCAAGCAAAAATTTTCGTTGTCAAAACTACCACTGGGCAAGAACGAAATGTTGCCAGATTGATTGCTTCAAAAGTGGAAATGAATCACATTCCAATAAAAGCTCTTCTTGTACCAGACACGCTAAAAGGATACGTGTTTGTTGAAGCTGACGGGCCACATTTGGTGGAAGAAGCCATCACAGGCTTAAGGCACGTACGCTCCAGAATCCCTGGGCTGGTAAGCTTCATTGAGATAGAACGGTACATTGTCCGAAAACCAGTCATGGAAGACCTCAACGAAGATGATGTGGTCGAAATTACTGGTGGACCCTTCAAAGGTATGCGAGCCAAAATCACAAGACTTGACAAGGCAAAAGGCGAAGTTACCCTTGAACTACTTGAGGCAACATTCACTTTGCCAATCACCGTGCACTCAGACTATGTAAAACTAGTGGAAAAAGCAAAAACATAAAACAGGCGAAAAACATGGGAGAAAAAAAAGTTGTAGAACTGCTCGTAAATGGAGGACAAGCCAATGCAGGTCCACCGTTAGGTCCTGCTCTTGGTCCGTTAGGCCTCAACATCATGGCTGTCGTCAACAAAATTAACGAGCTTACAAACGACTATGCTGGAATGAAGGTTCCAGTGAAAATCAGCGTTGATACTGAAGACAAAACCTTTGATGTGTCCGTTGGCACTCCAACCGCTTCAGCATTAATCGTTGCTGAATTGAAAATAGAGAAGGGTTCAGGAACACCCAACACCGTTAAAGTAGGCAATTTGTCTATGGAGCAGATGGTTCGGATAGCGAAAATTAAACGTCCTGAGCTTTTAGCGCCAACGCTAAAGAAGGCAACTAAAGAGATGCTTGGAACCTGCGTCAGTTTAGGCGTCACCGTTGAAGGCAAAGACCCGCGTGAAGTGCAAAAAGATATTGATGCTGGCAGCTACGAACAGCTATTTGGTAGCGAATAATGATAAGCGAATATTTTTATAATGGGTTTCCAATCCCTCATTGGCACGAGGCTTAAAAATGCCCCTAGACAACAAGACAATTTCAGAAGCAGTTAAACAGGCAAAGGCGAAGTCTGGCGAAAAAAAATTCAACCAGACAGTAGATATGATCTTGGATATTGTAGAGATCGATATGAAGGCGCCAGAAGGCAAAATCCAAGAAATTGTTGAGCTTCCTCATGCAACTGGAAAGCCGAACAAGATCTGTGTTGTTGCTTCTGGAGAATTTGCATTTAAAGCAAAAAACGCACAAGCTGATCATGTTATAGAACGCGCCGACTTAGACGCGTTAGCTGGCAAAAAGAAGGAACTTCGCAAGCTTGCCAGCGAATATGACGTTTTCATTTCAGAAGCTCCATTAATGCCGCTGGTAGGTAGAATTCTTGGTCCAGTTTTGGGTCCGAGAGGAAAAATGCCTATTCCTGTTCCACCGAACGCTGACATTGCAGCCATAATAAATAAGCACCGCAAAACCGTGGTTGTGAGAATGCGCAATCAACCGATTATTCAAGTTTCAGTTGGCTCTCAACAGATGAAGGATGAAGAACTTGTCGATAACATTATGACGGTTCTTCGTGTTTTAGATGGAAAACTTAAGCGTGGCTTGAAAAACGTAAAGTACGCTTTTATTAAGACATCTATGGGTGAGCCCGTAAAAATTAAACCTTAACAAGAGAAGAGAAATCATGCCGTCCCAACAAGTATTAGAGGAAAAATCAAGCCAAGTAGACTCAATCAAAGGCATACTGAAAGAATACAAATCCATCGGTATCGCTAGCCTGCAGAAGGTTCGTGCTTCGCAACTTCAAGAAATCAAGAAAAGTATGGCTGGCAAAGTTTACCTCAGAGTTTTAAAGAACACGCTAATGAAGCTAGCCATTGAAGAGATGAATCAAGAAGATTTAAAGAAGCTTGAGGAATACTTGGACGGATCAAACGTTTACTTGTTCACAGACCTAAACCCCTTCAAACTGGCGTTGCTGCTGGAACGGGGCAAAGTGAGAACAACCGCCAAGTCAGGTGACATTGCCGCCAACGATGTGGTTGTTCCAGCTGGTAACACGGGTCAACCTCCAGGTCCATTCATCAGCCAATTAAACGCTGTTGGTTTGCCGACGAGGATTGAGTCGGGCAGCGTTTGGGTCAGCAAAGACACTCTGGTAGTTCGCAAGGGTGAAGAAATTAACGAGCGCCTTGCCGGTGTCCTCTCAAAACTAGGCATTAAAGCCGTTGAACTCGGCATATCGATGCGTGCAGTTTTTGACAATGGCTTAATGATTACTGGTGACCAGTTGAAAGTTGACGTTGACGCAACAAGGAGAAGCGTTGAGCAAAGCAACCAAGAAGCCTTCGCACTGGCAATGGGCATCTCTTACCCAACCAAAGAAACAATCAAGCCATTATTGCAGATGGCACACCAAAAAGCTGTTGCATTAGCTGTCAGCGCTGCAATACCAACCAAAGAAACAATCGGCGACCTGATAAGAAAAGCAAACATGGAAATGACAAGTTTAAGCGGTGCTGTCGAGAAAGCTAAGCCTAAAGCAGCTTAACCAACCTCTTTTTGGATTGATTTTTTTTCGTTCTAATAATATACCTTATTAGGTTACTTATTGGTTGCGTAGAATAGAACAAGTCTTGCTTAGATTTTTCGGTCTGTTTTGATAAGGCTTAATAGTTTCTTACGTCGTGTACATTTTAATAATAACGTGACTTGGCATGGTTGATGTTTGGCTTCCCTACGGAAAAACCGACGTGTGCATCCGAGTTCCAGCCCGAAACCTCCTTGGAACAATCGAGCCTGCGGAGCGCCAGGGCGCATTGGATGCTAAGGCTGAGGTGGAGCGAGCCTTAAAAGAACCCATCCATCGGCTCCAAACGTTTAAGCGAAATCGCCAAGCCCGAGAGCAAAGTCGCTATTGTTGTTGATGATGCTACTCGGAAAGCGCCAAGTGAAGTGATGCTTTTGCCAGTGCTTGCCGAGCTTAATCTTGGCTGGCGTAAAAGATGAGAATGTCACGGTTATTTTCGGCTGCGGTACTCATAGAGCGGTTAAGCCTGAAGAAGCCGCAGCGCTGATTGGTGCGGAAGCGCTTAAACGGGTGAAAACCATCAGCCATGACTGCCGAGCGCAAGATTTAGTTTACTTGGGCACAACTAAGACGCATGGCAACAAGGTGCATGTTAACCGCGTGTTCGCTGAGGCAGACGTGAAAGTGCTCTTGGGAGATGTTGGCTTCCACTATTATGCGGGTTATGGCGGTGGAAGAAAAAGTGTTTTGCCAGCGGTCTGCGGCGAAGAAACCATCAAGCAAAATCATGCAATGCTACTTCACGCCAATGCGCGAACTGGAGTTCTGGAAGATAATCCAGTGCATCGTGACATGACTGAGGCAGCAAGATTAGCCAAAGTGGATTTCATAGTTAACGTTGTCGCGAACAAGAAGGGCGAAATCGTAAAAGCCTTCGCTGGGGATTTAGAGCAGGCATTTCTGGAAGCCGTGAAACTGGTTGACGAAATGTACCGCATAACAGTTGACCGTCGAGCAGACATCATAGTTGTAAGTGCAGGCGGCTATCCAGCGGACATGAATCTGTATCAAGCTTACAAAGCGCTCGACAACGCGTTAGACGCGGTTAAACGTGGAGGAGTAATAATTCTTGTCGCTGAGTGTCCTGAAGGGCATGGGAACCAAGTGTTTTATGATTGGATGACGCGTTTGGGCGATTTGAAAAATGTTGAACATGAAATTAAACGCAACTTTGTTTTGGGCGGTCACAAGGCTTATTACCTTTTAAAAGCCCTGCAGAACCACCAAATCATACTGGTATCTTCCTTGCCTGATTACTATGCGACGAGCATATTCAAGTTGAAAACTGCTCGAGCCGTAAATGACGCTTTTGCTGAAGCGTTGAAAATTGCGGGTTCAGCTTCAAGAGTTTGGGCGATGCCTCAGGGCAGCAACACCTTGTCCGTGTTCAAGGCGCCAGAAGAAACAAAGACTTAAACAATCTGCCTACGCGATGCAAGAAAGCAAGGGATTGATGCGTTAAAGCGTAACCTTTAAGTTGCAACGGTGAAACTTGGTTTAAGAAGGCGAAACAATGCAACAAACCTTCAAGCTCCGCAAATTCGTCCCCGATGATTTACAAAGCGTAATGCAAATCAACCGCGTTTGCCTTCCAGAAAACTACACTGACTTCTTCTTCATGGATTTGCATCAACGGTTTCCTGAGACCTTTATTGTGGCAGAAGAGAACGGAGAAATTGCAGGTTACACCATGTGCCGCATTGAAGTTGGCTTATCAAATTATGGTTTCGGCGGCTTAATAAGAAAAGGACATGTGGTGTCTATAGCGGTTTTGCCTCAATACAGGCGCAAGGGCATTGCCCAAGCAGTAATCACCAGAGCATTGGAAGGCATGCAATATTACAAAGCTAAACAATGCTTCCTAGAAGTCAGAGTGACAAATGAGGCTGCAATTTCGCTCTATAAAAAGTTAGGATTTGAAGTTACCCGAACCATTAACGGGTACTATTCAGACGGCGAAGACGCATACGTCATGGCAAAACGACTTTAGGCTGAGTTACCATTCTTTTTAAGGCTAAAGGAACCGTCAAGTTTACCGTAATAATCAACGCTAAAAGTCAGACCGTACTCCCGTTGCCAGCAAAGCGAAGTCAACGAACACTTGGAAGTTTTGAGCTCAACGCAACTTCTTTAAAAAGCTGGACACATAACTATCTTTGAGGAATCAAATTGAAAATAGACAAATTGGTCCAAGACAAGAAAGACAAAGTGGCAAACATACTTTTCAAAATTGACGCAATAGAATTCGGAGTGTTCAAACTGTCTAGCGGAAAAGCAAGCCCCTACTACATTGATCTAAGAGTAATTCCCAGCTTCCCAGATGCCTTCAGAGAAATCTGCGACTTCTACGCTGAATACATAACCAACCAGATTGGAGTAAAAAACTTTGATAGAATGGCAGGAGTACCATTAACCGGAATTATATTTGCGTCCCAAGTTGCGTATAACCTCAAAAAACCCTTCCTTTATGTGCGCAAAGGCGTCCGACTGCATGGAAGAGAACGAAGGGTCGAAGGAATTCTGGCATCAGGGGACAGAGTTCTTTTAATTGATGATTTAGTAACCACTGGGTTAACTCTCAAAAAAGCTGCGGATGCTGTCAGAGCTGAAGGTGGCGTGGTAACAGACGCCGTCGTTTTTCTTAGACAGAGAAGAAGGCGGAAACAAACAGCTTGAAAAAAACGGAATAAACCTTCATACATTGCTGAAAATAAGCGAAGTAGCTAACACGCTCTATGAATTTGGCGCCATTGACCAAGAAGACCTAAAGACAATCCTAAAACAGGTAAAAAAACGCTAAAGCCCAAATTTATTCATAAAATATTAGATTGATTTCTTCAAGTAGCGTATGCAATTTTTCCACTGCGTCATAAACGTCTTGTTCTTTTTTGGCTCCAGTGCAAACGAGTTTTCCACTTGCAAAAAGCAAAATCACAACTTTTGGCTCTTGCATCCTATAGATTAAGCCTGGAAACTGTTCAGGTTCGTACATTGCATGTCCAAGCGTGTACGCAGCTTTTTCTAAATCAATCATGCCTCCTAAACCGCCTGAAGCAACTATGTTTTGAATTTTAAGTTCTGGTTTGCTGATGATTATTATGCCGCCTTTCTTAAGTTCCTTAACAACTTTCATTACGGCTCTACGGGCTTCCTTCTCTGATTTAGCTCCTGTGCAAACCATCTTTCCAGAACTAAAAATTAAAGTCGCGGTTTTGGGGCGTTTTAATCTGAAAACTAGA
This sequence comes from Candidatus Bathyarchaeota archaeon, assembly GCA_963748475.1. Lineage (GTDB taxonomy): Archaea > Thermoproteota > Bathyarchaeia > Bathyarchaeales > Bathycorpusculaceae > Bathycorpusculum. Next base: position 542,960 of record CAVVIY010000003.1, read on the forward strand.
CCTGGAAACTGTTCAGGGCGATATTCAACACTTGGGTAACCTTTTACCACAGCGTTCAAATCAACTTTCTGGTTCAGCGTTGCGGAAGCGACCACGTTCTCGATGCTTATTGTAGCTTTAACTTTTGGCACTCATTTTCCCTCTTGCTTTAACGCCCTTCAAATATCCCTTATCAACTGACTTTATAAAGACATCTGTGGCTGCATTGGGTTTTGTTGTTCAGGTTTTTTCTCTCTTAATATGGGTATAACAAATTCGACAACTATAAGCAACAATATAAGCGCAATAACTACTGGTAAACCCCAAGAATTGTCCCTCATGAAAAGTGTTATCCAACCAAACCATGGAATACGCATAACAACTCTGCCAACCACCATGCTTTGGGGAACTCCTGGTGGATTGCTGTAGTCCCACGGGTCTAAGCCCGACTGCGGGGTTTGCGGCCATGGGTTTCCATTTCCGTCGCCTTTAGTCTGGAAATATATGGTGCCGTTGACGACTTCTGTTTTTATTATGCGGTGCACAATTAGTATGCTTGGATCGTCGGGGTCATGGAAGACGATTATGTCGCTGTTTGGGTAGTTAGTGTTTAGGTCTTTGGGGTTTACGCCTTGGACGATTATGATGTCGCCTATGCTTAGGGTTCGGTCAAAGGGGTGAGCTATGCTTAACCAGAAGTTATCGCTGCCATCGTAAGGAATGCTCATGCTGCCGCTTTCCACAGTTAACGCAGGATCAGACGTGTGAAGCGCGAATTGCAAGCCGAATAAGAAACCAAGAACAATTGCAACAATCAGAGACGATGGCGACTGCCGTTTTGAAATACTCGTTTTTCCAGACCCTTTTTAGATCGCTCAAAGTTTTGCCTCGCTATTTGAAGTATTCCTGTTCATAAAGACTTGCTGTGTTTTAAAACTTACCTTTTTATAATAAAGAAAAATAAAAGATGACAGATGACGCAATCAGTAAGGTTCTGGTTGCACCTTTAGATTTTGGGTTCATCAACTGACTTTATAAAGACATCTGTGGCTGCATTGGGTTTTGTTGTTCAGGTTTTTTCTCTCTTAATATGGGTATAATAAATTCGATAACTATAAGCAACAATATTAGCCCAATGACTACTGGTAAACCCCGTGAATTATCCCTCATGAAAAGTGTTACCCAACCAAGCCACGGAATACGCATAATCACTTTACCGATTACGTAGTTTTGAGGAATACCCGTATTACTATACTGAGCATTATACCAAATAGTGTGACCGTCGTATTCGTCAGGTGAAGGTATCGCTGGCCATTGCTGCCCGTTGCCGTCACCCTTCGTCTGGAAGTACCATGTGCCGTTAATTTCTTGTTTTGAAACTATTCGGTGAACAATAGGTGTGCCTGATGGATCTGATGGATCGCGGTAAACAATTATGTCACTGTTGGGGTAATTAGCGTTCAAATCCGCAGGGTTTACGCCTTGGATGATTACTGATGTCGCCTATGCTTAGGGTTCGGTCAAAGGGGTGAGCTATGCTTAACCAGAAGTTATCGCTGCCATCGTAAGGAATGCTCATGCTGCCGCTTTCCACAGTTAACGCAGGATCAGACGTGTGAAGCGCGAACTGCAAGCCGAATATGAAGCCAAGAACGATGGCAACAATCAAAACGATGGCGACTGCCGTTTTGAAATAACCGTTTTTCCGCATCTTTTTAAAAGCAATCAAATTTTACCTCTTCTACGATGAAGTATTCCTGTTCATAAAGAACTTACTACATTTTAAAATTTGCCGTTTAAAATAAAAGAAAAATAAGAGAGGCTGAAGATGCAATCAGTAGGTTTCTGGTTGCATTGTTTAGATTTTCTTTTTACTTAACACTTCGCGGAATACTTTGCTGCATTTTGGGCATTCGTAGAGTCCGATTTCTAGTTGCATGCGTTTTCCAGCTTTATCTGGACGACCAGCCATTTTCCACGTCTTTTTTGTCTTTGAAGTTTCTGTTCCGCATTTTGGACATTTAGCCATTCAATTTTCCTCCGTATTACCGATTCCATGGTTTATCATTATAGAATAAAAAACTTTCCATACCGTTCCAATACATATTCTGCATTTCCACGGTATGTTTAAACAAGTTTTTGTATAAACCATTGAAAATCTTTAAAGAAAATGGTTGAAAGCCTTTCAAATATCTTACCTACTAGCCAAAAACAGCAACAATTAATCAAGCCATTAGCATTAAAAGTTAAAAATTGCCAAGAAAAGCCTGAAGTTCTCGTAAACCTTCCATAACCTTTTTTATAGCAGAATCTCAGCTTATCTTACCATTCGAGGCTCAACTTATATTGCAGGCAACTTCTGAAAATGCTTTTGAAATGCTTGTGAAGCCAGTTCGAAGGCTCGTTGAACAGAAAGGATTCTCTAAACCAACTGAACCTCAAGAAAAAACAATACCAAAAATACTCGACGGCAAAAATGTCCTGTTAATTTCGCCTACAGCCACAGGCAAAACAGAAGCCGCTTTCCTGCCCGTGCTAAGCATGCTTCTTAAGGAACCCAAAACTCCAGGCATAAAAGTGCTATACATCACGCCGTTGCGGGCTTTAAACAGAGACTTGCTTGAGCGGCTTCAGTGGTGGTGCAACAGCCTAGACATAAAACTCGCCGTTAGGCATGGTGACACTGAAACAAAAGAGAGAACCCGTCAATCCCGAAGCCCACCTGACATTCTAATAACGACTCCTGAAACCTTGCAAGCTATACTTTCCGGCTGGATTTTACGTCAACACCTGCAAAGCTTAAGATGGGTAATAATTGATGAAGTACACGAGTTAGCTGACAGCAAACGGGGAAGCCAACTATCTTTGGCGCTGGAACGGATCAGAAGCCTAATCGGAAAAGACTTCCAAATGATCGGTTTATCCGCCACCATTGGCAGCCCAGAAAAAGTCGCCCAGTTCCTCGTTGGAAACAAGCGACCAGTCGAAATCATCCGTGTTCCCGTTGCCAAAATGGTGAAGCTGCAAGTAATCTACCCGAAGCCAAGCGAGGAAGACGTTAGGTTTGCATCGAAAATTTACACGCATCCAGAGGTAGCGGCTAGACTACGTATTATTCGCGATTACATGAGCAAACGAAAATCTGTTCTTTTATTTACAAATACACGTTCAATTTCGGAGGTTTTAGCTTCCAGATTTAAGGTTTGGGACATTGATTTTCCAATTTCAATTCACCATGGCTCCTTAGCTAAGGTCTCAAGGATAGCTGCTGAAACCGGGTTAAAGCGGGGTGAACTTAAGGGTTTAATCGCTACCAGCAGCCTCGAATTAGGCATCGATGTCGGACGCATAGACCTAGTTATCCAGTACATGAGTCCAAGGCAAGTAACCAGGCTTATCCAGCGCGTAGGACGAGCAGGTCACACTTATGGTCAAGTTGCTGAGGGCGTAATTATCGGCATGGATTCAGATGATACGCTTGAAGCCTTAGTTATCGCCCGCAGAGCCCTCAACGAAGAGTTGGAGCCTGTTGAAATTCCAGATAAACCCTACGATGTTTTGGTTCATCAGATTGCTGGGTTGATGCTGAAGAATAGGCGATTAGAATTTAACGATGTTCTAGAAATAGCCCGTAACGCCGCACCGTTTGAGAACTTAACATTGGAAGATGTCGGAAAAGCCTTCAAGTACATGCATGAGCGTTTTCCACGTTTAGCGTGGGTGTCTTTTGAGGATCAGGTGGCTTTGAAGCCTCAGCGGTCTAAGGCTTTGTTTGAGTACTATTTTGATAATTTATCAATGATTCCTGAGGAGAAACAATTCCTTGTAATTGATGAGTCATCTGACACTTCAATAGGTGTTTTAGACGAAGCGTTCATGGCGGAGTACGGCAAACCGGGAACAAAATTCATCATACGTGGCAGCCCATGGCAAATAATCCATGCCACAGAAGACAAAGTTTACGTGCGCCCTGTTGATGACCCGACCGGTTCAATTCCCAGCTGGATAGGCGAAGAAATCCCCGTCCCGTACGAGATAGCGCAGGAAGTGGCGGAAATACGCGGTTTTGTTGAAGAAAAAATGCACAGTGGGCTTTACGCCTGAGCAGGTTAGTGCTTTGCTTTCTGAGCGTTATGCAGCTGATGAGGAGACTATTTTGCATGCGTTGGCGGAGACGGTGGAGCAGGTGAACTCTGGCTTTGCGGTTCCTACCCCAAAGCGGATTGTAGTTGAGGATTGGGGTGAATTTGTTATTATTCACTCTAATTTTGGTTCGCTAATTAACCGTGCCTTAGCGCAGTTCCTTGGGGAAGTGTTGTCTGATAAGCTTGGTCACGGCATCGTGGTTCAGCATGACCCTTACCGCATTTTTGTGCAAACCATGGGCAGCATGAGTGCTGAGAGGCTGGTTGAAGTTTTCAATGAACTCAAAGGCATGAGCACCCAAGCAATTAAGGACACGTTAACTAGGTCAACTGTAAAGACAGGCTTATTCAAGAGACGAGTAATACAGGTAGCGAGGCGTTTTGGTGCACTAAAGAAGTGGGCTGACTTTAGCAACGTTAGCATTCAGAAGTTGATTACAAGTTTTGAGGGTACGCTGATTTATGAGGAGGGGTTGAAGGAGGTTTTCTCTAAAGACCTTGATGCAGATGGGCTTGTCATGGTGCTAAAGCGGATTCATGACGGCGACGTAGGTTTGCAAGTTGTTGCCACTGGCGGAGATGCGACTCCTGTTGCTCGCGTGGGCATTGAGCGGGTAAGCATGAAAACTGACCTTATTCCCCCCGAAAAAATGCGTGCAGTGCTTATTGCAGCAGCCAAAGCACGATTACTTAATGAAACAGGCAATTTCATCTGCACTAGCTGTTGGGATTACATGGAGACCATTCGCATCAAAGACTTGCCCGATAAACCCAAGTGCCCAAGATGCGGGTCTTTCGCCATTGGATTGTTGAAGGTGGATGAGGAGAAGGCTTTACCGTTAATTGAGAAGAAAGGACGTTTAGCTAAGGATGAGGAAAAGATGCAGTTGCAAGCTAAGCGTACCGCTGAATTAATTGAAAAGTATGGTAAAGTGGCGGCGGTGGCATTGAGCGCTCGACGGGTTCAAACAGTGGACATTGCAGGTGTTTTGGAGAAGGAACCTAAGCTTTCAGACCGATTTTACGAGTTGGTTATGGAGGCTGAACGTAAATCATTGAGTAAACGTTTTTGATAAAAATGTTTCAGTTTCTTTTTTATTAAAAAAATTGTCTGTTTATGCGGAATAACAGCAACTTTTTAAACCTAGACCGCTTATTTGCTTATTTGCTTATAGTGCCATAGGAGATTTAAGAAGCGTGGAAATAAGTCGAAAGAATTTACGCAGTGAAGTTCTTGAACGCATTAAATACGTTAAAACTTGTGTCATGGCGCGGGAGCTGTGTTTGCTTGTTCGCACCAACAGGGCTGTTTTGGAACCTAAAGACGTGCAGGAAGTTTGCCAATACATTTCGAAACTGTGCAAAGAAGAAGGCTGCTCTGAGCCAAGTGAACTCTGCACGAAAGCAGCAAATGCGGTTGGTTCAGCAGATGAAGAAAAATACCTTGAAATGTGCGCTCAAAGCTGTGTAAAATGCGGAGAAGCTAGAAGACCGATTCCGAAAAAAGACGCTTACGTGGCATAAAAGCATGAATAACATTGGTGAAGTCTGAAAATGTTTATTGCTCCTTTTGTTCCAAGTCCAACCAGCGTTGTAGAATACATGCTAAAGTTGGCTGATTTGAAGGCTGGCGAAGTACTGTTTGATATGGGTTCTGGAGATGGCAGAACCGTAATTATGGCGGCGAAAACTTTTGGTGCCCGAGGCGTCGGCATCGAGTTGCGTGAGGATTTGGCGAAAAAAGCGTTGAGTACCATTCATGAGAATGGTCTTGAGGACAGAGTAACCATTATGAACAGCAGCATGTTTGATGTCAACTTAAGCTCGGCTGACGTGGTTTACTTGTATTTGACGACAAGTGCAAATGAGAAAATCAGGCCTAAACTTGAAAGCGACCTTAAAAAAGGCGCACGCGTGGTCTCGCATGACTACGAGATTATCGGTTGGCACCCGGAGAAAGTTGAGAATTTCTGCGAGAACCCCCAGCTCGGCTATCCTTCCCACACAATCTATCTTTACAGAAAGCCATAGTTTTTCCCTTAATTGTTGGAAAAACATTTTTAATCTCTATCTTCATGACTTCCAAAGAGTGACCTCTAAAAATGCAGTTTATTCCATGGCAAAACATAGCTGACTGGCATTGCAAAGCATGCGGTTACTGCTGCAAACTCTACAGCGTGGTCTTAGGCTTCACGGAATGGATGCAGTTAGCTAAAACTTTTGGCATGGAAACCACCGTGGCAGGCTTAGACCGCTTCTACATTAAACGCGCCAGCGACGGCTCATGTGCTTTCCTCTGCAACCACACAAACAACTACTACTGCGGACTGCAAAACATGAAGCCTGAAGCATGCAAAATCTGGCCCTTCAAAGTGCTCTCAGAACCAAAATATGGCGAGCAAAACCAAGCAGCCTACGACTACGGCGGAATCCGACTATACATTTATGGGGACACCATGTGCAGCGGCTTACGGTGTGGAACGCCAACATGGGACTTCCGCTACACAACCATAAAAGAATTCACTGAACTAGCGCTTGGAGTCAGGCAGGTACAGTACAAAACAACCAGGCCGGATGCGGTTAGGCAGCAACAATGGGGAAGACAACTGTTTCCCTTAAGAAAAGGGCTTTTTAATAATTAGTTAAGTTTATTCAAAGAGGAGTGCGTTTAAAGTATTAGATTTATCTCTCTTGCCTCAATTAGGTTATTAAGCGAGTGTAAAACTCTTAACCAGCAAAACTAATCCGTTAACAAGTGAGGTACTTTGTATGTCTAAAGCTAAGGTTGGCGTTTCAATGCTTTACTGCTTAGGTGAACCATTCAATCGGATGGTTAAACGTTTAGGCACGATGGATACGCGTTACATTGAGATTTTGGATGATGGCACGCATGAACTTGACAAAAAACGGGTCGCTACGCTAAAAGAAGCGGCAAAATCATACAGTTTAGAGTATTCGGTGCATGCGCCCTTCGCCGACATCAATATTGCCTCCCCATCCAAAACTATGCTGAATGCTTCAATGAAACGGCTTAAACAATCTATGGTTTACGCTAACGCGTTGGATGCAAAGCTTTGGGTTTTTCATCCTGGAGCGAAAACAGGCATCGGCACAATTTTATCCAGGTGCTGACTGGAAACAAAACAACGAAAGCATCCAAGAACTCTACGAGACAGCGGAAGAATACGGCGTTAACATTGCCTTGGAAAACTTGCCAGCAAAATATTATTTTTTCATGAGCACACCAGAAGAATTTGTCCGATTCTACCGCGAAACTAATTTGCCAGTCGGCATCGTTATGGATATTGGGCACGCTAACTTGGAAGGTCAAATAGAGCCATTCTTTAACATGCTAGCTGACAAAATCGTGCATATTCACGCCAGCGACAATGACGGCTCAGATGACCAGCACTTAGGCATAGGTCAGGGAAAAATCGATTATAACTGGTTCGCAGCAAACCCTAAAGAAAATGGGCTACGACAAATCAGTAATCATTGAATCCATGACTAACGTGCCAGAAAGCATCCAAAAACTAAAGCAGCTTCTAGCTTAGCTCTCGTTAAGCGGCAGCTCAAGCTCCATAAAATCCTCAGCCAATAAACGTGTTCGAAAAAACTTTTTTTGCCTGTTCCAAAAGCAAACCTGCGTCAGGGTACCTTGCGCTGATATGCGTTAAAACCAGCTGCTTCGCATTAGCTGCCTTCGCTTCCTGCGCCGCTTGGCTTGGCGTTGAATGCCCATCCACCGCCGCTTTCTCAGCTAGTGAATCGTCAAAGGTGCTCTCATGAATAACCAAGTCTGCGTCTGCCGCAAAATTTGCAAACGCTTCGAACGGTCGGGTGTCGCCTGTGTAAACAATTTTTCGTCCAGCTCGAGGCGGCCCCATAACGTCGCTTGGCTTAACCACTCTGCCGTCTGGCAGCGTGATTTCTTCTCCGCTCTGAAGCTTAGACCATAATTCACCTTGTGGTAACTCCGAGCGCTTGGGCTTTTTTGGGATAAAACTTTCCAGGGCGCGGCTTTTCCACAAACGCGTAAGCATAACTTTCCACGGCATGGTTTGACTTGGCGGCTGTTAAGTGTATAGTCTTCTTCATCTAGAATTGTGCCTTCGCTTAGAATCTCGTTGATTTCAACTGGGAACGTTAAGCCAAAATTGAGGGTTTCTTTGGTGCAAACCAGAAAATCCTTAATCCCCGGCGGGCCATACATTGCGACTGGTTCTTTGCGGTCCATCAACGCCATTGTCTGCAAAACGCCTGGCAAACCCAACACGTGGTCCCCATGCAGGTGAGTGAGGAAGACTTTTAGTTTTTTGTGGAAGCTTACTTTTGCCTGCATCATTTGCCGCTGCGTGTTTTCGCCGCAGTCAAACATCCACAGCTCCTTTGGGCATTGGACAACGACAGATGGCAAGCTCCGCTTTAGGGTTGGTACGCTGCCGCTTGTTCCCAAAAACACCACGCGAATACTCATTTAGTTTATGCACCTTCTCGAATACTGCGATTTCCCTTGTTAGCGTTCTATGCACATAGGCGAAATGGGACTCAACATGCCTATAGCCCAATGCTGTGCCTAACGCTTTAATGTTTAATGTTTTAGGCGAAGCAATACAAATCCGTTGCCCCACCCCCAACAACCCATGCGCTGAAACCAAAACTTCCTGCACTAACTGCTTAGTCGTCGACCTAAGCGTACTCGATGAGCGACCATACGGAGGGTCAGTAACCACACAATCAACTCTAACGAACGGGAGCTTTCGTGCATCAGCCCAGATTAAACCTTCAGGCGAGATGTTGAAGTGCCGCAGGTTCTTTTTGCAACCCAAAACCATCCGCCTCTGAGCATCAACACCCAACGCATGGCAACCAATGTAGGTGGCTTCAATAAGGGAAGTGCCCGTGCCGCAAAACGGATCCAGCACCAAACCTTCCGCTTTCGCATGCACCAAATTCACCATGCAACGGGCAAGCTTCGACGGCATCGCGGACGGGTGAAAGAACGGTTTTCTGCGTGGCCTGCGTTCAGAGAACGTTTTGGTCTGAATTTCAGTGAGCTTTAAGCCCGAAGACGAGTTTTTCGTCGGTAACTATGCCTATGAAGGTTTTATCTGGGCTTTTCAGGTTCACTTTTGCTTCTGGTGCGCGTTGCAGTATTATTTTGCCAAGTTTTCCCTCCAGCCTCATTGTGTTGATGGCTTGGTCAGCGTAGTTTTTTATGCGGTTTATCCGCACCGAGAAGCTTTCGCCAGGTTTTAGGACAGATTTGAAGTCTATGTTGCCTGCGGCTTCAGCGATTTCTGTTTCGGTTGCGTCTGATTTGAAGAGTTCCAGGGCGCAAAGTCTTGTGAACGCAGCTCTAACCTGCACCGTTTGAACGCTGCCCAACTCTGCTTCTAACCGTAAGGTCTGGTCGAGAACTTCAGCGTTCGCATACGGATAGCCTTCGGCTTCCAGTATCGCTTTGACTTCCGCCGCAGGCAGCGACTCGCTTTCGCCTGACAAGAGGAAAAACAGTTTAGCCAACTATTTTTGCGCCCTAAGTTCTTGGCTCAACAGCGGCGCCAACGAAACCTTGCTCACACTGCTTGGCACGCTGTCCGTGCCCACGATTTCTTCCACGCCCGCGTCAAGGATGCGTTTTTCTGCATCGCCAATGAGCAAGCCGTGTACGCAAGCGCAGAAAACATGTTTAGCGCCCTGTTCACGGAGGATTTTTGCTGCTCCCACGATGGTGCCGCCTGTGCTAATTATGTCGTCAAAAATGATTACGGTTTGACCTTTAACCTTTAAGCCTTCAGCGGTCTGCTTGGTTTGTCCAGTGTAGCGGTCACGCTGCTTATCCAAACTTCCAGCATCGCCGCCTAAAACCTCCTGCGCCTGCTTCGCAACATGCATTGCGCCCTTGTCAGGCGACAATGCGAATGCGTCTTTGAAGCCCTTCTGCACAAAATACTGAGCCAAAAGCGGTATAGCGCTCACTGTTTTGGCTGGAAACGGAAACTGCTTAAGCGCTTCCTCCGAGTGAATGTTAACGGTCAATAACTCGGCGATTCCAGCAGCCTTCAGCATCCGCGCCACAGTTTCAACGCTTATGCCTTCACCCGCTAGAAACATCTTGTCCTGACGTGCATAAGCCAAATACGGCACAACAGCGGTCACTTTAATGGCGCCGCCTCGCTTTGCCGCATCAGCCATGAACGCTAACTGAAAAAGCCTCCCATCCTGCGCAGGCGGGCATGTTGTCTGCACAATAGCCACACTTTCGCCTTGAACGCTACCCTCCAAACGCACATACGATTCCCCGTCAGGAAAAAACTTGGACGCAACAGGAACATTTCCAAAGTCCGTTAATGCTGAAACTGCTTCAGCAAGCTCCTTCGACGCTGGACCACAGATGACCTTCAATCATGATTCCTCTTGCCTTTAAAATGCAAGTTCAGGTTTTAAGGCTTTATCTCTGCGGATTGCGCAAGGTTGTTGAGAAACCAATCTATCGAGGGATAGCCCTATTTTTAAACTGATTTTCAATAGCTAAAAAATATTCTCTCTGCCCCCTTTTCTCAATTTAGTTAAAGAAATTCGCTAGCTAAATTGACCGCCTCTCCAGCTATTTGCTAAGCAAACACCAAGCAAAGGTCTGGTGTCTAAATTAACGCATTACCGCTTGCATAACAGTTTTAAGCTTAACTTAATTTTTCATTGGAAAAGGGTTGAATTGTATGGATACTTGGCGTTTACTACCGCTTCGAACCGATAATGCGTTTATGACCATGGCAATCGACGAGGCAATTCTAACTGCAAGAATAGCGGGTACAGTTCCTAACACTTTGCGTTTTTATCGTTGGCAGCCATCCGCCGTTAGCATTGGCAAGAACCAGAACCCTGAGAACGAGGTTTACCTTGATGCTTGCAAACGGTTGGGTGTGGATGTGGTTCGGCGGGTTAGTGGCGGAGGCACCGTTTACCATGATTTTGAGGGTGAAGTCACCTATAGCGTAAACGCTAAAACCAAAGACATAGGCACAGCGGACATCACTACTGTTTACGTCAAGATTTATGATGCGATAAAGGATGCGCTTAGACTTTTAGGAATAACTGCCGACTTCAGTAGCGGCGACGCCAAAAACTGCCCAAACCTAACGGTTAATGGCAAAAAAATCTCGGGCAGCAGCCAAACCATAACCCGCGGCGTCGTGCTCCAACACGGCACACTATTGCGTAGCGTTGATTTGCCAAAAATGTTCACGCTGCTAAAACTAAAAAACGCCAGTTGCAGTCAAGCCGCTGATATTGCCAAGCGCAAAATCACCAGCATCCAAAACGAGTTAGGCCACGATGTTATGCCTGAAACAGTCGCCAATGCGCTGACTCATGGGTTTAGAGCTATGTTGAAGATTCAGCTTGAGCCTGGCGAGTTAACAGCTTACGAAGTGGAGCTTGCAAATAAGCTTTGCAAAGAAAAGTACGCTACTAAAGCGTGGAATTTTGAGGGCAAAACCGTTTAAGCTTTTTCTTTGTGCCACCTTACGCCTTGCGCTGTATCTTCAAGCACGATGCCCGTTGCCCTAAGTTGCGCTCTTATGGCGTCGGCTTCTTTCCAATTCTTCGCTTTTCTGGCTTCCTCACGTTTCTGCACTAACATGTCAATGTCAGCAGGCAGGGCTTTTTCCACTTCCACTTTGCCAATAACACCTAAGACCTCATCTATCCGCATCATCAAACCGCCAACATCTGCTGCTTCTGACTTGCTTACCATACCTGCATCAAGCAGGTTGTTGACTTCCCGCACAAAATCAAAAAGCGACGCCAACGCTACACCGATATCTAAGTCGTCATCCATTGAACCGCCAAAACATGCCTCAAGCTTTGATGCTAAAACAGCGACTTTTCCCTTGCTGTCTTTGCCCTTTGTTTCATGCAAGCGCCGAACAAAGTTCCTTAGCCTGTCCACAGCGCCTTTAGCGGATTCTAAACCTTCAAAAGTAAAGTTGAACTGTTGCCGATAATGCGTAGACAATAGCAAGTACCGAATCGAAATCGAATCATAACCTTTAGCCAACAGGTCGCGGAGCGAGTAAAAATTGCCAAAACGCTTCGCCATCTTTTTGCCTTCAACAAGCAAATGCTCATTATGCAACCAGTAGTCAACAAACTTCTTACCTGTCGCCGCCTCGCTTTGCGCAATCTCGTTCTCATGATGCGGAAAAATGTTATCTACTCCGCCGCAGTGAATGTCAAAGGTTTCCCCAAGATACTTCATGCTCATAGCGGAGCATTCGATGTGCCAGCCTGGCCTGCCCTTTCCAAGCTCCGTTTCCCAGTAGACGTCGCCGTCCTCTGGCGTCCAAGCTTTCCAGAGGGCAAAGTCCTGTGCTTCTTCTTTGGCGTATTCGTCTTGGCTTACTCTTGCGCCTGCTTTAAGCTCGGCAGTTTTGATTTTTGAGAGTTTGCCGTAATCTGGGAATTTGCTGATAGCGTAGTAGATTGAGCCGTCTTCGCCGCGGTAAGCGTAGCCTTTAGCCATCAAAGTTTTGATTAAAGCAACCATTTCGGGAATATGTCCAGTTGCCTTTGGGTAAACATCCGCAGATTGAATATTCAAGACTTTAATGTCTTCAAAGAACGCTTTCACGTAAAACTCAGTAAACTGCCTAAGCGGCACCTCTTGCTTCTGGCTACCCTTAATAGTCTTATCATCCACATCCGTTAGATTCATCACATGCGTAACTTTGAAGCCGCGCTGTATCAGCCAACGCTTCAGCAAATCCTCAAACAAAAAAGCCCTGAAATTCCCAATATGAGCATAATCGTAAACCGTGGGACCGCACGTGTACATTTTCACTTTGCCTGCCTCCAACGGCTTAAAAAGTTCTTTCTTACGCGATAGAGTATTAAAAAAACAAATATTTGATTGCATGCTATTATTTCTCCTTTAAAAGTTTAAGGAATTTTTCGCGATTTATGCCAGCTTCTCTCAGTATCGCTCTGCATAGTCCAGGCTTAATGTCTTTTCCAGGGTGTATGGGTATTACTATTCTAGTTTTTTCTTGATTAATCAGGATAATATGTGAACCTCTTTGGCGGATAACTTTGAAGCCTTCATGTTCCAGAATTTTAATTAACCGAGTAGAATTTATCGGCGAAATCTTAGGCAAGAGCTTTCACTTTTTGTATGCCAACGACTTTTTCTTTTAGCAGATCTTTCTTCTCTTGCGCAGTTAAGGTTTCCCAGTAAAGGTCTATGGCTTCTTTCACGTTTTCCATAACTTCCGCTAATGTGTCTCCTTGCGTATGGCATCCTGGCAAAGCAGGCACTATAGCGACATAGCCACCTGTTTCGTCTTCCAGAAGTACTACATCGAAATCTCGCATACAATTCGCCAACATGCTAAAGAGATGAGGGTACATATAAAAATTCTGATAACGTTAATTTCAAACAACTGCTCCCCTTAAGATAAGTAGCCGAAGCCTAAACAACCTCAGCCCTCACCATTTTACCTACCAGGCTATCAGTGCTTTTTATGGCTACAAAGAAGGACTTTTCCGTTTGTATCTATTTGTCTATTGTTTTAAGCAGGCTTCCCGATATGCAGCCTTCCATGTCGACTTTCACATGCTTGAATCCTAACTTTTTCAAATTCTCAGTCACCTTATACAAAATTTAGAAGCCAAACGTGCGTTAACTTGTGGTGTCAATTAGCAGGCTTATTCTATTTTTTAGCAGGTTCGCCAGTTTCTTTGTGTCTTCGATATAGGCAAGCGTTAGTTTGAGGGTTTTTTCATCGGTTTTGCACGTTGTGAAATTGAATTTTGCGCTTGCGGTTATTATGGAGATTTCATCTTTGATTCCTTCGAACATGCGTTCGATTTCTCTTTCTTTGAATTCTGTCCTTTTTCCAGAGGATTTTGTCAATTTCCATTTTTTCACCCCGAGTGCAGTAACACAATTTAACAAAAAAGTAACACTTATATTTAAGAGTAACACTTTATTTAAAAAAGGTGTTACTGTTAATTTGGGGGAAAAACGAATATGCCATATTTCAGCACTCGACAAATAGCTACGATAGCAATAATAGCAGCATTATGGGGAGCTATGAATGACACTGTTCTCCCAATCTTCTTCACAATATTCAATGGCATACCGTTCTTATGCGAAATGGTAGCCTTAACCGGTTTAATCCTCGTCATAGGTTTGACAAGAAAATTTGGAGCAGCAACAATTACAGGATTTATTATGGTACTTATTACTCTCATCTTCTACCCTTCATCTACCTATATTCTTGGCTTCTTGGCGGCCAGCGTAGTATTTGACATTGCAACAAGACTTGTGGGTTACCGCCTCATCATACGGGTCAAATCAAAGATAGGCGCCGCGGGTCTAATTGCGTCATCACTTTTTTCATCTATGGTAGCGGGGGTAGTAATAGGTGTCCTATTCATGCCGCTGGGTCTTATCACCCTCTTAGGAGGACTCGTCGGCTTTGCAGGACTACATGTTTTAGGAGGATTGATGGGCGCGATTATAGGTCTCTCACTGCTGAGGGGTCTAAAAGCCCGAAATATAATTACAGACACTCAACCTCAGGGCACTTCGGGAAAAATTAAAATCTAACCCTTTCCTTTAAGAGAAAGGTGCTTGAAAATGTCGGCGAATGATTTATTGGAAGGCGCCATAAGATTTCACGGTCACCTCGGCCCTTTTCTAGTTTTAGGATTGAAAGCCGGCTTATCAGGTGTAGATTATCTCGGCAAAGATTATTTTAAGTTGAATGCAAAGGTGGAAACCTCTTCTCACCCACCCCGCTCATGTTTCATCGATGGGGTACAGTTCGCTTCAGGCTGCACAACAGGCAAAGGCAATATTGAAGTCAAAGTCAGCGGCAAAGTTTCAGTAGAATTCACCCTTTGTGAACGTAAGATAAAGTTAGAAGTTAGAGACGATATTTTGGAAGCCTTAGAAAACGTTTCCTCGAAAAACCAAGCTGAGCTAATCGGTAAAGAGTTCATGCAAAAGACGGATGCTGAGCTATTTCTAATAAGTAAGAATTAGCTGTTGCATCTTTTGTTTTCGCCAATCATTGCTCCAGAAAGGTAAGTTCCGGCTGCTGCCTCAACCCTAACTTTAATCGTTTTGCCCAGCAGGTTATCTGTGCTTTTGATGGCGACTGGTTTGTAAGCAAAATTGCGTCCCACCCAAGAACCTTCCACTTTGCCCTTCTCCTCTACCAGCACTTCGCCAACCCCGCCTACCCAACGCTGATTCCGCTCAAAAGAAACCTGCTTAGCTAACTGAGCTGCAACAGTGCTTCTGCGCTTAATTTCCTCCCGTTCAACCAAACCATCTTGAATTTGTGCCGCTGAAGTTTTGGGCCTAGCAAAAAACTTTGAAACATTAACCACATCAGGCTTAACTTCCTCTAAGAGTTTAAGCGTCTTCTCAAAAGCCTCGACTGTTTCGCCTGGAAAACCAACAATGACGTCGGTGGCAAGCGTCAAGTCGGGAAACTCTGCCCTAAACGCCTCCACAATACCCTTGAATTGCTCAGCGGTGTAAAATCTTCGCATACGCTTCAACGTCTCGTCATCGCCGCTTTGTACTGGTAAATGCAAAAACTTGAACACTTTCTCACTCCTAAAAGCGTCAATCAGCTTAGCCTGCATGTCGGTAACCATGTTTGGCGTCATCATGCCAACCCGAACCTTAAACTCACCAGCTAAACCATCCAACGCTTCCAGCAACTCCGCAAGGTTGCTGCCTAAATCTCTACCATAACAGGCTATGTCCTGCGAAGTTATCCAAAATTCCTTTGCGCCAGCTTCAAAATCGCTTTGCACGCGCTCAGCAACTTCTTTTATGCTGTAGCTTCGCAAGTGCCCACGCGCAAAAACGACGCAACAGTACGCGCAAGAACCCAAACAACCATAATTCACGGGGACGACGCTTACAACAGGATTAGATTTAACTCTTGGAA
The DNA here is from genome assembly GCA_963748475.1 of Candidatus Bathyarchaeota archaeon. Taxonomy (GTDB): domain Archaea; phylum Thermoproteota; class Bathyarchaeia; order Bathyarchaeales; family Bathycorpusculaceae; genus Bathycorpusculum. The sequence goes on from CAVVIY010000003.1 coordinate 559,059, forward strand.
GATCAAGCTTCGGCTTAGCGTCCAAACCACCCAATTCCACAACTTTCTCGCCACACAAAACACGTGCAACCACGTCTACAATTCCCTTGCCAGCGGCAGGACCCACAACGCCATCAAAGCGAGCTTCACGCACCAACCGCTCAAAACTAATCATGGGCAAACAACCCGCAACAACAAGCTTCTTGCCCTTTGGGGCGCGCTTTAAAGCATCAATAATGCGGTTCTCCGTTGGACCCTTCACAGCACAGGTATTGTAGATTAACACGTCAGCCTCAGCTTCCGATGTCGCCAGTTGAAACCCAGCTTGTGATAGGCAACCCGCCAAAACCTCGCTATCAGCCATATTCGCCGAACAACCAAAGCTTCTAACAAAAACCTGCAAGGGTCATGTATCACCAGCACGTAAGAAACTTCAACAAGATATAAAAACATAAATGTTTCTTAACAAAAATTGACAGAAACCTGCACCATAACCCATAAAAAGCTTAAAAGCAAATGAACGAACATGTTATAAGCATATTTAAAGCATGATATATACAACTATAGCCAACAACCCATTGCTTGTTTTATTAACTCACTAATAGGGAGAAATAATAAATGAAATTGATTACTCTATATCTACCTGAAACGTATATAAAAGCTTTGGACCAGCTGGTAGACGAGAGATTCTATCCAAACCGTGCCGAAGCCATCAGAGTCGCAATTCGAGACTTAATCAGTGCCGAAGTTTGGAGGCGCAAAGGCGTTGACTAAACATTTACACGATGAAGCGCTAAAGGAACCATTTACTATCGAGGATGTGAAGGTTGAGGTTGCTCCAAAAATCATCGACAACTCAATGGTAATTGGCGGTCCACACATAGTCCGTAAACCAAAAAACAAAATGAACGTCAGGATGGTTAAGAACAAAGTGTCTATTAAAAGAACAAGCAGACTGGAGAGAGCTACACAACACCTCTATGACTTAGAAGAAGCCCATCAACCTGAAAAACCCTTAAACATCGACCTCGGTCTCTACCAAATGGAAGACTACTAGCCATCAAGCCTTTTCTTCCCTTTACACCAACTTTTTAGTTCAACATTAAGAAAAAGTTATTATCCTCAAAAACCGCTTTACCAGCATGAACAATATCCTTGCCCAAATAAGAGAAGAACTAAAAGCCAACACAGACCAGCAAATACAAAGAAGCTTTCAGCGCTTCTTTAAAGAAGAAGTGAAATTCTACGGGGTTAAAACTGAAGTTGTTGGCAAAATAGCAAAAAAATATTGGAAACAAGTAAAAATCTTGGACAAGCAAACAATTTTCAAGCTATGCGAAGAACTGTACCGTTCAGATTACACTGAAGAAGCGTTCATAGTTTCCTTCTGGCTGCCCAACTACATCGAGTACCTTGAACCAAGCGATTTGGCAACATTCAAGATGTGGATTGAACGCTACATTAATAATTGGGCTAAATGCGACGGCTTCTGCAACCACACCATCGGCGACTTAATCCAGAAATACCCAGAAAGCATAAGCGAATTGAAAAGCTGGGCTAAATCTAAGAACCGCTGGCTTAAACGAGCTTCGGCTGCATCGCTTATTGTTCCAGCAAAAAAAGGCGGTTTCATACAAGAAGCCTTCGAAATATCTGACCTGCTATTGGACGATGAGGATGATATGGTGCAGAAAGGCTATGGGTGGCTACTTAAAGAGGAAAGCCGAAAGCATCAAAAAGAAGTTTTCGACTATGTTGTTAAAAACAGGAAGGTCATGCCTAGAACAGCTTTAAGATATGCAATTGAATTGATGCCTAAAGAGCTCAAGGCACAGGCAATGAAGAAAGACTGAGTTGTTGTATGTCACTTTTCGGCGCCTCAGTTCTCCAGCCTGGGGCAACCTTTTGCCTAAAAACAAAAACTTGGATAGCACCAATAATTATTAACACCAGCCATATGTTGGAATAGAAAAAGTAGTAAACGAATAATTCGTGAAGTTTTATTTCCCTAAAACCAAGTTTTCTTGAGAAACCGTAGAAAATAGCGGCAGTTAACCCAAAGCTGGATAGCGAAATTACTACTATCTTAAGTAAGTCTGCAGTTGCAAGGGAAACAAGAAAAACCGGCATTAAAATGTTGAATTTTAATGATAAAAACAGTGAAAAAATCAGTAGTGAATTGTACATCCAGAGGTTTGGCATTAGAATGCTTAGGAAGAAAATGGCGATGGAAGGGTAAAGGAAGAATAAACTTGGCAGAAAAACTTGAGGTTTCTTCGCAAATTTTTTGGCTAAATCGCGATACCAATGTTCCACCCATAACGCTTGACCTATTGCCCATCTTCGGCGCTGCTTAAACCATTTTCCCCATTCGGAGTAAACAACGTTTTTTACTTCAACGTCGGTGGTGTATGCGAAATTGCTGTCTTCTAGGAAAGCTCTTGTTGCAAGGTCAATGTCTTCTGCAATAACCTTGTGGAAACCGCCAACTTTCTCGAACATTTCCCGCTTAATCGCAAACGCTGCACCGTTCACGGCAGGACACTTATGCATGTACCTTGACGATAACCAAGTGCTAATGTTAAACGTAAAATATTCATAATAAGCCATTTTGGACAAAAATGATTTCCCTTTTGAAACCCTCTTTTTTATATCAAGCACATCAGCCAGCTGCATTTCCATAATAATTTTTCTCAAAAAATCAGGATCATCACTTATTTCAATGTCGGAATCAAGGAAAAGCAGCACTTTTCCCGAAGACAACTTAGCAGCGCTATTTAGCGCGTTTGCCTTCCCAATGCGCTCTTTGTTAACAGTGAATTTGATGTTATTGTTCTCTAACTGTTTTATTTTTTCAGAAAAATCTTGGGTTGGCTCATCAACTGTTACAAAAATTTCTTTTGTTACATTTTGAGAACTTAGCTTACTTAGCATGGACGCTAGCTGGTTCGATTCCTTGTAAACTGGGATGAAGATGCTGATGTCCACAGCTAGTCCTCAATTAGTGAGCATAAATCCCATTTGGTTTATTTTCAAACGAGTTTTTAAATCCTTCTAGAAATAAGGGGAGCAACCGAGCTACTACCGAATGGTTGAAAATTTATCTTTCACTGGGATTTATTAGGTTTTTTCTTATGCATTTATAGGTAAATTATTATTTATCGCAAAAGAATGCTATTTGCGATATGACTCGCGTTAAGGCTTTAGGTTTACTTTCAGGTGGATTAGACAGTATTCTTGCTACAGAAATGATTCTAAAGCAAGGCATCGAAGTAACTGCCTTTAACGTCAGAAGCCCGTTTTGCCTCTGCAAAAGAGACGGTTGCGCAGCAGTGGATGCAGCTAAACAGTTGAAGGTGCCGCTAAAGGTGGTTGCTGCTGGGAACGATTATTTACGGATGCTCCGCAAGCCCAAGCATGGTTATGGCAGGAACATGAACCCCTGTATTGACTGCAGAATTTTCCTGATGAAAAGAGCCAAGAAGTACGCAAAAGAGATAGGTGCAGCCTTCATTTTTACAGGCGAAGTTTTGGATGAGCGACCTATGTCTCAGCATTATCAGGCAATGAAGCTTATTGAAAAGGAAGCCCGATTAAAGGGTAAAGTTTTAAGACCATTGTCCGCCAAATTGCTGCCTGAAACTGACGTTGAAAAGAAAGGTTTAGTCAACAGGTCGATGCTGATGGATATTCGAGGGCGGTCAAGGAAGCCTCAATTTAAGCTTGCAACCGAATATGGCATTAAAGATTTCCCTTGTCCTGCCGGCGGATGCCTATTAACTTACGAAGAATATGCAAAGAAAATCCGAGACCTCTTCACCTACAAGAAAAGGGTTTCCATGGCTGATATCGCTTTGCTCCGGGTTGGCAGGCACTTCAGAGCGGGCAAAAACAAAATCGTTGTGGGAAGAAACGAGGCGGAAAACAAGATTTTAACCGCTAGAAAAACAAAAAGCGAATATTATTTTGAACTGCCCGAAATTGTCGGTCCAATAACGATTTTGCAGGGACCGAAAACCAAAAAAGCGATTGAAACAGCCGCCAAATTAACCGCGTACTATTCTGATGCTAAAAATGGCAAAGTTAAAGTAAATTTTGGCAGAGAAGTCCTCAACAAATACCTACTCGTTTCAGTTCCAGATGATGCTGACGTGGAGAAACTAAGGGTTGGCAACGTAAAGAACTGAACGCTTCTTAAGGAAATAAAAAATACGTTTTTCTTGTTGCGGAGCGATAGGTAAAATTATATTTAGATGTGTGTCATTAAAGAGCCGAAAAGGGTCCGTGGCGCAGTACGGATAGCGCGTCAGCCTTCTAACGCCCGTTTTAGGGTGTGAAGAGAGCTGAAAGTCATGGGTTCAAATCCCATCGGACCCGCTCCTTTTTAGGGTCGGAACAATGGGCAGGTCCGCCATTACGCACTTGGAGGAGGTAGCGGGATAAGCAAGGCTCCATCGCGAAGGGGGCTAATTACATTTCTTCAACAGTATTTTCTAATGTGCCGATGCCTTCGATTTCTATGCGGATCACGTCGCCTGCATTTAGCCATTTCGGAGGTTTCATGGCCATGGCTACGCCTGATGGGGTGCCTGTGGCGATGATGTCGCAGGGTTCAAGCGTCATGACTCGACTGAGGTAGTGGATTATCTGAGCGACGCTGAAAATCATGTCGCATGTTTTGCCGTTTTGGCGGAGTTCGCCGTTTATCCATGTCTTGATTTTAAGGTTTCCGGGATTAGGCAGTTGGTTGCTCGTGGTAATACAGGGTCCCGTGGGCGCGAAGGTGTCGAAGCTTTTGCCTGGAGTCCATTGGCTGCTCCTGAACTGGAAGTCCCGAGCGGAGACATCGTTTAGTATGGTGTAGCCGAAAACGTAGTTTAGTGCCTCTGAGACAGAGACGTCTTTGGCTTTTTTGCCTATGACTACGGCGAGTTCGCCTTCGTAATCAAGTTCCTTAACAAAGGGGCGTTTGATGATTTTGTCGTTTGTTCCTGCTATGGAGGTGTGAGGCTTCATGAAAATCACTGGTTCTTCCGGTCGTTTCTCCTTGGTTTCAGTTACGTGGGTGGTAAAATTTAGACCTAGGCAGAGAATTTTTGGCGGTGAAGCGATTGGCGCTAGAAGTTTTGCTTCACTTAGTGGTATGGAAACTGCGTCGAGATCGCTATTTTTCGCTTTCGTGAGCAATTCTTCTGCCGTTTTCTGAGCCGTTTGGTCTGCGATAAAAGTCCCTATCTCGCCGGGTAAGTCTGCTTTGAGGCGTTTAGCAAGAGCGCCCAAGCATAACAGTCTCTCGCGTTGCATGACACCGTAGTATTCTTTGCCCTTGTGTTGATAGCGGGCCATTTTCACGTTATCTCACCTGTCTTAATGCGTGTTCGTTTTAACTTGTTTTCTACTTGGATTTGGGAAATTTGACGTGAAAAAGGTGTCGAGCACGCATTTTCAAATTCGAAGACTAATTGATCACCATTTATCATAATGAAGTTTCTCCTGCAGCAATATTGGTCTCTGCTTCACAAAGTAATCTTTTGGGTATCCGATCGGTATCAAAGCTGCTACTTCATAATCACTAGGTATATTTAGCATCTTCTTTAATGGTTCAGTATCTTTCGTTATGAAGGTTACTCCGTATAATCCTTCCGCAGCCATCGCCAAAAGGATGTTCTCTATGCATGCCCAAACAGAAGCAAGATTGTTGAGGTCATAGAGCGTCTTGCATTCTTTGAATGGTTTTCTCATCCTGAAACAGACGATAAGCAATTCTGGTGAGGTCAGCATCATCGTTTTTTGAACAGGCAGAGCAGCTAAATATGCTGGCTTTTCCCACTTTTCCATTTTGCTGGTTGCTTTTTTCACTTCTTCTTCGGAAAAATCCTTATCTTGGGCTGCTGCCACAATTTTCTCTCTTTGTTCGGAATCCTTTAGCAGAATGAATTCCCATTCTCTGAGATGATTATGCGTTGGAGCCTTCAGTCCTGTCGCGAGAACTCTCATAAGTTTTTCTTTCTCAACCTGCTTGGATTGAAATTCCCTAACGGTTCTCCTTCTTTCAACGGCTTTGTAGAAATCCGTATGGACCCTCGATTTTTCGTTCAATTTAAATTATCTCCTCATTAATTGGAAAGTAACACGAGCGGGTGATAAGTTTATTTCCATGTTTATGGTTGTAACGGGAATTGAAGGGGTTAAGAATGTCAGATGCAGATTTGGTTTTGGAGATTGATCATCCGCATTTTATTATTAGGGTTACCCACGATTTGTTGAAAATAGACGTGAAAGGAAGCGTGAAAAACGAAATCGAGGAAGCACTTGAAAACGATCCGGGTCTAAGGAAAACAATCGGTCGTATCTTGAGCGTCTTTGTACCGTTGAATATCCGCTTATCTGAAATTGATTCTGTGAAAATGGAAAAAACGGGAGAAGTTAAAATAGCATTGCCCCATCATAGAGATGCAAATATTCCGCTTCAAACAGAAGAAGCGGAGAAGCTTGTCAATAAACTGAATCAGTTGATTCCAGAAGCAAAGCAAAGAGAGCGGGAGCGCAGAATAGAGGAACAGCGCGTACGGGAAATTGTTGAAGAGGAAAACGAAATAAGAAAAGAATCTGCTCAATTTCCGCAATCTCCAGAGGAGATGCACAAAGAAGAAAAGGAAATAGAAGAGGCAATAGACAGAGAAGAAAACCCCGACTAAAAGCGGTATCTTCTATAGTGCGTGACGCGCGCGGTGTACTAGTGGGTATACAAAGCTTGCCATAATTAAAAATGGTCAATCAAGCGTTCGTTCCGCCCAAAAATCTATTTTTTATCACACTGGTTGAAATTATACAATTTTGAAGTAGATGCGTTTGTTGTTTTTTCCTTTGTTTTCAGCTTTGATCAGTTCTATTCTACCCACTTCCCGCAGACTGTGCACATGTGTACCTCCATCGGCTTGTCTATCTACGCCTTCTATTTCTACGATGCGAAGTAAAGGTATGTCGGGTGGCAGGGCTTCCGCCATCTTAACTATACCCGGGATTTTCATCGTTTCCTCTTTCGGCAACTCGTACCATTTTACAGGAATATTCTTACTGAAGAACTCATTCGCCTTAGAGACGTATTGGTCTAAAATTTCCTTGTCGAAGTTTTCGAAGTTGAAATCAAAACGGATATAGTCTTCCTCAAGCTGATTGCCAGTAACGAGAGCTCCAGTTCCCACACATAAAAGTGAAGCAAACAAGTGTGCTGCCGTATGGCTCCGCATAAGTTTGTACCTTCGCGCCCAGTATAGGACGCAGTGAACTCTATCTCCCTCTTTAAGGCCTCCTTGATCCACCTCATGAGAAATTTCTCCAGAAAATTTTCCCACATAAACCACATTGTAAGTTTCATTGTCTTTAACGATTTTTCCAGTATCACAGGGTTGACCTCCTCCTTTAGGATAAAAAATGGTCTGGTCAAGGACTACGTATTTTTGGTCCTTAACGGAAACTACAACAGCGTCACACTCTTTGAGATAACTGTCGTCTAAGAACAACATTTTTGTCAACAAGAAGGCTGCCTCATTTCTACAGATATCTAATCTGTTTGGGTTTAGAAGGATATATTTGCTCATTTTGCCTAAAAACTTATTGCCGAATAGACCTCTAAGCAGAAAAAAGAGGAATTGAAACTTCAAACAAAACACCTATCATCAAAACCCTTAAGAAAAAAAGCTCGCATAAAATCTTGAGAAGAGGAAAATTCATGCGAGCATCAGGCTGGAAAGGGAAGCAGGCAAAAGCTGTTTTTCTCACTATCTTAGCGGGCGTCTTGTGGGGGACCTCTTTCCCTGCCATAAAAATTGGTTTGAACTACGTTAACTCGTATGTATTTGTTTTCTTAAGATTTCTTTTGGCATCAGCACTGATGTTCTTGATAATGATTTCCACAAAGAAGCTCACTTATCCAACAAAACAAAAGAAACTAATCCTATTCCTAGGTGTTACCAATGGAATTGCGTACCTATCTCAGTACGTTGGAATGAACTATGCTTCAGCAGCAGAAGCAGCACTCTTCGTAAACTTAAGCGCCGTATGGGTGGCGTTGCTAAGCCCGAAACTGCAAGGAGAAACTCTGGGAAGAAGAAAAATATTGGGTGTTTTAGTGGCTCTAACCGGTGTTATATTTGTGACGACTAACCTAAATTTCTCGATGTTAAGCGGAGGGCAATTGATCGGGGATATGTTACTAATCACTTCAGGAGTCGTTTGGGCATTTTTCATAATATACAATAAAAACCTTGTAATGACAAGCAAAGGCGTACTTCAATCCTTAACCTGGATCTTGCCTTTAACTCTGCTCCCGATGCTCCCCTTCGTTTTCTCTTCAGCAGAACAGATCCCGGCGCTTCCCATTCAAGCTTGGCTTGCCATAATTTACACAGCAGTTGCTTGCTGGATCGTTCCTTACTATTTATGGCTTGAAGGCTTAAAACACATTTCAGCCTCAACATCCACGATCCTGCTTCTATCAGAAATATTAGTAGCCACAGCAATTTCCTTCATTCTACTCAACGAGATATTCACTATTGTCATGGTCTTCGGAGCTCTCCTCATAATAGTGGCCATAATACTAGTTTCCTATCGCTCCGACTAAATCTAAACACTCATTACAACAATTTTCTGCTTGAATCAGTCTATCAACTGTTCGTCAACTTAGGAAAAACAAAAAAAGACCTGCCGAGAAATTGAAAAAACCAATCGTTGCAAAGCCAATGGGCATATTCAACATATTCTTCAATTAACTTTTTCTTCAGGCATTTTCGTGTAGCGGAAGTAGTACCAAAACATGCCAATAGAGACCATGTAGAATAGGGCAGCCAAGAAGAATGGTGCTGCCAAAAGTCCCATGCCAATTAGCCAAGCACCGACGAAGGAACTCAATGCGCTGGGCAATCTCCAAAGAGCAGAGCTTACGCCTGAAGCCGCACCACGCTCATCTTCCGCGACCAGCCCCATTATCATCGACTGCGCCAGCGGACTTGACATGTTCATAAGAAAGGCCCTTGACGTGTAAACGACGCTGGCCACTATGTAATTAGGAGACAACGGCGTTAAAAACATAAAAATGGTTGAAACCGCCTCCGTCACAACTATAGCGTTAACTACTCCAAATCTTTTCGCAAGCCAAGGAGCAGCAAGCGTAGCTACACCTATTACAATGCTAGAAAAACCCAAAATTGGACCGCTTAACGAGTCCGGTATACCGTACTGCACCTTCATCCAAGCAGTCATCAAAGGAACAACCATACCTGCGCCGAAAGCAATTATCGCGCCCGTGAAGGCATATTTTACCAAAACATCTTTAGACTTTCTCGGGAGCAGTTCACTCAAAGTTGCCTTAGCTTTCGCGGACCTTTTCGATTCACTAACTTTGAAGATTATGAGAGTAGAAGACAAACTCAGAACGGCAAGTATTATATAGAGAAGAACATGGCTTTCCTTATTCGTAAATCCACCCATCGTCGATGTCGCCAGTATAGCAATAGCGCCAAGGCCGAAGGCTGTGCTTTGAGCAAAGCCAAACATGGAGAAGACGCTGTTCCTCTTCGTGTCTTCAGCCTTTTCTGCAAGCAATGCACTGCTAGACGAATAAGAAGCGGCTTCTGAAATGCCTTCGAAAATGGCAGCAATTATTAACAGTGCTGAGTTTGTAGTTAAAGCGAAAACCGCAATGATGACGCTCGCTATTATGTTGCCCAGTATGAGCACCCGCTTTCTGCCGTATTTGTCTGCTGCAATTCCCATGGGAACGCAGGTTGCAAAAGTGGATACGCCCATGACCGTTACGATAAGTCCCATGAGGTTGAAGGATAACCCCTGCACTGTGGTGAGAAAATAGGCTATGTCAGTGTAGAACATGCCGTAAGCTACCGAAGGCAGCACTGACGAGTAGATTAGGTATTTTGCCTCTTTCTGCATCCCTCTGTAGGTGTTGAACACTTAAACCAGCCCGATTTTCGACTCAATTTGCTTCTTTATGACAGAGCAAAGGTCAATTGATTAGAAATGGTTTCAGCAACTGCAGCTTTAAATTTTTCTCAGTCATTGTCACCAACACTCACAAAGCTTTTTTTGAATTTTTGAAACAAATTTGATTTTTCACACAATCTCAACAGCCATGTGCAAAACATCACAGTCGAACTAATTTAGAAACAACCATCCGCACTCTATTCTTTCGTCAGGTCTTTGACCGCTTCAAAGATTATTGAGTGTGGTCTGAGATGAACCTGTTTCAGTGGTGGGAATTTTGTCGACCCATTTCTAGTTGGTTTCGGTTCGAGGAGTCTTCTTATAATCAGTCCGTGGTTGTAAAGGGCTGTCGAGTAGTCTGTGAGGGTCCTGTGGAAGCTTGTGGTTTCGAAGGTTCTGATCAGGCGTTCCATTGTCCATTGGACTCTTTGCCTTCTGGTTCCGTAGTACTTTGCTCTTCTCTCTATTTCTCCGGTTTTCGCGATGTAATCGAAGCACGGGTGGATGATTGAGAATATGAACCGCCCGTCATCCTTCATCACCCGCGCTATCTCACTTATTGTTCCTTGGTAGTTTTCAATGTCCATGAGAGCCATGAAGCATGTGACTAGCTTAAAACGCTTAGCGAGGAATCTTGAAAGGTCGGCGGAATCTGAAACGTAGTATCGTATTCCTAGTTGATCCTTCTCTTCTTGTGATTTTGCGTGTTCGACCAGTTCTTGTGATAGGTCGATGCCATTTACTTTGGCGCCTTTGCGAGCAAGTATTCTGGTGTTGTATCCTTCTCCACAAGCAATGTCCAGAACTTCCTGCCCCTTTATGTTTCCGATTAACCTCAGTATTCCAGGTGTGTTGAGTTCGTCTCTAAAGTAGTCCTTGCCCTGCCTGACGAAGTCAACCCAGGATTCTGCGGCATCGTTCCATTCTTTGGCTATTTGATTCTCTTTCGGCACTGACAAAGCTGACACACTCTTGTGGTACGATAATGAGTGTGCGTATTTCCCCGATGTTCCTATTGATGTTTAGGATGTTAAGGTTTTCCTATCACCTTAAAACGAATTTAGGAAAAGCACACGTGCTATGACCTTTAGCCAAGTTAACGTTTTCGGTTTTTCTGAGTTTCTTTACGTTAGGCTTGTTTCTTGGATTGCAGTTCTTTTGCGACGCTTTCGATTGCATTGATTGCTTTTTCGATATGAACTTTTTCTATCCCGCGATGCGTCACCATTCTTATGCTGTTCTTGGTCATGGTCGAGACTAAAACGCCATTTTCCTTGAGCTTTAGAACGAAGAGTTCATCTGAGGTTCCTAAATCGCTCATGTCGAAACGAACCATGTTTGTCTGCACTGCATCTAAATCAACTTTGATCCCGTTTATCTTTGCTATTCCTTCTGCTAAGTGTCTGGCGTTTTTGTGGTCTTCTTCAAGTCTGTCAATCATTTTTTCAAGGGCAACAATGCCTGCCGCAGCGATTATGCCAGCTTGGCGCATTCCACCGCCCAAAACTTTCCGGGTTTTTCTGGCTTTCTCGATGAATTGTTGAGTGCCGACAATCACTGAGCCGACGGGGCAGCTTAGACTTTTAGATAGGCAGAACATGAGGTTGTCTACGTGCTTTGTGAACTCTTTCACGTTAACCTTTGAGGCTACGGCAGCGTTGAATATTCTCGCACCGTCCATGTAGAATTTCAAGTCATATCTTTTGGCCACTTCGCTTATCGCTCGCATTTGATCAGGAGTTACTATTGTTCCTCCATATCTGTTGTGAGTATTTTCAATGCATATCAGAGAGGGCACTGGAAAATGGATGTTCTTGGGTCTTATCGCTGCTTCGATGTCTTTTGGATCGATCGCTCCTAAGTGGCTCTTTATTAGCCACGGGAGTAGTCCAGCAATTGCAGATATCCCGCCTCCTTCGTACCAGTAAATGTGAGATTCCGCTTCCAAGAATACCATTTCTCCACGTTTTGCGTTGTTCATCAAAGACACAAGGTTTGCTTGGGTGCCGCTTGTGACTAAAAGAGCCGCTTCTTTTCCCATCTTCTCGGCTGCCATTTCTTCAAGCTTTTTAACCGTTGGGTCTTCCCCGTAAACGTCGTCTCCTAGTTCTGCATGTCGAATTGCCTCCAGCATCTCCTCTGTGGGCAAAGTCACTGTGTCGCTTCGCAAATCAATTATTTCTTTGCTTTCCATTCCCATCTTATCTTCTCCTAAAGTGAACAATCTTCTTTTGAGAAAGCAATAGGTTCTTGCTTTAAAGTCTTCTTTCAAACCCGCATTTGGAGCAAAAAAATTAGAGGCGTTTTGCTTCGACTTTATAATTGAATTGCGCAAGTCGCCTGTTAGATAGGCTAATGCTTGTTATTTCCTTGTGATAAGAAGAACGCCCGTGAAGATTAAGAGTCCTCCAGCCAAGATTACCGGAGTGATGCTTTCTCCGATGAAAGCCGAGGCAAACAAAACTGTCACTAATGGTTCTGCAAATAGAAAAGAGCTGGCGACTGCGGCTTTTACCCTGCTGATAACGTGGAACCAGATAAAATAACCCACGAACGAACATGTGACCGATAGGTACAGAATTGCCCCCCATGCTTGAAGACTCAAAGTAAATATTCCTTGGAGAGAGTTTTCGGCCAAAGAGAAAGGAACCAAGAAAAGTCCGCCTATAATGCTTACATACGCTACAACTAGGAGAGGACTGTACTTCTCGATCAATCTTTTTCCGCCAAGAGTGTATGAAGCCCAAAGAATAGGTGTAAGCAGAAGGATTAAGCTTCCCAAGAGAAACGTAGGACTGCTGCCTCCCAAATCCATTGTGCCTCCAGTGATGACGAGCAAAGTGCCAATTCCCGCGACTGCAAGTCCCAAGAACTGCTTTTTCTTTAGGGCTTCATGAAAAATCCGCATAGAAAGTAAAGCGATGAGTACGGGTGATAGGAGGCAAACTAAAATAGCAGCAACAGAGGCGTCTGCCAACTCGATGCCTACGTATTGGGCAATAAAAAAGAAAGTAACCCCTACAAGAGATAGAGCTACAAACATCAGAATGTCTTTGCCTTCAAAAAGCACCACACTAAGTGGCCTCCTAACCTTCATTACCACAAGAGCAACTAGGAGTAACGCTCCTGCTACCAGAAACCTGAATGTTGCGATAGCGATTGGAGTCAATCCTTGCAGAAGCAATTCTTTTACTACAACAAATGAGCTACCCCAAAAAATAATCAGGCATAACATCAAGAAAAAATCAAATGAACCGATTTTCTTGCTTGCCATTTTTCGACCTGCCGCGCGGGTGCATATTGGGCACTTTGCTTATGAAACTTTCGGCGTTGTTTGCAGTATTAATTTTTTAATTGCGTGGTGCATAGAGGAAACAGGAGACTAACCTATTAGCACATTGGTACATTTTAGGCACTTCGTAATGCTGGAGTTCGATCACGACTCCGTCTTCAGATTCGCTTAGTTTACCTATCGCAGCAAGACTCCTTTCTTTTTCCTTTTCCAAGCTAAGCAGGTCCTCCATTTCACTCATTTTGACGTTTCTAATCGTTATGTTGCATGTTCCGTTGGTTGAAATAACGGGTTCTCCCTTGAACATGTCTGGATACTTATTCTCAATTAAGTATTTCAGATCAGATGCTACTTCTTCAGCACTCCAGCCACATATGTTGAAGGCTTGAGGACACCTAGGGTGAAATGAGCAGCCTGGTGGTGGCGCCACTAAGTTTGGAGTGTCCCCCTTCAGAATAATCTTCTTTCTTTTGATCGTCCCTCCGGGAACGGCTGATATGAGCGCCACGTTGTATGGATGGATTGGGTTTAATATCACGTCTTTCTTAGGCCCGTTTTCCACTATCTTGCCTGCGTACATAACATTCACTTGATCTGCCATGTAGGAGATCACGGCGATGTTGTGAGTTATAAGAATCATTCCTATTTTATGTGTCTCTCTTATTCTGCGCAAAAGTGCTAATACTTGGGCTTGGACTGAAACGTCAAGTGCACTAGTCGGTTCATCTAAGACCAAGAATTTAGGCAATGTGGCTATTCCCCTAGCCAATGCGACTCTTTGTTTTTGGCCTCCGGAAAGTTCATGAGGGTATCTGTAGGCAAAATCTCTTGGAAGACCAACTTCATCCAGAAGTTCCATGCATCTTTTGTGTGCCTCCTTGGACGGCAAGTAGCCGGTTGCGATGATTGGTTCCTTAACGATTTCCAAGACATTCAATCGAGGATCCAGTGATGAATATGGGTCTTGAAAGACAATATTTGTCTTCTTCCTAATCTCTTTCTGCCTGCCACGTTTCTTGCTGAACACAGAGTAATCTGCCTCGATTTCAGCTGCCTTCTTTAAATCATTATTTGCTATATAATTGTCATACTTTTGTAAGACATCGTCTGGAATGTCAAAGAAGACTTGACCAGATGTTGGCTTTAGGAGCCCTAGGAGCATCCTTCCTAGTGTGCTCTTTCCCGAACCGCTTTCACCAACTACGCCCACAATCTCTGCTTCTTTCACCTGTATATCCACGCCATCTACCGCTTTGAGCGTTAGTGGTGCCCCGACTAAGCTACCGCCTTTTATAGGAAAGTGCTTAGTCAGTTGTCTTGTCGATATTAACATTCACCATCAACCCGCCTGGAAGCAAGAGACAAAATGTCCTTCTTCCACTTCCACCATTTCCGGCTTTATATCCTTGCACGCGCCTGCATCTGGGCACCTAGGCATAAAGGAACAACCAGGTGGCACATTTCGCATGTCTGGTACAGCACCGCCGATACCTTGAATTTCACCCCCTCCAACCGTGGGGATTGCTCTTATCAACATCCTCGTATATGGATGAAGAGGCTGCTTGAAGATTACTTCTGTCGGCGCTACCTCAACTATTCTGCCAGCGTACATTATGCCGATTCTATCGCACACTTCAGCTAAGACAGAAAGGTCATGAGATATGAATATGAACGAGGTGTTGAACCTCTGCTTGAGGTGCATCGTAAGCTCAAGTATTTGAGCCTGTACAGTTACGTCCAGCGCACTAGTCGGCTCGTCCAAAATGACTAGTTCAGGGTTGTTCGCAAGTGCAATAGCTATCACTATTCTCTGCCTCATCCCACCTGACAATTCATGGGGATACATCCTCACAACTTTGTCTGGGTTGGGGACTTCAAGCATGGAAAGAAGTTCAATCGCTTTTGTATAGCCTTCTTTTAAGAGAACACCCTTGGCTGCCCTACTCAGACCTGGAATCCGCATCCAGCTGGGTATACTTCCAGTCTTTTCGACATTATCCAGAACAATTTTATCAAATGACCCTAGCTTCTCCGAATGAAGCGACATTATAATCTTTTCTTTTTTGGACTGGCCGAGATCATTTCTCCTCCACACGTTAAGGACTTGGCTCTCAATCCCTACGAGTCCCTTTGATTCCGCATATTTGCTGATTACTTGTTCATCTGCGCCTGTTTTCAGTAGCTGAAGTATCTGCTCTAAATCTTCTCGTGTTGCCCTTGTTCTTGCGAGCTTTCTTTGTGCGAGCGATTTTGGCTGGTGAGTGATAACAGTCTCGGCTACTTGGAAACCGACCTGAAGGACAGGGTTAAGGCTCGTCATCGGATCCTGAAAGACCATAGATATTTTGCTGCCTCGGACATTGGTTAACTGTTTGTTCAGCTTCTTTGTGATGCTCTCGCTCTGTTTTAAGTTGAACTTGCCTTGGCTTTTTGAAAAACTCTCCCTTAATGGGGCTATCAAGTCACCTTCACCCTGAAGGATAACTTCCCCCGAAGTTACTGATGCATTATACGGCAAAAGACCCATTATCGTCAGCCCCAGTGTTGTCTTACCGCATCCGCTCTCTCCTGCTACGCCGAATATTTCACCCTGCTTGAGTTGAAGGTCCACGCTGTTAAGGGCTTTATAGATACCCCTCCTAGTGTAGAACTGTACTTTCAAATCTGAAACCTTTAACGTGTTCTCCAGATCAGCTTCTCCTCCTTGGGTCAATCATATCTCTTAGCCCATCGCCGACAAGGTTTACTGCCAGAGCAAATAAGGTGATAGCCACACCCGGGAAGATGACTGCCCAAGGAGCGGTCTGAACATAGCCGAGGCCCAAGCTTGTAAGGTAACCAAGCTCTGGTATGCTTGCGTTCGTTATGAAACCTATGAAAGCGAGAGTGGAGAAGATAACCATTATTGAGCCTAAGTCTAAGGATACCTGAATAAATACAGGGGGCAGCGAGTTTGGAAGTATATGCTTATACATGATCTTTAGCTTGCTGACTCCGGAGGCTTTAGCTGCTTCAACATACGTAAACTCCTTAGTGCTTAGTGTCTGACTCCTCGTGTACCTCGCATATAGAGGCCACCACGTTACTGCAAGGGCGAGGGACATGTTCAGCAAGCTTCTGCCGAGGATAAAGCCGACGGCCAACGCAAGTATAAGATATGGTATGCTAAAGAATACGTCGGTTATTCTCATCACAATTTCATCCATTAGGCCACCCACACTGGCCGAGATAACACCTATTACGGATCCGACTGCTGCGCCTATAGCCACAACAAGCACTGAATAGAATAAGTCTATCCTTATGGCTTTGATCGTGCTGGTAAATAGATCTACCCCTGGATATGTCGTGCCAAATGGATGTGCAATTGAAGGTGGCAAGGGCGCTGGGTTGAGAAAGTTATAGGTAAGCGAACCTGCACTAGTGATGCCTATGAGCTGTGGGCATAACTGCACAATCAGCGCGTCTACTACATATATCATGACTATGACAAGACCCACGACTGCAGCCTTATTTGCAAAAAAGACCGACAGCGACAGCTTAGTGTTGTCCCATTTTCTCGCTCCTAGCTCTGCTTCAGTCATCTTTTTGTTTCCTAATATCTTATCCTCGGATCTACAAACGCATATACTAGGTCCACTATTAGGTTGGCAAACACTAGAATTACACCGAAAAGCAACGTAGAGGCCATGATGCCTGCGACATCGCTGTTGAGAAGGGCTTGCGTCGTCCAGTATCCCATTCCGGGGTAATCAAATATGGTCTCCACCACTACAACTCCTCCTAGAAGACCAGCTACGGTTAAGCCGAAAAGTGTTATTACCGGCAGCATTGCGTTCTTACGCGCATGAAGGTTAATTACCGATCGTTCAGGCAAACCTTTTGACCTTGCCAGTCTAACGTAATCCTGATCTAACACTTCTAGCATTGAAGACCTCAGTATCCTGATCATACTCGCAACTATGGCAAGTGCAAGCGTGACTGATGGCAGGATAAGGTGCAGGAACGCATCGCCCGCAATGCCCCATGCTCCATGTATGATGGCATCTATGAGAATTATATGTGTGGGGTATGAGATTCCGTTGACATACCATGATACAGACGAAACTAAGACCGGGCTGACAACGCCGGAGAACGGGAGTATTTTTACGTAAACGCCGACTAGGATGATCAGGACTATGCCTATAAGGTATATTGGCATTGCATACAGCGTGAAGGATCCGACACGCAGGGTGTGGTCAGCGGCGGAGTCCCTGTTGACAGCGGAGTAGACGCCTAGGGGGACGCCTATCACCCATATCAGTATGGAGGCAACTACTGATATCATAATTGTATTCGGAAGAAAAAGCGCTATGGCCGTAGTTACCTGACCGTCGAATATGGACGTGTGGGTAAGGCCCCAGTTACCTTGGAGTATTTGGTATAACCAGTAAAAATATTGAATGTAAACTGGTTGGTTGAGATGGAATTCGTTTGTCAGTTTTTGAATTACGATTTGCCTTGCAACCCCAGTCAGTTTGGGGCTGATATATTCAGATAATATTATGTTTGTTCCGCTTACATGGGAAAGGATAAACACTATGAAAGTAAGCCCGATGAGCGTCGGAATAAGAAGGAGCAACCGCCTAAGTATGTATACCCATAGGCGCATAGTTAAATCACTTCAGAAAAAAAGTGGAGCGCACAATGCGCTTATCCTTTGATCCACCAATAGTAGATTGAGTCGGCTCCTCCACCGATCTCTGCGTTTTCTTCAGATTGTATGCCATTGTAGCCTGACATGTATGGCTTCACTACCCAGAAACTGTTGGGTTGAACCACATAGGTGAACATGTAGAGGTTTATAGCATCCTGTTCTGCCTGTTTGTAGAGTTGAGCGGCGTTAGTCGGGTTGGTTGCGGCGTTTGCCTGCTGAATCACTGTTTGAAGTTGCTGAAATTGAGCCGCCTCTGCCGGATATCCGGCCGTCGTCAAGCCACTGGCTGAAAAGCCCATTGCATCTGGATAGATGGAGCTTTGAAGGTAAAAGGGAGTAATAAAGTCGCTTGGATATGGATAGTCAGCTATCCAGCCTAGATAGTACACTGGCATAGGATTCGCGCCAGGAGCTTGATCAGCTATGATTGTTGGCCACTCTTGATATTCAACTGTCACGGCTATGTTTGGATCCATCTGGTGCAGAGCTGCACCCCACATTTCAGCACCTGCGTAGTTGGTTGTATCTCCAGTCACGACTGAAATAGGTATGTTAACTGATACACCATATTCTCCTGACTGCTTCATAAGCTGCGTAGCGGTAGATAGATCATATGCAGAAACGTTCGCTAGCTGGCTTTCTGGCACATAGTATGGCAAGCCATTGATTATGGCGCCCGCATAGGCACTTCCGAAGTCTTCACCGTATATACTGTTGCCTAATATTTCATTTAGGTAATTGGTGTAGTTGAAAGCGTCGGTGAACGCCTCTCTCACTAGAGTGTTAGCGAAATAGGTGGCAGGTACGTTAAAGCTGCTGCCGAACGTTGATTTCATTAATGACGTGTCTATGTTTATGTTGAACGCATAGAAGAAACAGGACAGGGATGGCACCTTGTATAGGCTGCTTGTCCCAGCTGCTACCTGATTCTTAATCAGCGGAAAATCGCTTGTTGGCAATCCAGTGACGATATCAGCCGCCCCGCTTGTGTATAGTAGATAGGCTGTTTCTGGATCCTTGATCCACTGTATCGATATTTTATTGCTTACAGCTGGTATGCCTGGTAACCCTGGAAAACCGGGGTTGGGAGCTAAGACTACTGACTGACCTGGAACGTAGCTTTCTATTTCATATGGACCGGATGCGATAGGGGAGAACTGCACCTTTGTGTTGAAATCGTTTTCGTTGGCCTGGCTCTGGTAGCTGTAGAATCCTGCTGGTGTAAAGGTTATTCCAGCGCCCACACTCTGAAGCCAGGATGCAGATAATATTCCGCACCCAAGGTCAAAGGCTACTGCTGTGAAGAACAGCGACGGAGCCGTAGGCGACACGAGGTTAAATGTAACCGTGTTGGCACTGTTAGAATACGTGACGGCGTTCATTATTGCGTTGTAATCAGCGGTATCGGTGGCATTGGCCATTATGGGAATTCCGGCACTTGCTCCAGCAACTATGTATTGAGCTAGGATCCAGTCAGGCGTACCTTGTGTCCCACCAATGAACAAAAGATTCCTAATCATTGAATAATAGACATCGTATGCGGTAATCGGAGCGCCATTGGAGAACTTCAAGTTATTCCTTATTGTAAACGTGTACTGCGTCTCAGCTGAGTTTATTCCATTCCCAACCGTCGGAACCGATGCGGCTATCATTGGTAGGAATGTAGTCGTCGATGATCCGTCGTAAATAAGAAGCGACCCAATAGTGTTTAAGATCACCTCGTAGCCAACAGTTTCGTAATCACACTGCGGGTCAAATGAGGCCGGACCTCCTCCGACGACTTCAGCGACGTTTATCACTCCAGGGCTGGCTATTTTACCAGAATAAACAGTCACCGCATAAGGATGAGCGGCAGAACTCACTGCCACGGTACGCTCAACGGTCGTACTGTAGGTCTGCAGGCTGACCGAATTTTCCGTTACAAGCGTTAGGCTCACCGGATACAAACCTGTCTGCGTGTAAGTTGCGTTAACGGGATTTACATTTGGATCCAACGTTGCGCTGTTTGCTACCACTGAGTCATTAACGCCGTTACCGAAGTCCCATATGTACCCTAATATAGTTACATCTGAGCTGGAAGGCGGAAAAAGGTAACCTCCACTGAAAATTACAGGTGTGTTCGCAGTCACAACTGGCTCGCCTGGATTCGTCGTTGCATTTAGAGCGATTACAGGTTCTGATATCAATGGAGCTAAAGTGGAGCTCACCGTTGGCACTATCGTAATTGTTTTCATAGCGTTGTTCGTAGATATTGTACTGCCTGACACGGTTTCCTCCGCTGTTACTAAATATGTGCCTGGATTTTCATAGGTATGAGTCGACGAAGATGAGCTAGAAGTGAGACCGGTGGCTGATTGTCCATCTCCGAAGTAAAGAGTAGCTTTCCCGTCTGATGCCAGATTAAGAACGGTGAAGGTAATAGCTGTTCCCTGCGATGCTTCCAGCGTGGTTGCGGTGATTGAAATCTTTGCAGTTGGCTTTGTTAATTCATAGGTAGCCACTGCCGCTACCATTGCTATTACTAAGATAACTATTATTATAATTGCCCATATTGCTCTCCCCAATGCTCTATTCGACATACCTTTCAATCTCCCCCATTTTTTCGTAAAAGTTACTTTTAATTAAATCCACAATATTCACGCTCTCAATATTTAAAATTTGCGATAAAACGTAACGCGCATAGCTAAGATTAAATTTGATCGTGATTTGTTCATAATTTCTTAAAAAACTTATACAAATCTTAATAAAAACAGAAAATTTTATGTTCAATAAAACATTAAATACTGTTAAAATTAAACAAAAAATCGACAAAAAGAAAGACACAAAGAGCCCAAAAAATCCCAATTTTTCGCAGAATATGAGTCCGGCAGGATCTTTGAATTATTATCCTGCTCTCTTAATGTGTTCTCATCAAAACAGTTGCAAACAAAGCATTTATGGAGCAAGAAAACTAGGCTTAACAAAATAAGCACTATCAAAAATGTTTCTGCATAAACTTCCAACTATGCTCAATTTCAAAACCTATCTTTCGCAGCAATTTTACAGACGGAACATTGTTTTCGAGAGTGAATAAACACACGGAATCCATTCCTTGCTCAAATAAGGAATTCATCGCAGCCACTGTGAGTGCGGATGCCAGATTCCTCCCTCGATACTCATGGAGCGTCGCTGCAGGACCCAAATAGCCTCTTTTTGCATTGAAGAATCTGTTATAGCCTACATCGGGTTTTGCGACAACAACGGAAACAAGTATTCCATTACTCACAGCTACATGAATCCATTTTTCATCGAAAGGCGGATTTTCTGTCTTCCACTTTTGAATGTCACCGGCTCTGACTCTTTCCCACTCAAATCCGGTGTTAACAAGTTGAACAAAGTCGTTTTCTTCTTCTGGTTTTAGGCTTCGCAGCAGTATGTTCTCGGGGATTTTAGGGATGGTTTTCAGCCCTGCAAGTCTAGTAAGCATATAGTGCAGTCCTCCATTCGGATAATACCCTCGTTGCACCCATTCTTCGATTTTTTTGCTTCCAGCGTTTACCGAGGTAAAAACCCTGCCTTTCTTTACGTACTTCTCAACTTCTTTGACAAGCATGTCCTCAACAAGTTTTGCATCAGCGTTTTTGCAAACCAAGAGCCATTCGATTTCTTCCCCCCAATGCCCATTATTATACGCCGTTGACCCGATAATTCTGCAATTGTCCTCAGCTATCAAAACCTCGAGCCTACGTGCATGAATCCAAGAAAGAAGATTGCCGTCACCGTAGTGCATGTAGAGAAGTCTTTGTTCGCCATCTGGCTCTTTAATCAGTTCAAAAAGAAGTGGAAGATCAGCTTTTTTAAAACTTCGAATCTTAGCGATCATGTTCTCTGATTACACAGCTTGAAAGTAATTATTAGCTTTTATGACAGTGACACTGTGTTCGTTAAAATTTAAAACTGATTGAATTCGAGCCTGAAGTGATGTATTGTCCTCTCCGCCTGCTTGCTCTTTTGCTTGCGGCTTGAACCCAAATGGAGCGCTGGTTTGTCCCCGTCCTTAAAGGAAAACCGCAAGCTGGACTGCCATTCCTCTGTACGGGTGCCATAATTGGGTACTTACTTGGAAGTTTCTTAATATTTGGAGCGTTTGTGATTTAAGCAAGCGATTTTATTGAAATAAACTGTTTTTTAGCCCGCTTCCATCTAGGTTCCTCACCGCCTAAATTCTAAACTTGGCAAGCTGGACATTTCTCTTTCAAGGGCAAGCCCCGTGGGATTTACACCCATATAAGGGTCTTCTGCTTTGTATTGAAATATGACTGGAGAAGAAACAAGATGAAGGACATTCGTAAGGAAACAGACAGCCTCGGCGAAGTAGAGGTTGCCGCCGACAAACTCTGGGGTGCCCAAACCCAGCGCTCGCTGGAGCACTTCAGCATTGGCAAGGACCTAATCCCAAGTGAGATGATTACCGCGTACGCCATCCTAAAGAAAGCGGCGGCCAACGCGAACCATGCGGACGGGCGGCTCAACGACCAACGCCACAAACTTATCGTTCAGGTCTGTGATGAAATCCTCGCTGGGCAGCATCATGACATGTTTCCGGTGCACGTGTGGATGACGGGAAGCGGCACACAATTCAACATGAACGTGAACGAGGTAATCTCTAACCGCTGCTGCCAACTCGCCGGCACGCCGCTTGGAAGCAAGACACCAGCTCACCCCAATGATCACGTCAACATGGCGCAGTCGTCAAACGACACGTTTCCATCTGCAATGTGCATCGCGGCGGCAGTCAATGTAAAAGAGAAACTGATTCCCGCAGTGAAGGCGCTGCACGACTCGATTACGGCGAAGGCTAAGCAGTGGGAAGACATTATCAAAATCGGCCGCACCCACATGCAGGACGCGACACCAATCACGCTCGGGCAAGAATGGTCGGGGTATGCAGGCATGCTCGCGGACAATCTCAAAAGGGTTGAGGACGCCCTGCATGGAGTTTACCGCCTCGCGCTCGGCGGTACGGCAGTTGGCACTGGCATCAACTCGGCGCCTGGCTTCGATGTAGCGGCTGCCGCTGAAATCGCCAAGCTTACGGGTTTGCCGTTCGTAAGCGCGCCAAACAAGTTTACCGTAATGGGTGCGCATGATGATCTGGTGCAGCTTTCTGGTACATTGCGCACGCTGGCCGTGTCATTATATAAGATAGCCAACGACATTAAGCTACTGTCTTGTGGTCCGCGGGCGGGGATTGCTGAGTTGGTTATTCCAGACAACGAGCCAGGCTCGTCAATCATGCCTGGAAAGGTAAACCCGACGCAAGCTGAGGCGCTGACTATGGTAGCCATTCAGGTGATGGCAAATGACGTTGCCGTTGGCTTCGGAGGCGCCGCCGGTGACCTCGAAATGAACGTTTACAAACCTCTAATAATCTTCAACGTGACCCACTCAATCACGATAATGGCCGACGGGTGCACCAACTTCCGCAAGTTCCTCATCGAGGGAACAAAACCGAACCTGAAGAGGATTAAGGAACACGTGGACCGCTCACTGATGCTTGTTACCGCGCTCGTACCAATCATAGGCTATGACAAGGCGTCAAAGATTGCATACTACGCAATGGACAATGACCTCACGTTGAAAGCGGCTGCACTAAAGCTGGGCTTCGTGACAGAGAAAGAGTTCGACCGCATCGTCGATCCAGCGAAAATGGTCAAACCATACGTCGCAAACTCACGGTCTGCATAGAGGTTGCTGTTGGGAAATGCAATGGATTGCCCCAAATCCGCATATCAAGTCGACACAGTTCACGCCGATGACCTTTCTTTCAGGGAATAGTTTTTGCAAAATAGACAATGCTACATTGTCGTTCTTATGTTCAAATGTTGGGACCAAAACCGTTTTGTTACCTATATAGAAGTTTGTATAGCTTGCGGGGAGTCTTTTTTTGTTGTACCAGAGTTTTCCTGGCATAGGCAACTTGACAATATTTAGTTTTTTGTTATCTTGGTCAGTGGATTGGCAAAGTATTTCGTAATTCTTTCTCAGAGCGTCGCTATTTTCGTCATCTTTGTCTTCTTCATAAGCATATACAATTGTCGTTGGATTAACGAACCGTGCAATATCGTCAATGTGACCGTCTGTGTCATCTCCACTGATGCCATTTCTTAACCAGATAATATGATTAACACCCACATAGTCAATTAAGAATTTCTCGATTTTTTCTTTGTTAAGATGAGGGTTCCTGTTCCTGTTTAGTAGACACTGTTCAGTTGTGAGCAGGGTTCCTTTTCCATTGACATCTATTGATCCCCCCTCTAGAACGATGCCTGGTTCAAAACAGTTCAAGCGCATCTCGTGGTTTATTATGCATGGGATCTGCTTGTCTTTCAAAAGTTCTTCGTATTTTTCTCCCCAAGAATTAAAAATCCAGTGCACCATCGCTAACTCTTGATTTCTGTTACATACAAATATTGGACCATAGTCTCGAAACCACACGTCAGCGTAATCAAATTCAAAAAACCGTATTCTCTTTAAATCAATCTCTTTTTTTACAAACAAACCTTTTATCTTTTTCTTCATGGACTCATCTTTCACAAAAAGATTGACGTATTCATCTTCATGGAGTAGCTTCACGATTTGAACGTAGGTTTCCTCGACTTTCTCGACGCCGGATATAAAGGTTGTAGGGTCATGTGGCCATGCTAACCAGACTGCCTCATGCTTACACCATTCTGCGGGCATGCAGTATCCAAGTTCGCGGGGTGTCTTGTTTGAAGACGTATTTCCAGTCCTCATTTATTGCGCCTCAGAATTATTTTCGGTTAGTTTATTGTAAGTGTCTGGTCGCCGATTTTTAAGGAACCCCCAGCCTTCTTGGATTTCTTTATTTTTATTAAGATCCACTTTGACAACCAGTACTTCCTCATTGGTATCGCTGGCTTCTTTAAGCACTTTCCCAAAGGAGTCACATACGAATGAACCGCCCCAAAACTTCAGTTGCCCTTCCTCGCCTACCCTATTCACAGCAGCAACATGAACTCCATTCATTATGGCGTTGGCGCGCTGCACTGTTTTCCAAGCATCATGCCAATCTCCATCAGATGAAGTATAACCTTTAACCCAGCCAATCGCTGTGGGATAAAAAATGATTTCTGCACCCTTAAGCGCGTTGATTCTGGCGGGTTCAGGGAACCATTGGTCATAACAAATGAGTACGCCTACACATGCATACTGGGTTTTGTACACGGAGTAACCTGAGTTGCCTTGTTCAAAATAGTTTTTTTCGTAGAACAATGGATCATTCGGTAGGTGTACCTTGCGGTAGGAGCCTGAGATTTCGCCGTTCGCATCAATTATGACGGCTGAGTTGTAGTATTTTCCGTTTGAACCTTTTTCAAATATAGGCGCAATTATGACGATCTTCTTTTTTTTCGCCAACTCCGAAAAAGCTCTAGTGGATTCTCCTGGAATAGTTTCCGCTAATTCATTGACATCCTTTTTTTCTTCTTGCGGAAAATACTTGGTTCTATACAGTTCTTGAAGACAAACAATTTGAGCCCCCTTGTGTGAAGCCTCTTCACTTCTGTCAATAGTTTTTTCCAGGTTATGGGCTATATTATCTGAAACAGCCGTCTGAATAAGACCGATACTAACAGTTTTTCTTTTTTCTTCTATCCCAACAGTCTTTGCGTTTGTAATGTCGGTCGATATCATTGTGTTTCCTTACATTCAACTACGGTGCTGGTCGTAATAACTTTTCTGAACCAAACCTGGAAAAAGCAAGGCAGATTGTCGAAGTTTTTTAGTTGGTCCGGCGAAATTTGTGCGTTCAGTTTGTGGGTATATATTTTATTTAGCGAACTCTTAATTTTATGATTGATTATACTATTTGGTGGTCCTTTTGGGTAGAAAAGAAGATGTAACGCTAAGGCCGCAGCTTTCTTTGTTTGAGGCTATAGCCACTGGTCTTGCTGCAATTCTTGGCGCAGGCATATTCGCAATTATAGCTCCCGCTGCCGGTCTAGCAGGACCTGCAATACTTGTTTCTTTTTGTATTGCAGCGTTTGTGGCTCTATGCAACGCCCTCTCGTCTATCCAGTTGGCTGCTGCATTTCCTCGCTCAGGGGGCACTTACGAGTTTGGGCGTCGCATGCTTGGCGAACGGTGGGGCTATATTGCTGGCTGGATGTTTCTGGTTGCGAACACCGTCGGACCCGGAGTGAGCGCCTTAGCATTCGGCAGCTATCTGCACGCTGTGTGGCCAGTTATTCCAGAGCGCATTGCAGCAATCGGCATTGCCGCGGTTATAATTGCGCTTGATGCTGGGGGAATTCGCAGGTCAGTACGTATAACCAGTGTAATTGTTGTTTTATCTATAGCTTCATTGTTAGCCGTAGCTGTAATTGGTCTGCCGTCAGCTCATATCTCTAACTTTTCGCCGTTTGCTCCAGGGGGAGTTATCGGCGTTCTGCAAGCTACTGGCTTGCTTTTCTTTGCCTACACTGGATATAGCCGAATCGCGACGCTGGTTGAGGAAGTTCGGAATCCAAAACGAACCATCCCAAGGGCCTCTGTGATAGCGCTTGGCACTGTTTCTTTACTTTATCTGTTTGTCGCTGGAACCGCTATTGCAGTCTTAGGCGCATCTGGAGTTGCTAGCTCATCTTCGCCTTTGGAGGCAATGATGATTGCTGTAGGGAGCGGTGTAGGTGTTGCCTTGGTTGCTGGAGGCGCCTTGCTTACGACCTTCAATGAAGGTCTCTCTGACCTTCTAGGTGTCTCTCGAGTTGCCTTTGCCATGAGTAGAGAAAGTGATTTGCCTCAAGGGCTAGCCAAACTTGGTGCCGAGAAAAACCCGTGGAGAAGTGTTATTTTTGTGGGTGCAATCGCGCTGGTAGTTGCAGCTTTTGCTCCTTTAGAGCTATCTGTTGCAGTTTCCAGTTTTGGAACTCTACTTTACTACTCTATAACTAACGTGTCGGCACTGAAGCTGCCTGGTGCTCAGCGTCGTTTTCCTCGTGCCCTTGCAGTAGCTGGGCTTGTAGGTTGTTTAGGGTTAGCTTTTCTTCTTCCAATAGAATATGTTATAATCGGTCTGGTGATTCTCGCGGTTGGTTTAGCCTTTCGTACCCTGCGCCAGAGAATTCAGCGGCAGAAAGAATGAGCGCGCAGCAACTTGACAGCAGACGCATTCGAAAAATTGAAGGCGGCTGGCGTAAAAATGATTTCACTTAGTTCTTGACGGTTCAAGCCCAGAAGTTCACGATAATTTCAGGCAGGTAGCTGGCGCTTTCAATTTGGCTATGAAAAACATGTCGCTGGCTCGTCAAAGCGGATTTGCTTTTCGCGTTAACACAACTGTCACCCAGCATAACCTCAATGACCTTTTCAATATTCAAAAAGTAGCGGCTGAAATGGGTGGCCGTGAATGGGACGTCTTCATGCTAGTGCCGACGGGTCGCGGAAAGATAAAGATGGAAATAATGCCAGACCAATACGAGGAAACCATCCAGTCTATCTATAAAGCAAGCCTCACGTCGCCTATTCCGATTAAAATGACCTGTGCACCTCAGTACATGAGGGTTATCGCTCAGCAGCAAAAGGAACCCCACCAGCCACCTACAGGCGGCAGAGGATGCATGGCTGGCAACGGTTTCTGTTTTATCTCTCACGTCGGAGAAGTTTTCGGCTGTGGCTTCCTTCCAATCTCAGCTGGTGACATAAGGCAACAAAAGTTTAAGCAAATCTATCAGCAATCGCCGTTGTTTGTTAAGCTACGGAATCACGAATCGCTTAAAGGAAAATGTGGCAGATGTGAGTATAAGACGTTGTGCGGCGGTTGCCGTGCAAGGGCATTATCTATGCAAAAAGACTACTTAGAAGAAGAGCCTTATTGCATTTACAAACCCAAAAATTTTAAGCAGCAGTGAACCCGTTGACTAAAAGCCGAGTTAATTGATGAAAATGGCTGTTGATTAAGGGCAAGCGCTTAATTTTGGTTTACTTTTTTGGTCTGTCTGAGCGAATAGTCAAAGAACTTTTCAATGATATCTTCAGAGGTCCATTCTGAGCGAAGTCTAGTTTTCTTTTCAGCCTTGCGCAATTCAGAAAGCAGCATGCGATTTAAGTCTCTGGCGCTTTCACCTTTGAATTTGGCGACCACTTCGAACCCGTCGGCGGTTGGTTTGATGGAACCATTGCTGCCAATCATTCGTTCTAACACTGGTCTTATGGCTGAGGGAGCAGCACTGCTTACTCTTGCAGATAGCTTGAATTTTTTCTCGGACACTAATCGTCAGCCCTCTGCTTTAGTTTACAGGGATTTCGTGTGCGCGAGTCTTTCTGAATGCAATTGTCCACCCGTTGCCCAATTGCTCTTTGGCGCTTCATAAATAACAATCTCGACTGCTTCCTTGGGGACCCCTAAGTCCACAAAAACTTTCGTTATCCCTTCGACTGTTTTCTTCTTGTTCTCAGGGCTTATGCCCTCCCAAACAGAAACTTGAACTATTGGCATTTCATTTTTACCTCAATTAACACATTCTTCGTTTCCCTAATTAATATATTCTCAATGGACTTGAAGCTGGAACCTGATGCTGTGCAACCACCACAATATCATTAAATCTTAGGCAAATTAAACGTTGATTGCTTCTGTTATAAGCTCAATTAAGCTGAAGATATGCTGATTAAGTTGGAGCAGGGAAAAATAGTGGAATGAGCCGTTTTAGTGCCTTAACGCTAGCCTTCAAAACCTTAGTGGATAAATGCGTTAAACTTTTGCCGCCATCAACTGTAATTTGAATGGTGTCCTCAATTTTTACTCCTCCAATGCCTTTCATTGGCAAAATTGAGTGACCTATGGCCAATGTCCAGTTTTCTTTTATCTCTAGCTGCACATGGCTAAAGTAGTGGCTTGGGTGAGGCCACTCTTCAAATTCTAAGCCGACCCCGTGTACTGGTCCTGGAATCCAAACATCACCATAACCTTTAGCGGTGAAGGCTTCTGTGAACGCTTTGGTAACTTTTCCGACCAGCCAGCCTGGTTTTATGTTGGCGATGATGCTTTGCTGTACCTCGCTGTAGGCTTGTATGAGTTCATTTTGTTTTTGTGACGCTTCCCCGCAGACAATGGTTCTAGCGCAGTCTGAAGAGTACATGTCAACAACTGGGTGAACATCAACCACGACGAGGTCGCCGTTCTCAATTTTGCGCCTTGACGCTCCGCCGTGCAAGTAAATAGAGTGCGGTCCGCTGTCTACAAAAGTGCTTGATCCATAACGCATTGCACCTGCCTGTCGCATGGCATATTCGGCTTCTGCTGCAACCTCAATTTCCGTGGCGCCTGATTTGATGGCGGCGATGGCTGCGGTTACGCCTTTGCTTGCCGCTTCAGCGGCTTTTTTCATGGCTTCAATTTCTTCCGAATCCTTGGTATAACGTAGTGGCATTAGGATTTCTTCGTTTTCGATTATTTTCATTTTAGGGTTTGACTTTAGGAATTTGTAAACTAAAAAGCCTGGATTCGAATGGGTACAAAAACCAACTTTTTTTTCTGCAATGTTGTGTTGCTTGACTAGTTGAAAGAAGTTTTGCATGAGCTGCGCTGGCGTACGCCAGCCTCGGACATCTTGGATTCCTGAAGCTTTGGCTGCAGCTTCTACTTCCTCGTCGAAAACAATTATTGTTGGTTCGCCTTCTTGTGGAAGAAACAGTCTGGCAACATTTCGCATGTCACCTGTTAGGTAAAAGTAGTTTTCTCTGCTTGTAACTTGCAGTGCTGCAACTTCCTGCTCAATCATTAATTCTTGTGCTTTTTTGCGACGCATTTCGAAACGGTTCATAACCTCAACCCACTTCGCTATTTTTCTTATTTGTGGACGCTTATCAATCTAGTGCCAGCAAAAACTTGGCATCTCTTAAATTAGCGCTTGCTTAATAGTGGATTTAAATGGAATGATGTTCTTGCAACAATCAAATACTAATCAACCTGTTTCCGAGCCTAAAAGAGCAACTTTAGCCTTTGCATTATCTTTGGCTGGAGCTGTGGTGATTTTGGTTCAGGGCTTAGTAAGAATATTGCGCGGCGGAGTCATTACATTTTTCGGATCGGAGGAAATTCGGCGAAGAGTTCTAGCAGGATTAGCATTAACCGTAGTCGGTGCAATAGCTATTGTATTCGCTGTTTTGATAGTAATTGGAGCATTCTTCATTTATAATCCTGCAACACAAGTCATAGGAGGCGTACTCGTCTTGATCTTTTCAGCGTTAAGCATCATAGTAGGCGGCGGCTGGTTAATCGGCTTAATCCTTGGCGTAATAGGCGGCGTCATCTGTTTAACAAAAAAATAATTGGATGTATTTTAGCGATGCCTTTTTAGTTAAGAACTAGTTGGGTTAGGTTTTTTAATTTTTTATGGCACTATTGTGTGAGAGATTGGCAAAAATGATTCTGCGTGCGTTTTGAAAAGCTTTTTTCAAATTGCTTTTCTGGTTTGGGGCTTGAATTGTCTGCAGGTAACGTCCAGATTTGTCGTGATTTGTCTGGAATTGTCGTGATTTGTCGCGTTTTGTCTGGAAAAGTCCATAAAGAGGTAGTGAGGTTGAGGTTGTGTCAACTCAAGGGTTGATTCCAAAGCTGTGTTGAAGAGGGTGGATCGTTTGCAGGTTGAGTTAATGAGTGCAGAAAAGTATGTTCGCTATTGAACTTGTCAGGTTCAAAACCAAATTGCAAAACAGGAAACCGAATTTGAGCTAAAAAACGTAAATAATTAAACAAAGAAATGTAATTGTGTATGTTTAGAGGAAGAGAAGAAATCCGTAAACGAATCAGCGCGTTGGTAGCAAAATTCAGGGAGAAAGGCGCTTTAAGCACAAAAAAAGCTATGACTTCAGAAGAGTTGGGGCTTCCGCCGAGATTTAAAGATGCAATGCAGAGGCGTTTAGGCAGAACAGGAATTTTCGTGGAAGTTAACGGAAAATACTATCTTTCAGAACAACGGCTAAAAAAGGTTCAAGAAAGAATTTCCTCTCATAGATTTTGATCTACACTTTTGCGCTTAACGTTTGTCACTCTTTAAATACAGAAACCTATTTTCATATTCCAGCAAATAACATACAATCTAGGCGCAACTTGGATGGAAAGAAAAGATTACCTCGAAACTCCAGTCAAGCACATAAAAATAAACGGTGCACTAACCGTTGACCAGTTAATGAAGGAATTCAAAAATTGTGGCTCCTTAGGCGCTGGACGTTTAGCTACGGCATGCGATATCTGTGAGAAAATGCTCAAAGACAAGGACTGCACTATCTTCTTGGCGCTTTCAGGTGCTGTTGTACCTGCTGGAATGCGCATGTTAATCACTGACTTGATAAGGAAAAGGTTTGTGGACGTGATTGTTAGTACAGGAGCATGCATGGTTCATGACGCCATCGAAGCCGTAGGTGGGCATCATTACAAGGGAAGCTGGACAGTGAATGACAATGAGCTTTACAGGTATCATGTTTTCCGTATTTACGATATTTTTGTTCCTGAAGAAGACTTCGTTAAATTGGACTTCAAGCTGTCAGAAATGTACGATGACATCGCATTAGAACGCAAAGGAGAAAGCTTAGGTTCAAACGAGTTTTCCTGGGAAATCGGCAAACGCCTAACCGACCCAAACTCTATACTGCGAGCGGCGTACGAAGAGAACGTTCCAATTTTTATCCCAGCTTTGCGTGACTCAGAATTTGGCTTCATCCATTGGCTTCACGCATCCCAGCAAAACCCTAAGCCTGTGCTTCAGGTTGACGCTTTCAAGGATGTGCCAACCATTTGCGGCATTAGTGCAAAATCACCCAAAAATGGCATGATAGTAATCGGCGGCGGAGTGCCACGCAACACCATACAATCATCCGTATTAGCCTCTAAGAAAGGCTTAGATTATGCTGTTGTAATCACATTGGACCGGCCTGAAACAGGAGGCTTATCTGGCTCAACGTTGGAGGAAACTGTGAGTTGGGGGAAAATGAAAGGCGAAGCAGACCACGTAATGGTTATCGGCGAAGCATTGATGGTTTTCCCGCTTCTCGTTGCTTCCGTAACCGAACGATTAGGCAAAAACTTCAAGCGCAACCCTGCGTTACAGCTTGAAAAACCAGTGCGAAAAGGAAGCTAAAAGATGAGCAACAACGATGGTGAAAAGTACTGCGGCAACTGCGACAGCCACAACTCATACGATTACCCCGCCAAAGTTTTCTGCTCAACCCGCCACGCCCAAAACAAAAACCCAATAGTTGACACTCTGTGGCACTGCGGTGATTGGAATAAGATTAGCCAAGAATGCTACTGCGTACGAGAAGCATTAAAGAAGAAAAATGGCAACGAAACAACGCAACGTTAAAGTTATAATAGTGAAAGCATGTTTTGGTGTTGGTCGAAGCCCGGTGGTGTAGTGGTCAAGCATAGGGGCCTCTGGAGCCTCCGACGAGAGTTCGAATCTCTCCCGGGCTACTTTTCGCCCAGCTTGAGTTCATACTCTTTTCAGGTTGGTTTTGACGGATTTCTTTATTTGTCTATGCGTATTTCACGATAGACTGTTTGAGAATGGCTTTCTGGAAATTAGCAACGATTACAAAGTTAAGTTTTCAAATAAGTTTCGACTTGCTTGCCAAAATAGTACTGTAATGAGGTTTCTTCAAAAGAACACCAATCCATTGCTAAGATGCCCAACGAATTATGAACCAGATCCTAACCTTTTGAGCAAACGATCACATGGTTAATTTCGTTAAAGTCTATCGCTAAGTAAACTATCTTCGGAGAACCACCTTCTTTTTTCTATGAAAAACCTTTTTTATAGCACTTCAATGAATGCTGGAATTATAAGATTTTTAAAAAAAACACGGATCAATAGACTGCAAGCTATAAGGCGCTACAAATGCTGCTGATCCTTTTGTTTTCTGTTTATAAAGAGGCTGGAAGTGCATTGACAAGCTATTTATAAATGATCTGTCAATAGGATGCTACAGATATGTCAATACCCATTGAACTAATCGACCAAAATCCTTGGTGGAGGAAACCAGAGGAGATATCCCAAGACAGGAACATTGTAGCCTTGACTAAATCTAAGGTCTGTTGGGATCCACGAATAAAGTATACGTTTGACCTTGATTCGGACGTAGTTTATACCCTTAGAGGACCACGTCAAGTTGGGAAAACTACTCTTCTCAAAGACATGATAAGAGGGCTTCTAAAATGCAATGTGCCTCCAAGAAACATATTCTACTTCACGTGCGACTTGATAGATAATCCAAAAGCACTTGCAGAAACAATTTCCTCTTATCTTTACTCAGTTAGACCAGATAAAAACCAGAGAGCATATCTCTTAATCGACGAAGTTTCTTCAGTTAAGGACTGGCAGAAAGCAATAAAATTCCTGGTCGACAAAGGCAGCCTAACACTAACAACCCTTATCCTGACTGGTTCTCATACGCTCGATATCAAGAAAGCTTCAGAAAAATTGCCCGGAAGACGCGGCGTAGCAAGAGGACCGCCGGATAAGATAATGCTTCCGATGAAATTTGCAGAGTACGCAGAGACCTTGAGCAAAGACGTAGATGACACAATAAAGCAACAGAACTTGCTTTCGTGGGAAAACAGAAAAGAGGTTCTCCTTTCGCTGCTCAATGGCGAAATCCCCGAAAAGATCAAAGAGCTTTCATTCCTATCAAAAGAACTACAGAAGCTTTTCCAGAACTATATGCTAACAGGAGGAATAGCTCGGGTCGCTGATGAATACTTAAAGCACAACGAAATCGCAGAAAGCATTTACAAAACTTATGTAGATGTCGTTCTGGGAGACTTGGCAAAATGGGGAAAAAGAGAAACATACCTCCGGCAAGTCATAAGCCGAGTTCTTGAAACTCTTTGCAACCCTATCGGCTGGAACACCCTCAGACAAGGTACGGACATAGCAAGCCATAACACAGTTGCCGAATACGTAGATACACTCAGCGACAGTTTCGTCCTGCTCTACCTACACGCTTATGATCCAAGCCGAAACAGACCTGCTTACCAAAAAGAAAAGAAAATTCACTTTGCTGATCCCTTCTTCTTGCATGCAATGCGAGCATGGACCACGGGAAAACAACCCTTTGAATCAACTCTTGAATTCCTTGAAAACACAGAGAAAGTCGGAGCCCTGGTCGAAGGCATTGCAGCAGAACACATGGTCAGACTGTCATTTCTCTTATGCGAACAAAAGCAACTATTCAACTACGAAGATTCCGTAATGTATTGGAGAGGAAAAAAAGACCGCGAAGTAGACTTCATATTGAAAGAAGGCTTATCCAAACCCGCTGCCGTCGAAGTCAAGTATCAACCCAAAATAACAAGCAGAGATACCTTTGGAGTTATAGATTTTAATAAAACTACCGTCTCCCAAAACGCAATTATTCTGTCAAAAGAAACCCTCGAAATCCGAAAAAACATCACTATTATTCCTATCTGGCTCTTTCTACTCATTGTCTGATACAAGCAAACAGCCAAAAACGTTGGCTCTTACGGCCTCGCCTTTGTAAACAAATGTTTTACTGTATTGTTCTTCCATCACGCGAGTATTCGTTGACTCGCTCAGCCAAAAAGTAAAACCTTGGAAGCGTGCGCTGAGGGTTTGCCACAATTTTACCTTTACGCCTCAACCGCAGTATGGTTCTGCGGAAAGCGTCATGTTTGATCTCCAAAAAGTCCCTGTAGCTAAATTCCCTCGTTAAATCTCTAGCCTTGTTGAGAACGTAGGCCTCAAAAAGAACACTACTGATTGTTTTCTGATACTCCTTCTTTACACAACTCAAGTCGTAAGGCTCTCGGCGAGGCTTAGAAACCTGATACTGGAAAACGTTATTCTGTTGAATGTTAATGACCTATTTCCATTTCGGACCTCAGCTGTCCCCTCTATGCCCTTCATGAAAGAATCAGTCAAGCTTAGCGTCAGGTGACAGACATCCATGCCGTTGTCTTTCGCCCACTGAACATACTCCTTCCAACGCTGAAACTCCTCTAAGTTAGGGGCACGAAAATTACAAATAAGATTCTTAGGTTGAGTATCTAAAACTGCTTGAGTCTCAACCAAACTTACCCTTTACCCTCCCACATAAAACTGTATCTTAAAAAAATAAAAAAAGAGGGAAATGTTCTATTTTCCCGAGGCCAAAATCATATAGGTTCATGCTCGAGCCCCAGTTTCTCCCGGGCTACTTTTACACTTGTTAAAGAATACCAATTCCCCTTTTTCTTGCTTTGATTTAGCGTTCCTACCCAGTAGCCTAAAAGTTGGTTACTCTCAATGGCTTTCGCAAAGACTACTTAAAGCTCAATTTTTCGGTTGATGAAATTGTTAGGCAATACAAAGAATGGGTTTCAGAAGCTACTTATATGATACTGGCAAAGTGGAACAGAAAAGAATGGAAAAACGATGTTTTCGCTGTTAAGTGTGCTAAACGTGGAAATGATGTTTACTGTAGTCATGTTAAAAGCAGATTCAGAGGATTGGCAAAGAAGGCTGAGGAATTAGTCTTCTTCAATCCGAAAGCGAGGGGAGCGAAAGCGACCCGATTGTTGTGGGTGACACTAACTTACGATACTAAACTTTGCCTTTACAAAGAAGCGTGGGAAAAGATTGGACTTGAGTTTAACGTTTTTATGACTTATGTTAGGGGTCATTTCGGTAAGGTTTCATGCTGTAGAGTCTTTGAATCCTTTGAGAATGGTTATCCTCATATCCATTGTATTTTGCTCTTTCAAAATACTCTTTTTCAGTTTTTAGAGATGCTAAAGGTCAATTTAGGGTTAATGAGAAAGACACTATCGCTCTAGGCTGGCATAGTAATGTTGATGTTAAAGCCATGAGTTCTTTAGCTGGCGGTTTCTCTTACCTAAAAAAATACCTGTTAAAAGGTATTAATCTTGAAGAGGCTGATTCTAAGGGTTTAAAGACGTTGGCTCTTTGTTGGGTTTATAGACAGAGAGCGTTCTCGGTAAATGGTAGCTTCCGGAAGGTGTTAAGCGACTTGATTACTGATTTGCATAATTCAAACAAGCCTTTAGTAAATTACTCTGGCTGGTGAGAAGCTGGTTGAAGAGAGGTTCTTTTTACTCGGTTTTGTTAAGGGCAAGGATATACAAGTAGCGAGAAGTGTTTGGTTGATTGTACTTGATGCTGTGCAGATTGACTTATTGAACGAGTGTTTGAAGGATAGATTTAGTTTCTAGCGCGAGAGAGATTGGCAAACTATTGATATGTTGATTAGTGAAGAGGCTCTATTATTTGCAAAGTATCTGAGAAATGAAAGAACAGTTTGGAATCCAAGAATTCCCAGCCTTAGTTTAGAAGTGGGAGGAAAAAAGAAGAAAGAACTCACTATCAACACATAATATCGGGACAAGCCAGCGTGCCATCCAAGTTTTCGTCAACTGTTTGGCGGTAAAAATTTGTTAGAAAATCGACGGCGGCGCGCATTAACAAGTTTAAGTTAGAGATTGGTGCAAAATCAGAGGAAAGGACTTGTCGCGGTGCATTTTTAGTCTCAATTAATGGGCGGATTTGAGTATTGATAACAAGCGCTAAATACTTCTAGTTCCCAAATGACAAACAGGGGAGTTTGAACACTTGGACGAGTTATTCATTTGTGTTTTCAGTTCAGTTTTGATTCCGTTAACAAACTCACGTAAGTCAACATTTGGAAAGGCTCTGACTGGTGAGGTGAAAGAATAATGCGAGGGAAACCAAAGATTTTGAGAGTTGGCTGCATCCTTCTTCTCGGCATTTTCTTGTTTAGTGCCTTAGCATTATTGCCTCAGCCAGTTCGAGCAGCCGGACAGACGATACCAATCACTCAGGGGGATCCTACTGGTGTGGCTGCATCGACCGACGGCAACTACGTCTATGTTGCAGTTAATGGCGGCAGTTTTAGTAGTTTCAATTATTTAGGCTGGGTCTCGGTGATAGATACGGCTACGAACACGGTGACGGCAAACATAGCTGATCCTCGTGAACCTGCCCGAGTGGTTGTATCGCCCAACAACCAAAGCGTTTATGTTATGAATGGCGATCCCTATGGGGTCTCGGTGATAGATACTGATTCGAGCTCGCCATCTTTCGACGAGGTGACGACCACAATACCGGTCCCAAATAGTCCTAGTGGTATAGCTATATCGACCGACGGTGCTTATGTCTATGTTGCCAATGGTCCTGTGGTTACAGAGATAAGCACATCTTCGAACACCGTTATAAACACGATACCCGTAATACAACCCGCAGAGAACGGTCACGTTGACGGACTGGCTATAACGCCCAACGGTGCTTATGTCTATGTTGCATGTGACATAACTGGCGGGTGCGCTGTTAGGGTGATAAACACCGCTGACAGCTCGGTGACGACATCAATACCCGATAGTAGTGACATTCCTTACGGCGTGGCTATAACGCCCAGCGGCATCGCCTACGTTGATAATTACTACGGTTCGGTGTTGGTGATAGACACGGCTACGAACGCGGTGACGACTTTGCCCGCAACTTTAACAGGTATGAACGATCCTACTGGTGTGGCTGTAACGCCCAACGGTGCATATGTCTATTTTACTACTAACGGTCCAGTGACAGCTATGAGCACCGCTACGAATACGGTGAAGGCGACGGTAACCCTTGCAACCCTTTCAGCTCCTTCTGATATCGCTATAACGCCCAACGGCGCATACGCCTATATCACAGATACAAACAACGCTGCGGTATGGGTGATAAGCGTGCCCTCGGACTGGCCCATGTTTCACCATGACTTGGAACATACAGGCTACACATCTGATTCAGGTCCAACAACAAACAATATTTTATGGAGCTACCTGACCGGCGATTCTGTTGACTCTTCGCCTGCCGTTTTGAACGGCGTAGTCTACGTGGGTTCAGAGGACGACCACGTTTATGCTTTGAACGCTACAACAGGCAAATTCATCTGGAGCTACCCGACAGGCAACTATGTGGACTCTTCTCCTGCTGTTGCCAACGGCGTGGTCTACGTGGGCTCCTTTGACGGCTACGTTTATGCTTTGAATGCTACAACAGGCGTGTTCATCTGGAGCTACAAGACTGGCGCTTCAGTGTTTTCTTCTCCTATGGTTGCTGGCGGCATTGTCTACGTAGGCTCTGAGGATTACTATGTTTATGCTTTGAATGCTACAACAGGCAAATTCATCTGGAGCTATCAGACCGATGATGACGTATATTCTTCTCCTGCCGTTGTGAACGAGTTGGTATATGTAGCCTCACAGGAAGGCACTGTGTACGCTTTGAATGCTACAACAGGCACTCTAGTGTGGAGCCACTTGGTCAACTACATGATACGGTCTTCGCCGGCCGTTGTGAACGGGTTTGTCTACGTGGGCGCAGAGGACGGCAATGTTTATGCTTTGAATGCTACAACAGGCAAATTCATCTGGAGCTACCTGACCGACGGTTCAGCATGGTTTTCTTCTCCTGCTGTTGCCAACGGCGTGGTCTACGTGGGCTCCTTTGACGACAATGTTTATGCTTTGAATGCTACAACAGGCAAATTCATCTGGAGCTACCCGACCGTCAATAATGTTTATTCTTCTCCTGCAGTCGCAAACGGCGTGGTCTACGTAGGCTCAAATGACGGCAAGTTTTATGCTTTGAACGCTGCAACAGGTACCCTCGCGTGGAGTTATAGTGCTGGCCACTGGTTTTACTCTTCTCCTGCGGTTGTCAACGGCGTAGTCTACGTAGGCTGCGATGACGGCAATGTTTATGCTTTTGGTCCGAGTGCTTCAACTCCCTCCGTGTCTATTTCGCCTACATTGGTTACCTTGGATGTTGGTCAGTCTCAACCGTTCACAGCTACTCCCAGCGGCGGTTCACGCACCTACACCTCTTATCAGTGGTATGTGAATGGAGCACCGATTGACCAGACTGAGTCAGAATTTAGTTTTGCTCCCGCCTCCGCGGGTACATACACAATTTATGCAACGGTTACTGACAGTTCAAGCGCAACTTCGGTTCCATCCAATACTGCAACGGTCACAGTAAGTGCTTCGCCTACTGTTAGTGTTGCTCCTGTTGGTCCATTTGCTTTGGATGTTGGCCAGTCTAAGTTATTTACGGCTACTCCTGCTGGCGGTTCAGGCGCTCTAACCTATCAATGGTACTTGGATGGTACGACGGTTGGCAGCAACATTGCAACCTATTCGTATACTGCTGCGGCTGGTTCGCATTCGGTTACTTGTAAGGTAACTGACAGCGCTTCCACCCCAGTTACCTCTCCTGCTTCAAACGCTGTCTCAATTACGGTGGCTGCTTCGCCGACTGTGAGTATCGCTCCTGTGGGTCCGCTTACTTTAACTGTTGGTCAGGTTCAAGCGATCACCGCTACACCCAGCGGCGGTTCAGGGACTCTGTCTTATCAGTGGTACCTGGACGGCACAGCAGTTGGCTCTAACAGTGCAAGCTACTCTTACACTGCCGCGGGAACTTCGCATACGGTTACTTGCACGGTGACAGACAGCGCTTCCACTCCAGTTACTTCCCCTGCTTCTAACGCGGTCTCGGTTACGGTAACAACCACTTCAACTTCATCATCAACTTCATCAACTCCAACGCCCACGCCAGTTCCTACTGCAAAGCCCACGCCAGTTCCTACTGCAAAGCCCACGCCAGTTCCCACCATGTCGCCAACGCCTACTTCAACGGTGACGCCGGCTGCGACTGCGGCAGCATTTGTTTTCGGTGCGGTTGACTGGGTCATAGTGGTCATCGTCATCGTCGTAATAGTGTTATTCCTGGTATTCCTTCTATGGTATAGACGTCGCCGCAATCTTACGGTGACGGTGCAAGACTCTCAAACGCAGTCGCTGATTTCTGGAGCAACGGTTTCAGCCAGCGGCCCAAGTGCTTTGTCAGGTACCACTGGAGGCAAGGGGCAAATCGTTTTTATCAACGTGAAAGCAGGCAATTACTCAATCAAAGCCAGCGCCCCCGGATACAACACGTCCATACCAGTATCCATTTCAGTAAAAAATAACACCGAATATGTTGTTAAACTGGAGCCAGCTGCGCCTAAGGCTAAGGAAACTAAGACAAAGTAAAAGCGCGTATCCTCTATTTTCCTTTTTCTAATTTTTTTGGAAACACTTTACAAGCTGTAAACGAATTAGCCTTTTTGCTTATTCAAGCCTGTAATGGACTTATTTGATGAACGCGTTTTGGCAACGCTTAAGGACGGCAAACCCAGAAGCTTCACAGTGCTTCTAAGCGAAGTAGGGTTTAGCCACAACACTTTGCAGCAGCATCTCGAGGGTTTAATGGTTCAAGGTCTCATTGTTAGGGAGAAAGCAACCGCAAACAGTTTCGGAAGACCTAAATTCGCCTATGACGTGCCATCCAGGACCACGAAACAGGTTTCTTTTGCCCTCCAAGATCCGCACGTTGAACTAGTGGCCTTGCCGTTTAGTCGCTTAAGGCACGTTTGCAGGTTTGAGAAGGGTGGCCACTGCAAAGAAACAAGGAGAGAATGTGTGCCTCAAATTTGTCCCCAAATCAGAAAATAAGACTAATAACCACTTTACACCAATAAAGGGACAGGCCAGCGCGGCGCTGAATTGCACATGTGCTGAACAGAGGCACAGTAAAAGATGAAAACCAATAATATTTATTAATACTCAATACACGGCTTAATAGTGGGTAATAAAATGGTTGAAAAATTACAAGAAAGCGCACAATCTTTAAAATGCTTAAACAACATAGAAATCGAAGCTTTTAGACTTTATGAAACGTTATCCAAGAAAATCAACCCGCCTGAAAGCAGCTTTATTCTATGTCTAGCTTACGACAGCCTAAAATGCGCAAAAATCATTCAGGGAATACTTGATTACATTGACCTACCTGAAACAGAAAACATGAACTGCAAAAAGAACCTGACAGAAATAGCGAACAATATTTCCCAGTTTAACAGAAAGGTAACCAAAACTAACAACCTAAATTACGAGATTTCATGCGAAATACTAAAAGAATTAACTAACATGGAGGATCAACTTAGCGAAGTATACACCAATTACCTGCAATCCCCAGCAATTAAAAATATAGCCGATGAATTTTCAAAGTTAGCATTAAACTTAAGCAATTTCAAGAAAATCTTTGAAACCTTCATAGAGCAAAAACAAAAACACCGAGAAACCCTAATAGAAATCATATATTGTTTCGAAGTAAAAGAATCAGAAAGACTCAGAACCATGGCGCCAACATTCAAATATAAAAACCCTGATGAATGGATCCACGAATCAACACTTAACGCCTTCACAGAAACACAAGCCAAAGAAAACATTTAAAATAAAGTTCCAATCAACCTCAGCGCGAGCTAAATCGAGGGAAAATGAACGTTTACTTGCCCGAATCCTTCATGTAAGAAAGTTTTCACTACGCCACTTAAGACCTTAAATTTACGGCAAGATTCGGCAAAGCTATATGTCGCCTGCCCATATTGTTTAACAAAAATAACTGAAGCCCAAATAGACGCTGATAATAAGCCAGAAAGCGTACAAGTCGAAACAGTTCTTTCCACAGAAAAGCCAACTAGAAATAAAAAAATAGCATCCGCCTGCCACTACCACCTTGGCTATTTAAGTGAACAAAAACATAAAGAACAAATTCCTGATGAATGCATGGTTTGCAAAGATATTGTTGAATGTATTCATAGCGCGCGAGGAAAAATTTAAGGAATCCACGAAGTAACGCTATTTGAGTTTTTCAAGTCTCAACTGCCAGTATTTTCAACGCTGCTTTGTCGTAGATTTAGCGCGCACAATTGAAATAACTAAGGCCTTTGTCTCTTTTTCCTTTTATGTTTGATTGAAGAAAGAACATTAGTTACCTGCTTAAGTTGATTACGATTAAGTAAGGTTTCAAAAGCTCTAGAATTAACATCAGCATTTTTTAGCATTTCATAAAATTTTTCCCTCTCTAGCAAATAGGTATCTTCTACTTCGTACGCAAAGTGCAGGTCACCCTCATCAGTTTCAACTCTACTTTTGTCAAATATTCGTCCCAATTCAATTTCTATTTTACCACGTTTTTGCGTATCAGCCAGATAGACCAAATCACCGAGTTTAATTTCCTTAAAAGTTTGATAACCAACATCTCCAAATACCGAAAGTTTGTTTCGCCAACTTGCTTCTTTCTTTATCTTGCGCTCAGCCTTTGGGGACAGCTTAAACTGAACACGAATGTACCATGTATTAACATAATCATCTGTCCAATCCCTGATTTCAGTATGTGTCTTAGCCTTCTTTAGATTAGCCTTTTTTACGCTTTTTTGCGCTTCATTCCAGATTTGCTTGAATTTCTTAAGATCACCCACCGGCTTTGCAGTTTGCCATAAACTTTGATCAAAAAAGCTCTTGACTTCGTCCACTTGCGTGCCTTCGAGTATTACGCCTACTTCAATGTTGCTTTCAAATGCAGTCTTTGTCAAGTTAGCTGATGTTATTAACGCTGAGTCATCAAAAATGTAAATCTTCGAATGGAAACTATCATGTGATTTAACACTGTTTTTGGTAAAATGCTCCAAGAAATACTGAACTTCGTACGGATTGACTTCACTTCTTTTGACAGCAACATCATTGACTCTGAAAACAAATCGAATATCTGAGGGAGGCTTATTTAAGATCTCTTGAGAAAAAACTTCGTGGGCTTTGAAACCAAGATACGGTGAACATACCCACAAAATTTCTTTTGCTTCTAATGATTTTTGCTGAATTGTTTCATATAAGTCCTTGCAATAAAGAAAGCTACGCATGTAATGTTCTGTTGATCTATTTTGAATAAAAGCGTTTTCCAAATAAGAGACGTAATAGTTGAAGTGCTTGACGTGTTGAGTGCACGCGCTCGGCTGCTAAGGAGTTGTCTCATGAAACATTGGATTCTGAACGCTACAAACCTATGGTTGAGGACATAAAAAAAGAACCTTCAGAGGAGCAACCCAGCCACGATGATTATGTTTCCGATTACTTGAGTTATGTAGGTGCAGGTGCTATTCTGACAACGCTTGCTACTGCATTAATATACTATAAAGTACCTCATCCAGTAAAAAGCGCGCTAGTTGTTTCTTGCCCTGATGAGACGAGACATCTCACCAAAACATTGAAATTAATAAGATCTTAACGTTCTGCTGGACAATGAAGACATCGAGGTACGGCGAAGCTGAAGGCGGGGAAAATTAAGCTGGAGGCTAATGAGAGCTTTTTCCGCTACTGAGTCCAACAAAAAGATTACGTAACGATATGCTTAAGTTATCGAGGTACGAAGACGCTTTAAGGGCGGATGACATCTTTTTCCGCTACAGAGTCCATCGACTTCAGATTTTTCCAAGTTTTTAGGTTTTGTTAAAAATGGGTTCAATAAAGAAAGGAGGCTGGAGAGTAGGTTCTTATTTAGTAGGGCTCTTTTTTCCCGCTCATATACGCCCAAGCGCCGACTATCGCAACTGTTAAGCATGCACCTGCAAATCCTGAAATCAAAAAGCTTGTCGCACCGCCGAGCAACGGCAAAACTGCAATCATCCATGGGATAACGAAGACCGCTGTGATTTGTGCTATAACGCCTGCTAAGAAACCTAAAACAGCTATTATACCAAATATTTTCAATCTACTATTCATTCAATCACCTTTTTGTTTTTAGAATTACTTGGCGCTTCTTTTTAGTCTAACTTACATATTTTTGTCTAAACGGTTTAGCGTTTACATCGTCTTTAACTCTTCCATTTAAAGCCTAAAGCAACTTTTTACGCGGCATATAGCTGTACAGCTATACGTGCATATTTCCATCATATTAACAATGTATAAGATTGTTCTCTGCATTTCTCTCTTGCAGAGGTAATCGAAATTGTCAGAAAGTTTTTCAAAAAAGTGGGAAAGTAAACGGGAAGATGAGCCATTCTCAAACCGCATTAAAGACGCTGTAAAACCACCAGGACCATTGAAGCCACGACTAGACTTCGCCGTCAGGCGTATTGATCTTCAAGTACAAAAGCTTGATCAAGCCACGGACCGATTCAGCCAAAGAGACAAAGCAATCTTCGCCAGAATAGTTGACGCTTATGCAAAACATGACAGCGCACGCGCAAATGTATTCGCCAACGAGTTAGCTGAAGTTCGAAAAATGTCAAAGTTAATAATGAATGCTAAACTTGCACTTGAACAAATTACATTAAGGTTACGAACAGTATCAGAACTAGGCGACGTAGTATCAACCTTAGGCCCAGCCGTAGGAGTTCTACGTTCAGTCAAAGCGGGCTTAGTGAGCGTGTTTCCAGAAGCAGAGAGCGAACTAGGCGAAATTGGTAACATGTTAAGCGGAATCATGATCGAAGCAGGCCAAGGTTCAGGAATGACGCTAAACTTTGACACAGTAAACGAGGACGCCTCAAAGATTCTCACAGAAGCAGCAACAGTTGCAGAGCAGAAGATAAAGGACAAGTTCCCAGATCTGCCCCCAGGAATGCCATCAACCCCAGCTTCGCAAACAGAAAAATCAACCCAGAGTTTCTAAAATAGGAGGAAAACAACAAACATGTCTAACTCCAATCTTTTTCTTTATATTGGTAAACCTATTAAAAACGAGTACGGTCGCATAATTGGTAAAGTTGCATCTTTCGCATTAACACCGAGCGGAAAATTTGACGCTGTATTCGTCGAATTTGGAGACGGTGAATTCACAAAACAGCCCATGGAAAACTTGAAATTTAATGGTGCTGAAGTCACATTCATATCAAAAATTAAAAACCAAGCATGTTTGCTTTGTGACCAGATCCCTCTCATATGGCGTAAAGATCAGGCTCTAAAAGAACTAAATGACAAAAGAAAAATCGCGCCAGAACTCTATCAAGAACTTCACAATAGCTTCACCAACGTTTTAACTCAACTAAAGAAAGACGCCCAAATCATTGTTGA
The DNA here is from genome assembly GCA_963748475.1 of Candidatus Bathyarchaeota archaeon. Classification (GTDB taxonomy): domain Archaea; phylum Thermoproteota; class Bathyarchaeia; order Bathyarchaeales; family Bathycorpusculaceae; genus Bathycorpusculum. Next base: position 603,990 of record CAVVIY010000003.1, read on the forward strand.
AGAATCTGCCATAGAAATTGAACGATGCCAAGAAGAAATATCATCGCTCAGCTGGGCCATTGCTAACCTTGAAATCGAACATGAAATAGGCAAAGTGGACGAAGAAAACTACAAGAACGCTTTCGCGCTTCTGCAAGAAACACTGAAACGTGCTACTTCAGAAAAAACAGATTTCGAGCTGACAAAAAGCAAAGTTTCAAGTGTACTGCTAGGCGATTCGCAAGATGTTACACAGAAAACGAAAACTTACGCTGAACAGGTAAGTGTTGCCCCGAAACTGCCTGAGCCTCCAATGGTTGTCTACGTCAAAGAGATCGGGAAAGCTGGCACATAATAATAGCCAACAATGTGAAAATATCGTTCTGTGGAGGGATAAGACATCAAAAGTCTAAACCTAATTAATCAAACCCCTCCACCTATACGTGAAGTCGCAAACAAATCTATTACCACTCTTAGGATTCAGCAAAATAAGCTGGAGCAAGCGAGTTTTCGATTAAAAGAAAGAGACCGCATACTTTTTGAAACTTGCATGGGTGCGTTGAAAAAGAATAATAGGGAAAAAGCTGCGATTTGCGCTACTGAGCTTGCTGAAGTCCGAAAGCTTGTAAAGTTTCTATACAATGTTCAGTTAGCTATTGAACGAGTGATTCTTCGTCTTGAAACAATAAAAGAACTAGGCGACATTGTTTCGGAGTTGAAGCCTGCATTGCGGTTGCTTCAAAATGTTTCTCAAGAGCTATTTCAAGTCTTACCTGATGTTAGCTCGGAACTCGATAACGTTAATTCCGCAATCCAAGAGACGCTTCACGCAACAAAGCTCTCTGCTGACGAAAATTTGATTCCGGTTGGCAAGAAGACGGAAGGCGGCGAAGAAATACTAAAGGAAGTTACATCCTTCATGCAGCAAAAGATAGCTGAAACTCTTCCAGAGCCACCTGCCAGTTTCACCAGTGAAAGAGAAGACGCCGATTAAGGAGCTTGTTGCTCTCACCGCTAGCTCTTCACAGATGATTGGGCATAAAACTATGGAAGAAACCGGATTTGACCCGTCGAAGACTTTATTCTCCTACAAGAAGTCTGAAATTAAAGAGTTCTCGTTTGAAGGTTGAGAATCCTTGTTTGGAAGATGTGCTTCTCGAATATGTCCGCAAGACTAATGGTGAGGTAGATTTAAGTCGCTGTTCAAGTGAACTGCAAACTTCCAATGAAGAAATTGAGCGTGCCCTTGAAAGTTTGGGAACAAAGGGCAAGATAAAAATTGAGTTAAAATCGCCTGAATAGGAGAAGAAAAAAAATGAGCGCCTCAAATGAACTGGAGAAAGCAGCGACAGCGTACGCTTTAGATGCTGTACGCTTAGATAAGCAAGGACAAAAAGGCAGAGCCATAACCTTCTATCAAAAAGCAATCGAGAGTCTCTTGCAGCTTGTGCAGCTTTACCCCGAATACGGTTTGAATAAAGTTTACGTTCAAAGAGCAATCGCTTACCAAGAAAGAATCAAAGCTTTGCAAGGAGCTGTTTCATCAGTTGAAATGAATGAAGCAAGCAACAATGATGCTGAAGGCGGAGGAGCAACCATGGACGGCAACGGAAATGGAAACGGAAAACCAAACAATGAAGAACTTGTAATCACCGAGAAACCCAAAGTAAGTTGGGATGAAGTCATAGGATTAGATACTGCCAAAAAAGCAGTGAAAGAAGCCATTGTTTATCCAGTTCAAAGGCCTGATTTGTTCCCGTTAGGCTGGCCACGCGGCATATTGTTTTTTGGTCCACCTGGCTGCGGTAAAACTTTGTTGGCTGCAGCGGTTGCAACGGAGATTGATGCTAACTTCTACTCTATTGATGCTGCATCTATTATGTCAAAGTGGCTTGGGGAAGCTGAGCAGAACGTCGCTAAATTGTTTGGTTCAGCTCGCAAATCCTCAAACGAGGGTAAACCAGCAATTGTGTTTGTTGACGAATTAGACTCGCTGATGGGAGCGCATTCCAATGAGGTCGGCGGAGAAATTCGCGTCCGCAACCAGTTCCTAAAGGAAATGGACGGCATTGTTGATAAGGGCAAGGCTCTTCATGTTTACGTTATTGGCGCTACGAATAAACCTTGGGATTTGGATTGGGCGTTTATTAGGCGTTTCCAGAAAAGAATTCTTGTACCATTAGCGGATCATGCCACTAGATTGAGCATGCTAAAGCTTTACTCGAGCAATCTACAGATAGATGCGGATGTGGACTTACAAGAGTTAGCTCGGCTTTCTGAGGGCTTCTCAGGAAGCGATATACGTGATGTTTGCCAATCTGCCCAGCTAAGCCTTATCGGAGAATTCTTCGAGTCAGGCAAAGCAATGGATAAAGAGGCTAAGCCAAGAGTTTTAACGATGGCTGATTTCCGACAAATCTTGGAAGAACGCAAACCAAGCGTCTCCTTAGATATGTTGTCGATGTATAACAGGTGGTTCGAGGCTTTCAAAGCGTTGTAACATGGAGGGCAAAAACAAAAAACCAAAACAATGGGTTGGGTGGAAAGGTTTGGAGAAATTATATTTTTGCTCGCTCCCCCCTTCTCCCTCCTCAACTATCTCCAAACCCCACAACCCAATAAAATTTCTATTCATATTTAGGCTATCCTCCCGACTTTTGTGTGTGCTCAAGCCTATCCTGCGGTCTACCGTGATCCTAATAGGCTCCCTCTTTTCACTTACTTTAAACTTTAAGACTGGTTGAATATTTTTTTGATAGACCTGCGCAAAATCCATTTTTGGGACTTAGGTCTAATTTTGAAAAACCGTTTTATAGTACAAAGTTCTTTTGTTGAATATTATGCGGGTTAGAGGCAAAGTTTCATGAGAAAGAGTATAGTTTATTTCTTCGTTGTGTTGACTTTGCTGTCTTTGGGATTAATTTTAGTTCCAACGCGCATTTAGCCAAACACAAAACATCAAGATTGTAAGCTATAGCTATTATATTGACTCATTGGGCTATCTGGATGTGGTCGGTGAAGTCCAGAATGTGGGTCCCAATACGGTTAATCCAGTTGTTTTGACAGGTTCAGTATACTCTTCAAGCGGGGTGGATAGGGTGATTCTGGCTGTCAAGTTTGGGTATCATACCTAGAGCCACGGCAGGAAGCGCCCTTTTACATGGAATTTCAGCCTCCAAGCAGCTACTGGAATCTGGGAACTGCAAGACATTTCTAAGGTTGGTCTCGCAGTTTATGAGGCGGATGCAACAAGTAGCTATCAATATCCAGACTTGCAAATTACAAGCAATTCAGCATTTATTAACACTACTGGAGATAATAACGGTGCCTACACGGTCACCGGTATTATTCAAAATACAGGCAGCCAAACAGCTACAAACATAACAGTGGTTGGGGCCTTTTACAACTCTACAGGTACCATCGTCGCGGTAGGATACACAAATTACCTAACTCCCACTTCTCTGGCTCCTTCTGCAAAGATCTCATTTAAAATTGGTGCATTTGACTTAAATCAGTCACAGGTACCTTCAAGCGAAAAAATTACAAGCTATTCGCTACTAGTTCAACTGAGCTACCAATTCTTCAAGGAACTGCACCTATAGTTACTCCAAGCCCCAAAAGCTTCGTCTTCATCTCCAAACTCCTCTCGGTACAAGTTCTCCGTCAGCCTACGCAAGAAACCAAGTTAATTCAAATGGTTCATCGAATCCAGTGGCAATTTACGCAATCGTGATTGTAGTAGCCATTCTTGCGATAGCCGGAGCCATACTGGTATTAAGTAAACGTAAGCCTCATGAGACCGTAAAAGCAAAGAAAAACGCAAGAAAGAAGAGTATGGTTAAAATTTTGCCGCTGGCATTTTTTTAGTAAACAAAGCGCAATTAGATTGCGAAATATGTCATTGTTTAAATATTTCTTGCGCACACTGGTTTGTTTATGAGCTTTAGACCTCAAACTGGTTCACGCCGAAGCGCTGCTCGGCAATTCTCAAAGTCTGCGCATGAAAAGAAAGCAAAGGAAAAAAAGCAGCAGTTAGGCGGCAAGTACCATCAAGAAGAAACTGAGATTTCTGCAAAAGAGGTTGTTGAAAAAAATCTGGGTATCTTAAGCAGGTTTGGCAATCAAATTTTTGCGCTTTCACCTTTCAGCCAATATTTCGATGATTGGCTCGTGAATCTGCGCCAAATAATTTCGGAATTCGAGTCAAACCCCGCCATAAAAGTAGACGAGCAATTTGTTAAGGAGCGTTCCCAAATTTTCCTTGACGTTGAAGGTGCACTTGCCGAAAAAAGGCTTCAAGAAACAAACCTCACGGGTGAAGCAAAGGAACTAGCTGACAATAATCATCTTCTGGTGGAAACCGATAAAGAATATGCTGAAAAAACAAGAGAACTCAGCTTCAAGCGAAACGCAGATGTTCAGCGTTTAAGTACTAAAATCCGCGAGTTAGAGGATGACGTGGCAGGTCAGGAAGAAATTAAAATCAGATTTTACAAGGTGATGGCTCGAAGGAAAGCTGCGGAAAAGCTTGCTCAAACAAAACAGGACCTAAAGTCTACAAAGAACGAGTTAGAAGTCGCATTGCAGGGCTTCACTGCTGACCAAGAGAAACTACACGACTATTACGAGAAGAAGAAACAGGAAATTACTGATAGAGTAGACGCTTTGCATAAAGAACTTGAAAAACTCGAAACCGACACATCCATAGAAGCAAGGCAAGCAGCATGCAACGCGTTGGCTAATGCTATAAATGCTCTTCTTCAAAGAACTCCTCTATCGCCTGAGCATGCAATTGACAAGGTAAAAGCTAACCGAGCGTTAACCCACTTTAAGTGGTTTACGTTTGGTTGTTCGTTTGGTGTTCTTGATCCATCAAGATTTTTAGCGATTTTAGCTTCTTCTCGCAATGAGACAATTTCACATTCTAAAGCAGTAGCTTTTGCATCAGCCATTTTTTTGAGTTCTTCAATTTCAAGTAAAAGGTTTTTCTTTTCAGCTTCTAAATTTTTTATTTTTTCTATTGTGTCTTTTAGGCTGCTCATCTTCTGTTTGCCTCAGCGGCTAATGCATCTCTCTTTTTTGCACTTAAAAACTTTTGCAACTAAACCTATTTCAAGAAAAGGCAAACCAAGCCATTTTGCAAAAAAGCCTTTCAGAAAATGGCTAAAAACTCTTTTTTCAATTACACTTGAAACACGACTATGACCTGTGATAATTTAGTTTTTATATTTGAATTGGCAAATTAAACATACTGATTATCTTTCATATTGTTGGACTGAGTCTCAATGAGAAAGACGATATTTAAAAAGCTTGAAGCGCAAGGGCTAATTGCGAATTATAATCGTTTAAGAAAGAATTTGCCGCCTAAACTTCCCGACCGAGTGTTTATTTGGGATGAAACTTTTAGGGAAGGCATCAAAGCGCCAACCGTTTATTTAACTTACGTTGAGCAAGTTAGGCTGGCGAAGTTAATGGACGAAGCAGGCGTCGCTGAAATTAACGTGGGTTTCCCAGCTTTGTCCGAAGATGAAAAACGCAATGTTAAACGCATTGTAAATGAAAGTTTCTCAAACGTGAAGCTTACAGCTTCAGCTGAGGCAACCAAAAGCAGTGTAGGCGCCTGCCTAGAATGCGGTATAAAAGAAGTAACCATCGAGGCACCCTTTAATGGTTTAAACTTGCAGTACATGTTGAAATTAACTAAAGAGCAAGCCCAACAAAGAATAGTTGAAAGCATAGATTACGCAAAAAAACATGGCGCAACCGTAAACTTCGTTCTTATGGACGGCACCAGAACCCCGCTTGAAGATATTTTACAAGTTTTTGAAGCAGCAGCCACCGCTGGAGCAAGAAGGTTAGCGATAGCTGACAGTGTTGGATTCATAAGACCGCTTTCTATGCGTTATTTAATGTCGCACATTCGAGATGGTTTACCTGATTCTGTGAAAAATAAAGTAGCTCTTTCAATTCACTGTCACAACGATTTCGGGTTGGCAACCGCAAACACTCTGGCTGCTGTGGAAGAAGGCGTGTCATACGTACACACATGCATCGCCGGCTTTGGTGAACGCGCTGGAATAGCTCCGTTTGAAGAAGTTGTAACAGCGTTAGAGCTCCTCTACAATATTGACACAGGCGTTGATTTAGGAAAAATTTACAGATTAGCTCAATCAGCTGAAAAAGCGTTCGCTTTACCTATTCAATTCCATAAGCCCATAATTGGCGAAAACATTTTCACCCATGAAGTGGAAGAAGATGTAGAGGAAATGATGGCTCACCCCTTAGTTTTCGAGCCTTTCCCGCCTGAAATCGTAGGCAGAGAAACAGCAATTTTCGTCGGAAGAAACACTGAGCAAACGCTCATTCAGAAACTTTTGGAGAAAGCAGGAATCAGAGCTTCACCACGGCAAATGGACGAGCTTTTCAGGCGCATTAAGGGTCCGCAGGAAAGCTTAGACAAAGGCGAAGCCCAAATGACATATTACCAAGTGAAAAAACTCATGAAGGAACTGCTTAAGGGCTATACCATGAACGAGTTCTGGAGTTTAGTTGAACAGGTAACAAGACAAAAACCCAAATTGCCGAAAGACAAAAAACAACAATCCCCGCAAACAGCTAATCAGCTGCTAACTTAACAGAGTTTCAGTTGCTTTTTGATTTTTTCTATCTCTTCTTGGCTTGTTTTTCTTGGGTAATTGTAGATTGGTCCGCTTGGTTTTTCATTGTAAAAGGGTCGATTGCAATCTGGACAGCCGGAGGTAAGAAAGGGCGTTCCATCTTCAATTATCTGTTTTAACCTATGGCTTGCAATGCCGAAATTTGTTATTTTGCCCTCATCATCAAAATGCATATCCTCATACCTTACTAAACCATTAACCATTAAGAACCTCATAAGTTGCACTCGCCTGTATGATTCAAGCGGCGGCGAAGAATTATTTTCCAATCTTGTGCCTCGAATTGGTGTGAAAGCGAAAAGAGCTGGCAGAACACTCATGTCTACAAGTTTTTGAATTATTTGGGCTGCTTCTTTTTCTGTCTCGCCTAACCCAACAATCAAGTGCGTGCTCACATTTCCCTTTCCAAAAACCGCTATCGCTTGGTTTAGCAGGCTGAACTGGTTTTCCCAACCGTAAGTGCCACCTGCACCTTTACCTTTAACTTTGTCAAATAAGGCTTCGGTTGCTGCATCCAATGCTATGCCTAACCTGTCAACGCCAGCCTTTGCCAAAAGCTCAATATTAACAGCATTAAGCGGTTGACAAGAAACCGAAACCGGAACCGCAGCTTGTTTCTTTATTTCCTTCACGAGCGCTTCAAGATGCACAAAAACAAGTGGGTAATTTAGAGCTTGTATGCAAACGCGCTTAATTTTTCCCTGCTCTAGCCATGGTGCCAAGGGCTGTTAAGACATTTGAGGTTGGAAAAGTTGGCCATGAAACCCTTGACAGCAGTTCAGTGCTGCTTTTGCTTCCTCTGGCTTGGGGGCAGAAACCGCAGTTAGCCGTGCATTTGCCCTGCTTGTAAGTCATCAGGTACGCCGTTGTAGGCTCAGCATCTAACTTGCCTTTTAACAGTTCAAGAACTATAGCTGTGCCTGTTGAAACACGAATTTGCTCTGGTAAGCCGCTTTGGATTGGGCATGTTTTTTTTGGCAAAGGCTGCACCGAAATTAACGGTAGCATAATGAGAAAACGGTATATTAGTTTAGGGCTATATCAAATCATGTTTTCTACATCAGTAAGCGCCTTCAGCATTCTCGCAAAAGCCTTTCCAAAAATGCAACCTACGTTTAGTAGGTGGCAAAGCTTTATTATGTCACTGTGAAATTTTACATTCGGTTGAAAATAATGCTTGCGAACTTTATGTGGCGTGAGTTGGTTTGGCGGCGAAGTTAACTGATTTAGGCTTCTTAAAAGGCATAATTGCTGAGATGCATAGTTTCCACATATAACATAGATGGGAAACCTAACGCGGCGCCAATGGGGATCATCATGGAGGACGAGCAGCATCTCATCATCAACCTTTTCAATTCGTCAACAACCTACAGCAACATTAAAGCAAACAGGTGTGCGGTTGTAAATTTAACAAGCAACATAGAGGTTTTTTACAAAACAGCCTTCAAAGAAGCAAACCCTGACGGCAAACTGCCTCAAGAATGGTTTGAAAAAGCAAAAGCTGTTAACGCGCCTAAACTGCGTTTTGCAGACGCAACCATTGATGTTTCAGTCACTGACATGACGCCAATTGGCGCAGAAAAAACCAGAGCCTGTGCAAAGTAGAGTTAGTGCAGGCGACACGGAAATTATCCTCAGGTGCACTGCCGCGCCATGGCATGCAACGCTTGAAGCCATTATACATGCAACCCGCGTGAAAGCTTTTCTAAACGATGAAGGAGAACAAAAACAAGTTAGCAAACTCTTGAAATTGATTGATAACTGCAATGATGTGGTAAATCGGGTAGCTCCAAACTCATCTTACTCTATAGTTATGGCTGATTTGATGAAAAGAATAGATTCATGGAGGAGCAAAACTGAAGATTAACTCTAAATCTACGCCATAGGAGCAGAATTAAACTTGTCAATTAACAAAGCGGACAAAAATTTGAAAGTGCTCTTGATTACAGGTGCACTTGCAGAGGACACGGTTAAACGCTATGCCAAAGAAAGCAGCGTAGAAACCGAAACAGTTGCCCTCAAGATTCCCGTTGCTGCCCTGTTAACGCCTAAAACCATCGCCAAAGCCCTAAAAGATGTTGACATAAAGGGTTTTGATGTGATTTTGGTGCCAGGGCTCGTCCGAGGAGACACATCCCTCATTACACAAAGCCTTCGGCGTCCAGACCTTTAAAGGTCCAAGGTACGCTGCCGATTTGCCAACGGTGCTGGATTCACTGGGCGAAGTTCAGCTTTCAACAGTTGTGCCCGCGTGCGATTTGCTGAGGGAGAAGCTTCAGAAAAAAGCCTTGCAGGAAATAGAGAAGGCAGAGCAAAACCGTGAAGAACTGCTTAAGAAAGCCTGGCAGCATGCTGATTGGGGACTTGGCGGTTGGCAGAGACTTTCCCATGCGCGTCTTAGCTGAAATCGTTGATGCACCATTAATGGATAAGGAAACAATTCAGAGGTTAGCAAAACACTTCGTCAAGGCTGGCGCGGACATCATTGATGTTGGTATGGTTGCAGGCGAATCCAAGCCTTCAGATGCAAGACGCATTGTTCAAGCGGTTAAAGAGGTTGTGGATGTGCCTGTGAGCATAGATTCGCTTGACCCAGCAGAGATTCGAGAGGCGGTTCACGCTGGCGCAGACCTCGTATTGAGTGCTGATGCAGGAAACATTGAAGCGATTGCACCCTACGTCTCTAATGTTGCTGTGGTTGTTATTCCGACAAACCAGCGCCAAGGCTATTTTCCTAAAAAAGCTGAGGAACGCGTCAAGTTCCTAGAGCAAATACTTGAGAAAGCAAAGAAGTTAGGCGTGACAAGATGCATAGCGGATTTGATTCTTGAGCCATCAGACGTTTTGGAATCGTTTATTGCTTTTCGCCAATTCGCTGACAGAAACCCGAATGTGCCGTTGTTTGTTGGTGTTTCGAATGTTACTGAATTGATGGATGCGGATTCCGTGGGCGTTAACGCTTTGCTGGCGCGCTTATCATCTGAGGTTGGCGCAAGCATCCTGTTGGCGACGGAAAAAAGTGACAAAGCGAAGGGAACTGTCGGCGAGGAGGCTGCTGCGGCTAAGATGATGTTTCTGGCAAAAAAACGTTGTTCAGTCCCTAAAGACCTTGGCGTAGACTTGCTGTTACTTAAGGACAAAAGGAACCGGGAAGAACCGTACGATAAAGCGTTTGAAAAAAACGTGCAAGTGATTGCAGCCGAAAAACAAGATTTAACAGAATTGGATGCACTGGGTTCATTCACAATCATGGTGGACCGCATTAATGAATACGTCGTGGCGTTGCATTATTCTCATGCGAAGATGGAGAAGCCGGATAAGATAATCAAGGGCAAAACCGCTGACGCCATTTACTCAAAGATTATTGAATTGGGTTTGGTTTCAAGAGAAGACCACGCAGCGTATTTGGGAAGCGAATTGGCAAAAGCCGAAATTGCCCTGCGAACAGGAAAAGAGTACATTCAAGATAAAGCGATGTTTACAAATTAGTAGTTTCAGAGGCAACTTTTCTTGCGTTGATTTTGCTTCATAAAATCTTCTCCAAAAACAACACTTCGATATTGACATATAAATGTAAAATCTGACCTGCTGAAAAAGCATGGGAAAAACCCTCAATTAGTCGTCTGATTTTAGGGCTATTTTGCTTATAGCGCCTATTTTTGAACCGTTTAAGTGTTGCGCCAGAATGTTTAGCCTTTAGCAAATTTTAAATACAAATTGAAGCCAAATGTAACTTTGAGGTTATTAAAGTGGCTAAGGCTCCAAAGAAAGAAGATAAAAAGGGTAAAAAGAAGAAATAAGGCGCTATCAAAGTTTGCCTAAACCCTCATTTTCTTTTTTCACAAAAAATACTTGTTTCCTTCAATGATGTGGCAAATTAGACATAAAAAGTGTCATAACTATTCAAAATAGCAATTAGCCTTTTTTTGACGGGTTGAAACAATTGGCTAAGTGAAGCTTTATCTTTTTAAAAGTAATATAACTAGATTGAACGGTGAATATATTTGGAAAGCAATCCGTTAAGTACACGCCTTGCAGGCTTGGAGCTGGAAAACCCGACCATTCTGGCATCTGGAATACTGGGTTACTCAGCTGAATCGCTTCACCGCGTTGCCAAGGGCGGCGCAGGAGCAGTAGTCACAAAATCCATCGGTATAGAACCAAGAGTCGGCTATGCGAACCCAACAGTGGTTCAGGCAGAAAGCGGATTAATCAACGCTATGGGGCTGCCGAACCCTGGCATCGACTTGTACACACAAGAAATAAAGTACTCTAAAATCATTTTGCGCCTTCCGCTTATAGTCAGCGTGTTTGGTTACTCAGCAGAAGAATACGCAGCAGTTGCCAAAAAAGCCGTTGATGCAGGCGCCGACGCAGTTGAGCTTAATGTTTCCTGTCCGCATGTTAAGCAAACTGGTGCAGAAATCGGTCAAAACCCAAGACTCCTCGCTGAAGTGGTTGAAATGGTGAAGGCGGCAGTTGGTAAACCTGTAATTGTGAAGCTGTCCCCAAACGTTGCAGATATAGCCGCAATAGCTCGGGCAGCAGTTGAGGCTGGAGCAGACGCTTTAACAGCCGTGAACACGCTGAAGGCAATGGCGATTGATTCTGAAACGATGCGTCCAATTTTAAGCAACATAAAAGGCGGCTTGTCTGGTCCCGCCATAAAGCCAGTAGCCCTGACGATGCGTATATGACATTCGCGAGGAGTTGCCTGATGTGCCAATAATAGGCTGTGGCGGAATAATGGATTGGCGTGATGCCGTTGAGTTTTTCTTAGCTGGCGCTTCGGCGGTTCAAGTTGGCAGCGCCATCGCGTTGGAGGACACGGAGGTTTTCCAAGCCATAACCAAAGGGAGTGGAAGTTTATTTGAGAAAGAAACATTATGGGAGTGTGAAAGAAATTGTCGGCCTCGCTCATCGCAGCTAACACGCTTAGAACGACGGAAATCGTGCAAGTTAGAGTTGAGAGTCCAACCGTTAAAACCTTCATCATGCCTGATAGGTTATGCTCTAAAGCTAAGCCGGGGCAGTTCTTGATGCTTTGGATTCCAGGCGTAGATGAAATTCCCACTGAGCATAATGGACGCAAGCAACGGGCTGGTCTCCGTGTCGGTGAAGCAGGTTGGCGATGCAACACGGCATTTGCACAGCATGGCGGCGGGCGAAACCGTCGGCGTACGTGGACCTTTCGGTAACAGTTTCACTGAAAGCAGAGGCAGAGTCCTCTTGGTAAGCGGCGGAACAGGAACGGCGCCTTTGCTGTTTTTGGCAAAGCAGCTTTCAGCTAAAACTGAACGGTTATCCTTTGTTGAGGGCGCCAAAACCAAAGATGAACTCCTGTTTATTCGGGAGCTTAACGGCGTCTGCAACGAGAAAAGCTTGATTACAACAACGGAAGACGGCACTTATGGCTTGCAATGCATGGTAACTGAGCCTCTTGGCAAACTGTTGGACAAAGAAAAATTCGACATGATCTACACCTGCGGTCCAGAAGTCATGGTAAAGAAAATCTTTGAGTTAACAGAACAACGCAAACTGCCCCTAGAAGCAAGCCTTGAGCGGTTAATGCGTTGCGGCATAGGCTTATGCGGAAGCTGCGTGATCGGCAAATACCGCGTCTGCAGAGATGGCCCAGTTTTCAACTGCTGCACAGCTGCGGGAAGTTAAGGACGAGTTGGGTATTTCAAAAATAGGCTTTGACGGCTCAAGAATACCCTTCTAAACGGCTTTGACAAGAGATGTTGCCCCAGTCAGAACTGGAAGAGCTTGCTCGAAAAGCCATCCTTCTCTACAACAGGGTTAGAAGCCCTGAAGTCACAGCCAAACTCGTATTCGCCTCGCCAGCGATGCTTACGGTTTCGTTTTCCGGAGGCTTCTGCTACGGCTGCGGCGTACTGGACTATGTTGAAGGCTTCGCCAACCAATTCAAAGCCTTAACCGACAAAGCAGAGTTGAAAGTGGACAAAACAAGGCAGATAAACCCAAGAACCTTCGAAGCAGATTACGTTGTTAAGCCTAAGTAGGTAGTTAGGTTTCCTTCCAATAGGGGTATGCTATTTGCTTAGCTGTTTGGGTAGTAAAAAGAGATTGGATAGGTCATTTTTGCTGTTGAATTCTCTAACAAAAATAAGGTATAAGGTAAACAGGCGCAATATGCTATGGAAGTTGCCCGAATAGGGTATACTTTTAGCTTTGTTGTTTAGGTAGCAAAAAGAGGGTTACTATGTTTCTTCTTGAGGTAACCCGATTTTTCTCAAGTAATCTTTGGCGTATCTAGGATTGTAGGCTAGCAGTTCTTTGCTTCGCAGCAGTCTCCTCTCAAGACGTTCTAATGCTACTCTAAAAGTCGGTTCAACACCCCAGCCTTCGCTGGCACTAAAGAATGTTCCCCTAACCGTCCTAAACTGCAAACGACAATGAATAAGCGGCGTTCCCCTTAGGTTTGTGTTGCCATGACTTTTCATGTAGACAAAAAGGGTTCCTAACTGGAAAGCGTCCTGGTACTTGTGCGCGAAGGAATCGAATTCTTCCATCATGAATCCTTGCTGATCAGGATTTACATCTACGTCCTTAACGCCGAACTGCACCGATAATTTCTTCTCAGCAACTTCTAACTGGGAGATTAGCTCAAGAAAGTCACGCTTTGTTACGATGCCAACTAGTCGTTCGTTTGAAACAACTGCTAAACAAGAAATGTTACGATCATGCATCATTTTCTCTGTGTCACGCAAGCTCGTTTGAGGTTCAACCGTGATTACTGGTCTAGCCATGATGCCTTTAGCTGGCACGCTTAGGGTTTCAATTTTTTCTCCAACTATATCCCCAGTTGTCTGGCGTTTCTGCGGCCAAAAGATATTCTCCAATATGTCTCTGAATGCTAATCATGCCTACAAGTTTGCCGTTTTCCATGATTGGAACATGAGAAATACCGTAGTCCCTCATTAAACTAAGAACCGCCCCTACAGAACGATTTGCCTCGATAGTGTGAGGCGCCTTGGTCATGATTTTCTCTATCGCAGTGTTCCCCCATTCTTGAAGAACAGCCGCATGAATAATATTCTCATCAGTCACAAACCCCAGTAGTTTATTCTTCTCAAAAACCGGAAGCTGCCTCATCTCACTCTCAATCATCAACTTCGCCATTTTACTGAGAGAAAAATCAGCAGTAACTGGGGGCGCAGTCTTCATCAACGTTCTGACTTTGGTCGCAGTGGAATCAAGTCTTGACCTTAAAATCGAGCGCCGAGTAATCACGCCTTCATACTTGCCCTTATCATTTAAAACAGCTAAAACCGGAGGCATCCCTGTTTCAAATGCTTCTAAACACCGAGATAGTGTATCATTTTCTTGAACAGAGTTAAACCTATTTGAATAGACATCTTTAGCAAAAATTAAGCTCGCCATAATAATCCCTTTTCACCTAATAGTAAAAGTAGAATTTAAACATTGCAAAGTAGCCAAGAAGCCGAGGAAGCAAGAGGTAATGTTATTAGCTCTGCAGGCTGTCGCCTCAAAATTAGGTGTATTCATGAAAGTCAATATGGTTCTTTTCTGTATCGAACGGTTTTAGGGTTTAGTATTTTCTTGCTTAATGCAAATCTGTTTTTCTTTCACTAATATGGGATTAAGCTGGATTTGTTGTTAGTAATGTAGAAACTGTTGTTTTTTCAAGCAATATTTATATGAAAAGTAATGCCATTTCAATCAGTCTAAGTACCCGTTAGTGCGTCGGATCAATTTGAACCGCGCATGTAAAAACCTCTTGATGGTAAAATAAATGCCGTTTAAAAACTTAAAGAAAGATGCGGCAGATGCTTTAACGTTAGAATGGGGTTTGCAAGTTAAGAACTATAAGTTAACCCTTGACAAAAAACGCTGTGTTGGCTGCCAAATATGCAGTTTAGCTTGCCCTAAAGAAGCCATAAAAACACAGAAGCAGCCTAAAATTCAAGGGGAAAAAGCCAAAAAAGCCAAAGTGGACATTGACTTGGCAAAATGCAATTTCTGCGGTATCTGCGAGGTCACCTGTCCGTATGGCGCAATCAAGGTTACTTTGAATGGTGCGCATGACCTTTCTATCTTGGCGAAGGAAAGTTACCCGCAGCTGGTTCGCGACATAAAAGTGGATACAAGCCAGTGCCAGAAAGAATGCGTAGAATGCGAAACAGCCTGCCCGCTGTCGCTGATAAAAATTTCTAAAATTGGTTTTGATGGCAAACCAATCGAAAACTTTGAGGCTTTATCGCCGAGCCAGAAAAAACGCGTCCAAATTAAGCTTGCCATTCAAAAAGATTATTGTCCAACTTGCAGAGTATGCGAATTTAAATGCAGTCCAGGCGCAATAAAGGTCAAAAAAACCTTCGAAGGAATAATAGCTATTAATCAGGAGAAATGCCCACAAGGCTGCCAGGACTGCCTTGACGTTTGTCCCATCCCAGACGCATTAACTCTTGGCGAAGACAAGAAAGTTCATGTTAACGAATTATTCTGCACTTACTGCGGCGCATGCAAAAACGTTTGCCCCGTGCCTGAAGCGTTAGCGCTTAAACGAACAAAAATAAACCATACCCCAATTCATTCAGGCGCATGGAACAAGTCTTTAGAAAGACTCACATCGCCCGTTGACGCCATTAAAGAGTTGAAAGCTCAAGCTGGCGAGAACAGGCGCAAAGTAGTTTCCAAAAGATTCAACTTAGCGAGGAGATAGTGAAATGAGCAAAACAGAAACCCCAAAGCAACCCGAAACCCAAAAACCAGAAGAACTGCGGATCGGCGTTTTCATCTGCCACTGCGGCATGAACATCGCAGGCACCGTGGACGTACCTGCAGTCGCCGAGTACGCAAAAACCATACCTGACGTAGTCTACGTTAAAGAAAACCGATACACCTGCGCTGACCCGGGACAAGAAGAAATCAGAAAAGCAATAAAAGAACACAAATTGAACCGTGTCGTCGTAGCCGCTTGTAGCCCAAGGATGCATGAGCCAACATTTCGGAAAACCGTAAGTGAAGCAGGGCTAAATCCCTATTTGTTTGAAATGGCGAACATACGTGAGTTCGCTTCTTGGTGTCATCCTAGTACTCCAAAAGAAGCCACAGCAAAAGCAAAAGATACTATAAGGATGGCTGTTGCCAAGGCGAGGTTGCTTAAGCCTCTTGAAACCATGGAGGTCCCTGTAACCAAAAACGCCTTGGTTATCGGCGGCGGCATTGCCGGCATCAACTCCGCTCTGGATTTGGCGAATATGGGGTTTCAAGTATACCTTGTCGAGAAGAACATGAGCATAGGAGGACACATGGCACAACTCGACAAGACTTTTCCAACTTTGGATTGCAGCATATGAATTGAAGGACCTAGGATGGTGGAAGTAATGCGCCATCCTAAGGTCCAAGTAATAACCGATGCGGACATCCTCAGTGTGGAGGGCTTTGTAGGCAACTTCAGAGTTAAGGTCCGCAAGAACCCGAGATATGTTATTGCCGAAAAATGTACTGGCTGCGGAGAATGCAAAGACGCCTGCCCAATAGAATATCCCAATGAGTGGGACATGAACTTAGGCGTAAGAAAAGCCATCTCCATTCCGTTTGACCAAGCAGTGCCTCTCATCTACTCGATAAACAGGGATTACTGCATAGAGTGCTTCAAATGTGTGGATGCTTGTGGCGCGCGTGAAGCCATCAACTTTGACCAAAAGCCAGAAGAAGTTGAATTGGACGTTGGAGCAATCATAGTAACATCAGGTTGTGACATTTATCTACCATATGAGGATCCCAGGTACGGCTATGGAAAATACGATAACGTAGTCACAGCTCTGGAGTTTGAGAGACTCATCACAGCGGGCGGCCCAACAGCTGGCCACGTAGTCCGTGCATCCGATGGAAAGACACCGAAAAGCGTTGCCATCATTCAATGCGTCGGTTCAAGGGACATAAACAAGTACGAGTACTGTTCAGGTTTCTGCTGCATGTATGGGCTGAAAGAAGCCATCCTTCTGAAAGAACACTACCATAATGAAGTGGAAGTCTACATCTTCTACATCGATATACGCACTCCCGCCAAAGGCTACGAAGAATTCTATCGAAGAGCCCGTGAAATGGGAGTCATCTTTGTCAGGGGAAAACCGTCCCAAATAATGGAAGACCCAAAGACCAAAAACTTGGTTATCCGAGCAGAGGACTCGACGCTGGGGCAACCCATCGAAGTCGAAGCGGAACTCGTTGTGCTAAGCACAGCCGCCATACCCAGCAAGGGCGCTGAGGAATTGGCTGGCATCCTCCACATAACGCGGGGATCAGACGGGTTCTTCATGGAAAGTCACCCGAAACTCAAACCAATGGACACACCTATGGACGGGGTATTCTTAGCAGGTGCTTGCCAAGGACCAAAGGACATACCCTACAGCGTAGCCCAAGGAAGCGGCGCGGCAGCAAGAGCTGCAACCATCCTTTCTCAACCGAAATGGAAGATAGAACCGATTGTCTCGATAGTTGACATCGCCAAATGCAGAAACGTGAAAGCAAAGTGTGGTGTGTGCGTGAAAAGCTGCCCCTTTGGAGCCATAACCGCGGTTGAGGGACAACCAGCCCAGATTAATGCAGCCCAGTGCCATGGCTGCGGAACATGCGTTGCTGAATGCCCACAAGACGCTATAACTCAGATGCACTTTACGGATGAACAAATATCCTCCCAAATCAGAGCTGCTCTAGAAAGGGATCCTGACGAGAAGATACTGACGTTTATGTGTAACTGGTGAGGTTACGCCGGCGCGGACCGAGCGGGGACGAGCCGGCTTGAATACCCCCCTACGACACGGGCTATACGGGTAATGTGTACTGGGCGGGTAGATCGAGACTTCGTTATGGAAGCCTTTAGGCTGGGAGCCGGAGGAGTACTGATCACCGCCTGCCATCTTCCCAGCGACTGCCACTACATCTCAGGAAACGTAAGGATGAAAGCGCGCATGGATGCCTTGGCTGGCATGCTTCAAAAACTTGGATTGAGCCCCCAAAGATTTAGGGTTGATTACGTTTCATCAGCTGAAGGAGAGAAATTCGTCCAAATAGTCAAAGAAATGACCAGTCAAATGAAGGCACTGGGAAAAGACAAGATACTGGCGGAAAACGCAAAGCTTCGTCCAACATTAGAAAACATGTTAAAACGCAAAGCAGCAGCCCCAGCCCCTGCAGCTAAACCCGTCGCTCAAGCAGCGGCAAAGTAGGCAGAGAATTCGTTCTTGAACCGTTTCGGTTAGGCGCGGCATGATGCTGGCTGGCGCTTGCCACTTGCCCTACGATTGCCATACATCAGTGGCAATAATAGATGAAAGCTCGGACAGATGCGTTAAAGGGCGTGTTGGAAAAGCTTAGTCCACGGCTGTTCAGAGCGGAATATGTTTATGTTGCCGAGTGAATACAGAAATCTGACTCATGAGCAACGAAGACGAGACAAATTATTCAACACCTGAAGGCGCCAATTGAGGGCGTCCCACGGCTAGGTGGTCCTAGCATCGGACTTCAAATCCGGTGAGCCCGCAAGGTCTCGGGGTCCGATTCCCCTTGGACGCCGCCACTATGTCACTGTTTTCAAAACGGTGTCTAACCTCTCTGTTGCCAAAATGATTTCGTTTTTTTGTATTCCTATGCTGGCGTCGAAGTTGATGTAGGATGAAATATACTTTGGACAGCACACTCCAAAATCATTTTTTTCTAAAGCTCTTGCACCGTTGACCCTTGCCGTGTACAAGGCTTTGCCTATTTTCTTAGCGTTTCTTCCATCCAGCGTCATAGCCACGGAAATTGGATTGTAAACATTCAGCACCCGCTGCGAATGCCTTTCTGCAACCTCCTTCAAGGATGATTCAAGGAACTTCCTGTTTTCTTCCTGCTGGGTTCGCAGCTTCTCATAGCCTTCTAATCCTATCGACAGCACGGCTGCTAGGAACTGCACTATGGGAGCGGCTGTTGCCCTCCCTGCATAGGTTTCAGACACCAGGTCTAAAAATTCTTCATTGGGCGAAGCGACTATTGCTCCTCCGACCGGGGTGAGGAAATTCTTGTCTGTGCTCTGGATTATTGCGTCCACGCGTCCTGCGTCGACTGCGCCTCTTACGAATTTCATGATCTCGCGGCTCTGCACTCCGAAGGCGTTGTTTATGATATGCGGTACTTTTTTCTCCTCCGCGATCTTTGCAATGTCTTTGATTTTGTCTGGTTCTCTGGGTGCAAAGAACGTGGTTGTTGACAGAATCGCGGCAGTGTTTTCATTAACTGCTTCTTCTATCTTTTCTGCGGGAACGTTTACTGCGTCTCCGTAGATTTCTCCTTCGACTATTTTTTCTTGAAGACCTGCAAGATGAATCGCCTTCAAAGGAGTTTTAAGGTCAACCTGTGGGAAAACAACCTCTTTTCCCCCAGTGAGGTTTCTTGCGGCGCACAAGGCAAGAGCAAGCGTCATTCCCGTTGCCACAGGAAAAACCACTGCCTTCTTGACGTTTGGAACTCCGAACCTTTTCATGGCGTCAGTTGACAATTTGTTGGCGAAGAAATACATCAGAGATGCACCTGCCGCCTTAGGCTGAGCTTCAGTTAGGTCGCCTGACCTCCCTACCCCATGGTGAAATCCAGCTGCCAGCTTTGAAACTGCTGGAGCTGCAACCCTGCCCTCTCTTTCGCCCAGAAAAACTGCTTTGCTGTCCTTATCCGAATCCATTGCAGCCAATAAATTCAGCAACTCTTCGATTTGGCAGTCTTTCCACCCTTCTTCAGGTACTCTTCTTTGCTCAAAAAGCAGTTTTATCGGCTGGGACTCTGTGCCTAACACTGTTAGACCTCTATCAAGTATGCTTTTGGGAATTGTGTCCTTCAACTTATCAAACGGTAACATGAGACATACCTCTAACACTCTTCGGATCCGAGGTCTTCAGTGCTTAAATGCACAGATTGTTCTTTTAATGCTTTGTATATTGTGCTTGCTTGTTTTGCCGGGTGAATTTCTAATATCCGAATATTTTCACAGATACCCCATAATAGCATGCTGTCAAAAACATTTTTTAACGAAAAACAGCCTAAATCGAAATCCAGACAGATTTGTTTGATTAAAACTTATTTAACTTACGTGTTAAACTCAATTTAAATATTCTACTGCTTACTTGCTATTGTAAGATAGATTCGGTGTGCCAACTGTATGTCTGTTGAACAATTTACGGTTCAGCCAACTTTCGTTATCGTACTAGCAATAGTACTAGCCGCCGCGGGCATTATAATATTGGTTACAGGCTTGTTTAGCAGACCATTGGAAGCACCAAAGCTCTTCCCCTATGGAAGGGTAGGGGTAGGAAGAGGTACTAGAAGAGCGGCGTTCATAATCGCTGGAATAATACTCATAGGGACAGGAGTTGGCTTGTATGCTCTGGGTGGTATACCTTCAACAATTACTGTTGGTTCTGGGTACGTGTACATTCAGTCGTCTCCCCTCGGAACCGGGAACATAAACGTCACTTCCAGTGAAATAGCATCCGCGTATGTTGCACAAATAGGCTCAGGAAACCTGACCTTGTCAACAAGACAGTGGGGAGTTAGTATTGGCAACCTCAACTTAGGAGTATTTACGCTTGGAAACGGAAAAACAGCCAACATAGTATCCAACAACCCCACAGACTTAATCATACAGCTAAATAACGGTCAATACCTGATACTTGGCACCTCTAACACCGCTTTGCTTGCATCAAGCTTTTCACAAAACGTTTACCCACTAAATAACTAGACCTGAAATCGTCAAACCTGATGCGACACAATTATAAACCGAAAACCAGATAGATAGTGAGGGGAATTGGGTGTCTACGAGTTGTCCTTATCTGCTTATCTTGTGTGGGTTGCCTTCTTCAGGGAAGACCACCGTCGCCAGAGCCGTCGCCTCCCTGCTTGAGGACAAATATGGAGTACCCAGCATGGTGGTGAGCTCGGACGATTTTCGGGACATGCTCTCCTATTCCTCCAGCGGATTCAAGCCTGAGCGGGAAGTGCCGGTGAAGGCTCTTTATGAGAAGGCGATTGCGACTGGTTTGGAGAATGGTTTTCTCGTCATCAGCGATGACTTAAACTACTACAAGTCAATGAGGAGCGAGCTTAGGCAGATTGCCAAACGTTCAGGCTCTGACTACGACATAGTCTTTGTTGATACACCCGTTGAACAAGCCATTAAATGGAACCAAGAACGAGGATCGCCGATACCGCAGTCCCTCATTGAGGAAATCAACCAGAAACTTGACGCACCGAAGGGCGATTACAAATGGGACAATCCTCTTGCTGTTGTCGACCCAAGCAAGCAAAGTTCCGAAGAGATCACCAACGTCATTGTATCAGCGGTTCTCAAGAGGCTTGAAAACCCGATCAGGTCCAAGCCCAAAAAGGTTGTGGAAGACGAGAAGTCGCTTAGAGCGAGAGGCATCGAAAGGGAAACCCGAAAGTCCATGATGGAGGTCATGACGCGTTACAAGAATCCGGACTTGGGCATTTCTCTTTCCGTAATCAGAAAGGAAGTGGTGAAGAAGGCGCTTGCGGACGGTTCAAAGCCTGTGGATGCGGTCGAATTATTCCTCAGAGAGGCCAATGCGGTCGCAAAAGGTTACGCCATGACTGAAGACAAGGAGCTAATTCCCGTTCATGTCGGTCTTTTCGGGCATGTTGACCACGGCAAGACAATGCTTGTCAGGCAGCTAACTGAAAAACCTTCGACAGCTGCTCTGGACAAGTCACCAGACTCCGCCAGGCGAGGAATGACACTAGACATGGGCTTCTCCGCTTTCACCTTAGGTCAGTATCTGGTCACTCTCGTCGACTTGCCGGGGCACTTCAGGTTGGTTAGGCATGCGGTGGCGGGTGCTAACATAATTGATGCGGCAGTGCTGGTTGTGGCCGCCGATGTCGGCCTCCAGGTTCAGAGTGTGGAGCATTTCTCTATAATTAAAGACGTCGGCATAAAGAATCTTGTAGTTGCTCTGAACAAGGTCGATTTGGCTTCTCCAGAGAGAATTGAGGAAGTCAAGAATAAAGTCATACTTCTTCTGAAGGGAACTCCATATGAGAAGGCAAAGATTGTGGAGGTCTCAGCCTTAACGGGTAAGGGAATTGATGAACTCAAGAGCGCACTGCAGGATTCTCTCAGTCCGCCTATCCGCCAATGGAATGGTCCGTTCAAGATGCCTATCGACCACGCATTCACCATAGCCGGAGTAGGAACTGTCTTAACTGGCACGATACACCGTGGGAAAGTTAAGGTGAAAGATACTGTTGAAATCAAACCCATCGACAAAAAAGGTCAAGTACGTTCGCTCCGATCATTCGGCGAGGACAAAGAAGAAGCTATCGCTGGAGACAGGGTGGGCGTCGCGGTCAAAGACCTAAAACCTGACGACGCTCACAGGGGTTATGTAGCCGTTTCTCCCGGCTCCATCAGCTCTACCCGCCATTTGATAACCGAATTGGAGGTGGACAAATACTATCTACGTCCGTTGACACCGTATAGCGATGTAGATGTGTTTGTTGGGTCTTATGAAGTGCTGGGAAACGTTGTGCCCGGGGTCATGGAAGACGGAAAGTTCGTTGTGAAGACCTCGGTAAGGGCTCCTGAAAAATGCCTAGTTTACATAGAACTCAGACAACAAGTTGTGGCGGAAAGAGGAGACCACGTCCTCTTGATGAACCCTGGACTCCAAGCCCGCGAGTTCCGAATAATCGGCGGAGGAAGAATCACTGAAACAAACAACAAATTGGAATTCTTCTCAAAAAAGACCAAGCAGGGAACTGTAAGACAAAAAAGAGAAGCCAATGAGTTTTCAGTGAACGGTCTCTTCAGTACCTCGGAAGCTGCCTCCAAATTCTTGGGAAAACAAGTTGTTACTGCATCAGGCGTTACAGGCGAAATCAGGGCTTCACTGTCACCAGGCGAAGTCTCAGTCAAGTTCAAAGAACCAGTGCCCGAAGGCGAAAAAGTGTTTCTCTATGTCTATAAGAAGTTAAGAATCAAATAGCAAGTTTCCAAGCATATTTCCTGAATATATGAACTTAGGACCGATTAGTCCATAGTGTGCAACTTGTCCCTCGCTACCTGATGAGGACCTGTTAACCTCACTACATCAGCGGAAACTACAAGATGAGAAAACAGAGGAATTAAGAAATTAATGATGCCCTTTTTGCTGTAATAGCTCAAAATGTCATTGTGTGGGCTTAAGAAGTAGTCTGCTTTGATTTTTCGCTTAGCAGTTTTATTATGAAACAAGCATTTACTATCAAAAAGATGAGAAAGACGTAGAACGGGAAGTTAGCCATTGCCATCGCAATTGGAACAGTAACTTGACCAGCAACCTGCGTAGGCGTTATGCCAATTGAGGTAATACTATATCCGCTTAGTGTCGCACCATTGAGTTCTGAGAGCACTAATTGGCTTGAAAGATAAAGAAGCAAACCCATTATGATATTGGCAATGATAATGATAGCTGTAAATCTTTTTGTCATGTTAGGCTATTTCTACGCTATGCAGATTTAAGACTTATCGTCAATGAAAACTTAACTAATAACTAAAAAAATTATGATAAAGAGGAAGAAATGTGAAACCTTCCTCAGTTTGGTTAATCTTCTTCTTCAAGTTTTCTCTTTTTAATTTTGAGCGTGTTGTCTTCTTGGCTTGTTACTCTGAAAAGCTCTGAGAGTTCGTGTTTGTGCAGGAATTTTTTCAATGTTATGCGTACGTATTTTTTGCTTAAGCCTTCGCCTTCGCCTTTTACCGTTACGATTTTTGCGTCTGTCGCTACTTCTCCGCCTGTTTTCTCCTTAAGGAAATCTGCTAGCTTACCGATTAATTTAGCTTCGTCGCCTTTAAGGTCTGAAGTATCGACTTTCATTTCGACCATTTCCATGTTCACCTCGATTCAGGTCACGCCAATTTCTTGTGTTTAGCTTAGTTTTCACAGCTACACTATTGATTAAGTTTTCCGCTTAAACGTGTCAGTTCGCCCGTCGAGTCATTATCACTGCATAAGCTCTGTGACTCTAGTGCTCATC
This sequence comes from Candidatus Bathyarchaeota archaeon, assembly GCA_963748475.1. Lineage (GTDB taxonomy): Archaea > Thermoproteota > Bathyarchaeia > Bathyarchaeales > Bathycorpusculaceae > Bathycorpusculum. Next base: position 627,704 of record CAVVIY010000003.1, read on the forward strand.
ATCCAAAACATTAATTGACAACAAAACTTAAGACTCTTACGCTAAAAACACATTTACCCTAAAGAAACTGTTTTTATTATTCTCAGTCAAAATATTAAGTTGCGGAGTCGTTAAAAGTATGGACCTTCTGGAAATTATCAAGAATAGAAGAAGCATACGCGCATTCAAAAAACAAAACGTACCTCAAGACATTATCGAAAAGCTTCTTGAAGCCGCACGGTGGGCGCCTTCTGCTGGAAACGTTCAACCATGGGCGTTCGTAGTTGTAAGCGCGCAGAAAATGAAGCAGAGCCTTTCCATGGCTGCTTTTGGGCAAAAAACCCTTGAAGAAGCATCAGTCGTTATTGTGGTTTGCGCTAATGAAAAGCTCGCTGAACAAAGCTATGGTGCACGTGGTAAATCACTGTTTTGCCTTCAAGACACTGCTGCTGCGGTCCAAAATATCTTGTTAACCGCTTACTTGCTTGGTTTAGGTTCATGCTGGATTGGAGCATTCAAAGAAGATGAAATAAGACAAGTCATTAAAGCACCTAAAGAAATGCGGCCAATAGCCATGATTCCAATAGGATATCCAAACGAGGCACCAGCAGCCAGAAGCAGAAGACCAGTAAACGCAATAATGCACAAGGAAACCTTTTAATTTTTATAACCTGAACCTAACTCCTCCCCATCTGCACATATTTTGAATTTTGGTTTATCTTAAGACTAAAGATAAAGTTTAAAAGCAGCTTCCCCATCTCTACTTGGCTTTATAGAGACAAGAGACACATGTGCGAACCGGCAGGGTGCCAGTTCAGCGAACATGCACTCAACTTGCCCTATTAAAAATAATAATAACAAAAGGAGGAAAAGAAATGTTATCAAGAGACTGCGACGGATGCTCCCAAATGAAAGAATGCAGTAGACGTTACTTCATCGTCGAAAAAGGCAATTGTGTCTTCTGCCCCGACGGAACAGCCCATCTAGTAGATGGACTATAAAATCAAGCGAAAAAACCATTTAAACTTTTGTCAAATATCATGACACACCTAAACCCCGTATTAGCTGCTTTTGCGTCTCCTATCAATCGAACGGTAGGCAACGTTAGCGCCGACAAAAATCACCAATAAAACCAAGAGAAATCCAAGGAAACTGAAGATTCTAGCCAGCAAAAGAACCAAGTTCAACACTAACACAAATGTGGAGATGATGAATATTGCAACTTTTTCTTTAACGATAACCTTGGGGGACATAGATTTGTTGATCACGATTAAAAGCACCACTTGCTCTTACTAATCTCTTTCTTGTTTGCTACGACCAGGCGAGGTCGAAGCGGTCAAGGTTCATTACCTTGTTCCACGCCGCTACGAAGTCATGCACGAATTTCTCCTGGGAGTCCTCACATCCGTAGACTTCCGCCAAGGCCCGGAGTTGGGAGTTCGAACCGAAGATGAGGTCAACACGGGTACCGGTCCACTTGGGTTTGCCCGTTGCGCGATCACGACCCTCGAACACGTCTTCGTCCTTTGAGGTTGCCTTCCATGTCATGCTCATCTCGAGCAGATTCACGAAGAAGTCATTGGTGAGAGTCTCTGGCCGCTTGGTGAAGACACCGTGCTGGGACTGTCCGAAGTTGGCATTCAAGACGCGCATACCGCCAACGAGAACCGTCATCTCAGGAGCAGTCAGCGTCAACAGTTGCGCACGATCAACCAGCAGTTCCTCTGCCGATACGGCGTATTTGGTTTTGAGATAGTTACGGAACCCGTCTGCAACCGGTTCGAGCACACCGAATGACTCCACATCAGTTTGCTCCTGCGATGCATCCGTGCGTCCCGGCGTGAAGGGAACGGTTATATCGTAACCGGCATTTTTCGCAGCCTGCTCGACGCCTGCGCATCCACCTAAAACAATCAAGTCAGCGAGCGAAACCATCTTCCCACCTGACTGCGCACTGTTGAACTCCTTTCGGATTCTCTCAAGGGTCTGCAGCACCTTTTCCAGTTGAGCCGGCTGGTTAACTTCCCAATCCTTTTGCGGCGCAAGACGGATACGAGCCCCGTTCGCACCGCCGCGCCTGTCGGAGCCACGGAACGTGGACGCAGATGCCCAGGCGGTTGAAACCAGTTCCGAGATCGACAGACCAGAGGCAAAGATTTTGCCCTTGAGGTCTGCGATGTCCTGCTCATCAATTAGCTTATAATCGACTGCTGGTATTGGGTCTTGCCAGATCAGTTCCTCCGCTGGGACCTCCGGGCCGAGATAGCGTGAGCGGGGGCCCATATCGCGGTGGGTAAGCTTGAACCACGCTCGGGCGAAGGCATCTGCTAGCTGATCCGGATTCTCGTAGAAGCGCCTTGCAATCTTCTCGTAAACCGGGTCGAACTCGCAGGGCGAGATCAGTGGTCAGCATGGATGGCGCGTGACGCTTTAACGGGTCGTGTGCGTCGGGCACGGTACCGGCGCCTGCTCCTCCCTTCGGCTTCCATTGGTATGCACCAGCGGGGCTCTTGGTCAGTTCCCATTCGTAGCTGAACAGGTTCCGTAAGAAGTTGTTACTCCACTTAGTTGGAGTCTGGGTCCAGATAACTTCCAAGCCGCTGGTAATCGTGTCATCACCTTTGCCTATGCCAAATTTGCTCTTCCAGCCAAGTCCCTGTTCCTCGATGGGAGCGGCTTCAGGCTCGGGACCCACCATTGACGCGGCGCCAGCGCCATGGGTTTTACCGAAAGTGTGGCCGCCCACAATGAGAGCCACCGTCTCTTCGTCATTCATCGACATACGCGCAAAGACCTCGCGGATATCCTTGGCAGCAGCAAGCGGATCCGGGTTGCCGTTCGGACCTTCCGGATTGACGTAGATTAGCCCCATCTGCACAGCAGCAAGCGGATTTTCGAGCTCTCTCTCCCCTGAATAGCGTTTGTCACCTAGCCAGGTGGTTTCGGAACCCCAGTAAACGTCCTCTGGCGGCTCCCAGATATCCTCGCGTCCACCGCCGAAACCGAAGGTCTTAAATCCCATCGACTCAAGAGCGCAGTTGCCGGCGAGGATCATCAGGTCAGCCCAAGAGATTTTTTTGCCGTATTTCTGCTTGATCGGCCAAAGTAAACGGCGTGCCTTGTCGAGGTTGACGTTGTCCGGCCAACTGTTGAGAGGCGGAAAACGCTGTGTGCCTCTGGAGGCACCCCCACGACCGTCACCCTTGCGGTAGGTGCCTGCGCTATGCCACGCCATCCGGATGAAGAGCCCCCCGTAGTGACCGTAATCGGCCGGCCACCAATCCTTCGAGTCGGTCATCAGCGCATAAAGGTCCTTCTTCACGGCTTCCAGGTCGAGTTTCTTGAATTCATCAGCGTAGTTGAACTCCTTGCCCATCGGATTGGACAAGGGAGAATGCTGGTGCAAAATATTCAGGTTCAACTGGTTCGGCCACCAGTCTTGGTTCGACGTGCCCCGCGCACCTGAAGTAATCATTGATCTCTTTTTTTCAGTCATAAAAAGCCTCACTAAATTGAATAGGCTTGAATTTATTTAAGGATTAGCTTATCAGGCTTCCTTGAAACCCTGGAATTTATCTGCGAGAAAGAATCCGTTCACTACGCAGAGATTGCGTGAATGTGGAACAAATTTTACTAAAACCTGTTTCACGTAGGTGTTTATATTTTCTTGAAGGTCAAAGAATAATGAGGATATAGTATGACCGAAGAGAATCAGGAATCTAAGAGTCTTGAGGAAGAGACTTTTGAAGTGCTTGTTCACCAAAACAGGCGAGACATTCTCAGGTTTGTCGGAGAAAAGAAGAGCACAACATTCACTGAAATCTTGAATGCAGTCAGGATTTCCGACAGCCCTTCGCTTGCTTATCACCTTAGAAGCTTGAGCCAGTTCATAAAACAAGAAAACGGAAAATACCGTCTCACTCCGATGGGGAAAGATGCTTACAGTATTTTGCTGAGAACAACAACTTATAACAAGATAGCTTTCCTTAAGCAAAAAACTCACAGGGTCACGTTTGATAATGCTATAATTTGGGTTTCAGTGATTGCAGCCGCTGTATACTTAGGGGTAAATCCAGTTCTGTACACTGGGATAATTCCATGTGCAGCTGTTATCAGCTTAAGTGCAACCTACAGGATAGTTGAAAACGATGAAAGGGAAAGCTTGTAAGTCAAGATGCTTGGGTTAAGGCAACTTTTTCTTAAACTCGCCTGTTCCTTACATCTGTTTGTTGCTTTTCTGTTGCTGCGGCAGCGTCACTGGGATTATGGTTGCTTTTGAAAGGTTTTCTTGCTCATTTAGGATTAGTGATATGGCTTTGCCTTCGGGGACGATTATCTTGGTGTTGTTCTGCAAAGCTGTTGCAATTGTTTCTAGTTGCTTGAAGACTACGGCGCTGTCTTTGAAGTACGTGGTTAAAGCCTCGTTCCTCAGTTTGGTTGCTTGGGCATCCCCTTCAGCTATGGTGACGGTGGCAGTTTTTTGGCCTTCCGCTTGGAGGATGGCTGCTTGCTTTTGTCCTTCTGCAACTTGAATCGCAGCGTTTTTCTCTCCGCTCGCCAACGTAGCTTGAGCTATGGCGGTTTTTTCGGCTGCTTGCCTTTCGTTATCTGCTTTGAGGACGGACTCCATAGACATGATGAGGTCTTTCGGCGGCTCCAAATCTTTGATTTCTGCTCGTACGATTTCTATGCCCCACTTCTCCGTCTGCTCATCCAAGGCTGTTTTTAGGCTGGTGTTGATTATGGGTCTGGAAGTGTTAGCTATGGCCATGTCCATGCCGCCTATTATGTCTCTGAGTACTGTTCGGGCGAGGGTGTCTATTTGTTCTGCGAAGCTTGCAACATTGTATTGTGAAGCCTTCACTGAGATTTCGTCGGGCTTAATTTTGTAGAATACTACTGCGTCCACTCCCATGAAGACTTTGTCTTTAGTTATGACATCTTGGCGCTGCACGGGCGTCATGCGTTCGGTGATGTTGACTTTGATTAGGCGGTCTACGAAGGGCACAAGAAATGTTATGCCTCCTTGAACGAATCTGTGGTATTTGCCAAGCCGCTCCACTAAGCCTTTTTCTGTGGGTCTAACAATGCGAAGTGAAGAAATGAGAGCATATATGACTATAACTAAAACTATCACTATTGCTATGATTTCGATTACTTCTGACATACTTACCTCTCCCTCTTGCCTGTTCTTCTTAGGGTTATAGGTCAGATTTAAGATTTGCTTAAACTAAAAGGACCCAATTTGCAAGAAAGTAAAGTTAGAAAGCGGGCCAGGATTTGGATCAGCGTCTTTCATCCTTCATTTCTTCAAGATTCTGTGCGCTCAACAGCCAGGACGTATCTGCATTTCTAACTCGTTTGACCAGCAAGTTTATATGAATAATAATTCATATGAAATATAATTCATATGATTGTTAAGGGCAAGATGTGAACAAAATGAAAAAAGGGCTAACAAAAATCTGCTACCGATTCTTCACCAACCTAGCAAACCCCACAAGACTCGCCGCCCTCGAACAGCTAATGGAGAAACCCATGAGCGTAAACGAACTTGCAACCGCGCTCGGACAAGAACAAAGCATGATCTCACACAACCTTAAACCATTACTCCAATGCAACCTCATCACCATCAAAAGGCAAGGCAAAAAACACATCTACACCGTCAACGAAGAAACCATGCTCCCTATCTTTGGAGCCATCGAAAACCACGCTCAAAAATTCTGCCCCACAGGCGGAAAATGCCTAAAAGGAGAAAACTAACATGATAAAAAGAAAAATCGTAAACATAAATGAAAACCTCTGCAACGGATGCGGCAACTGCATCCCCAAATGTGCAGAAGGCGCCCTTCAAATAGTAAACGGCAAGGCAAAAATAATCAAAGAGGTCTACTGCGACGGTTTAGGCGCTTGTTTGGGACAATGTCCTCAAGGAGCAATAACCATAACAGAACGTGAAGCGGAACCCTTCGACGAAAACGAAGTGCACGAACACCTCAAAAACAAAACAACCCCTACGCCGTCCACAAGCATCCAAGTCAACTCGACGCCGCAAAAGCCCCAGTGGCCAGTAAAACTAAACCTTGTCCCAACGAAGGCTCCGTTCTTCGAAAATGCCAACCTGCTACTTGCCGCTGACTGCGCCCCTGTTGCGCTCAAAAACTTCCACGACACACTGATGTCTGGGAAACGAGTCGTCATAGGCTGCCCAAAATTCGACGACGCCAGAGCATACGCCCAAAAACTAACCGAAATCTTCAAACAAAACAACATCGCAACCGTGACCGTTGCCCATATGGAAGTGCCCTGCTGTACTGGCTTAAAATGGGCAGTAAACAAGGCGCTTGAATTATCAGGCAAGCAAATTCCAGTTAAAGAGTATGAGATAAAAATTGGAGGCGAAATAGTTGAGCTCTAAAGATAAACCCATTGAAAAGAACCCTCAAACATGTCCTGGACTGCGGGATCTGCTTCAGCCTAAACCAGCCTACATTAAATGCCATGTTTGCGGCGGCGACCTGGAAATTTGGAGTGATGAAGACAAAACAGTATGTCCGGAATGCGGAGCCGAATGGAAACGCCCTGACAAGACAGCCGCATGCCTAGAATACTGCCAATACGCTGATAAATGCCGAGGCATCATCGAATCCCGAAAAACCTAAAATACCGAGATGAGTCTTTTGATAAAAGTTTTCGTCGTTTATGAGACGAAATATGGCAACACAAAACTTGCTGGGGAGAACATCGTGGAGGGCATAAGAGAAGTTGAGGGTATTGAAACCTCCATTGGCTACGTCAAGGAAATCGACATTGGAAAAGTGGCTGATTATGACGCAATAGTGTTGGGCGCGCCAAATCACATGGGTAGACCCTCCAGAACTATGACGAAGTTTGTTAATAGGTTGGCTGAAGTTGATCTGAAAGCAAAGCATGTGGCTGTTTTCGGCACTTACTCCGGAAGAGTACGAGAGATCCTGACAGAGCGGTGAAAAAACTGGAAAAAATGGCGAAAAAGAAGTTGCCTAACCTAAAACTGATTTCACCAAGTCTATCAATAAGAGTGAATGGGATACCTGGTCCTTTGGTAGAAGGAGAATTGCCTAAATGCAAAGACTTCGGCAGAAGAATAGCAAATCAGCTAAAGCAACGTATTCTTTAGAAAAAAGGGATGTTTACAATTGAGCAAGCAGCATCCGCGTATAACAAGAGAGAAAAAAACTATTGACAAGATGGTTCACATATACTGCAGAGGTCACCATGAGACCAAAGGGAATGAGCTGTGTCCTGAATGCACCGAGTTTTTGTCATACGCTTTCATGCGATTAGACAAGTGTCCTTTTCAAGAAGAGAAATCTACTTGTGGCAAATGTTTGGTGCACTGTTATCAGCCTCAGATGAAGGAGAAAGCGAAGAAGGTCATGCGGTATTCGGGTCCGCGTATGCTTTTGCATGGTCCTGGTTTGGCGCTGCATCATGCGTTTGATGGACGAAAGAAGCCTCAAACACTGGAAGAATTCAAGAAGAAAAAGACTCAAGTTCCAACCTAAAGGTGCTTTGTCTCGCGTTCCGATAATGGTAACAACGTTAGACGGATTCACTGAAGTTTCTCTTACAACCAGTACGCCAAACGGCGCATTAACGGTAACAACAAGTCCATCCCAAATTACCAGTTTGGGTGTTTCAAAGCAGACGACAAGTAGACCGCACCCACAATCAAGCAAAAAACTGTCTGTTATTTCTTCAATATATTCGTTATTAAATTTGGGATACCATGCGCGCCGCGCTAGGCGAACTTCGGCAACGTGTGTTTTCTAAATGGAAAATTTTAAAAGCTTCATTTTGACGTAAGTAAGTTAAGTGCGAATTTCTTGAGGATGGACGTAAATGAAGAGAATTTTGAGCTTGATCCTTCTTGGGCTTTTGTGTTTATCGATGTTTTTAGCTTTCGCGCCAAAAGTTAAGGCGCAGCAGTCTGCCGTGGACTGGTGGCCCACATTCCGTCATGACCTAACGCTCACAGGCTACTCTACTTCAACAGCGCCAGTCACAAACCAACTTCTATGGAGTTACCCGACCGGCAATTCTGTAGCTTATTCTTCTCCTGCTGTTGTAAACGGTGTGGTTTATGTTGGCTCAAATGACCACTATGTTTACGCTTTGAATGCTGCAACCGGTGCATACCTCTGGAGTTACAAGACCGGCGATTCCGTGGATTCTTCTCCCGCGGTTGCCAGTGGCGTGGTCTACGTTGGCTCTGAGGACCACAAGGTTTACGCTTTGAACGCTACAACCGGCAGCAAAATATGGAGTTATGGAACCGGCGACGAAGTGGAGTCTTCTCCCGCGGTTGCCAGTGGCGTGGTCTACGTTGGCTCAGACGACAACAAGGTTTACGCTTTGAACGCCGCGACCGGCAGCAAAATATGGAGCTACGGCACAGGTAGTTCCGTGGTTTCGTCTCCCGCGGTTTTTAATGGTGTGGTTTACATTGGTTCAGAAGACGACAAGGTTTACGCTTTGAATGCTGCAACCGGTGCATACCTCTGGAGTTACAAGACCGGCGATTCCGTGGATTCTTCTCCTGCAGTTGCCAACGGCATAGTCTACGTCGGCTCAGACGACGACAACGTGTACGCTTTGAATGCTGCAACCGGTGCATACCTCTGGAACTTCGGCACAGGCAATTCTGTGGTTTCTTGTCCCGCCGTCGCAAATGGTGTGGTTTACATTGGTTCAACGGACGACAACGTTTACGCTTTAAACGCCGCAACAGGCAGTAAAATATGGAGCTACCCCACAGGTAGCCAGGTGGAGTCTTCTCCTGCGGTTGCCAACGGTGTGGTCTACGTTGGCTCAGACGACGACAACGTATACGCTTTGAACGCCACAACAAGCAATACAATATGGACTTACGGAACCACAAATCTTGTAGATTCTTCTCCTGCGGTTGCCAACGGTGTGGTCTACGTTGGCTCAGAGAACGACAACGTATACGCTTTTGGTGCAATTACGGTTCCTCAACCAGCCCCACCCGTGTCTTCTCCAACAATTCCCGAGTTTCCTAACCAAGCACTCGATTTTTCATTGGTTGCCATTATGGCGTGTGCTGTATTTGCTGTAATTGCCGCAAAAAAGAAGAGAATAAACGGGAAAATTCTAAAAGGATAGCTGTCCAAGAAAATCATCAGGCGGAACCTATGGCGGGCCCGGTGGGATTTGAACCCACGATCTCCGGCTCCGAAGGCCGACACCTTAATCCGTGCTAGGCTACGAGCCCACCTTTGACAACTCAATAATGGTGTGGCATTAAAGATTTACGACAATTCTTATAAACCAACATAATATTAAACTTGTGTCACCCTAAGCGAGGGCCGGTAGCTCAGCACGGCTGGAGCGTTCGACTGATAATCGAAAGGTCGCCGGTTCAAATCCGGCTCGGCCCACCAGGTTTAATCTTGGCTTTTTTCTTTCTTCTTAGGGGTTTTAATTTTAACGGTGACTTCTACAGAGCTTCGTTAGACTTATCAGGTTTCAATGTTTCCGCATTTTGTTTCATCGTTAACTATTTGGTTTCAATGGTTTTTTCTTCGGTTTTCTCTTCTTTTTTGGTGTTTGAATTTCTGTTTTCTCAGCTGCCTCTTCGGCGTGGGGCTTTTCAACGGCTTTGCCCATGGGTTCAAGAACATTTCCTTTTGTTGCTTGTTCTATTTTTTTCCTGCTATCTCTAGCTGCTTCACTATTTTTTCTGCTGTTGGGGGTAAATGTTCTCTTGAGTGAGTCGGAGAAGTTGTAGCATAAATCTTCGAAACCTCGGCGCCGTATAGCATAATTTGGTTTAGGATAAAAATCCATAGCAAAATAATCATTAGTGAACCTGCGGCTCCAATGATTGTGGTGACCGTGAAGGTTTCAACGTATGTGCCGATGACATAGTTAGTTACGGTGAATGCAACACCTGCTACAGCAGCGCCTAAGATACTGTCTCTCCAGTGAACTTTGGCGTCAGGAATCAATTTGTAAGCTATCGCAAAAAGCAGCGTTGATAAAGCAAATAATAGTAATATTCGGGCTATTGCGATAGAAATTAGAGTTACAGTTTCATTTATTGAGAAAAATCTTATTGCTCCAAAGAGAAAGGTTGCTATTCCTGTCCAAGCTATCACGATTAATCCAAGAATAGAGACAATGACAAATGGCCCAATTCTTCGTCTAACCATTCTTGTGAAACTTTGTATTTTTGGCGATTTAACTTCCCATATAGCGTCCATTGTGTCACGCCAAACTGCAAAAGCACCGATTGCTCCACCCAGAGAAAAACCCACTGCCGTGATAGCAACCCAAAGGGATGAGAAGGGTGACATTGAGCTTGCAAGCAGTTGTTTGAACAATCCTGCAACAGATGGCCCTGCAAGTGCAGTTATTTGTTGTATCAACTGTTGGGTCGCTTGAGTTTGACCATAGAACAACGCAAAAATGGCTACCACAATCAGCAAGAGTGACGGCAGCGGTAGAATTATGAAGAATGTTAATGCCGCACCTCGTATAGGCGCGTTGTTAACTTGCCAGTTCTTGAATGAAGCTTTGAATAATTGGAAAATCTCTTTTCTATTCATAATTTAGCCTAAAATTTGCTTGCAAGCTTTACTATAAGTTTTTCAATATTTATAGTTTGTATATCTCTATGTAAGAGTAAACAGGTAATCACAACTCTTTTTGATAGCGAAAATTGGAAAACGATGGCATATTAGTTAATTTCGACTCTGCTACGCTATGCTATTAAGTGAGGCAAAGAACTCTTAGACTGAAAAGTATGGCACAATCCTCTCCCGAAGCAATTTGGAACTTAAACGAAAAAGAACTCTTAACTTTACTGGAATCAGGCTTCTTTACGCCCAAGCCAAAAGAAATCAGGTTTTACGCTCCAAGCTTCACCTACTACAAAACAAAATATTACTGCTCATCACCAAACAGTTTCCCAACAATTTCTGTCACTGGAACATTTTGCGCGTTGAATTGCAAACATTGCGGGGGCAAAGTGCTTGAAACCATGCGTCCAGTGCTCTCGCCTAAGGAACTGTTTGAGTTATGCACCAAGCTGAAACAGGATGGTGCTCAAGGTTGCCTCGTCAGCGGCGGATGTTTGCCTGATGGTTCTGTGCCTATAAACCCGTTCGTGCCTGCGCTTAGGAGAATTAAGCGGGAGCTCGGCTTAACAGTTTTTGTTCATACAGGCATAATAAATCTTGAAACCGCCGTTTCGCTCATGGATGCTAAGTTGATGCAGCATTAATTGATGTTATTGGTTCAAAAGAAACGATAAAGAAAACCTACAACCTGAACGTAACCCCGAAAGATTATGCGGACTCATTGAAGGCTTTGGACAAATCAGGATTAAATTTTGTGCCTCACGTCATCGTTGGGTTAAATGAGGGCAAATTAGACGGCGAACTAGAAGCGCTCCAAATGATAAGCAAAGTTAAGCCTTCTGCCTTAGTAATAATAGCGTTCATGCCAATACACGGAACAGCCATGGCAGAAAACGCCTCCGCCCAAACCAGCTGACATAGCCAAAGTTGCATCGGTCGCACGGTTGATGTTCCCAGAAACTCCGTTGATTCTGGGTTGCATGAGACCTAAAGGTGCAATACGCAGCGAAACAGACGTTTTAGCGTTGAAGGCTGGGGTGGATGCAGTTGCGTTTCCCAGTGAAGAAGCCGTAAAATACGCGGAAAGCAAAGGGTGCACGATTTCTTTTTCTTCTTATTGTTGCGCTCAAATGTACATGGATGCTACTGGAAAAATTAAGAAGTAATCGACTTTAGCTTGATTTTAACATTTTATAGCCCAGAATAATGGTCCATGCTGAAACAATGAGTCCCGACACGGATTCTGGAATAGCCACATTTGGAACATACTTAAATGTAAACAATAGTATCCAAGGCAGTGCTGCGGCAACTCCAGTTGAAACCGTGAAAAGAGCCATTCGTCTTTGATGAGAAAGCAAAAAAGCGCAGGTTATAATGAACATTGATATGGGCATTAACGTGAAGAATGCTACTGAAACTGCATAGTGTGTCCCAGAATAGCTTTCGTTAAAAACACCAATAGCGATAAGCGCTATGGTTGCTGCTGCAAAGACTGCGGCTCCAATTTTGCCAACCCAATTTTTTCCAAGGTAGGCAAACAAGCCGAATACTGCAAAGTTTAAGGCTAAAAGCCCGCTGGCGATAGCCCGAAGTTGAAGAGTAATCCAGTTATGCCTGCTACTACGCCTAAATCGCTTAAGGCATTGCTTGTCCAGCTGAAGGAGGGGTAGGATGCGATGGCTGTCAGAATGCAGGTAAATGCAAGGATGGGTGCAAATATTCCTGCGGCGGCTCCGAATCTTTGTTTTCCAGTGTTTCTGTATTCAGGCAAACCCTTGATTCCTCAATAATTGATGGATGTAACTTGCTTTAAGAATTTGCGTCCTAAAACGAGCTGCCTCAATGTCTAAGATAAAAATGCCTACAACAATAACTAATCTCCCACCAATTATATTAATTTAATTCAGCCTTCGAGCGAAGTTCTTAATTGCTTGTCTTTTAGAACGGAAATAAACGGCAATAAACGCAGAACAACGCAAGAAAACGGAAAAACAGGAGAGAACGTAGAAAACGCAACCTGCAAACACCTCAAACCCTAAACCAAAAAAACAACCCAAAAACAAGCCCTCCAGAAAACGAGGTAGCAGTACGAAACAAGCAAATAAGTAGAAGCCGAATGTTTAAGCAGAGCCTGCTCCCCAATCAAGAATTCTTGGTATATTCAATAATCGTGCATGTGAAAAGCGAAAGGTTAATGAAGGAAAGTTGAGGTGTATTGCTGGGTTTGCCGGTCAAAGGGCACGGGTTCCACCTGATCCCATTCCGAACTCAGAAGTTAAACCGTGTTCCGTTTCCAGCTGTAGTGTGGTCTTAGGCCATGCGAACCTGGGAAAGCTGGCAGCCCACTTATTCCTAAAAAAATGTAGGTAGATTTGGCATAGCTTTATAACTAACCGTTAATAGTTTTTGAGAAGTGGTGTAAACATTGAGTCTTCTTTCAGGAAACGACACGCTTCTTCAGGTACTGAGCCTGGCTTCATACGGGTTCTTTATAGTCTTAATTTTCTATGGTCAAAGAATCCAAATGTACGTTATGATCCGAGAGGTAGAAAACTCACTTCATAAATTAAAGTTCATAAAAGAGGAAGGGCGAAAAAACGCCATAGATGCCATAAAAGAAATTGGCAAACCACCAGCTGACCCTACGGCTCGTGTCGACCGCTATTTAGAGTATTTCACTATCGGTCCACAGGGCATGGATCCAGCAGGCATCGTTTACAAGCTTGATCATATTCTTGATGTTAGGGATACACGGTTGAAAGATGAAGTTAAACTGATGGCGCCAGCATGCGATGACGTCCAAGTGAACAATTTAGAAAACACTTTGGAAGCCGCGATGGCGTTGAACTTCATCTACAAAGTGGTACGGCACTATTACATTCAAGGCAAAAAAACTCTAAGTCTCTATGTAATAATGCAGATACAAATGATATTGCCAATGGTAATGAAAGAAGCCGAAGCATACGCCAGCGCTCTGAAAGCGTTCGCTTATGGACAACCAATCGGCGATGGCGCAGGACCATTAGTAGCTGCAAAACTAATGCACGGCTACGAAATCCGCAAATTGCCAAAAGACTGTGTCATGGCTACAGTCCCAATTGAAGGACGCACTGCTTTAATCATAAAGGCTGAAGGTCCAGGCGGAAATGTCGGCAAACCAGGCGATGCTGTCGAAGCAGTCATTGAAGAAAATGAGGGTAAAATTGCTAACGTAATAATGATTGATGCTGGGTTAAAACTTGAAGGCGAAACACTAGGCGAAGTCGCAGATGGAATCGGCGCGGCAATCGGTGGACCTGGCGTAGACCAGTACAAGATTGAAGAAAAACTCACAAAATACCATATCCCGATAAACGCTATAATAATCAAAGAGGACATCGGCGATGCAGTATCACCACTGCGCAAAGAGATCAACGATGCCGTTGACAAAGTCATTGAACGAGTCAAAGCCGTCATCTTAGAGCAAACCAAAGAAGGAGACAAAGTTATAATCGTAGGCGTCGGCAACTCCATCGGAGTTGGACAATAGGAGGATAAAAAAATGACTCAAAATCAAACATCAGCAGGAACCAAAAAAATCTCAAATTACATCATGATGATAGTTTTAATTGTTCTAGCGCTTTCCGTAGTTTCCATAATATTAGCGGTCAGCGTCTACTTAAACGGAGTTTCCAACACCAAGCCAAGCCGGAACAGACGATTTAACAGCTGGTTTCCTAGCGATCGTTGGTTTAGTTGCTCTGACCATGTCAATATTCACACTATATCAATCACGGAGGCAAGCAGCAGAAATGAAAATTGAAATACCCAAAGTAATGACAACCGTCGAGTGCAAGAAATGTGGAACCAAAACAGTGCGTGAATTCCAACGCGGCGATTATGTCTATAAAGACCTTGATGCATGCCCCAAATGCCCCGACGACAAAACAGTTGATCACTGCGGTTTACAAAGAAGTCAAAGAGAAAGAAAAAACATACAATGTTTAAGTTAAAACTTCACAGCCATCATCTTTTAAAAGCACCGTGTGCTCGGCTTGAGCAACGGGTTTTTTGCTTGCTTCAACGAATACTGGATAACTCATAATCGCTTTTGACGCAAGCAACTCCTTGAACGCAGCATGGTACTGTCTCTTTGGGAACCACGCCAGTTAGCCATCGTTCAGCAAAAGGCAAAGTTCTAAAATTAGACTCAATGTACTTGAGTAGTTTTTTGGCGGATTCGTTTTTTACTGATTTTGCTTTAAGTAAGCGGTAAATGGTTGTTTGCGGGCTATCATCGACGCGGCCAACTGCTTCAGGCAACGTGACGAATGGTTCTATGGCGTAAACTTCGCCTGCTTTCACTTTCGTAAGTGACACTTGAGCCACGTTAGGTATAGATGTTCCTGCATGAATCAGGTATCTTCCAACCGAGTGACCCGTAAGGTTGCTGATGGGTTTAAAACCGCGGTTTTTTATCGTGGTCTCTATTAAGCTGCCGATTTTGCCCAGCGCCATGTCGCCATGAATGTTTTCTATCGCTGTTTTCAAAGCTTGTTCAGCAGTGTTCGCCATGCTTCTGCCTTCCGAATTGAAAGAAGCCGTGAATGCAGTGTCGGTGACGTAGCCGTCCACATGGACGCCTAAGTCCACTTTAACCGTGGACCCTTCAGGTATCCTAAGCGTATCGTTTGGGGGCGAAGTGTAATGTGCGGCTACCTCGTTGATGCTGACGTTGCAGGGGAAAGCTGGTTTGCCGCCTTTAGCTCGGATTAATCCTTCGGTTTTCTCGCATACATCAATGACTAGCATGTTTTCTTTGACGTAAGTTTTCATTTCTTCTCTTGTTTCACGCAGGATTCGTCCTGATAGGCGGAATTTCTCAAGTTCTTCTTTATCGTACGGCATCGTGTTTCACTTGCTGTGATAGATTGGATTATTGTGTAGATGCTTAAATGCATAACTTACCGTAATAAGGAACCTAACGAAAACTTGACTTTATCTCATATTTTTAGGGCTTGTAAATTTTTGGGTCAAGGATTGCAAAGTTGTTGCCGCCCGCGTGATAGAGCATCCTTGTCTTTTTCAGGTCATAGCTTTCCGTGAAGACGCCCATGTCTGCGTAGGCTTCAAGTATTTTGCCCACGAAAACCGTGTGGTCGCCCGTTGTAAATTTACTGTCAACACTGCATTCTAAATGGGCTATGCACTCGCGTATTGCTGGCGCTTTGACTTTTTTGGCTGGCATCGGTGTCAAGTTTGTTTTTTTGAATTTGTCAAAGCTTCTGCCCGTTAAGGAGCCACATGCGTAGACGGCTTGCAGTATCTCCAGTGTTGGAATATTCACAATGAATTCTCCTGACTCCTCAATTAGAGTGTGAGAGTGGCGTGTTGGCGCGAGACTGATGGCTAAAAGCGGCGGGTTAATTGAGGTTGGCATAGCCCACGCGAGGGTTGTAATGTTGGGTTTACCTGCTTTTCCAACGCATGAAACCAATACGGTGTGCATTGGGTGAAGAAGCCTATATGCCGAGGCTATGTTAACTTGGGTTTTTGCGGACATATAAATCACCTTTGTAAAGCAAACTATTGTTGGTGTGTTCGCTTATTTCTTTTTTTCTTTGATTTTAAAGTCAAGGTATTTTCATGTGCCTTGTTTGGTTTCTTCTCACGCCTATATGCTTGACTCTCTTCTAAAACTTCTTCTTCAGTCACCTTCTTTTTTCCTTTGTTCTGTTCGTCGATTTCCTTGAAAAGTTCTTCTAGATCCGTTAAAGGAGAAGCCTTGAGTTTTACTACTACAAGTTTGTCGTCTTTTCGGTACAAGCAAAGTTTAGTGTTTGGCGTTATCGCTAATTCTTTTCTAAGTCGTTGCTGGATAACTATCTGACCTTTACTTCCTACAATCGCAATTTCAAATTCTTCTTTCATTTTTAGTCAACTACTGATTAATTATTCGAGGTTACTAAGTATAACTTTCATACTGCCAACAAATAAGTTTTCTTTTTTTTTCTTTCGCAAAGCCCAAACCATTGATACCTCTTGGTTTGTTACGAAAAAGTTTTATCTTTATTACTTGTTTACTGCGAAGGAATGGTGAGTTAATGGGCAGAATATTGCTTGGTGCTTTCGTGGGCTTCATTGTAACCCTATTTTGTATTTAGCCTCGATTTTTTAGTGAGTGTCTTCAGAAGAACAACGACAGTTTTGCATTTTGATCAGTTTGTTTTGGGTTGCTTTTTTGAAGCGAAGCTTAAATCGTTTGCAGGTATCATCTAGATTTCTCTGGATTTCTCGCAATTTCTCGGGAAATGTCGATTAGGATAGTGAGGTTTAGGTTGCCGTTAACTCGACGGGTTAATTTCAAAACTGCATTGAAGAGGGCAAATCGTTTGCAGGTTCCAAAGCTGATTCGCTGGCAGTTCAAAATGGAGGCGACTGAAGTTTTAAAAGTCACCATAAACGTAGTCGGTTTGTTCTCTAATACAGAAAGTTTTTTGGCTAAGATGCGGAAAGACGGGTGCAATGCTGGTTATTCCTAGATTGCTGCTGGTCTTGTTGAAGCGGGATACGCCAAGTCTTGAAGGATACGCTATGGAAGTTTCTCCTGAACCAGCCTAGCACAATGCTGATGTAGGTTTACTTTCACTTACCCCTCTGCTGCTCTGCAATGTAGTTTCTTCGCTTGCTTTTTAAACGGTTTAGACGATAGCCTTGAGCCCCGAGTGATTGCCATGAAAAAAACAGTCGTACTGTCAACGGAGGAAGACCTCTTAGTTGACTTAACGTTCCATAATATTTCAGCCTCGTTGCTAACTGAGTTTGCGGAAAAAATCGTTAAACCCTACTACAACGGCAACTTGAACGTTGCCATCCAAGACCTAATCAGCAAAGTACTCTCAGAACAAGACTTCATCCACTGCCACATAACGCATGTTCGAAATGCTGTGGAGGCTTAGCAAAGATGAGTAATGGATGAGAACTAAGCAAAACCCTTAACTTTTTCCGTTAGGAGATAATCCTTGCAAGAAGTGGCATGATGAGCTTTCCAGGGGCGTCGAGCTGTGTGGTTTCAAGGTTGTCTCTTTTTGTTTTAATGCTTGTGGTTTATTCGAAATCTAGGTTTCTAATTATGACGTTTCTGGCTTTGTATGGTTTAATTCATGGTGTTGCATGTGTGCCTGGTAACAGGGTAAGCGCGGTGAAAAGTCTACTTCATTATGGCGTTGATGTGCTGCGGCATGGGTTGGGCTCGTCCATTCAAGCCGCTGAGTCTTGAGAGTCCTCTCCATGTTAGCCACACGTTGTTTTAGCATAAAGTGCATATTAATTTCATATTTTTTGATCCATGAAGATTTGAACCCATGCCTAGGCGGAGATGTCACCCGCACAACCGCATTTTTTTTAATTGTAAACCAATTTTGCGAAAAACTGTTTAGGTAACGTAAAGAATGATGGGAAATTTACGTTTTATGTGATATTGGTCTATTATGTTCTTGTTGTTTTTTCTATTCTGAAATGTTTTGTCAAAAGGCTTATATTTTACCCAATTGATTGGGTAATATGGTGGTTTGATTTGGCTGAGACTACCTACTACAAGGATAAAGTATACCTTCCACGGGAAGTTCGAGAAGAATTAGGGCTTGTTGACGGTGATGTCCTTCATATTGAAGTGATTCAGAAAGGCGTGGCAAGGTTGAGTTTTGCACGCGGGTGCCGAACAGCCAAAAAAGCTCTTGAAATGTTGGATAATCCACATGACTTAGGTAAAGTAAAGGGGCGACTTTCTAGGGAAGAAATTTATGAAGATATTACTTGATACGAACATCCTTGTGCATGCCTACAACAAATCTTCCCCTAATCAAAAACAAGCCAGTAAAATAGTGAGGCAAGCATTAAAAGGCGAAATAGACGTATGCTTGACCTCTCAGGTAATTTACGAGTTTTTTGCAGTTATAACAAACCCAAAAAAGGTTGAATGCCCCATGGATTTAGATGAAGCTGCAGATTTATGCTTAGACATTTGGGAATGCCGTGAAATTGAGAAAGTAACGCCTACTTCACTAACACCCATGGAGGTCTTAAAACTGGTAAAGGAATTAAAATTAGCAAAAGGCAGAATATTCGATTGCATAATAGCTGTAACTTCAAAAGAGAATAGAATAGACGCAATTTATACTGAAAATGTTAGCGATTTTGAAAACTACAGCTTTCTTAAAGTTATAAATCCTTTTAGGCCATAGCTTTAGCGTTTTATATGGTATTGGTCGATTACGTCTTTGGCTTTTTCTCTGCGTTCCCTGTGTTGTTCTAGGAATTTGTTGAGTTTGTCTGCTATGTCTTTTTTGCATTCTCCGCATAGCATTTCGCCTGCGCGGCATCGGCGTTCGCGTTCGGCAAGTTTCCCAGAATCCTCTTCGAAAAGGAAGAAGTAGTATTGGAATATGCTGCAGACTGTTGGGTCAGCGCCTGTTTTTCGTTGTTCTGCGGCTGTGCCTTTGCCTCCTGTAAAAGCGTTCCAAATCTTCTTTTTCACCACGTCGGGCGGGTCTATGGTGAATATGCTGGTTTCTGGCATGCTGGCGCTCATTTTTCCGCCTGCGACCCAGCCCTGGTAGGAAGCGGCAGTGGATTTGAGCAGGTTTGTAGTAGCCGAGTTTTTGGGCTATATCACGTGTTACTCGCCAGTATGGGTCTTGGTCGATGGCTGCAGGGATAAGCGCTGGTACATTCTCGCCTGTGAGTTTTTTGTGGATGAAGCATGGTGCGGCTTGGATGGCTGGCCAGAATACCCAGCCGATGTTAGTGTTGTCTTGGAAGCCAAAGCTGCTGCGGGCGGTGCTGTAGGTGATGCGTTTGGCTGCTTCCAATGTAATGTCGTACAGCAAATCAATGTCTTCGGTGTCGTAGATGATGAAGGTGTTCTCTGGTTTGAATCCCAGCGCTACGAGGTCTAGGGCGTTTTCATATGCGTATTTGCGCGTTTCTTTCAGGTTGGCGTCGTCATCTACGAGGTATTTTTCGTCGTCTGTTAGCTGGAAGTATAATCGTGTATTGAATTTTTGTTGGATGTGAAGCGTGAAAATCCATGGAACGAGGTGCCCAATGTGCACGGGTCCGGATGGCCCCCTGCCAGTGTAAAGGACGAATTTTATGCCTTTATCGTAGAGGTCCAGAACAGTGTCTAAGTCTCGATGGCTGAAGAATATTTTTCTTTCAAGTTGAACGTGCAGTTTGCCTGTGTGTTTTTCCACTTTCTCAAGCAGTTGAGTGGTTAACGGTTGGGTGCCGAACTCGCGTATTAAACGTTCGTAGTCTACTTTGCCTTTTACTTCCCAAGGTGTAACTACCATTTCGTTATTGTTTTCTTCAGCGTTAGATGAAGCCGTCTTGTATCACCAGTCATTGTCAAGAATGAATTCGTTTTTGAATATATCTTTTTTCACAAAACTAACCATTCTGGTTTTGATTATCTCTACTCTAATCATTTAGTTCAAGAAAGCCATAAGTTCAGACAACCTACCTACAGGGAATGCAATAGATTTTTTAATGTTCATTTTTAATCTTATTCGCGGTGCACGCATACGGCAGAAGAAATTTGGGTTCCAATGGATGGAGACACCTTCGTAACCAAAGACGGCTTCATACTCAACACCTTCGGATACGAGCATCCAGACGACCGCGTTTTTGCATTCCTCAAATACATCCCAGCAAAATTCAAAGAACTCTTTAACGTTGAAATGCTGGAGAGAACTTGGAAATTCGGCGACAACCAGCTTTTCAGAGCAGAAAAACTCTACACAGCGAAAAACTACCAGACTTTTATTGAAGCTTTCCGCAAAAACTTCCCAGACTACCTCTACTATTGCCCCTTCCGAAACAAGGAACTAATAACTGCACCGTTCGAATTAATCCAGCAGGTTTTTGTTCCTAAAGACCGCTTAGTCTGGCTGGAGAACCTGCCGAAACGTGATAAACTGCAACAAATGGCTTTAGACCTCATCCATTTAATATCCAAAGAATCAAACGTTCGCTTAAGCGATTTTGGGGTTCATGGCTCCATTGCTTTGAATATGCATGCGCCCGAGTCAGACATAGACTTTGTTATTTACGGCACAGAAAACTTCCGCCTAGTGGAAGAAGCCATAGCCCGGCTTGTTAACACTGGAAAACTAAGCTACATTGTTGGCAACCGCATTGGAAGCAGCAAGAAAATTCCAAGGAAGATACCAAGGCAAAATATTCATGTACAATGCAACAAACAAGCCCGAAGCAAGTCAAAGACGAAATATGGCGCGTACCGCTATATACCGCTTGACCCAGTGCGTTTCCAAGCCACTGTTTGCGATGACACTGAAACCATGTATCGCCCAGCCACCTACAAAATCTCAAGCTATAAACCCCTAGACGACCAATCAGAACTTGACTTGGACAAAATTCCCATCCAAGTTGTCTCAAACATCGGCTGCTACAGAAACATCGCCCGCAGAGGAAGCGAAATCAAAGTCTCAGGCAAACTAGAACGAGTCGAATCAACAACTTCAAACGAAGTCTTCTATCAAGTGGTTGTTGGAACAGCAACCTCAGAGGAAGAATACATTTGGCCAATAACTTGAAACTGCGCGACCGCGACGCCATAGAGACCAGTGAAGGCTTAATCTTCCGCGTCTTCGGCTACTCCCACCCACCAGACGCCTACATCTGCGATGCGGAATATGCCTCAGCAAAAATTTTCACAGTCAACCGACCCGAGAGCGCCAAGAACTGGCAAGAAACCAGCTTTACTACAAATTCTACAATGACGAAGGCATGAAGCTGGTGGCTAAACAGTATCCTCAGTACTTGGTTTTCCACGAAATGCTTGGGCTAAAAATCGTCGGCGTAAAAGAAGCAGCTATCACTGGAGGCAAGAAAACCTGAGGAGCGACTGCAGGCTTTGCTTGAGGCTGGACCAACAGACGAGTTGCTGGCGGCAATGGAACGTGTACTTAATGATAGCAGCTGAAAATTCAGGCTTAACAGCGCGAGAATTTCGGAGTTTTCGGCTCGATGCTTCATGGTTTTCATCACCCAAAGTTTTCAGACATAGACCTGATAGTTTACGGCAAAAAAGAAAACGCCAAAATGCGAAAAACGCTTGAAGCCCTATACGCGATAAGAGTTCAGGGTTTCATAACGAGTTTGAATCAGACCAAGCCATGGCGGGCAAGGATTGGCGATTCAAAAATTTCACCGTTGAAGACTTCGTTTGGCATCAACGCAGAAAACAAATCTACGGTTTATACGATGATAAAGCCAGCGGACGAACCATAAAAGCCGAGTTTGAGCCCGTGAAGGCTTGGAGCGAAATCAAATCAGAATACGACCCGCAAACAAGAATCCAACAGAAAGGCTGGGTTAAACTCAAAGCCCGCATCACAGCGGATGATGAAGCACCCTTCATTCCGTCAATCTACGGCATTGAGCCCTTAGAAGTGTTAAGCGGCGCAACCAGAAGCGCTTGAGGCTAAGACGGGTTTTCTCTTTCATGGAAGAGTTCCGTCAGCAAGCGCAAAAAGACGAAGAGGTAATTGTTGAAGGCAACCTGGAAGAAGTGGTGTCGCCAACAGAAAGCTTCCATCAGGTTACTTTGACTTATTGCCCACGATACTACGAGCAAGTCCTTCAAAGTGCTGCATTAAACGTGTGACAGAACCATGTAATCCGACGGTTTATTGCCCAAGAATCAAACGGTAATATTCGCTGCCTGTTTTCTTGTTGGTGACCAGTTCAACTTTTCCCTGAGCCTCAACTGCCTCGCCGTTTGCTGCTTGTTCACAGAATCTGCCGCGGAAAGAAACAATCTCCTGTATTGGCTGCAACTTGGGTCCTTCAACAACTTGGACATTTTCAAGCTTGTAGGTGCAGGGTGTGAAAAGTGAATCGGTGCTGTCTGCTATTTTGGCCGTTATTTTTGCGTAGCCGCTGTTCTTGAAGCACACGTCCCCATACTGCTCGTTTATTTCGCTCCAATCCTTCACGAAACGGATAAAATAGTCAGTTCCCATGAATTTGCCTTGAAACGCTTTGCGGCTTTCGACTAAAACGAAGTCTTCGAAGCTCATCTGCGTATCTTTCGAACGGAAATCGAATAGCTCCTGCAGCTCCGCTCGTGTATAGGGCTTGAACCCAGAATCCTCGTTTTTAAGCAGTTTCTGCAGGGCGGCGTAGGCTTTTCGGCAGTTCTCCACTCCGTAAACCAGCGGGTCAATGTCTGATTTTTCAGTGGTTAACCCAGCCATTATCGACCCTGAAATGCCTATGCTGCTCCATGGAATGTTTGCTTCTGCTTTTAGGGTTTCAGCCAGCTGCAAAGCCTTGCTCTCCAATACGGTAAGGTCCTTGGATGTGCGTAGTGACCAGAGTTTTTCTTCAGGCTTATAATGCTCAGCTACTTCTGCAATTGGAACTTCACACATTGTTTCGCCAAAGACTGGGTCAAAAACTATAAGGTCAGGATGGTTTTCTTGCAGGTACTTGAACCTGTCACCAAGGCTGTAGACTTTGCCGTAAGTGGCGTCTTTGCCTTGCCTGGTGCCCTGCGGCGAGGGAATAAATCGGGGAAACGCAACAATTTTGTCTGCTGGGTGAACTAAGCCTTTAACGTCAAAAACCACGTTGCTTTTTGTTTTGATTAAGTCGCCTTCACGAGCCCTCATCCAAATCCCTCTTACTTAAGCATAGACTGCTTGTAGTTTTTCACAAACTTTAATAAACCTTTTTTGAACCACTTAAGATCGATACGCCAATGAGCAACCAAGAAAAAGCACAACACATCTCAAAATGTTTACAACTGGCGATACTGCTTGAAGTCAGCGCAGAAAAACCAGGCAACGTCAACTTAACATCGAGCTTTGAGGGGACAACATGCCAGCATTTCTTGGCTTCAGCCGTTGCTGCAGGACCAACCTTCCAAGAAGCAGCTTACCGCGGAACATTAGTGGCGGAAAAGAAACTTGGCATCGGCGAGGTTGGCTTGGGGCAACTAATAAAGACCTGCGCCAGCGATGTTAATGCTTGGCAAAAGGGCGGAAACACGATTCTCGGCACAATAATGCTGTTTGTGCCAATCGCTGTAGCCGCAGGCATGACTCCAACCAACAAAAATTACGCCTTTGATTTTTCCGTTTTGCGCAAAAACATTGACTTGGTGGTTAAATCAACCACCGCATGGGACTCAGTGCACCTCTACGAAGCAGTAGACATTGCCAACCCAAGCGGTCTCAATGAAGCGCCAGACCTTGACGTCACCGACCCAGCGCTCAAAAGAGCGCTTGATAAAAGAGAATGTTACGTTGTTTGAGGTTTTCAAAATCGCCTCAGCATACGACGACATCTGCGCAGAATGGGTAAACAATTACCCAGTAACCTTCGACTTAGCTTACCCATACTTGATGGAGCAGCTGAAAAGCAAACCTTTGAACACAGCAGTCGTTCACACTTTCCTAAAAATCCTCTCACGAGCGCCCAGACACTTTCATAGCACGAAAAGTGGGCAAAGAAAAAGCGCAAGAAGTCTCAGCTCGGATGCTAAGGCTGTTTTGGAGCTTGGCGGGTTAGAAACCGAGAAAGGCAAAAAAAGCCTCAAAGCAGTTTGACCAGAAACTGCGGCTATCCCAAAACAAATGCAATCCTGGAACCACCGCGGATTTAACAGCCGCTGCTTTGGCACTTTGCACTCTCAGCGGATATAGACCATGAAACAGTAGCTTTAGTTTTCCGCAAGCTGCTTTTTGGAAAGGCTTTTTAAAACATGCCTGTTAGTTTAAGGCTATGTATTTGAAAGCCTTCAAAAGCATGCTTAGGAGCAGGAGGTTTTGGGTTTGGGGAATCTGCGGCGCAGTTATCTATGCTGTTCCCGCTGCGATTCGGATTGCAACTGGCAGTGTTATTTTGCCTGTGTTGAGTTTAGCTGCAACTCCATGGATTGGCATGTATGTTCCTGCGAACTTGGTTGAGAAGATTCTGGTTAATGCTTTTTTCCCAGGCGGCGCAGGTGCTATTGCAGGTGAAGTCTTTTTTTCAAGTGCCAAATCTAAAACTCTTGTGGGACGAGAAATGTACGTTGCCCGACTTTATGGCGCTTTGTTGGCTACGGCTGCTTGGTCGCTGATTCAGCTTTCAGGTGGCATTCTGGGCATTGCGGGGTCATGGGGCGGCAACCTTTTCGAGTACCCGTCAGTTTTTCCACTTAATTTCCTATTGGCTTCTCTTTCAATTTTTACCCCCACTGTCCTTGGCTTTTTTAAAAACAAAATAGCAGGCGCTTATCACAAGTTAAACCCTGGCAAGCAGCGTTAAGTTAATATCGAAAAACCAGTCAACAATAGGCATACTTCAAGGTGAAAAATCATGGCAGCTTTAAGCGTAAACCAAATGGCTTGGAAAATAGCCCAAAAACTTCTCGATAACCCCGAATTTTACGGCGTAAATGTTTCAAAATCAACTGCGGGAGCCACAATCGTTGATGCAGGCGTAAAAGCTCCAGGCGGCTTTCAAGCAGGCAAAAAACTAACTGAACTATGCATGGGCGGCGCTGGAAAAGCCCAGTTGGCTTCAAAACCTACGGCGACTTAAATTTCCCCTCAATAACCGTCAGCACCGATCATCCTGCGATTGCAGATGTTAGGTTCCCAGTTTGCTGGCTGGCGCATTAAAGACGGCGACTCAATAGCCATCGGGTCAGGTCCAGTTCGCGCTTTGGCATTGAAGCCTAAGGATGTTTACGAGGAAATAGGCTACAAGGACTCAAAGCGACAAGGCAGTGCTTACGCTGGAGAGCAACAGTTTGCCTTCTGACGCGCTTATTGAAAAAGTGACAGACTGCCAGCAACATTTCAGCAGCAAACTTGATCGTCGTGGTTGCTCCAACCGCAAGCATCGCTGGTTTAACTCAGGTCACTGGCAGAATAGTGGAAGTTGGCATTCACAAACTCCGAACTCTTGGTTTAAGTCCCAAGATGATTCGTTACGCGATGGGTTATGCGCCGATTCCGCCGCTTGGCACTGACTTTGAAGTGGCAATGGCACGCACAAACGACGCTATCCTCTACGGCGGCACAGTCTACTGCACCGTTGACTACGAAGATGAGGCTAGCATTGCAGAAAATCATGGAGCAGGCGCCGTCTATGGCTTCAAAGGATTATGGGAAACCGTTCCTGCAGATTTTCCGTGAAGCAGACAAAGACTTCTACAAAATCGACCACGGCTTATTTGCGCCCAGCAGTACTAATGATAAACAACGCTAAAACGGGCAGAACATTCAAAGCAGGACAAATTAACCCTAAGGTGCTCGCTGAATCCTTAGGATTCTAAATTTTATTTTTTTATTGTAGTTTGAATCTGTGAAGCAATAGCTATTGCTACTGCAAGTGCGAGTGGGAATCGTGTAGAGTGCTACTGTAGCATTGAAGAATGCGATTAATGGGCAGCAGAGCCAGAGCTCCAGCTGAGTTAAGTCCGAAGCCGAATGGGTAAGATAATTGTAAAGCGAAGATAGTTTATTAGTGTAGTGACGATTACGCGGAGAACGATTCCTAATGCTGTTGCAGATATGCTGATTATTTTAAAGTGTTGCTGCAGAAAACTGCTTAATTTTTCTGTTGGACATTTGCGAGTTGCAACTTTGTATGGTATGTAGATTCCCAGCAGCATTGCCAGTACAGCGTCGAAGTTGTATATCGGTCCTACCGGCAGGGAGCCGGGAAAAACGGCTAGTAAAATGAGTGTGTTTATGACAGTTATTGTTACGCCTGCTTTTGGTCCCATGGCTAAAAAGGCCACAACTATTGGTATTTCCCACAGTTGGTAGTAGAGGAATGGGGCGTAGGGTGCTGGAATTTTTGGTCCTTCTATGCTTAGGGCGGTTGTTAATGCGACGAAGACTATGATTAGTGTGAGTCTTTTAGTGTTCATTTATTTTCTCTCTTTTGGTTGTTCAAATGCCGTCGTTAGCTATTTAAGAGTAGCTACTCAAAAAAGGGTAGTGATCAGCGTAAAATTTGGAAATAGTGATAAATAAGCCTACATAAAATAAGATACAGGGAAGCGCAATTGACGGAAACAATCCAGTTCACATCATCTGGCGAAGTTAAACGGTGGCTTGAAAACCAGACAAGCTCAATCCTCTCGCCCGTGCATGCTCAAGCCAAAAAATTAAGGGACGACATGAACACTGCAATCGAGGCCGTCGGGGACGTAAGCCAGATGCTCTTGGATAATAGTACAAGAGAAATCGAAAGAAGAAACATGAAAGTTTACAACCGAGCCAGAGCCCTAAACAAGCTTGCTCATTTATTTCTTGACCGACTCAAAAAACTCAATGCTCCAGAAGAAATCTCTTACGATACCTTAAGTAGATATGCTCAGGAAATTCAAAAAGTCTTCATAGTAATCGACATAGACATTAAGAATTGGTTTCCAAGAATTTCACCCTTCTTCATTATGGATAGAAGAAAATTTTTAGCCATATACGAAAGATCTAAACAAGCATATGCAACCCTCAATGATTTTGTCACAAAAGAGTACGTTAAAACTAAAACTTTGGAAGAAGCCTTCCAGCTTCTAAATGAACTTCAAAACGTCCAACAACAATTAGCTACAATCGGAGAAGAAAAAGAAAAAATAAAGGATGAGCGTACACCAATCGAAAAAGAAATAGCTGAACTGGAACAAAAAATTGCTGAGTTGAAAAATAGCGGACCGATTGATAAGCTAAACTCGGTAAACGCTGAGATAGACGTGTTAAGCAGCGAATTGAAACATTCGATTAGGCATCTGCAAAAACCCTTCATAAAAATGCAAGCATTAGCCACCTCGGGCGGTGGAGGCGGAATAACTCCGGATGAGCTTAAGCAAGGTGAATCAGTATTTGGAGAATCCTTTTGACGCGTTGATAGCTGAGGAGAGAGGTTATCCGATGCTTAAGGAGATTTTGCAGAAGCTTGAGAGTTTAATGGCTGAGGACAAGCTTAAGTTAAAATCTGATAAAGCAAGGAAAGCCGAGCAATCCTTAAATGAGATACTCAAGACAGACTCGCTCGCAAAGCTTCAAATCAGATGCATGGAAATGGCAACCACAAAAGAACAGCTGTCAGGTTCTCCAATGATGGATGAGGTAAAACGCAATCTATCCGTGTTTCAGGCGCAGGTTGACCAGCTAAAAGCGAGAAAAACTAGCATAGAAACACATGAAGCAGTCAAAGAAAACGCGTACAAAGAGGCTGTTGATAAAATCAGCAATCTCAAGCGGTCAATTGAAAAAGATATTTACAGCTCAATTGAAATAAAAGTTCAAATTCCCTAGTTGCCGTGTTTCGCTTTGGATTTATCTTCACTTGTCGAAGAAGCTTTAAGCATTCAAAGCAGCGGCTTTATCGAAACAGTGGACAAAGCCATGTCCTTGCTGCGGAATGAAAATGGGCAAATTGGCAACTTAACAATAGTAAACCGTTTAGTTAAACTTGAACCGTTAGGCGAAGCATTAGTAATCGGCGACTTGCATGGGGACCTTGAAAGCCTCATCATTATCCTGCAAAAAAGCCGATTCCTCGAGAAAATGGAGAAAACCAAAGAGGCAACATTGATTTTTTTGGGCGATTACGGCGACAGGGGAGACAAATCAGCAGAAGTCTACTACGCAATTTTGAAGCTCAAGCTTGCTTTTCCCAGGCAAGTTGTTTTGTTGCGGGGAAACCATGAAGCGCCAAAAGATTTGTTGGGTTATCCGCATGATTTGCCCTTCCAATTCCAAAACAGGTTCGGCGAAGATTGGAAGATGGCTTACGAGAAAACACGGGCTTTATTTGCTTACCTCTATAATGCCGTGTTTGTTGAGGACCGATATTTGATGGTTCACGGCGGCGTGTCTCCACAAATCAGAAGTCTCCAAGACATCGCTCAAGCTCAAGAAAACCACAACGAGGCTTTGCTGGAAGATTTGCTTTGGAGCGACCCCGACGAAAACGTACAAGGTGTTTCTTTTTCGCCGAGAGGTGCAGGGAAACTCTTTGGCAAAAAAGTAACAAAAGAGGTTCTTGGAAAGTTGAACGCTAAAATTTTGATAAGAGGTCATGAACCAAGCGACACAGGATTCAAAATTAACCATGACGGCAAAGTCTTAACTTTGTTCTCAAGAAAAGGCTCACCATACTTTAACAGGTATGGCGCATATTTGCAGTTGCCGCTTTCAGAAAAATTCGAAAATGCCCAGCAGCTTATTCCATGGATTCACAAATTTTAACTAAATCATCGCATTTTCGACCAAACATCCCAGTTTTTTCATCATGCTTCCTGTGCTTTCAATAATCCGATTTTCTTGTCAATGCTATTTTACAATTTGTCCATGTCGAAATGCTTAATTGTTCGCTAACGCTAACTGAAATTATAATTGATTGCTTCTTGCTGCAATACTGATAGGTTGAGGGCATATCAAGATAAGAATCAATCGTAATAATCATGGCAAAGAGGTTTAATGGTTGCAAAACGAAAACGCCATTCAAACGATTAACCTAACGAAAACATTTAAATCAAAAATTCAAACTTCTGAAACTAGATTTTTTAAGCGCAAAACAGTTTCCGTAAACGCTATTGACAACCTTAACCTTGAAATTAAGAAAGGGGAACTTTTTGGGCTTCTTGGACCCAACGGAGCAGGAAAAACAACTCTGGTCAAAATGTTATGCACTCTTCTTCCGCCAGACAGTGGAACCGCATTAATCAACGGTTACGACATAATCAAGCAGCAAATGAAGGTTAAGCGGTCACTTGGCACTCTTTTCAGCGTCGGAGAAAGAGGCTTCTTTTGGAGGCTGAATGGTTACAGAAACCTCGAGTTTTTCGCTTCAATCTATAATGTGCCAAGGCAAAAACGGCATGAACGAATTTTGGAAGTCTTAGAACTTGTCGGTTTAGAAAACAGCACTTTTCAGTTGTACCAGAAATATTCTGGCGGAATGAAAAGAAAACTCGCGCTCGCAAGAACCTTGCTTCCAGACCCGCCTATAATTCTGCTTGATGAGCCCACTACTGGTTTAGACGCTATTTCTTCAAGGAACATTAGGGAATTTGTCAAAAAAACTGTTCAGGAAACAGGCAAAACAGTGCTCTACACCACGCATTATATTGAGGAGGCAGCGCAAATCTGCACTAAAATCGGCATTCTGAAGCAGGGAAAAATCGTGGCTCTGCGACACTCCCAACGCTTTGAGAGATAAAATCAAAAATGAAGAGTTAATCTACTTAATAGTTGAGGAAATAACGCTGGCTCAGATTGAGAAAATGCGTTCTCTTGCAAGGCGTAATCGACATAACTGAAAAAATCGACGAAGACATAATGCCTAACCAGAAGGGCTTGTGTGTTGAGTTGAAAAGTGTTGACCAGCTGCCATCAATCTTCGACTTTCTGTTTGAGCAAAAAATTAAGTTGGTGAATTTCAAGCGGGAAGAACCCACGCTTGAAGACGCGTTTATTGAGTTAACTAAGAGGGCATGAAGTATGGCTATGTGGGATGAGCTTGAGAAAATCTGGTATTTCATGAAGCGGGACATGATAAGCTTCTCCACTTACAAGACTAACATTGCTATTCTTATTTTAACAGCAGTTTTTGGCGCGTTATCATTCGCTTATCTTGGGCTCAAACGCATCCATGCAAAGTGTGCTCCAAGTATACCATACGACTTTACAACTTATTTGATTATCGGTTTAGCCTTCAACACTTACCTTGGTCAAAGCCTAACATTGGTCCAAAAAACCATCAATCCTTGGGCGCTGGAAGAGGTTTTGGTTTCGCCAACAGGCTTAACAACATTCATCATCGGCAGTTCCATTTGGGGCTTCATCTGGAGCACTGGCGTAGTGGCGATTTACCTTGCGGTCGGCGTGTTTATTTTCGGGGTAATCTTTAAGCGTTAACATTTTGGGAACAATGATTGTTTTAGCCTTAGGCATCGGCACATTCATCGGTTTTAGCATGATTGGCTCAGGAATCCTTATTTTAACCAAGCAAGGCGACCCAGTGACAGCGCTTATAACCATAGCAACAAGCTTGTTGGGAAACGTTTTTTTCCGCCGCAAGTTCTGCCGGCTGCGACTGCAAGCAATTGCTTATGTGTTTCCGCCATACTACTTTTTCACGTGCATCAGGGACGTGCTTACAGGCTGGACAATACAGATGATTCTTCCAAACCTGTTGATTTTAACGTTAATGTGCGCAATAATTGTTCCGTTAGGATATGTTATTTACGCTTGGTGCCTAAAAACGGCAGGAAAAACGGAACACTCTCATGGTTCTGATTTTTTTACTTGGATGATGGAAGGATTTCTGAAAAATGTTTATATCAATAAGATGCATCAGTGAGCACTTTTTTCGCCCAAACCTTCTGCGTCTCATGCTGTAAAGTCACCGAATCTACGTTCACATCTTTAAGTAGCCCTTCAATGGCTTTTATGGGGTCACCTTCGAAGTTGGCTGCTTCTTTTTCGGTTGAAAGCCATTTAAGAATAGCCTCCTCAGCGGCTTTGCTTAGAGCTCCTTTACCGTAGCCGAAGCGTTTCATGGTTGCTTCTCTGAATTTCTCTTTCACTTTAGGATTTATTTGGACTCTAAGAGACATGTTATATTACCCTATTGCCATATCGCTGAATTAGCCTTTATCTTTTTTTCCTATCTAACTACTACAAAACTTTTACCAGAAATTGCAGACTTATTTCCTAAAGAATTTTCTGCAGGTTAATTTCGAAAGCAGCCACTGGGTTCTCAAGCTTCCATGCCTCAAGCACCAGCGGATTGATTTCGCCGACAACCCCAACATCGACGCCGCCGACGATTATTTTGCCAACTCTGCCTTCGATAAAGCTTGGATGAATGGTCTCTTTTATTTGCCAATCAACCCCAAAATTGCTCATAAACGCGTCGAGGCAGATTTTATTTCGGTGAAGTTTGAGTTTGCGTGCGCTGTTGCGGCGCAGAGCCATTCTTCATCCCTCGTTTTGGTTTCTTTTGCTTCATCTAGCAGGGTGACTTTGCCGAGTTCAAATATTTTTTGGGGAAACTCTACGGATTGGTTGTTGCTGAGAAACTCCATGATGCTTGGCAGCAGCCAGTTGCGCAGGCACGTCATGGTGGCGACTTTGGGGTTGGCAAGTTCCACTAACTTCGGTTTTTTGCGTGTTCATTTTGTCAAAGAGGTTTTCCTGATTAGTCAATGTGTATGTTAAGATTTCTTGGTAGCCTAAACCAACCATAAGTTCCCGTGCGATATCGATTAATCGCTGATCTGGCTTTGCTCGCCCGGTTGTGGGTAATTCGCGCCAAAGCGGCTCAATATTGTTGTAGCCGTAAGCGATGGCGACATCCTCGATTAGGTCAACTTGGTGCATTACGTCCACGCGGTAACATGGAACAAGCACTTCTACGCTGTCAGCCTGCGTTTTTTCGATGCCTAAACCCGCCGTTAACAGAAGCTCGGAAATGCGGTGTGCCGAAAGCTTCAGCCCTAAAAGCTTATTCGTGTACTCAACACTCAAGGGCATGCGTCTGCTGCTAAAATCTGGGGTTACCACCTTTTTCTGTGGGTACTCTGAGTCTTCGGGGTAATGAATTGTTGCCGAGTAAGCTTTTCCGCCGTGGTCAATCAATGCCGCAGTGACCAGGTTAAGCGTGTTTAGAACGGTTTTGTGGCTGGTTCCTGTGACTTCAACTAGTAAATTTCTTGATTCCTCGGTGATTTTGCCTAAATCGTTTGAGTTGATGATTGGTGGGAAAGACAAAACTTTGCCTTCGGAATCAAACAGCATCGGGTAAAGAGGGTTCTTCTTAACTATGTGCCCATATTCAATGCCCTTTGGATGTTTCTCAAGAATCTCATCCAAACCCATCTTTTCAGTAAATCCTAAGGGAACAAAACTAACTTCTTCTGGCTTAACAGCAGTGTACTCTATTGGTGGCTTGATTAAGTCAAAATTGTAAATACCAATGGAGGTTTTCTGGCGGTTTCGACCATACGTTTGGTCCAGCTTGTCCTGAAGGTGCATGAGCCCACGGATTATGCAAGTCGGTTAAGTGGATGTCTTTTATTACGGAGCAGCAGATGAATGGGCGGATGTTGTAAAGTTTGGCATTAACATTTACTTCTATGGCTGGTTTGCCCGCTGTGTACTGCTTTGGACCCTTTTTCTAAGCCAAGGTAGCAGCGTAGTCCCCTTGCTAAGCCTTCTGCGCTCCAAAGGTCAGCACGATTTGTATCTTTCATTTCAATGCTAGAGTTCCCTCTTCTTTGTTGTAGACCTTTGACTTCACCCTTAACTAAAGATAATATTTCATCAAGTTTTTCGATGTCTATGTTCTGCGGATTTCCAAACAATTTGCGTGTTGTCTCTTTGCCAATCAGTTGTTCTAGTTCATGGTATTCTATGTCGATTGTGGGCATTTATGTCACCTGTTTTCTCCTTAGCCAATCAAGGTCTTGGCTGAAAATCATCCGAATATCCTCAATGCCCGCGCGCATCATGAAACAGGCGGTCAACGCCAAGTCCCCAAGCGATAACGGGCACTTTTACGCCAAGCGGCAAGGTGACTTCTGGACGGAAGATTCCTGAACCGCCGAATTCTACCCAGCCATAGCCTTCCTTGTAGGCGCTGAGTTCCACGCTGGGTTCTGTGAATGGGAAATAGTCGGGTTTGAAGCATACTTTGTCTGCTCCAGCAATCTCCATGGCGAACTTGCCCAGAACGCCCAGGAGGTCTTTCAGAGTTAGGTTTTCATCTATGATTATGCCTTCAACCTGATTGAATTCTGAGAGGTGGGTTTTGTCGGTTATTTCTGGGCGGTAAACTCGTGCTATCGAGAAGTGTTTGCTTGGAACCTGGAAATTTTTGCTCTCCAATGTTCTGGCGCTGAGGCATGTGCCGTGACCACGCAGAATCAAGCGCTGGGCTGCTAAGCAATGAGTATTTGTATCCCCATCCCGTTGAACCTGTTATCCAGCCGTTCTCATGCGTCTCCTCAACATGCTCAACTGCTTCGCCATGTTGGCTTATGTCGCCGTACTGTGGGTCTTTGATGTAGTAGATGTCGCTTTCTTCCCTTGCAGGATGGTCCTGCGGCACGTAGAGCGCATCGAAGTTGAAGAAGCTGGTTTCAACGGCTGTGCCCGTCATTTCTTGGAAGCCTAACTGCACGAGTTTTGCGCGGACTTCGTCGAGGAATTGCAGGTAGGGGTGTTTTTTCCCTGGCCATGTTTTGGCTACTGGCGCTTCAATGTTGTATTTTTGTAGTTTTGAGGTGTGCCATTTGCCTGTGATTATGAGTTCAGGCGTGAGTTGGGTAATAATGACTTCTGGGGCTCTAACTTCTGGCTTCTGCCGACTCGCTTTTACTTGCCCTTTGCCTGCGGGTGATTTGGAGTGTGCGTGTGGTTTTGGGTTCGATGGTTAAGAGTGTGCGTTTTTTCAGCTGTTCGGCTGCCGTTTTTAGTTCTGGGCTTAGGTCTTCCAGTGCTGCTTGATGTTTGTCGTTTAGGTATTTGAGGAGGGTTTCGTCGCATCCTTCTGCAATGAACGCTTGATGCAAAAGCGGCTCAGACTATGCGTATCGTGTTGTCGCTTGAGGTGTAGAGTGCCCATTTTTTTCTTATCGCCCAGCCAAGCGCAATCTGCACGAACTGCGGTTCAATTCCTGCTTGCTGTGCCGCTTTTTTGAGGTCTGCTGCTCCGCCAAGCTGCGCCACGGCATGGATTAGTTTGCGTTCGGGCAAGCCGTTTTTTGCGTATTGCTTCGCCTTCGGCGGTTAGTTTGATGACGTTTTGGTATTCGGCGTGTATGGTGATAAGGTTTTTTTCCTGAAGAGTTAGCCCTGTGCGCATGACTGCTGTATCTGGGAAACCGCAGGCATCAATTAACTGTTCTACTGAAGCTTTTCCGCCAAGCGATTCTAAGGCGGAGAGTAACTGTTGTTCTTGCGTTCTGAGCTCAACCATACAGCTTGCCTTCATACGCGTAAGTTGGTTTTGTTAATGGATAGTTCTTGTGTCACAAATAAAAGCATGCTGATGATAACCTCATTGAAGTTGGCTTATTAGACTGAAAAGTGGTCAGGGGTTGTCTGGAACCTTTAGGAAAGAGAGAAGGGGGGACTCCAGACGTTTAACCTCTAACCAGTTTGGTTATCAACAGAGTTAGCATAAAAGCCTTTGTATAAAAAACACCCGCCGATGACGAGGCATAGGGCAAAAGCTGCATTGTAAACTCGCAATTTCGATTTTAGGGATTAATTAGGGTTATGTTGCTGCTATTTTGCGAAGTTCGATTCTTTCTATGTCTAGGCATTCGTCGCATAGGTCAGAATTCGGTCTTCTAGGGCGGCTTTGCATGACGACGCGGGGGTACTGTTTGCATTTTTTTTTCCAGTGCCACCTGTCAGGCTCAGGTCCCTTAACATACTCCTCCATTCTAAACCTCATAGTAATATATGAAACAACAATTATTTTTAATTTGCGTAATTATCGCTCAAGAAAATTTTTCAATATTACTAATTAATGAAAAAATGTTTATCAAGTTAGCGCTTGCGTTTTTCCAAGGCTTACTTTGCCTTGCCAGTTTTCTTAGCGCAAGTATCACTGCAATACTTTTTCTTACTATCAAACGTGGTATACGTCTTTTTGCAAACTGGGCATTTCTTTTCCATACTTACCCTCCTAATCTATTTGGTATTGTTTTTTATGGGCTAGCTTTCTCTTAAGAAAATAATTTTTTAATGGTGCACTTCACACTTCAAGGGATCAGGAAACGCTGTACTGTCAGCCGCGCCTTATCTTGGGGGCTCCTGAATTTGGGCTTCTTGGTGTTGGTCTTCACCAAGTTGGTGTAAATTGCGGCAGCTGTAACTGTAACTGCAGCGGAAACAACTGTGACTTCAGCAACTGGCACATTATCACTATGCAGTGTGGAGTTGTTGGGATCACTAGGTATTGTCGCGTTGTTGGGGTAGCCGCGGCTTTCCCAGTATCCGAGGTAGCTTGTGTTGTTTGACGCATCGATTTCCGTTACCCATTTTATCCATTTGTATCCATATTGGTTTTGAGCTACGAGCATGAAGGGAAATCCTGTAGCAGCGGGGAGGGTGACGTTGTTCATTTTGTAGGCTAAGATTATGTTGTTTTGCACGATGTAGTTCAGTGGAAGCGCGGTTGAGTAGCCGTCGGAGGCGTAGAAGATGATGGTTGTGGCATTTGGGCTGGCGCCTGCTTCTTGGAGGAGGTCGCTCACAAGGACGCCTTGCCATAACATAGTGACACTCCAGCCTTCGACGCAGAGAAGCGTACCCACTTGTTGATAAGATGGAAAGTTATTGACAACGTCATCGTACGTTAACTTCAAGGTGTTGTTTACGAGGCCATTGACGGTTAGGCTGTAAGTTGTCTGGTTTATGTTCTGTGTCCCGTCGATGGAAACGTCTGGATGTTGATCGACATCTTCGATGAAAGTGCTAATTGATGTCAGGCTTTGATTCTGATATTGGGTAACTTCTCCTGGGTAAAGGCTAGACGTGTGCGCAGGAGTAGGTGTGGGCGTGGTAGGGACAGGAGTACCTGTTGGTGTTGGGGAAGTTTTGGTTGGGGTGGGGGAAGGCGTGGATGTCGGGGAAGGTTTAGTAGCGTTCTGAACAATGAATAGTGACACAATCAGTATGACGACTAACAGCACTACAATTAGAACCAATTTTTTGTATCGTCTAAGAACTTGCATTTAAATTAATATAATGATGTTTAATGTATTTATTTATGTCGCGCCTAAGTAAATTCTGACATTTAATCTTTCTTTTTTCACTCTTCTCGATATCTGTCAAGGAATATTTTGCTGCAAATGCGAATCCATCTTAGGTGATGTGTTGTTTTTCTCAGAAAACGTGGCTGAAGCCGCAAGTTTTATTAATAAATTTGGTCAAAACTAAGACTGGTACCTTTGTGAATAAGCCTATTTTTGTATTGATTGTTTTCTTGATGCTTCTGGGGTCCTTGACGGTTTTTGTTCATGCCCAACAGACATTTACGGTTCTACCTGCCAGCGAAAAAACTGTAAAGGCGAATTTGAATCAGGGCGATTCTGTTAACGGCACGGTTTCTGTTTCAGGTGGTACTGGAACAGGCGTCGATTTTATGGTAAGTGACCCCAACGGAAAAGAATTGCTGAGTTATAACTACACCTCCCACACGAGTTTCTCGTTTTCAGCGTCGATTACTGGAACATACATATTGAGTTTTGACAATTCATTCTGTTCCTGCGCTGGCGGCAAAAATGTTACGTTAGATTATTCCGTTAATGACAAACCAGTTCAAGTAAGCTCACAAAGTGGATCTAACGGAGGGTTCCCTATCGTGATAATACCCGTTTTGGTCATTGTAGTTGTGGCGATTGCCGCATTTGTCATCTTAATGAGGTGCCCAAGAACAAACAATACTAATAATTCAACGGTCAGCCAAGCTACGCGCACTCATGATGCAATTTTTTTTATGCATATACCGCTAAATAAAACTGAAGGATGAACAAACGAATGAAGACGGATTCGGGAGCAAAAAGCAAATTCAACAAGAAACTGATAGCTATTATTATTATCATTATCGTCGTCGTAGCAGGAGTGGTTTCCTGGCAGATCTATGGGCGATCATCCACCGCAAAATCTCAAGTTACTCTTCCTGCCCTGAGCTTAACTCTGGTAGGGGCTAACGGACAACAGAAAATATTGAACTCAAACGAACTCAGTGCCTTAAAATCCATCACTGCTACTGGAGGATACAATGACACTGACACTGGAACGATTTACACTGGGAACTTCACGGGAGTGCCTGTTTTAACTCTCTTGAACTTGGTTGGCGGTATTACCAGCAGCGAGAACGTAACTTTTACGGGATCAGATGGTTATCAGGTGACATTTACCTATCAACAAGTGCATTGTCAAGAAATAAACACCTTCGATCCGACGACAGGAGCTGCGGTTCAACCCTCGCAACCGTTAACGGTGATCGTTGCCTACGACTCCAATGGCACAAGCATAGCTTCAGGTAAAGGACCCCTAACTGTAGCGATTGTGGGACCTCAAGGCTTATTCACAAACGGCTATTGGTGGGCATATCTTCTAGTGAAAATTGAGATTATCCCAGCATAATCTGTTCTAGGCTTTTCGGCAAGGTGCTTCTATTTTGCTTTGCCAGCCTTCTTAGCGCAAGCATCACTGCAATACTTCGATTTAGCATTAAACGTAGTATAAACCTGCTTACAAACCGGACACTTCTTTTCCATCCAAATCGCCTCACATTACCTACTACATGCTTCGGACTTGGAATAAAGCTTTTTCTTAAAAAAAATAAACTTTTCATGACCAAAATTTCTCAAAAAAGCTTAGGGAAGATAAGAGAAAGTGATGTGGATGTTTCAGCGAATTACCCGTGAATAAGTGTATGTTCTGTGTTGTTGGTTCGTTTTGTTTATATATTGGTATATTGACTATGGATGTGCAAAAAGAAGGAATATCTTAAGTATGGGTTCCAAGTCACCAAGAGGCGAATTCGCCGCAAGGCAACTAAAAAAGAAACGGAAGAATTTCCGTTGGTCTGACCGTTACTTTAACAGGCGCATGCTTAGGCTAGACGAAAAAGTAGATCCAATGCAGGGTGCACCCCAATCACGGGGTATCGTTCTGGAAAAAGTAGGCGTTGAATCAAAACAGCCAAACAGCGCCATCCGCAAATGCGTCCGCACACAACTTATCAAAAACGGCAGAGTCATCACCGCGTTCCTGCCTGGAGACGGCGCACTTAACGTGGTTGACGAACATGACGAAGTCGTTGTTGAAGGCATCGGCGGAACAAGAGGCGGCGCAATGGGAGACATTCCCGGAGTCCGCTGGAAAGTAGTCATGATAAACGGCGTATCACTAAACGAGCTCGTCTACGGACGAAAACAAAAACCAGCAAGGTAAACCACTATGTCACACAACACATTAGCTCAACCTCAAGAAATCAAACTTTTCCAAAAATGGACATTTAAAGACATCTCAGTCCAAGACATCGGGTTGCAGCGTTACCTCAACCTTACACCAATGGTTGCCCCACACAGCATGGGACGACATGAACACCAACGTTTCCGCAAAGCAAAAGTCAACATAGTAGAACGCTTAATCAACAGTCTCATGCGCTCAGGCAAAAACAGCGGCAAAAAAGCCAAAGCAACCAACATCGTCAAAGAAACATTCGAAATAATCAACTTACGCACAGGCAAAAACCCCATAGAAGTCCTCGTTAAAGCCGTCGAAAACGCTTCTCCATGCGAAGACACAACACGCGTCAGCTACGGAGGAGTCGTCTACCACCTATCCGTCGACGTAGCACCACAACGCAGAATCGACCTCGCCATACGCCACATAAGCGAAGGCGCAAGAGCCGCAAGCATAAACAACCCACGCAGCATCCAAGAAACACTCGCAGACGAACTGATTTTGGCAGCAAACAAAGACATCAAAAGCGCAGGCATCGCCAAACGCAACGAAATCGAACGCGTCGCACAATCAAGCAGATAAAACAGCCGCAGATCCTTCTTGTTTTCAAAAACAAACCTTTTCCCAGAATCCACCTTTTGCCGAGCCTATTTGGTTCATCTAGTTGACCCGTCGGGTAGGTCGTACAAGCGAACACAAACAGTCCCGCCTGAAAACAGCGGCTCTGACCATTATTTTGCATTAGAAAAGTTGGATAGAATTCGGGGTTAATTTTGAAAAAGTTTAATAACTGTTTTATTAACATGATGGTTCCAAAGGGAACCGTTTATTCGAGTGAGAATAACCTTGAAAAAAATAGTAGCATCCGTAATCCTTGTAATTTTAGTTATAAGCACATTTGCTGCATTATCAACGCCGCACGTGAAAGCACAGACTACAGAAGCCGTTATTACCAGCTACAGTTGGTACACTGCTCCTTCGAACACTGTTCTAGCAACATACGCCGGTGATTTGGTTGCGGTCGGCGAAGTCGAGAACTCAGGAACAACAACCTTAGGTATGATCTACATTTCTGGTGAGGCTTTAAATTCCAGCGGAGCCATACTTTGCCCATCTGAGGTTCCTGTTTTAGCATTGCCTCTGCTTCCTGGAGAGAAAGCCCCCTTCTACATGGACTTTAACCCTGCAGAAAGCATCTACCCTGAAGACATGAGCGAAAGTTGGATAGCTAACGTAACCAACGTCACTCTTAGAGTCACCGTCGCTGATGCGACCAACCAAACTCAATATACAGGGCTGACAACGACCAACCTCAATGGTTTTGACAATAGTGGCGTATACACCGTAACAGGAGACGTCGAAAACACTGGCAGCCAAACGCCTCAGAACGTTTGGGTTGCAACGACGTTTTACAACTCTGCAGGGAAAGTTATAGGACTGAACTACACAGCCTATTTAACTCCCCCGCCTTCACCTGGCAACTCAGTGCCGTTTGTTGCGACACCCACAGATAACTCAGCCACGTTGTCAAATGAGGTAAAAAGCTACTCTGTACCTAGTCCTATCTCCACCTCAATCAAGTTCCAGTGCTACGCCACAGCCAACCTCAATCTCATCTACACCGCCGCCCACTTCTCCGTCTTCCTCAACGCAGCCAAAACAAACCCAGGCTCCAATGAACTCGCTGGTCACATATGGCATAATAGCCGCAGTAGTGATAGTTGTGGCTGCCCTCGCCGCTTTAACTCTATTTAGAACCCGCCGCAATAAAGGTCAGTTTGAGCCACCGCCTCCACCGCCCCCTCCACCGCCTCCACCATAACCTTTTTTTAAAAAAGCTTTTTCAAGCTCAACCTTACTTAAGTAACCCATCGGTAAGTTGCCGATTAGGCTAAATTTTTGTGTGAATTTCCACTATGTCCCCGTCTTCCAACGCGAAACCTAAACCAACCTTTTTGGGGCTAAACGGCAAACGTTTAGCCCACACCATTGCAAACAAAAAGTTCTGCACAAACTCCTTATGAATATTCTTTGCTAAATCATTAATCGTGACTCCGCGCCTAAGAGCAAAAGGATGGTCACTGTGCACCTTCATGCCAGGCTCCTTAGTGTAAATCCGAATAATCCCTAAAGAATAAAAAAGCGTCTTCCCCAACTCGTCTAGACCTGTTTTTTGCTCGCATGACATGGCGACAACAGGCAACTTCCCATTCACATACTGCTTTAAATGACGCAGATTCGCCGCTGCACCCTTCAAATCCAACTTATTCGCCACAACCACCGCCGGCTTATATGTCGTGGTCTCAAAAATAGCGTCCTCCACATCATCAAGCCTTACATCACCGCTAATTTTCACTATGGCGTCATTTATCTTGTAACTGCGCAGCAAATCCTCAACATCTTGCATTGAACAATCCAAAAGCCTACCGACAAGGATAATGCGCAACGCCGCACCAGCATGGCGACGGTCAATATCCACCCTTCCACTAGGCTTAGTTACAAGTACACGGCTTTTCTCCAACTCGCCCAAAACCAGCTCCAACTGCCCAACTGGGTCATGAGACAAATCAACCATCAAAATCACGCCATCGGCATTCCGCGCTAAACCAAGTGTAATGTGACCCCCTGCACGCCCATCTGCACTGCCCTCCATCACTGCAGGCGCTTCAACAATCTGGAACTGTACATCACCATAACTCATTATGCCCGGGACTGGCTCATGAGTACTGTAAGGCGTAGATGTAACAAGCACTTTTGAATTCGTTGCGGCACACATTAGGCAACTCTTACCCACGTTGGTCATGCCGATCAACGCTATCTGCGCTGAACCTTCCTTTTCAACAAAAAGCTTCGGTCCACCGCTACTCTTGCCCGTGCCCTTACGCTTCTTATCCTCCAAGTCGGCTCGGATAATAGCAATTTTCTTCTTAATCTGACCCCGAAGCTTCAACGTGCCCTTATGCTGAGGAACACAACTAAGAAACTCCTGCATCTTCTGCATCTTCTCTCTGGGAGTATGGGCAGCTTCAACCTCCTCCCACTTATCCATCGCTTCAGGCGGCAAATTAGTCGGCATACAAACTACGCAAATACTATCCCACATCAACTTTAAGACTATTTCTGAGTTGCACTCCTTAAAATTTGCCTGAAAAACCAAGTTTCAGCTAAAAAAGCCAGTTAAGGCTCAACCATTTCCTTCTCTTTTTCTGTTCCTTCCAATTTCTGCCTAAGGCTATAAATGAAAGCTATAAACCAGAAAGCAACGGTTGCCCATCCCAATGCAAAACCGATTATGTTT
Source organism: Candidatus Bathyarchaeota archaeon (assembly GCA_963748475.1). Classification (GTDB taxonomy): domain Archaea; phylum Thermoproteota; class Bathyarchaeia; order Bathyarchaeales; family Bathycorpusculaceae; genus Bathycorpusculum. Next base: position 669,634 of record CAVVIY010000003.1, read on the forward strand.
CCCAAAAGGTAGTAAGTTACTTCAAAGCCAACGATGGAGACAAACGTCAAGAAAGAACCAATGATACTATAGCCACGTAGCACTTTTCTGTTTTTAATAACCGCTCTTAACATCAACATCAAGGCAGAAAAATTTATTATGCTAGCGAGACTTAGAGCTAAATTAGCCGCGTCCATTTTACCCTTTTTCCTCAAGCCACAACTGTTTTGCACAACTTAAGACTTACGCCTCAGACAAGCTAAGATGTAAAATACCTTAAATCCAATCATCACCATGCTAACAAATCCGCGAAGGCGAGGAGTGAAAAAGAAAAAAATCGATAAACTCAGAGGAGTTTTAACTTGGTTTTGATGGTGGACGGGCCGGGATTTGAACCCGGGACCTCCACGATGCCAACGTGGCGATCATGCCAGACTGATCTACCCGCCCAAAGCATTTGGCCTCTAAACTTTAATCCGCGTCGTTTAATAAGCGTTTCTTATAGCTTGCGTAAAGAAACCAAAAGGTCTCAAAGGCTTTCAATGAGCATTTTAATCAAGCATTAATGACAGCGTAGCTTTTTATAAGGCAAACGCAAATAGAAAAGCCAAGCAAGGTGCAAATAGAATGCCTAAAGTAAAAGTTGCATTAATCGGCGTTGGAAACTGCGCCTCAGCCTTCATCCAAGGCATACAATACTATGGGAAACTTGAGAAACCGGAAGATTGCATTGGACTGCGCAACCCAGTTTTAGCAGGTTTAAGCCCAAAAGACATAGAGGTGGTCGCGGCTTTTGATGTTGATGACCGGAAGGTTGGAAAAGACCTCTCCGAAGCCATTTTTGCTAATCCCAATAATGCGCCAAAAGTCTCTGACGTGCCTTCAACAGGTGTTAAAGTTAACAAGGGACCATTGCTTGATGGTTTGGGAAAATCAAGTAAAGCTATCGTACAAGTCAGCAATGCGCCTGATGTGAACGTTGCCAAGGTTCTCAAGGATGCGGGCGCTGAAGTAATGGTTAATTTGCTTCCAAGCGGAGCCGCAAAAGCTTCACAATGGTACGCTGAACAAGCCTTAGCGGCAGGATGCGCTTTCGTCAATGCAACGCCGAACTTCATTGCCAGCGATGCTGCGTGGGCTAAACGGTTCGCTGATGCAAAGCTTCCGCTCGTCGGCGATGACTTGGTGGATCAGGTTGGTTCAACTGCTTTGCATAAAACGTTGCTTAAGCTGCTTTCAGATAATGGGGTAAGGATAGATGAGACTTACCAGCTTGATGTTGGCGGAGGAACCGAATCTGTTGACACTTTGGACCGCACTCGTGATGCTAAACGCCAAATTAAAACTGAGTCAGTAGCTGCTTCAATACCTTACAAGGCTGAGATTGTGGCTGGCTCCACTGATTACGTGGATTTTCTGCAGAACAAGCGTGACAGTTACTTCTGGATAAGCGGCGTCTACTTCTGCAATGCACCCATGAAGATAGACCTCAAATTCCAAACGGTTGACGCGCCAAACGCTGGCTCAGTACTCTTCGACGTAGTGCGTGCAATGAAATTGGCGTTGAACAAGAAACTTAAGGGCGCCGTGGAGCCAGTTTGCGCTTACGCGTTTAAACGTCCACCCCAAATGGTATCGCTTGAGGTTGCAGAAAAAGAATTCGCCAAGTTCATAGCTTAAAACGTTCAAATTAGCTAAAGCTTTGCTAATTCGCTTATTATTTTTTCTTTTACGCCGTTTTCTTTCAACGTGTCTTTTAGGTAGTTTATTGTTTTAACTGGCGTAGGGTCTACCCCATGCAGAAGTGCCAAGTAGATGCTTGTGAAGTCGCCGATGCAAATGGTCGACAGCATCTTTGCCAATGGGCTTTTGCCTTGAGCTGATACTTCAAACAGTCCCACGCCAGCTTTGTCTACAAGCTCTTTTGTAATCTCAATTCTGCTGCGAATTTCAGTTGGCTCCTCTTTGTCTCTGATGAAGATTGCTGAGAAGCATTTGCCAAGTTCACCAGCCCTCTCCCAACCCACAATCTCGTTATGGTTGAGCTCTGAGAAAACCTCCCATTTAGCAGGAACCTTACTGTTCTCATTGAACTGCTGTCTTAAAACGCTCAGCTACACTGCGGTAAAAACCAAAACCATAAACCACAGGAGCGGTCTGCCCGATGCCTAAAGCTAAAGTTTTGGAAAAGTTTTCTTTAGCTGGCTTCTCAGGAGAGTTATCCTTGCCGATTTTTTTCAAAAGTGTCACGGCTTCAGAGAGTTCCTCAGAGGCGCCTGAAACCAACCCCATTTTCTTCATGCCCACTAGCAGGGGAACGAACAAGTAGGGAAGCGCTGCACGAGGAGGCATACCGCCAGGTACACGCAGATACGGTATCTTGAGCCTTTCAGCGTTCTCCAGCAGGGCGCCGCCGCTGCTTATGCAGTAAATCATGCATTTCCGCTTTAATGCGTCAAGAAAAGCGCTTAAGGATTCTTCTGTGTCGCCTGAGTAGCTGGTTATTAACACTAGGGTTCTCTTGCCAGCATACACAGGAAGTTGGTATTCACGGTTAACCTCAATGGGCACAGTCATTTTGTTTCTTGCCCAATCCTTCAGTAGTTCGCCGCCAATTCCCGAGCCACCCATCCCAGCAACAATAATGTTGTCTGGTTTGGGGAAGTTTAGTTGGATTTTATCGGCTAATTTGGCTGCTTTATCGTAAAGCTTAGCTGAGTCTAAACAAAAATTAATCATGTTGCTCTTATCAACAACTTTAATTTTTTCAGGTTCATCTAAAACGGCTGGCTTCATTTTTTGAATCCTCCAATAAACCGCACTTTTATATCTCATTCCCCACTTTTAAGCTCAACGCAGACACACATTAACCAAGCGACAGGAAGCAAAAAGCGTTATGGATAAAAAGAAACTTGCAATCGCCATTCCAGCATCCGTAATCTCTGACACGCCGCATTTGCGAGAGAAAACATCAAAAATCGGCTTGATTGGAAGGGCAGCGGCGATTTTCAGGGTTGATGAAATCATAGTTTACCCAGACAACCCTAAAGCCAACCAGTCAAGAGACTTGGAGTTTATCGCGTTATTGCTAAATTATTTGGAAACCCCCCAGTATCTTCGCAAAAGACTCTTTAAACTTGAGCCCAGCTTGCAATTTGCTGGGATTTTGCCTCCATTGCGAACGCCTCATCATCCTGTGAGCAGTAAAACTCGGGACTTGAAGACTGGCGAATACCGCGAAGGCTTGGTTTTATCTCAAGCTAAAGAGGGTTTGCTTGTGGACATTGGCGTTGATCAGCTGGCACTTTTGAGGGAAAAACAGTTCGCTGACGGTGACCGCTTAACTTTGCAAGTTGTTAAAGTTGGCGAACGGGTTGAAGTTCAAACTGTAGATCGTGAGAGCGTTCCTTTTTATTGGGGTTTCAGGGTTCGTGTGGAAAAACATTCTTTTGGTCAACTTGTGAGGGATGGCGGGTTTGATTTGGTTATTGCTACTGCAAGGATTGGCGATAAATTCATGGATGTTTCAGGTCAGATTGGGCGAAAATTGAGCAACGCTCAACATGTTTTAGTGGCGTTTGGTGCTCCATCGCGTGGTTTGCATGAGATTGCCAAAGAGGAAGATGCAAGGCTTGAGGCGATTGTTGATTTTGTTGTAAACATGATTCCTGAGCAAGGTACTGCGACAGTTAGAACTGAAGAGGCGCTTTTGGCTTCATTAGCCATTTTGAACGTTCAATTTAATCGCTGCTAGGTCACTTTTTACGTGCCATTTCAATAGTAAAAAGTATACCTCTTCTCCCTCAATTTAACTAACAAAAGATAGTAGTAAAATTGAATCGCCTTTCCCTTTGGTAGCTGCTAAAAGCATTGGGGTGTTTCTTTAGTTTTTAGCTAAAGGAATAAATCCATCGTTGATTATTTGTGCTTCTATGCTGTATCTTGACGTTGCAATGCCGACTGCGTTGTTAATTGTGGTTATTGTTGCCATGCTTTTAAACAAACGTGTTGCGGGAAAACTGCAGTCAACTGTTGAGGAAAAAGAGTTCCAGACAAGGGACATAATTCTTCTTGTCGTCTTTATGGCGATTATAATTTCTGCTATAGCTTACACTGCTGTAATTAACCCGGGTGCCGTGTTCCAAAATATCCTTCTTGTATTCTTTCTCACATCGTACACTGTGCTGCTTTTCACGTTTTCATATGTGTTCTCCAATGTTTCAAAAATAAGAGCACAGTGGCTTTCCGTTGGGTTCGGTGTTGCAAGCTTAGTAGCTGGGTCCGCTTGCCTTTTAGGTCCCCTTCAAGATGCATACACAATTTACAGGGTAATAGCGTTTTTTGGACTATCAGCCTTTTGCTTTGGCGCTGCAGTTTATACACAGAAAAAGACATCTCTTAAAGAGCGATGGTATGTAGCTGCTCAGCCGCCAGCTATATTCGTTCTTCTATTCGTATTCTTTAATTTCATTCATAACCCAGGCACCGCAGCAGTATGGACTCCGTACCTTATGGACGTTTTCGGGTTAACCTTTGCCATTTTGATAATTTTGTATCTTTCATCCCTCTTCTCCTGGAAGACTGTTGGACTTTTTGCAGTTCTCTTAACTGCGATGGATATCATTTTGGTTATAGGTACTGGAACAATGGTTCAAGCTGCTGCTCAGTTTACTGGGCTTGGTCTTCCAGTGCTGGTTTACTTGCCAAACATTCCCACTATTATTTCGCAAGGTGGTATCTTATTTAGAGGGCTTGGGTTAGGTGACTTTTTCTTTGCAGGAGTTTTGGCAGTTCAAACGTTCAACAAGTTCGGTCAAAGAACCGCCTTTATATCGATCGTAGCAATGGCTATGGCATTTGGCATTTGGGAAGCCTGCCTAGAGGATATTTTGGCTTGGCTTCAACCGATTGTTGGACGAAACATCGGTGGTTTCCCGGGAACTGTGATGATTATTAGCGGTTGGGCACCCGTTATCGCTTGGAAATTACTTAGCGAAAGAAGCAAGCTAGCTAAAGCGCCAGTTACTAAGGAACCACTCGGAGCACCCAAAGGACAAGCTTTACCTATACAATGAGATTTCAAGTTTTATTGTCGAATTTGTAAATAAATATTTTTTTGGGGAAAAATTGGTTAAAAATAAGAGAGAGGCTAATTTACCCGAATAGGGCGCCTAATCCTTCTAGAGCTGCTTCTTCTTTGGCTTTTTCCTCTTCAGCTTTCTTCTTCTTGTCTTCTGGAGCTGCTGCCGCTGGCTTCTGTTCAGCTGCGCCGCCCGCTGGAGCTGCAACTGGAGCGGCCGCCATCATTGCTGGTGCGGCTTTTATTGCTTCGTCAATGTTTACTTCACTTAGTGAAGCAACGAGCGCTTTGATTTGTATCGCGTCAACTGTAATTCCTGCTGCTTTCAGAACGCTTGTTACTGAATCTTCGTTTATTTCTTTTCCTGCCTTATGAAGGAGCATCGCTGCGTAAATATTTTCCATACCTTTTCACCTCTTCAACGGACTATTTTAACCTTTTCAGCCAGTTACGACCCGTCTGTTTTCGGAAGGCTGGTCGTTACCTTGAATTGGAGTTGGTTCCGTCATCTGTTGCCGTTAGGAAAAAGACCCAATTACTTAAGAACCTTTCGTACCCACATTCTTTTACTGTGGATTGCAATCTTTGGTTTTAAAAACGATATTGCTGTTCAAAAAACAACGACAATCCCACGCTTCTCAAGTCTCTGCACCCAAGTTTTTTGAGGCAAGTTAAACTGCTTCCTATTTCATTGTTTTTAGCTCTCGTCACGTTTAGTTCTTTGGGCAGCTTGGGATGAAGAAAAATCTGTTTTTTATTTGGATGACAAAATATTATATGTAAACGCAACAATATTGGGAGACAATCGACGGAAAATATCATGGAAATTTGAGGAAAACCCTTTGCCAAGCGCTCTACATCCCGCATTTTCCAGAAAAACCAAAATTTTCATCATCTTATTCGTGGTAGTCCTGGTAGTCTTTAATCTTTATGTTTTCATGTTGGCTTATCCTGAAACTTTCAAGCTTGATTGAGGTGGAACGCTTGCGAAAGATTTTTCAGCGTATTACATAGAAGCATGAAGGTTGTGGCATGACCCCTCAGGCTTGTATACACGAGGAATAGTCAATGATGGTGAGGCGATTATTTATCCGCACCCGCAAGATTACAAGTACTTCCTTCTTTTCTGCTATTGGTATCTCCATTCCAGTTTTTTAATTACCATGAAGGATTAATCGCGTTCGATGTTTTCCAATTTGCGCTTCTGCCTTTAATGGCACTGTTGCTTTATCATTTGCTGTATCGGAAAGGATTGGTCGTGGTCTTGGCTGTAACCGCAATTGTTTTGTTGCCTTTTCCTTTGCCGCATTGGGGACTCCTCGCCACTTACTTTTGGCAGTGGGCTGAAGGCCAGGCTAAAGTTTTTGAAACCTTCCTTTTTCTCTTATCATTCTACTTTGGGCTTAAAGGTAAACCACTGGCCTCTGGACTAGCCTTTGCTTTCGCCGCTTTTGATCCACGATTTGGCCTACTGGGTTTGCCTCTTTTTCTTTTTTACAACAAAAACAGCATTGTTTCCTCGGTAAAAACTGCACTCGCAGTGATAATTATATCAAACATGATTCTTTTTTATCCTCCGACAGGCGTGGGGTTCTTGAACATGATTTTTAATCGTAGTTTAGGCACGACGCTGTATGTTTACGCATATATTCCTTTGTTCACGTTAGCCGCTTTGATTCTTGTCAATATCAAGGAAATTATTCCAACGTTTTCCGCGATTTATAAACGGTTTAGACAAAAAGTGTCGTCATTAGGGTTGAAGGGCGACCAAATTAAAACAGCATAAAGCAAAAAGTAACACAACAAAATATGATAACTTTCTTCAAAGGTAACCTGAATTTTTTTCATAATACTTATCTTTAAGACGGATACATGGGGTTATCTGCAAGGGTTAGCAGTATGGGAAATATTACGGTCGCCGTTCTCGGCGCTTTAGATTACGGCAACAGCCTTGGCAAAAAAGGTACATCAACAGACATAACCTTCTATAACCTAAAAAAAGGCGAAGCCACAGTAACCCTCATTGAACCAACACGATACCCAGAAAGGCTAGCGCCACTTTTCTACGCTATCTCTTTATCGAAAAAGGCAATAGTCGTCGTGGATGAGATAAACGCGTCTTTCGGCGAATGCCTAATAATGCTTCAATGCGCAGACATCAAAAGCGGCTACATAATTTTAAGAAACTACATTCCTAAAGAAAAAATCGAGCCACTCATAAAAGGAACAAACCTAGAAAAATTTGAGTTCATAGCTGATGACCCAACGGTTCTAAGAGAACAGCTTTTAGCAGAAGCGGCAAAACAAAAATCCCCAGAAGTTCCAGTTGGACAACAACCAGTTGGAATAGTGCCGGTTGATCATGCGTTTAACGTTAAAGGAGTAGGTGTCGTTATACTGGGGGTAGTTACAAGCGGAATCATTCAGAAGCATGTGGTGCTCAATGTTCTTTCAGTTGGAAAAACAGCGCAAGTCCGCTCTATCCAAAAGCACGATGACGAATTTGACGTTGCAGGCGAAGGTGACCGTGTTGGGCTTGCGTTAAAAAACGTTGAAGTCGAAGATTTAGACCGGGGTGTAGTTTTAACGAATGATCCCTCAATTAAGACGTCTTCCATGTTGGAAACGCATGCCTCTCTGGTTAAGTACTGGCAGACGCCGATAAAGCAGGGCATGATTATGCATGTTGGCCACTGGGCACAGTTCATAACCGCCAAAGTGGATGCTGTTGCCGAGACGGATAACTCTAAAAAGCCAACTTTAACTTTAAGCCTTGATAAGCCGCTTGTCTACCGCGCAAACGATAAAGCAGTGCTGATGTATTTAGAGGGCGCAAAACTGCGGGTAGCAGGAACGGTAGAGTTACCTTAACTAATCGTTTAGTAGCGTTTAATCGTGATTGAAAACGTAGCTAAATTATTTTTTTGTTTCTGTTAAGAGCTTGTTTTGAGTAGCTTTTAAAAGATAGAATAATTCCATATAATACAAATTGAGTGAAAGACTTGCCGATCGTTGTAAGAGTTGATATGGGGGATTTGGATGGCGAAAAAGAGAACCTCGCGAATTTCTTGCGTAGTCAATTCGGATTAAATTCTTCAATAATTCGTGAAGGCTTGGAATTGAAAATGGAAGATGTTTCGACTTATGCATTGGCGAGAGACGTAAACAAGTTTGTTTATCGCAAAAATCTAAACAGCACGCATTGGGTTAATGTGAAAAATAACGTGGTCATAATCAACAGGTTCAAGCACAAAAAGGAAGCTAAGAAAAACAAGCACCCAACTACTCCATCAACGATCAAACACGGGTGGTAACAAGTGGATAAGTCAAAAACTCGCCAATTACAAATAGCTAAATCTTTCAAATAACAATTTTGTTTTACTGAAACAATTTAACGGCGAGCTCAACAACTGATTAAAGGCAAAATAGCTTATCATCTTTGAGTAAAGCGAACACTGCTTAGTTTTAAGAAAAAATCAAATACCCCCAAGCAATCATCAACCGAGAGTGAACTATGTATAGAACTGGCGTTGCAAACTTGCCACTTCACGGAGGAAAGGCACCCTCATGGCTTACTGTACGCATGCGTAAGTTAGCCAAGGAAATAGCAGACATCATGATTGAGGAGCAGGGCACTGCCATGTTTATTCAACGTTTGTCTGACCCGTACTGGTTTCAAGCGTTCGGCTGCGTCTTAGCCTACGACTGGCACAGTTCAGGAGTAACCACCGTCGTCACAGGCATCCTCAAAGGCGCCTTATCGCCGGAAGAGCACGGCATCACTGTTTGCGGAGGAAAAGGCAAAACCTCAAGGAAAACGCCAAGCGATATCGCTTTGGCTGGCAAAAAGTTCGGTTTTTCCGAAGAAACCATCAAAACGCTTACTTACAATAGCAAAATGGCTGCAAAAGTAGACAACACCGCAATCCAAGCGGGATACCAGCTCTATCACCACGCCTTCTTAATAACTAAAGATGAGAAGTGGGCGGTAATTCAGCAGGGCATGAGCGCGGAAGACCGCACTGCGAGGCGTTACCATTGGCTATCCGATAATGTGACTGACTTTGTTGTTGAACCTCACAATGCTATTGTGGGCAACGTAAAACGAGAAAGAGCCTTAAACATGGTGGCAAAAGACAGCGAAGCAGCTAGGAAAGCCTCTGTCGATTTGGCAAAGGAACCCACCCGCAAACTCATGAATCTTATTCAGTCCACGGCAAAACAGCTTAACCAGAAGTCGCTGCAAGATTGGCTTCCAAAAACAAGTGACCCGTGGCAGCAAACCCTAAACAGCCTCAACATGCCCCGCAACATAAACTGGGACACGCTGAGCCGAGTCTACGAGTTCCAACCGAACAATTACGAGGAACTCTTGAGCGTAAAAGGCGTTGGACCCGCCACAGTCCGCGGTTTAGCTCTCGTAGCCGAACTGGTTTATGGTGAGAAGCCAAGCTGGGAAGACCCAGTGAAATTCAGTTTCGCCTATGGCGGCAAAGACGGTGTCCCGTTTCCAGTTGACCGCAAAGCAATGGACGAGTCAATCCAAATCCTCAAACAATCAGTGCAATCCGCGAAAATCGGCGACAAAGAAAAACTCCGTTCACTGCAAAGGCTGAGAAGGTTTGTTCCCCCAGACGCAAACTCCTAAAGCAAGTGTGAACCCATTAAGATGTCTTGAATTGTATGTTTGGCTCTATTTTAGAAGAGCTGAAAGGTTGCGGGGCATCTCATTGAAATAGTCTGTTAAACTAAGCATCTGCATCTTTTTCATGGTCGTCTGTGGGATTTCCTCGCGAGATATGCCCTTTAACAGAAGCTTAGTTTCTTCCTCGTCGAACTCAGCAGTTTTCCCAAACCTGCCTAGATACGGTTTGTTTTCAGGGCAAGCGGCTTGACATTTGATGCAACCAACGATGCAGTTATGCCACTGGGGCTTAATCCAGTTTGGAAACGGAATTTTACCGTCTTTCTCGTTATGGAGTGTGAGGCACTTTTCCGCATGAAGTAAGAACCGATCCTGTGAAATGGCGCCTGTTGGACAAGCCTTTTGACACAACTCACAGTTTTCGCAACGAGCCATCATTTTCGCTTCTCGCCAACTGTCGCTTACACACGGCATATCCGAATAGACAGCGCTCAAACGCATGAAGCTTCCCATGCCATCTACATACGCGATATTGTTTCGCCCGTACTCAGCTAAACCACTACGCACACCAAGTAACTTCAGCGGCAAAATAGGCGTTGCAATTTTATACCCTTCCTTTCCAACTGCCTCTGCCACTAAACGTTCGACCTGCAAGCGCTTCTCATCGTAAGCCGTGTAAGTGGGCGGCAGAATGAACGTTTGCTTCTTTCCACCCCAATGAAAAATCGCCTTCGTAGGCAGTCTAGGCATAGCAACCACAACCAGAGACTCTGCGTTTTTCAGTTCACTTGGAGGCGAAAACTTGAACCTAGACATGTAATTAAGCGCAAATTCAGCGTCAAATTGGCCCTTTTCTCGGCGCATTTCAATTTCCTCTTGCAATTCAACAAGATGGCTTGTGGAGACAACACTAAACTTACAGCCTTTATTTGATAACGCCCCAAAATCAATCTGAGTGGTCATGCAGAGTGTTTAATCAGCTTGGGCTTATTTGTTTATGTATCCTTTTGATTTGGGAACGGTTATATTTTTATTGTTGCAGGTTCACTTAATTGCCCGAGCCTGTCGGTGGGGTCGTAGTCTAGACAGGTATGACGACGGGCTCCAGAAGCAAGCAACGGGTTTGCTGACCTCGTCCAGAGGAATGACGAAGTTCTGGAGCGTGTCTAGAGAAACCCGTAAAGAACGGCTTTGCGCTGTTCTTGGGTAAAGGTCGTCGGTTCAAATCCGGCCGGCCCCACCACTATTTTAATTTTTTAAAACCGAGTAATACTTTTGTTACAAATTGTGTTACTAAGCGCATAAAAGCAATAGTATAGTTTAATAATAGAATTTTAAATAATGGCTTAAACGAAGGAAGGTCAAAGCAGTATGAGCAGAATTAGTGACTTAAACGTTTTAGAATTCGAGATTGACCCAAATGCCCTTAATTATCTTAAGGAAAACGGCGATGTTTTCATATTAACAGATGTTGAAAATCCACAATACTCATACTACAAGATTAAGGGTTATGATGCTGATGCTAATCTTGTAATTAAATTCGAAGAATTTGTCGAAATCTGCAAAAAACATCATGCTTCTCAAACTGACACAAACAATCCGCGAACAGAATATATTACTAAAACATTTGACGTAACGGATCCAGCAAAATTGAAGCATGATGACTTAGGATTTTATGTTGCTAAATCTGGTTTCTCAACGGTTGATGATTGGTTAAAAACATTAAAAGCTGAGGATGAAATTCCAGAATGTTCAACAGGACACAAAACGTTCTATCTTTATCATATTCAAACCATTCAAACCATTCAAGCCATTGCTTAAAATAGCCCTAATCCCTTTTTTGTTAGTGGATTTTTCGACTTTTGGCCAAAACTTAATTTTGAACAGAGCAGAGATTAAGTATTTTTTGCTCATTCCGAGGGAGTTTACTTTATATTTTCGTTAAAGATGTGCTTAGCTGATTCAGCCATAAGAAATTGGTCGATTCATTAAGGATACCAGTGCCATGAAAGATTCAGTGTTAAGCGAAGAGAGCGTGGTTTCTAAGGTTTCGGAGCTGATGGAAACCCTTGATCACATAAAAAGGTACAATGCTCTATCTCGTTCGCTCAAGAAATTCTCACTCATAGTTATCGGATCAATTGCCGTCTCTCTTGCAGTCGGCATATTGTTCACAATTTCAGGAGTTGACTATACATCAAAAAGTCCTCAAAGTTTTCTCTACGGTTTCATGCTACTTCTTATCCCATTAATAGGTTTAGCAACTGGGGTATTTTACGTTAGAAGACAGATAAATGCAACCAAAACCGGAGAATGGAAAGAGAAGCTCTCAGGAGGCTTTCCTTCTGCCTTGGAAATTTTGATGGAGCTTGATTGGGATAAAACCCTTGATGAAATCTCCATGGGAAGACTCAGCTACATCATTTATGGACTGACGAAAACAGCCGCTTATTGGTTGGTTACGTTTTTTGGTCTGCAACTAGTCGGTAACGGCTTGACACTTTATTTCTTGCACAGAGCAGTTTTTCTCAGCACCTTTATATCGGTAGCTTTTGCTTTAATTCTTGTTCTTTTGCTGCTTGGTAGCGACCTTTTGAGACGTTACAAAGAGATTCATGCTCTAGATATGCTCCTTTTGGAGTTGCGGTGGTTTAGCCTTGAAATTAGGAGAGCCGAGTTCCAAACCTGACCTCTATGTCATCGCCCGCATCATCAAGGCGTTGAAAGAGAAAAACAGGATGAACAAGACCGCGCTTGCCACTTCTACGGGTCTAGCATATGATAAATTGGTTAAGTATTTGGCTTGGATGTCTGAGAAAGGTTTTGTTGTTGACGAAAACGGTGTAGTTATCTTAACTGAGGAAGGGTCTGAGGCCTATGATGAGTTGGTAGGTTGGATAATGAAGTACGTGGGGCAACTCAAATTTCCACGGCTACGCTTACGAACCTAATCTGAAATTTGTTTGTTACATTACTCCCTCAAAATGAGTTCGCTTTATAAGCTAGCAGAACATGTTTGCTCGGGAGATAAAATATGCCATCCAGCGATGTTCCTACAATTGAAGCGGTTAAGCTTACAAAACAATACGGTTCCTTTACAGCGGTTTCAGAATTGAACCTCAAAATAGAGGGCGCAAAATGCGTCGGTTTCCTAGGTCCAAATGGGGCAGGAAAAACAACCACACTCAAAATGTTCACGGACTTGATCCGCGCTTCTTCTGGAGAGGCTATGATAAACGGTTTAAACGTTCACACTAACAAGAAGGCAGCACTGGCATCTGTGGCTGCGCTTATTGAGACGCCTGAAATTTACCCTTCACTGACGCCCCGCGAAGCGCTGATGATGATTGCTGAAGTCAGAGGAGTCCCGGCAACAGAGATTAAAAAGAGAATAGAAGAAGCCGTCCTCGAAGTCCATATGGACGAATGGATCGATAAGAGAGTCGGCAAGTTCTCCAAAGGAATGAAACAGAGAATTTGCATTGCCTCCGCACTTCTCAGTGACCCACGCATCCTTCTTCTAGATGAGCCCACCAACGGACTTGATCCCCGAGGAATGAGTGAAGTCAGAGACATCGTTAAATCTCTGAAGGGAAAACAGAGATTGATTTTCATGAGTTCGCATCTTCTTAGCGAAGTTTCCGATGTATGCGATGAAGTCGCCATGATAGACCATGGCAAACTAATCGTTTACGACACCATTGCTAACGTTACCTCCAAATTCTCAGGCGGAAACAACGTCGTAGAAGTTGGGTTGGTGCGTCCAGTCGACAGCAAAATCGTTGTCAAAACTATTGCTGCTTTTCCAGGCGTGATTAACGCAGAAAAAATAGACGACAAAAACCTCAAGATAAGTTTCAATGGAGGCCTAGACGTGCAAGAACGCCTGCTTAACGACATCGTTAAACTAAATATTGGCGTAATCAGCTACAAACCCGCATCATCTGAACTTGAAGAAGCATACCTCAAACTCATAACAGCTACTTTGTGATAAACATGACCCAAACAATCTTAGAAACAAAAAATGAAGTACCATCTAGCATCGCCCAAGTGGGCACAATCATGAAGTACGCACTTCTCGACTACCTAAGGGGCCGCAGGTTCTTCATAATGCTGATAATAACAGCATTGATAAGCATCCTTCTTACCGTCCTTGTGGGATACTACCGTCCGGATACTTTTCTTATATCCAACCTAACATTCTACAATAGCTGGTGGGGAACTAGCGTCACCTTTGTGGTTGTGCTTTCAGCAATTTTCTTCGGCGGCGACGCAATATCAGGCGAATTCCAAAACAAAACAGGATATTTCGGTGTTCCAAACCCAATCAGACGTTCATCCATATACATTGGAAAATGGTTAGCAGCTTTCATCGCATCTGCCGTCATGCTGGGCATTTTCACGGTGGTTACAGTAGGCAATGGTCTGTATTACTTCTCGAGTGTACCCTACCAATTTGGTGAGTCATTCCTTTTCGCGCTGTTCTATCTGGTTGCGGTTCTCGGATTTACGTTCTTTTTCAGCTCTTTATTCAAAAGCAGTTCAATGTCCATCCTCGTAACCGCTATCCTTTTCTTGTTTGTCTTCACACTTCTCAACGAACTAATTGTACTCCTTGTTAAAATCGAACCATGGTTTCTCATTAACTACGGCGCAAACATAATAGGAAGTGTTCTAATGTCGCCTTACCCACCACATAAAACTATAACTACCGGCGTCGGTTTCAGAGGCCAGCCTACTACAACCACCACATTCTACGCTTCGATACCGGAAGGACTCGCAATCATGGGCATTTACTTCGTCATCACCGCAATCGTGGGCTTGATACTTTTCGAAAGAAAAGAATTCAACTAAGCAGAACACAGGCTTTCACCAAAAGTTTGCTGTAATCCAGCAAATCTTTTTCTATTGTAAAAAATAAGCAAGCAAACTTATGTTAAGTTAAGGCAAAGCTACATATTGGTATAGACTGAAATAAATTGAAGATAAGTGATTAAGCTAAAAAACGATGCCTATGCTCTCTAACCAAAATCTTGGAAAATTGAGAAGAAAAGCGCCGCAACTGATTGTTATAGCCATCGCTATCATAGTTGTCGTTTATTTGGTGCTTGATTTCTTGGAGGACGTCGTTATCGAAGGTGGCCCAATTACAAGCGAGCCAATAATTAGTATCATCCTTTCTATAACCCGTGGCGTAACTGCGGCTGTTCGGGCTTGGGGTTACTCGGGCATCTTTGGGTTGATGCTGCTTGAATCAAGCTCTCTGCCTATCCCAAGCGAGGTGATTCTTCCATTCGCAGGATACTTAGCTTCCAAGGGGCAACTTGATATTTGGGTAACCGTAACCCTTGCAACAGTCGCGGGCGTAGCTGGTTCACTGATTGATTACTACATCGGATTAAAAGGTGTTCAAGCCTTAACTCAAAACAAAATTTTAGGCAAAATTCTTTTGTCAACAAGCCAGCTTGAAGTTGCCGAAAAATGGTTTATCAAATATGGTAGTTTAATGGTTTTTACAAGCCGTATGATTCCCGGTTTCCGAACAACTTTTTCGTTTCCTGCAGGAGCTGTAAAAATGAAGTTGTCAAAGTTTATCGCTTTCACGGTTGCAGGCTGTTTTCTTTGGAATGTAATTTTGGTTTACTTAGGTTGGTACCTGGGCGAAAATTGGACGCAAGTTGCAGGCGTCTCCCATTACTTAATCATAGCCGCCGTAGCGGCAATCGTAATCATCATTATTGTTTACCTATTCAGAAGAAGACAAAAAGCGCGCATTAAAGACTCATCGAAATAAAATAAAATCAGTTGGGTTTAACCTATTTTCGTTATTTTTGGTTTAACTTCCCCTTTTATGCCGATGTCTTTGGCTTCTTGAACCTGCAGCATGCAATCTACATGGGATGCTTTATTGAACACTTTATAGTCAATCATTTCCAAGAATGCGGCGTCAATTGAAACTGGCGAGTTAGAGGCAAAGATGCCTACGTCCTTCATCATGACTTCGCCTGGATTAGGCAAGCAGTCGCAGTGTGGAGTGATGTCTTTGGCAAAGCTCACGTATGACACTTTATTCGGGTTAAAGGTGGAGAGTACCCCGTAGGCGGCTGAAGCGAGTGCCCTGCAGATATTTTCCTGATGGGTGAAGCTTATGGCTTCCATGGGGCAACCATGTTTGCACATCGGGCAACGCATGCAGAGTGCCGAGGTGTTTCTTGCTTTTCCCTCGATAATTTCAGGCAAGTTCATTTCGCATATTTCTTTGCATTTGCCGCAGCCAATGCATTTGGATCGTGTCTATTTCTAAACCGACTGTTCTATGCTGCCGAAGCTTTCCTGCTCTTGGAGTGCAGCCCATGCCGAGATTTTTTATGGCGCCGCCGAACCCGCTGAGTTCATGACCCTTATCATGCGAGACAACAATCATGGCGTCAGCTTCCGCAATTGCGCCTGACACTTCTATTTCTTTTAGTATGCCCTTGGTGGGAACTGTTCGGTAGTTTTCGCCCCTAAGCCCATCTGCCACAATAAAGGGCGCCATGTTAAACCCGTTCATCAACGCGTTAATCATGTGGTCGTAGGCGTTGCTTCGATGTGCATGGTAAAGCGTGTTTGAGTCTGTAAGGAATGGTTTGCCGCCTGCTTCCTTAACCTTGTGGATTATGTCATGGACAAAAAAAGGCTGCACATAATACGGGTTTCCTAACTCGCCCATATGCAATTTAATGGCTACAAGGTCGCCTTTTTGTATGCAATTGAAGGTTTCTGCTTCATCATAGAGGCGATTTGCCTCCATCATTAGATTACGTTTAGTATTCCATGGAAGTAAATGAACGCTCATGTTAATCCTCTTCACTTTTCAGTATTTCAGGGTTTAAATATAAATGTAATCAAGCTTAGTCTGTATCTGCATCGTTCAGTTACTTTAATTTCACTAGTGGAATTCATCAACAAAATTGATACCCTATCCCGCCTGTAAAATTGATGATTTTTAAAAATTAAAATTCAACACTGAAAGTTTTATTTAGAAATATCAAAGTAATGGTCTCTGTAACCCGAAGGTTTACTCTATGAACGATGAAAATACCAAGATAAAAAGTTCGAGCGTCTATAATGCAATTGAGATTCTGTTGGGGTTAGCAGTATTAACATCGGTTATGTTAAATAGGTATGATTTTTTGCTTTTTACTTCAATCTTTGGTGCATTTGGTCTGACTTTGATTTTCCAAGGAACACTGCTGCTTGCCATAGGCGTTGTCAGGTCTGGAAGTGCTTTCTTGAATGGCTTTTCAAGTTTACCACAAAAAGTCAACGCCATAACAAGCGTATTAACGGTAAGTGCAGCTGTCATAATCTTGTATTTTCAATTATTTTCAGGGGGAGAGCAATGGCTTCATTTATTGTTTGGCATTGGATTATTAAGTTACGGCATCGGGCTCCTCGTCTTTGAAGGACTGACAAGTGGGCTTAACTCTGTCTTAAGAGCTGTTATTGCTGTGTTAGGCTTTGTAATCTTGGTTTTCTCAATTATCGTTATTTTATTTCCAATTGTCACAGTCCCCTCTCAAACAGGTCTCACCGTCAGTTACACTTACACTTATTTTGTAGACATAACGCTAATTTCGATAGGAATATACTGTTTTGCTTCAGGGATTGCTGGTATACTTCTAACTATGTATAGAACTCAAAAGGAACCATAATTAGCTCTATTTAAGAATAATCAAGCAAAAAAAGCCGTGCTAATATTACACAGAAGCAAATTAAAATACATAGAAGCGATATTGTCTTATTTTCAGGTAGAATGCTTCATGGGCAAGCTTGAATGCAACGGTTTGACAAAGATTTACGAGGACCAAAGAAAAGCTCTTGAAAACGTCACCTTTACAGTGGACACTAACGGTATTTTCGGTTTAATCGGCAGAAACGGTGCTGGAAAAACAACACTTATCAGAATCCTTGCCACGGAGCTTCAACCTACCGCTGGAAGTGCAAGCATTAACGGTATTGACGTAATAAAGCAGGACGGCAAGTTGCGGGAGAAAATTGCGATTGTTCCACAGGAAGCCAGAGCGATAAGGTGGATGACAGCTAAACAAACTGTTTTTTCATATCTTCTTTGGCGAGGCTACAGCTACAGCGATGCTAAGAGGCTTGCCGACGAGTCGCTTGCAAAGCTTGACTTGCAGGAGTACGCTAACGTTTTAACCAGCCGCCTTTCAGGTGGCACAAAAAGAAAGGTTCTCCTCGCAACAGTCATGGCGTCAGAAGCAGATGTTATTTTTCTTGATGAACCCACAACGGGTTTGGACCCGATTTCAAGGCGGGAGCTATGGGAAATTCTTAGAGAGCTGGGCAAAGAACGGTTTATTTTTCTTACAACTCACTATCTTGAAGAGGCAGAGCAACTTGCAGATAAGATAGGGATTCTTAAAGATGGAAAATTGATTTCAATCGGCACTCTTTCAGAGCTGAGAAAAACCGCAAGATACCAGTACAGCATCAAACTGCCTCCTAAAGTGCAGATTCCACCGTTGAAAGACGGCGAAGTAACCACAGACAAAAGTGGCGTAACTCAGATAATGACCAATGAAGATGAAGCTTTCGCCTTAGCCAAAGCCTTCGCTGAGAAAGCAGTAAAGTTCTCGATTACACCAGTCACTTTGGATGATATTTTCTTCTACCTTGTTGGGCAAAAAGCGAGGGATGAATAACTGAAACGCAGCAAATTCAGCCAAATTCTAGCAGGAGTTTTGGTGAATGCTATTTATGAAATGGTAAACTATCCTATCGTTTTGTTAAGTGCTGTTATCGCGCCGTTTTCTATTCTGATTGTAATTACCTTCGTAAGCCACGGCAGTCTTTTTGGAACCGCAATTGAAGGCGGATTGATAATGACTTTCTTTTCAAGCGGAATTTCACTTCAATCAGACCTTTCTCACTTAAAAAATGACTTCAAACTTCAAGATATGATTGTAAGCTCGCCGACAAGTTCAACCTTATACATGGGAGGAATGACTCTTGCAGAAATAGTTTACTCAATTCCTTCTTTAGCTATTCTTATTGCGCTCGCCGGAATTTATTTGCAACATTCGCTTCTTCAAATAGCAATCTTATCCATTGCATTATTGCTGATGTTCGCTATCTCAGTAGCTTTGGGGTTCATGCTATCCACTTTCTCAAATGATGTAGTTCAGAGCTACGCGTTCTCTAGGCTTCTTTCACTATTGTTTACTACTGTACCGCCGGTATATTATCCGATAACCTATGTTCCCGTGGATTACAGATACATCGCTTACCTTTCGCCGACAACATATGTAGCGGAAATAATGCAGTCAGCAACAGGCTACCTCAAAATCTCCACTAATATGATAATATTTGATTGGGTAGTCCTATCAGTAGTCTGTGCCATAATCTTGTTTATTGCTTATAAGAAGACAAGATGGAAAGACATATAAAATTAGTATTTTTTCTGCGCCCGTATTAGGCAGTCAACGCAGAATGACAATTGTTTTGCCTGCCTTGCCTATTAGACACCCTCCATTTTTCAAGTGGTTTATCAGAGATTTTACCGTTATTTCACTTACTTGACTCAAACAACCACCACACCCACCATATAACAACACAACAAACCACAAAAGTCGCAGCTCCCAAAAAGATTCAAGTTCCAAACCAAAAAAGCAACCCGAAACACAAAGAATCAAGCCTGAAAGTCGCAACTTACACCAGCCCAAAAGTCGCAACTTAAAAATTCAGAAAAAACCAACCCAAAAAACAAGTTTGGACTAGTATTTTTTTCCTAAACAAAGCTTTTTTTGAATATCTAAAACCTCAATTTCATTATCAGCTAAAATGTTAAGCCAAAGTTCAAATTCGGCTTTCGAAATTTCTTTTTGAATAACGCCTTTTTGGTCTCCAGAGAAAAATCTTGATGGTTCAGAAGAAAACAGTTTTACGTAAAAGATTCGGTCTGCAATTACCAGTTTGGAGGAACAGCCCGATTTTTCAGCTGCATTGTAATCAATTTCGAAACCCATTACTTGAGCCCTTCCTTAGAAGCGTTGATTTATCTTACTTAAATTTTCTCTTTTTGCAGAAGTATTTTGTTGCTTCTATGTAACTACAAAAATTTAAAACAATAATCTATTGGCTACGAATAACTTTCTGCCTAAACTTTTCTTTTACGGTGTGTATTTTAGCTTAAATTTGGTTTCCTGTTTTGTAATTTGCTTTTGAACCTAACAAGCTCAATAGCGAACATACTTTTCTTACTTATTAATTCAACCTGCAAGCGATTCACCCCTTCAACGCAGTTTTGAAACCAACTCTTGAGTTTACACAACCTCAACCTCACTGCCCTTTTCCAGACAAAACGCGACAAATCACGACA
The DNA here is from genome assembly GCA_963748475.1 of Candidatus Bathyarchaeota archaeon. Taxonomy (GTDB): domain Archaea; phylum Thermoproteota; class Bathyarchaeia; order Bathyarchaeales; family Bathycorpusculaceae; genus Bathycorpusculum. Next base: position 689,722 of record CAVVIY010000003.1, read on the forward strand.
AATCACGACAAATCACGACGTTACCTGCAAACAATTCAAGCCCCAAACCAGAAAAGCAATTTGAAAAAAGCTTTTCAAAAACACACGAAGAATCATTTTTGCCAATTCCCACACACAATAGCGCCATAAAAAGATAAAAAACCTAACCAAGACTAGTTCTTAACTAAAAAGGCACCAGATAAATACAACCCTTTTACGAAATAATTCTAACCTTTAGGAAGAATGCCTGTTTCTTCTTTTTTGTTGCTTGGTTTTCTGCGTTCAAAAAGAAGGTATCCTCCTGCCAAAACTATCGTTATTGAGGCTGCGACTCCTACAACCGTGACTGTTGGAAAAGGCGCTATGTTAAAGTAAACCGTTTTTGAACCCGTATTACCTACTTCATCGGTAGCGTAAACGGTTAAACGGTGTGAACCATTAGATAACGCTGGTAAAGTTACGTTTCCGATTATAGTTACATTTTTCTGTCCATCTAAACTGTAAGCAAACCATCTGACTGTCTTATTCACTATGAAAGTTAGTTGGATGTCTGTGGAGCCATAGGATTGGTTTTGAGGAACCATAATCACGATGTTTGGAGGAGTCGTGTCCAGAGAAAAGAAAACTTTGTTAGAACTACCCATGTTGCCGAGGCTGTCGTTGGCATAGACTATTATGTTGTGTGTCCCTTGAGATAAGTTAAACAATTGGGTTTCTCCCTCTATGGTTACGTTTGCGCGGTTATCTAAACTGTAACCCATCCATTCGGTGGCTCTGTTAACGGTAAAATTTAAGGTTACTTTATTGTAAGTTTGGTTTTCAGGAGAGGTAATCTGAATTATCGGTGGAGCTTTTCCATAACTGATAGGCGTGTACTCCTCAACTGTGTTTAGCCCAACTGTGTTTAACCCGTTTTGGTCATCAAATCCGCCAATTGCGTATAAAACGTCGTTTACAACAGCAACCCCAAAGTATGCTCGAGCTGTAGGCATCGAAGCGCCAGTACTCCAAGAATTGTTGCTTGGATTATAAACTTGAACATCACTGCTGAAAGAATTCAAAAAATATCCACCGATAACATATAGCAATGGAGGAGCCATGAAGCCTTCAGTTGCTGCAGCAGCCCCATAAGTAACTGCAGAAGGCAAGTTTGCACCTAAACTCCACGTATCATTTTGAGGATTGTACACTTGGTTGGAATTGACATAAATGCCGCTTCCTTGCTGGCTCGGAGTCTGTGAACCGCCAATAATATGAATTTCGCCATCTATCACAGTTGATGCGTAACCATAAACAGCCGTTGGAATTGGTGTTCCTGTAGTCCATGTATTGGTAGCTGGATCGTAAATCTCGTTCACATTAGTTTCACTATAATAAGGGCTTGTGCTTGAATATTCTTCGCCGCCGATAAGGTAGATTTTGCCGTTCACCACACTTGCGCTTAAGTCAGCTCTAGGGGTAGGCATAGAAGCTTTTGTTTCCCAAGTATTCGTTCTAGGGTCGTATACTTCGTTGTTTCCAACATACCCGTTGTTGCCGACTGCTCCACCTATAACGTATATTTTGTTATCGTAAACCGCGATGGCACAACCGCTTCTAGCTGTTGGCATAGGCGTTTCAGTTGTCCACTCATTTGTGTAAGGGTCATACATTTCGTTAACGTTAACGGGTGAACCGCCACTTAAGCCTCCTATAGCATAGATTTCCCCGTTTACAGTTGCAACGCCTAGCGCGCCTCGCGCTGTTGGCATGGGCGTCATTGTGGTCCATCGGTTTTCGATTGCTTGGGCTTGGGTGATAGGAAAATTGAAAGTTGGTAAAACTATTGTTACAATAATAAGCATGGCTATTAGAATTTGAATATGCTTATTTATTGATGAACCCCCGCACGCCTCTTTAGGTATTAAATACACTTTACCTTTATATTGTTTAAAGGAATCGGTGAAAAAAAGCAATCTGACATTTGAAAGCTTAAGTAAAGTCCAGGTCAATTGCGTTAATGTTTTGGATTCGGGAAAAAGCTTAATGGTTGTTTTAAGAATTATATTTTGAGAGATGATAATTTATGGTGATTAGGAATATTTTAGTGGGCGTTGATGGATCTGAAAATTCCGATAGAGCATTAGATTTCGCTTTAGATTTAGCTGAAAAATTTAATGCTTCTATCCTGATTTTGAATGTTTCCGAGTCGCTGGCAATGAGCGCAATTCCTGGAGAATCGATTGCTTATTCAGGTGGCAATACGGCTGCATTTGGTAAGGATTTAAGGAAAATTCATGACGAAATTTTAAGCAAAAGTGTTGCCCGTGCAAAAGCAGTTAAGCCTAACTTGGCGATTTCGTCTATGTTAAAGGAAGGGGATCCTGCCCTTGAAATTGTTAATACTGCTAAAGAGGGCGGTTTCGACGTTATTGTTATTGGGCATAAAGGATTAGGCAAAATGAAAAAAGAACTTTTTTTGGGCAGCATAAGCGAGAAAGTGGCAAACTTGACACCTTGTCCAGTAATAATAGTGAGATAAATCACAATTTTCTTACTTTAACTCGTTCCTGAAGAAGCTGACTTAAATCTTAAGCACTACAGAAATCTAAAGAGAAAGCTTACAGAGCTAACACTCACGCAATAGTTCCATTCTACTAGTAGTATTTTATTAAACTTGGTTTCTTTTTCTTCTCTCTATTTCCAATTCTGGCTAAGTTTATATTATCGGGAAACTATGAAACATTTAAAATTAAAGTAGGTTCAATTTAAAAGGGGAATAAGATATTCAATTAAGAAAAATTCTGGCATCGGTTCTGATCATATTTATTGTTGCCGGCAGCATAACCGCAGTTGTGATTTTGAGCAAAAAAAATCCTTCGTCGCCCATAGCACATATAATTCTGAACAAAAATCCTTCTCCGCCTCCCATAGCATATACGATTCAGGTAGTAGACGCGACAGCCAACATTGACGCTGGCGCGTATGTAGATTACTCGTTCATTATTCCTTCAAATTCATCAAATATTCATGTGTCAGGAACGTTTACAGTACAAGGTGGTAGTGGCGGCATCATAGTTTACATTTTTGACAGCACCAACTTTTACAATTATGAGACTGGCGGTTACTTCGGTGGGCTCTATCAAAGTTCACAAACCACAACCGGTTTAATTAGTTCCAACCTTGACACAAATGGAACTTACTATCTTGTACTTGACAATACATTATCCAAGATTAATCAAACAGTAAACATACAAGCGAATGCCACCTATTTTACGCCGTAAAGAAAAGGGGCTAATCAAATCTTCGATCTAAAAAAGGAGAATATTTTAAAAAGTCTCTTTTTATTCTGCGAAGCACATTAAAGGTTAGTATAGTACATTAAAATTGAAAAGAGTATATCAATTATGTATCTAACAGCAGGTAATTACCCATGATAGCTATAATTGGCGCTGGCAAAGTAGGAAGCACGGCTGCCTTCGATATTCTCTGCTACAAAATAAGCTACGTAGTCCTGATAGATGCTAACGAAAACCAAGCAAAAGGCGAAGCCCTAGACATGATGTAGGCGGCACCAGCAATCGAATTTTACGGCAAAATCCATGGAACCAGCAACTATGCGAAAATGCAAGGGTCGGAACTTGTAATTGTGACAGCTTCAGACGAAAGAGCGCTTTAATAAGTCAGTTGCCGTGGTTAAAGAAGCGATAGTAGCATTGAAAAGCTAATGAAGAGCTAATGCTACCCTCCAGTTTAAAGTTCTAAAAATAGAGTTTAGATATGGATTTGCTTGGCACGTGCGCAGTAAAAGTTTCCATTAACTTTTGTGAATGCTGGGCATTTGCCATCATAACAATGTTCCAGCCACTGGCATGGTGACCTAACATCATATACTCGGGGCATATATTCTTGTGAATTAAAGCTTTCGTTGGGTTTTTCTCGTTTGGAAACTTTTTCTAAAATGGCTTCCATCAAGATTCCTTCAAAATTTCCAAGTGAAATTATTATTGCCTTATTCTCATTATTAAAAATGTGTGACAGTCGCTAGGCAACAACAAAAGCATATAAGCGCTAATATGCAAAGAAGGAAAGTTACCGCTGAGCATACAAAGTGTTATTTAGCAGTTAACGGCTTCTTGTTTTTAGGTGCCCTTAAAATGGAGTTCCAAGGAAGAGATATTATATCCATTGAAGATTTTTCCCGCCGGGAAATCGACTACATCCTAGACGTCAGTCGGTCCATGGAGCCTCTTGCTTCAAAAGGTTCAGATATGCTTAGGGGAAAAATCCTTGCGACACTGTTTTTTGAGCCAAGCACTCGTACGCGTTTAAGCTTTGAAACGGCAATGCTGAAACTAGGCGGGTCCTACATTGGCTTTGCGGATGCTGAAATTGCGTCGGTTAAGAAAGGCGAAAACTTGGCGGATACTGTTCGCACTGTCGAGAACTATGCTGATGCAATAGCGCTTAGGCACAGTTTGGAAGGTGCTGCTAAATTAGCTGCGGAGTTTTCTAAGGTTCCGATAATAAACGGTGGAACTGGCTCAGAGGAGCATCCGACGCAGGCGTTTATTGACCTATATACTATGGGCAAAGAAAAAGGCAAGATAGACGGGTTAAAAGTAGCCGTAATCGGCGACTTGCGTTATGGGCGAACGGTTCACTCGCTTGCCTATGCACTTGCACTCTACAACATAGAACTCTACCTTGTCTCGCCTGAAACACTCCGCATGCGAAAAGATGTGCTCCAAACAATAAAAAACACGATTTCAGTAACTGAAGACGCCAACTTGGAAACCATAATGCCGCAAATTGACGTCTTATATGTCACCCGCATTCAGAAGGAACGTTTTCCAGACGCAGCGGAGTACGCCAAAGTTAAAGGTACCTATAAAATTGATTTGAAAACTTTGAAGAATGCAAAGAAAGACATGATAATTCTGCATCCGCTTCCGCGTGTGGACGAAATTGCCGCTGAAGTTGATAGTGCTCCGCAGGCGCGTTATTTCCAGCAGGTCTGGAACGGCGTTGTAGTGCGAATGGCGCTTCTGTCGCTTGTGCTTGGCGCCGTCAAATAAGCTTTCATGTAGAAGTGAAGCGGTCGAACGTTACCAGATTGCTCATGGAGCCGCATGATGGGCATTTATGCAATGTTCCGAGCCAGCTTTTTTTACAGTTATCGCAGAAGCTAATTATTCGATTGTAAGTGAAGAATTCTAAGGATTGATTTTCAATTAAGCGACAGGTCAAATCCATTAATGCTTCAGGCTTAAACTCAGCGCCTTCCAGGTCTATAATGTCTAAGGTTCCCCCACTGGTCAACCCTTTCATTTTTTGCGCCGTTTCCAACACATCAGATGATATGCTGAGGGTTTCGCCAGCTTTAACTTGGAACCTTTTTGCTGTAGAGTAATATGGTTTTTCTCTTGTTCCCGAGAACTTTACTTTAGCTACACCGTATTTTTCGATATCTAACTGAGCGAGCCTTTCTGATGCTTCAGAATTGCTTAGTATCACGGGATATAAGCGTTTTCCATGTTTCCTGCCGATTTTCTGCTTGAAAGCCAAAATGTTCTGAATGATTTCCTCGGCAAACTTTCGGCTTTCTTCCGAGTTTATGTTTTTTTCAGTGAAAGCTTCCACGGCTTCTTTGAACCCAGCTAAATTTATTATCCGTGAACAATTTTCTAGCCTGAAATATATGTCTCCATTGGCGTTTTTTAGCAGGAAAGGCAATGAGTTTTTTCCGAATTGCTTGAGCGCGTTGTTTTTTACTCCTAAAGCTCGGGCGGCAAGTTCAAAACGTTCCCTCACTAAATCGAAAAACTTGTTTTTATCCTTCTCACTTTCTTGAGCGATTCTTGGCAAATTAATTGTTACACAACCAAGACAGCCTGTGCGAAGGGTGTCGGTTTCCCAGTCTCCAGCAAAGTCGGGTGTAAGTTTAACTCCCGAGGAGGAAAAAACCGTGTTTTCGGCTTCTTTCTTTATGGTGTTGGCAAAGTAGGGTGTTCCTTTTTCCGCTGCCAAACTGTGGACTTTGAGGAGAACTGCTTTTGCGTTTTCATCTGCCAACGTCTCTTTGTTAATTTTTATGACCAGTTTAGGGTTGAGCAGAGGCTTCTGAGAACTCTCTTCCGTGAAGACTTCAATGATAAGTGAGGCTAACAATTGGCTTTCGTGGGTGAAGTCACTGTATTTGCCGCATATTTTTCCTTGAGGACCAATTGCTTCTTTTTCTGTGGTTAATTTTGGAATTGAAAACTCAAGCCCCAACGTTGCGTTGGCATGCTGATTTAGGTTTAAAATGAATAAGCGTAGGTTATCCTTTATTCTTACTGTTTCAGCGCCTTTTGCAAAGGGAGCGAGAAAAACGTTGAAGTAATCGCACGTTTGAGTTCGGTTTGTTTCTTTGCTGGCATGCAAAAGAACGTTGAAGGCAACTGCTAACGCTGATTCAAAATTACTTGGAGGCTCCATTGAAACTTGCAGTGGATTATCAAGTTTGAGGCCGTTTTGGAAGAAAAACCTCAGGTCATGGCTGATTTCGTCTGGTTTTAGTATCCATGTGCCTAAGTCGTCAATGTGTATGGCGGCTGAGAGGTGAGCGTCAGCTATGTCTCTTGGGAAAATGTTGAGCAAAGTATACTCGCCGAGGACGGTTTGGCCTGCTTTTGTAAGTAACGTTGTTGAGTCAGCGGGGTCGTCTTTTGATTCTAATGAAGTCGTTACCTCGTGTACGGGCATGCCTACTCTTGTGAGTTTATGGCGGTACTCTTCATAGCCCTTCTCAATCAAAATGCCATTAACAATTTCTCTGATCAGGGATGCTGTGAGGTATTTTGTTTTTGATTTAACTATGCGTTTTTCAGCTTCTTTAGCCGCTTTCTGCGCTAATTCAGCTGGGACTTTTGCTTCTTTTATAAGCGAATTGGCTATTTTGTTTGCATCAAACTCTTCCACTGTTAAATGTGATGTGCGGACAAGCATTCCTCTGGGTTTAAACGCTTTCTTCTCGATGCGGTCAGCTACTTCAAGAACCATTTTGCCAAGGTCAGTCAGATAATACTTTTTTGATTCAACATCTGCTTCAACCAAATCCGCTTTTAACATGAATTTTAAATGGTAGGCAAATCTGCCAGCGTCTCGGCTGGGATTCATTTTTAACTGGTTCATTAATTCCGTGTATGAGAGAGCACTTTTGTCGAATAGTAAATTGAGGATTTGCAGTCTGAGAGGTGAAGAAACGGCTTTGAGCACTTTTACGCCGCGTGCACGTTGCGTTGGCTGATTTACCATAAACCCTTTTCCCCTTCGACTCCCAGATAGGTGCTCTACCTATAATTCAGTGGCAGAGTTTAAACTTAACTAAAGGCTTAATTTAAGCAAAACTAAAATTCTCAACGTTTTCGTAACCGCCTTGCATGATTTAAGGTCCACCTTAGGTTTAGTGTCGTATGCGGTCGGCTCGTTCGGGCTAACTTTGCAGGTGCGATTTAGTGATATTATAGTTTGGACGGTAGGTTTGGCATTTAGTTGGAGCCGTTAACTTCTTAATTGCCTTGTTGAGTACAAGAAAAGACAATAATGTGGTTTGAGAAATTTCTCGTGCGAAGAATAATCATTTTTTATACTTCAAACTTATAAATCCTTAAAAGTATGACAGATAAAGCTTAGTTATGGCTAGCGACGTTTTGGCGAGTGGATGGGCAAACGTTCTTGGCGGCGATCGGAAACAGTTTGACATGTTTTTTGATAGGATGCTGGATGGCTTTGCCTATCACAAAATTGTTGTTGACAAGGCGGGTAAGCCTGTTGATTACGTTTTTCTTGAGGTTAATCATGCCTTTGAAAAAATGACTGGGCTCAAGAGAGAGCGAATCATAGGTAAGAGAGCAACCGAGGTTCTTCCAGGCTTTGAGAAAGATCCCGCTGATTTGATTGGCGTTTATGGGCGCGTTGCTTTAACTGGAGAGCCCGTTCAGTTTGAGACCTGCATTGAGTCTTTGAATAAGTGGTTTAGGGTCTCGACCTACTGTTCGGAGAAAGGCTATTTTGTAACGTTAGTTGAAGATATCACCGAACGCAGACAGCAAGAATGCGAAATTGAAAGCCTATCACGGTTTCCTTCTGAGAATCCTAATCCGATATTTCGCGTAGACGGAAATGGCATAATTCTATATGGGAACCAAGCTGGAGGTTCTTTTTTGACTGCGTGGAATAGCAAGATTGGTGAACATGCTCCTGAACATATTAGTCAGGTTGTTGCTGATGCTTTAGCATCCGATAAGCGAATTGAGCTTGAGGAAATCTATGGGACTAAGATATTTTCGTTCTCGCTTGCGCCTGTCATCTCGGAAGGCTACGTAAATATTTACGCAAATGACATCACCGAGCGCAAGAAAGCTGAAGAAGCGTTACGCAAACTTAACCGTCACCTGAAAGCCGTAAGCAATAGCAACCAAGCTCTCATGCACGCGACTGACGAGGCAAAATTCACGCAGGAAGTCTGCAATATAATCATCAAAGACTGCGGCTATGCACTTGTGTGGGTTGGCTTCGCAGAACATGACGAAGGTAAAACCGTGCGGCCAGTAGCTTTCGCCGGTTTTGACAAAGGCTACATTGATGCCCTAAGAGTCACTTGGGACGAAAACTCGGAAAGAGGTCGTGGACCCACGGGCACAGTAATTCGGACAGGAAAACCTTACATCTGCAGGAACATGCAAATCGACCCCAACTTTGGGCCTTGGCGGCGGGAAGCTCTCAAAAGAGGCTACACGGCTTCATTTGTTCTTCCCTTAACTTCATTTGAAGGCGAAACGTTCGGCGCATTAAACCTCTACAGCAAAGAATCGGATCCCTTCACTGATGAAGAAGTTGAACTTCTAACGGAACTTTCAAATGACTTCTCGTATGGTATCGGAATGTTGAGGTTGCGCAAGAAAAGGGAACAGGCTGAAGAAACATTGCGAAAGCAAGCTTCACTTATCGACCTTAGCCCAGACGCCATAATCGTAAGACAACTGGACGGCGTAATTACTTTCTGGAGTAAAGGTGCAGAGAAACTGTACGGTTGGACCAAAGACGAAGCAATTGGACAAGATATAAACAACCTGCTGATTACGGAATTTCCACAACCAATTGAAGAGATTCTTAAAAAGCTCAAGATAGACGGAAAATGGTCTGGCGAAATCGTCCACACAAGCAAAAATGGAGGTAAAGCGGTAATGCAGAGTTATTGGTTGGCGAAGTTTGGCGGAGACGGCAAAATTGTGGAAATGTTGGAGTCGAATGTGGATATTACTGAACGGGTACGGTTGCAGACTAAGCTTGAGGAATCTGCTGTTCTGGTTGAAGAATATGCTAATCAAATGGAGGAGCTTGCTAATCGAAGAGCTGAACAGTTGAATGATGCTGAGCGATTAGCCGCCATTGGCGCGACTGCGGGTATGGTTGGTCATGATATTCGCAATCCGTTGCAATCTATAATTGGCGAAATATTCCTATCAAAGAAGGAAATAGACGATTTGCCTGAAAGTGATGCCAAGAAGTGCCTGAAAGATAGCCTTCAATCTATCGAAGACAACACATTTTATATTAATAAGATCGTTACTGACCTTCAAAACTACTCTAAACCCTTAACACCTTTCATCGAAGAAACCGACTTTATAAAGGTCGTTGAAGATGTTTTTGCAACATTAAAGATTCCTGAAAACATAAATGCCGTTTATTCTGTTGAACCTTGTTTTACAAAACTGATGACTGACTCTTCAGCTATGAAGAGGATACTAACAAACCTGTGCTCGAACGCAATTCAAGCCATGCCTAAAGGCGGAAAACTAACCTTAGATGCTACCTGTAAGGGTGACAAGATATTCATTAGCGTTCAGGATACTGGTTTGGGTATATCAGAGGAAATTAAAGATAAGCTTTTCAAGCCCTTATTTACAACTAAAGCTAAAGGTCAAGGTTTCGGTTTAGCAGTGGTCAAAAAGCTAACCGAAGCCTTAAACGGTAAGGTAAGCGTTGAAAGCGAAATTGGAAAAGGCACACGATTCATCCTTGAATTCCCTCTCCAAAAATAACCACTCCCATTAGTCAATGTCCGCCTTAAGAATACAGACGTTCACCACCGCACACAGGGCAATCAAGAGGCAAACACTTCGTACTGAAAAAGAGGCTAAAGCCAAAGATAACGAGGAAGAAGAAAGAGCAAGCTATGGAAGAGTACAGCAAAAAGTTGGGCCAAGATTCTATGAGTAACTTTTAAAAGTTACTTTTGTGAGGTGATTGTTATGGGATTTATCAAGTTAGCATCAATAAACGATGCAAAACCAAATAGTATGATGGGCGTAACAATTAACAACCAAAAAATATTGCTCGCCAACGTAAGCGGAAATTACTATGCCATCGGCGATAAGTGCACACACAGGGGTTGTCAACTTTCTAAGGGAAAACTTATAGGCGAAACAGTTGTATGCCCGTGCCACGGATCCACCTTTGACCTTAAAACAGCCAATTTTGTTAAAGGACCAACCAAAAAACCTGAACCTGCATACGAATTAAAAGTCGAAAATAACGAGATTCTGATTAACCTGTAACTTACCTTTCGATTAACTCAATAAGCGTTCCATCTGGATCCTCAACAAAGGCAATTATTGGTCCATTCGATCCAAGTTTGAAGGGCTCATCAGTAATCGTTACATTTTCCTTCCGCAAAGTGGCAATAGTCTTGTCCATGTCTGAAACTTCAAACCCTAAATGGTCAAACAATCGCTTTTCATATTCTGGCTGAGCAAATTTCGTTTGGTTGTGGTAGAAGGTCAATTCAAGCGTGCATCCTTTGCCCTCTGCGTCTTGAAGGAAAGCGATTTCAGCGTTGTTCTGCGTAATCTCTCGGCGACTCAGAAGCTTCAAGCCTAGAAGTCTGGTGTAAAAGTCAACGGATTTCTCCATGTTGCTTGTACGAATGCTTGCATGAACGAACAATTTCTCATCTCGCTTTCTTTATGTTTAGAAAGACAGGGTTTGTTATAATCCTTTAGCTATGGAGCTTTTGGTGTTCTTCATCTAAAGTTTTATTCACAAGAGAATCTGCCCTTTGAATGTAAGGGTTGCTTCGTGAAACATTAACAAAGCTTATTTTTTTAAAGCAGCCTTTCAATTCTTGTGCGCTGCGCCATAACTTTTGCAGCTCAAAATTTTTTACGCTGTATTCCCCGTTAAGCTGTTTTGCGACTAATTCGCTGTCAAGGTGGCAAATGACTTCTTCAACTTTAAGAGCATTGGCAAACTCTAATGCTGCTATCAACGCTTTGTACTCTGACTGATTGTTCGTATGTATTCCTATGAATCGCGAATCCGCTTTTACAACTTCACCTTTTTCCGTTAACGCTAAATAAGCTATAGCGGCTGGTCCAGGATTTCCTCTTGCCCCACCATCAGAATAAAGCAGTAACCGCGTATACATCAAGTTCCTCGCGTTATCCATCTAAGACTGCAGTTTATTATTAAAGCGTTAATAAGACAATCGCCGAATTCAAGAAATATCAAATGAATTTTATTTTTAGTTACGAAGGCGGGACAGGGGAGTCAATTTAGCAACCGAATTTCTCTAGCAAAATTGGAGGCTTTATTTTATTTCGATAATGTAGCCGCATTTCGAAATAACTTTTTTAAGCTTGGACTGCTTGAGCGAAATTTGTGATTCGCTTGAGTGATATTGACATCACTATTGCGGATGCATCTTTCTTTGTTGGAATGATCATTTTCGTTTACTGCTTTGGCGAAGTTTATGATTGGTGGTATGCTCGAAAGATACGACAATGATTTGAGTTTCTATATAGTCTTCTACTTATTTCAGCGACTCCTTCAAAGCTGAAAAGTAAGATAGAACCTGCCCAATTTGCTCTTCAGACATGGATAGAATGGTTTTAACTGCCGCTTTCTGCTTTGGCGATGAAGAAACCGCAATCGTTGCTAAAGCATAATCTAAACTTGTAAAGAGGGGCTCCCATGGGATGCTAACTCGTTTACCTTTCAGGTTGTATAGGGCAAGGACGAATGCGCTGGCTCGGCTTAAGCTATCTTTGAAAGATTGAATTGCCCCGCCAATAGCTATAGCATCATAGTCCTTTCCTGAAAGAAAACTCTCAATTACCCCGTAATTTTGTTCTAAATTTTGGATTTCAATAAAAAGATCTTGCTTAATTCTTGATTCTGTATTATCTTTCATGCTTCATCACTTTCCTATTGTTAAAATCAAGTACATAAGACTTTTTTCATTTCCTCGGTACTTTTGTTTGTGATAGGGTATACTCTTTTAGCGATAGGAAATATTAAGCAAAAAGCCTACCGCTCTCGTCATTGAGCTACTCAAAAAACCAAACAAATTTGCGTCTAACCTCCCCGCTTAAAATAAGCACTCATCTTGACATTAAAAAGCTGCCAAGAAAGAAAGCAAAACTCTTAATAGCCAATAGCTTAATCAGAAGTTTCATGAGCCAAACCAAACAAATCGAGCAGAAATGGCAAGCCAAATGGGAAAACGCCCACATTTTTGAGGCTGACCCAGACCCTAAAAGAAAGAAGATAATGGTGACTTTTCCATATCCATACATGAATGGTCCATTACATGTCGGGCACACGTTCACGGCTTCACGTGTTGACGCTTACGCCAGATTCAAGCGGATGCAAGGTTACAACGTGCTTTGGCCTTGGGCTTGGCATTGGACGGGGCAACCGCTTCTAGGAGCAAGCCAGCGCGTTGCGAGAGGTGACGAAGACTTCATTCGTGTTCTCCGTGAAGTTGACGGCGTTCCAGAATCAGAACTGAAAAAGTTTGTTGACCCGTTGTACATGGCTCAATATTACACTAATGAGGGGCGCTTAGCCGTTAAAAGCATAGGTTTCTCCGTCGATTGGCGGCGTGAATTCACTACCGTAATGCCGACTTACCAGAAATTCATTGAGTGGCAGTACAAAAACCTCAAAGAAAAAGGCTACGTCACGCGGGGGACGCATCCGGTGGTGTGGTGCCCAAAAGACCAAAGCCCAACTGGAGACCACGACCGCCAAGTAGGCGAAGGTGTCACTCCAGAAGAATACACATTAATAAAATACAAGCTTAACAAAAACACGTTTTTGCCAGCGGCAACTTTCCGTCCCGAAACAATCTATGGCATAACAAACATGTGGATAAATCCCGACGCAACATACGTTGAAGCAGCCGTTAATGGGGAAAACTGGATAATTAGTCAAGAAGCCGCTGAGAAACTCAAAGAGCAAGAAAAGAAAGTAACGGTAAAACGTTCGTTTAAAGGTAAGGTGCTTATTGGCAAATTTTTCGAAAACCCTATAACGAAATGCAGGTTTCCTATTTTGCCAGGCTGGTTTGTTGACCCAAAAACTGCTACAGGAGTCGTTTACAGTGTGCCCGCCCACGCACCGTACGATTGGCTGGCACTCAAGGATCTGCAGGAAAAGCCTGAGGTTCTCAAGGATTTTGGCGTTGACCCTGAAGTCGTTAAGCGGATTAAGCCCACCTCAATAATTAAGGTCGAGGGCTTCGGCGAGTTTCCTGCCGTTGAAATAGTTCAACAAATGGGCATCAAAGACCAAAATGACCTCAAAGCTGACGAAGCCACGAAATCATTATACAAAAAAGAATTCCACAACGGAGTCCTAAAGCAGAATTGCGGACCTTACGCTGGAAAATCCGTCAGAGAAGTAAAAGATACGCTTATTGCTGATTTCCGTAAGCTCGGCGTCGCCGACAGCATGTACGATTTGCCAGAACAAGTGGTTTGCCGATGCATGACCCAGTGCATAGTAAAGATACTCTCCGACCAGTGGTTCCTAAACTACTCCGACCAACAGTGGAAGGCGAAAACCAAAGAAGCAGTGGCTCAAATGACGATGTACCCCGACTCAGCCAAACAATCGTTCTATACTGTTATAGACTGGCTGAGAGAATGGGCTTGCGCCAGAACCACAGGTTTCGGAACTCCATTGCCGTGGGGAAAAGGCTGGATAATTGAGACACTGAGCGATTCAACAATTTACATGGCGTTTTACACCATAAACAAACACATAAAACAAAACAACATTAAGCCTGAAACGTTAACGCACGAAGTCTTCGACTATATCTTCTATGGCAAAGGAAACTCTGCTGAACTCCAAAAGTCGGTTGGAATAAAAGTTGATTTACTTGAAGAAATGCGAAATGAATTCTTGTATTGGTACCCTTTTGACCTTAGAAATTCAGCTAAAGAACTCGTACCAAACCATTTGACTTTCTGCATATTCCACCATGCAGCCCTGTTTCCGCCTGAACACTGGCCCAAAGCTATAGGAGTAAACGGCATGCTCATGGTTGAAGGCAAACAAATGCACAAGAGCAAAGGCAACTTCGTAACAATGAAGGGCGCTGTTGAAAAGTATGGTGCCGACGCCACCCGTAGCGCACTGTTGCTGGGTGCAGAGGGCATGGATGACCCTGACTGGCGAGCGGAAAACGTAAGCGACTTGAAAAGCAAGTTTGGAGCATTATGCAGTTTAGCAAGCGCAGTAATTGCTTCTGCCAAAAAAGAAGAAGACACAGTACTGGAACGATGGCTGCAAAGTAAACTTCAACAGAGAATTAAGGATGTCACAGTCAGCTTAGATGAGCTTAAAACCCGAACCGCCTTGCAGATTGCCCTGTTTGAAACTTGGAATGACCTGCGATGGTATATCCAACGAAAAGGCAACACTGAAGCTAAAGCCCTCGGCGAAGCCGTGAAAATTTGGCTTAAAATGCTTGCACCCTTCGCGCCTTTCATCTGCGAGGAGCTTTGGAGCCAAACAGGCGAGGCAGGATTCATCAGCGTTGCAAAATGGCCAGTGTTTGATGCCTCAAAAGTTGATGCCGCTGCGGAAGAGCAGGAGAACCTAATAATTGACGTCATGGAGGACACTTCTAACATCCTGAAAGCCATGAAGATTACGCCCAAACGCATATGTTACTACACAGCCGCAGCTTGGAAGTGGCAGGTTTACCTCAGGGTCTTAGACAAAAGCTTAGCTGGCGAGGCCAAGATTAACGAGTTAATGCGAGAATTTGCATCGGATAAAGACCTCAAACCCCACATGAAGGACATCGCAAGCTTAGTTCCAAGAATAATGAAGGCTTTGACAAAGATGCAAAGCGAACGCAAAGCAAACATGCTAGATATTAAAGCTGCAAACGAGAAAGGAATCCTAAACAATGCACTTGATTTTCTGAAAACACGCTTCAGCGCTGAAGTATCAGTGTACAGTGAAGCAGATCAAGCACTCTATGACCCCAAGCGCCGCTCAATGATGGCTGTGCCAAGCCAGCCAGCAATATACGTCGAGTAAATTTCTTTTCACGTTTTTTTATTCCTCACAACAGCAATTCTTAAAACCTCAGGAAGCCAAAAGAGAAACGATGGTTCGTTTAGCGTAAGAAGAAGGGGATTTACACGGTCAACCTTAATCACTCGTTAACTTACGAGATAAAACCCGTTTCTCCATACAACTTTCATCTTTCAGTCAGGAAGCCTGCCGGCTGGCCACTGTTCACTCCTCTCGAAATCTACGACAAAAAAACGCTTTGGACTGCCGTGCATCTGGATAATACGCTTATCGGGTTAAAGCTCACTTCGAGAGGAACAACAGAAAACCCACGTGTAATCGCAAGGATATTCCTAGAAAGCAAGCCTGTCGGCGAAAAGCTCGACAAAATAAAGAAGCTGCTAATCCACTGCATCGGAGCAGACGATGACATTTGTGAGTTCTATGCGCTCGCAAAAGAAGACTTGATTCTTAAGTACGTGGTCGACGACCTATACGGCATGCACAGCACATCGACGGGAGACGACGTTTTTTCTGACGCAATTTTGACGATACTTCTGCAGATGGCTCCGCTCAAAAGAAGCAACGAGATGATGAACTGCATAATAAGAAAATACGGCGACGTGGCAGAGTTTGACCGAAAAACAGTCTACGTCTGGCCTTCACCGCAAAAGCTGGCGAGCTTTAACCCTCCAGCGCTTGCAAAGGAATGCAAAGTCGGCTACAGAGTCAAACGCATCATCGAACTTGCGGTGAAGCTCGAGAAAGAAGGCTTTCCCACGCTGCAGGAACTGGAAGAGTTCAGTCCTGAGGATGCAAAAAAGAAGCTTCTTGAACTGCCAGGAATAGGCGACTATTCCGCGGACATAATAAATCCGCACGGCGGTTTCCCGATTGATGTCTGGTCAGCAGAGGTTTTCGGCAAACTGTTCTTTGGTAAGGAGCCAAATAACAACAGGCTGGCCGTAAAGGAGGTTAAGGATGAAGGCATCCGTAGGTGGGGCAAGTGGTCCTGGATGGCATTCTTCTACATAGTGCAAGACCTTGAAAACTTGTCTAGGAGGCTGAACGTGAAGCTTAGGTTGGCTTAACACCTTTTGAAGAAATACCGTTTGAGCGAAACCAAATCGAGTCCTTCGTCTTTGAAGAGACCGATTTTTAGCTAGTTATAAATAACTGGTAATGCAACAGCTTTTATTTCTGAGGTTGCTCGGTTTCTTTCTACCAAATTTCAAGTGCTTGCTTTTTTGGGGTCTTCTCGGTTTTTCAGTTTCTCGTCTAGAAGCATCAGCAGTTCCTGAGGTTTCACAGGTTTAACCAAGTAAGCATCTGCTCCTTCATCAAGCGCTTTAACGCCTGTTTCTAGGGATGGAAAACCGGTAATCATTATTTTCACGGTATGCTGTAATTGCTTTTTGAGTTTAGCAAGTAAATCTGTGCCATCCATATCTGGAAGCCTGATATCAACTAATGCTAAATCGAAATGGTGATTTTCTGTTTTCTCCATAGCTTCTTTTCCGGTTTCTGCAACGTCAATTTCATAACCGCTTTTTTGAAGAATGCGCGTGAATGTTCGAAGTATCGATTTGTCATCATCAACAACAAGTATCGTTTTTTTACTTCCTGACAATCAGACACTCTTCCTTCTTTTTGACACGGATACTTTATTCAACCCTCGTTTAAGGTGAACGATAAGCCATCAAGCCATTGCAACATCCAACCAAGCGCATGCTTGATTTGACGTAACAAAGACTTTTACCCTAACCTTCGGGCATACTAAAAGATGTTTTTCGAGATTAATAAACGCTACCCCCGAGCGATACTGTTAAGTTAAGTGACCCAAAGCAAAAACACATTTTCCCATTTTAAGTATTCTATCAAGAAGTTCCATATGCCATCAAATCATGTTTTTTTCCAATCAAATAATGCCACTTGATGATTTTTTGGATATAAGCCAATCAAGAATCTTTTCACGGTTATTTTACGTATTTTTGCATAAATATTTAGTTAGTTAAACACCATTTTTTGCATGGTTGTTAAAAGCTTAAATATTAGTTATCCATATTCGTTAGTGATGATAGCTAATGCCGCGAGCAGGAAAATATAATTATCCGTTCTTTGATCTGGATGCTTGTGTAGAAAAGCTCCGAGAATACTTCAACGTACTTAAAACTGACGAAACAAATCGTTCACTTGTCGCAGAAACCCTCCAAATGGCGAAAGCTGGCGGAGGATTTGTTAATTTGATTTCATCAATGGAAAAATATGGTCTAGTAGAAACTGGAAAAAATAGTGTAATTATAACTCCGCTTGGCAAATCAATTATGTTTGGCGAGCAGAGTGAGAAAGAGCAGGCTAAGAAAAAAGCAGTTTCAAGCATAGCTCTTTTTCGAGACTTGTTCGAACAATTTGGGAAAGATGTTACGGAAGAGCAAATTAGACTTTTTCTTAGGCAAAAAGCAAATGTGGATATTTCTAAGGCTCCAAAAATGGCTGAAAACGTCTACATAATATACAAAAAAGTGTCAAACCATATAGTTGTAGCCAACAAAGTCGCGCCTCTATCAAAGGAAGGCGGGTTTAGAAGCTTAAGCGACTTCGGCAGGAGGGAAACTACAACGGAAAGCACGATTGGAAAAGAGCCTCTCAAAATTCAAAAGGGCGGTCTCTACATTGAAATTTTTGACGATGCTAACAAATTGGAAAATATTGAATACGCAAAAGACTGGTTGATATTCATGGAGCAAAAAATCAAAGCAAAACAGCAACAAGCAAAGGAAAACAACCAAGCATCATAGTCATTCTTGACTGGAGTGACCGTTAGGGAACTTTGTGTCCTACCTGCGCCCACAATGTTTCCCTAACGATAAGTGGCTGGATAGCTTAGTTCGGACAGTAGCACCCGCCCACTAAGCGGAACGTCGGGGGTTCAAATCCCCTTCCAGTCGCCATATACCCTTATGATTATGTAGTCGGTTAAGATATGTTTTTTGGTGGTGCCTTAGGAATCTCTTAAGCATACCACAAAATATAAATACTGTGGTAATACTATAGTATTACTGTAAGAGGCATGACAAATGAACTGTAAATATTGTGGCTCCGAGAATGTTACCAAAAAAGGGCTAAACAATGAAGGCAAACAGCTATACAAGTGTAAAGATTGCAAGCGCCGTTTTATTGCCAATGGCAATTTCTCAAGAATGAGAAATGAGAAAAACATGATTGTAGCAGCCCTAAACTTCTTTTATGATGGAATGTCTCTTAGAAAGACTCGGAGAAATCTTGAACAGATTTTTGGAGAGAAAGTTTCTCAAGTCACAGTTCTAAATTGGATCAAAAAATATTCTGAGCTTGCAAAGGATTACATGATTGCTCAAGTTCCACAACTTTCAGGTTTATGGCATGAAGATGAAACCATGTTGAGTTGTGAAGGTCGAAGTATTTGGTTTTGGGAAATGATAGATGAAGATACAAGATTTATGGTTGCTTCTCACCTTTCAAAAACAAGAACCTTTGAGGACACCGTTAGTATTTTCAAAAAAGGTGTTGAACAAAGCAAGGTTAGACCGAGAACCGTATTCGTTGACGGGAGCCAAGTTTACAGTGGTGCCTTCAACAAAGTATTCTACACCATGCGAAAAGACACACGTCCAGAGTTCGTTCAAAGAGTTGGAATAAGAGCAAGAGAGACAAATAACATTGTTGAAAGACTACATTGCACTCTTAAAGATAGAACTCGGTGTATGAGAGGTCTAAAAAGTTATGATTCAACAAAACTGTTACTTGAAGGATGGAGCGTTCACTACAACTGTGTTAGACCTCACCAAAGTCTCGGTGGTAAAACTCCAGCTCAAGCGGCAAGAATGAACATACCTAACACTTGGAAAGGCATAATTGATGAAGCAACAAAACATGAAGCAATCACATTAGTTAACGCTCTTAGTAACCAAACAGAAGAAAAACAAGGAATAAAGGTGATAAGTAAATGAAGAAAATTATCGTAAGCCTCCCTGATGGAGTGGTCGAAATCTTGGATAAAGAAGTCATTGGAAAAATTGGTGAAGGATACAGCGACACCGTAAGAACCATAATTATGAATTGGCTAAGTGAACAAGGATATTTAGCGAAAGGTGGAAAACATGAAGAAATTGAGAAAATGGACGGACGGATGAAAGGATATGTCAAAGACCTCTAAGAAAACGAAAATTGAGCGAGAACCATTAGAAGAAATAGACCTCTTAGACGATATGCATTCTGCCTTAGTTGATTTGTTGATTGAGAAGGGCCTCATAACAGAAGAGGAATATGAAAAGCGTATTAAACAACGTGTCAAAATAAAATAGCACCTGAAAATAACCGAAGTTTTTTAAACAGATACCAACAATGTTAAGGCATGTCTCAAACCTGTTTTCCAGTCAACACCTTATTTTATGGTGATAACCTAGAGATTCTTAGAAACCATTTTTATGATGGAAGTATAGACTTAATTTATCTTGACCCACCTTTTAACAGCGAAGCAGATTATAACATTCTATTCAAGGAAAGAACAGGGGAACAATCTACCGCTCAGATACGTGCTTTCTCAGATTTTTGGCAATGGGATCAACAAGCAGCACACGCTTATGATTACTTAGTAACTCAAGCGCCTTCTCAAGTTAGTGATATGATTGCTTCATTGTTTGGTTTCTTAGGTAAGAATGACCTTTTTGCTTATCTTGTTATGATGGAAATCAGGCTTTTAGAGTTGCATCGTGTTTTAAAATTGACTGGTTCCATTTTTGTTCATTGTGACCCAACGGCAAGTCACTATTTGAAAATATTAATGGATGCAACCTTTAACCCTACAAACTTTAGAAATGAGATAATTTGGAGAAGAACGGGAGCCCATAGTCCAACAAAAAGTTTTGGACCGATACA
Organism: Candidatus Bathyarchaeota archaeon; assembly: GCA_963748475.1. Lineage (GTDB taxonomy): Archaea > Thermoproteota > Bathyarchaeia > Bathyarchaeales > Bathycorpusculaceae > Bathycorpusculum. Next base: position 709,957 of record CAVVIY010000003.1, read on the forward strand.
TGACACAATTCTTTTCTATACAAAAACGGATGATTACTTCTTTAATATTGTAAGAAGACCATACATGAAGGGCCATGTTACTAGTAGATTTAGTAAGGATGAAACTGGAAAGAGTAAGTTTACTACAGGAGGCAATATTCTTACTGGCTCGGGAGCAACTAATGGTGAATCAGGGCAAACTTGGCATGGATTTAATCCAAGTGTTAAAAATAGGCATTGGGCAATCCCTCAATATCTTGCTGAACAAATGCCACCTGAATTTGCGAAATTAGGTGTTTTAGAGAAATTAGAGCGATTGTATAAAGAAGGTTTGGTTGAAATAAAAGTGGGTTCAGCGTGGCCCACTCCAGTACGATATTTTAAAGAAACTGATGGTCAACCATTAGGCGATATTTGGGCTGCTCAACCTTATACTCAAGGGACTGTTTATGGAACTGATGAAATTATTGATGCTGATGTTCAATGGTTAGGTACTACTGCTCCTGAGAGACTAGGCTATCAGACTCAGAAACCTTTAGGTTTACTTGAGCGAATCATAAACAGTTCATGCCCTAAAGATGGAACGGTTCTTGACCCTTTTTGCGGTTGCGGAACTACGATAATTGCTTCTGAAAAATTGCATCGGCGATGGGTGGGTATTGATATAACCTATCTTGCTATTAACTTGATTAAGAGTCGTCTTAAAGAATCATTTCCCAAAAGTAAATTCGTTGTTGAAGGTGAACCAAAAGACATAGATGGTGTTAGAGAACTTGCCCTTAGAGACCGCTATCAATTCCAATGGTGGGCATTAAACCTGATTGAAAACGCTCATCCTAGCCATTCTTCAACTTCTAAGCCTAAAGAGGGAAAGAAAGGTGCGGATGAAGGAGTAGATGGTTGGATTCGGTTTGCTGATAAGGCAGAAGGGCATTATGAAAAAATTGTTATTCAAGTAAAAAGCGGTCATGTGGGTGTTAAAGAGATAAGAGAATTGAGAGATGTTGTAAATCGTCAAAAAGCAGTAATTGGACTTTTTGTAACTCTTGAGGAACCTACAAGCAAAATGATTGATGAAGTTAAAGCAACTGACCCATATATTTCTCCATTATGGAAACACGAATACCCTGCAATACAGATACTTACTGTTGAACAATTACTTAAAGGTGCAAAACCTGACATTCCTTCAACAACAGTAAATGTTTACAAAGAAGCAGACAAAATTAGAAAGGCAGATAGAAGCAAAGAAACAAAAATCCATGAATTTTAATTTCCTTCATGGGTCACTTAACTTAACAGTATCCCCCCGAGCAACTTATACGATAGAAGCTAAAAAACAAAATCCCACATCAAAAAGCCTCCACTATAGGGTATACTATTTACTACAGAAATTCGTCAACAAAAAGAAGTTAACCTTCTGCTTTCTGGACCTACATAGTTGACTAAATATTAAATAGTTAAACAGTAAACCCCTCTTATTTGAGAGAAATATCAGATAAATCAAAAAGCAAACGCAAAGGTTAATAGATATAATCGAATTTTACCGATGGTGTCTCATGACTCATGCAGCTTAATTTATGACGCTTGGGTCGCAGCCAATTTAACTCAAAAGATAAGTGCATGGACGGTTAAGAATGAAGGTCTACGTGAGAACTCCAGCCAGACTTCATTTAGGACTTATTGATTTAGGAGGCGAACTGGGGCGGGTTTTTGGCGGAATAGGAGTAGCCATAAATCGTCCTAACGTCATTCTTGAGGCTGAATCATCCCAAAATCTTGAATTTAAGGGCGAAAAAAGCGAAAATTTACGACCCATAGTGGAGCTATTTCTTAAGAAATATAACATAAAACCTCAAGTTTCTATTAGCGTAAGGCAAACTATCCCTGAGCACGTTGGATTAGGCTCCGGAACCCAGTTATCGTTAGCCGCTGCAGTTGCAGTATCAAAGCTTTTTCATATTAAGGCCTCGGTTGAAAGCCTTGCGCGTTTAACGGGAAGGGGACACGTTTCTGGTGTGGGAACAGCGCTTTTTGAGCAAGGCGGTTTTGTTGTTGAAGCTGGATTAAAAAGTCAAGGAAACAAGCCTAATCCCCAAGCCTTGGAAAACTTTCCGCCTGTAATATTTCGTCAGTCATTTCCAGAGGACTGGTTTTTTGTTGTAGCTATCCCCCATGTTAAGAAAGGATTATCTGGTCAAGAGGAAGCCACAGCGTTTGGGCATTTGCAGCCTATGCATAAAGAAAAAGCCGCCCTCATAAGTCACCTGATAGTTATGGGTCTGCTGCCAGCACTCAAGGAAAGAGACATAGAAACCTTTGGAAAATCCTTAACTAAAATTCAAAACATAGTTGGAGACTACTTTGCAACGGCTCAAGGAGCACGATTCTCAAGCTCCTCAACAGGAGACTGCATAAAGCACATGCTGGAAAACGGAGCCTATGGCGCCGGGCAAAGTTCCTGGGGTCCAACCGTTTACGGACTTGCCCATGAAGAAGCAGAAGCAAAAAAATTATCAATTTCAACCAAGAAGTTCTTGCAAGAAAGCGTTGGCGGGCAAGTATTCTTCACAAAAGCAAACAATAAAGGAGCCTACATAAAATCAACAATTCAAAGAACCCATGAGTTGGCAGAAAGACGAAAAAGCAAGATTTATTCAGAATAATTGAGGAAAGAAAACGTGAACTTTACATTGGATGATTGGTTGCCGTGGTATAACAAAATTCTTGAAACCTTCGGGTACGACCAGCGCGAAGACCAGCAGGCAACTGATTTGTTAAGCGTTTTGCTGGAGGGGCGGGCTGGGCATGTGGCTGAGCTAAGGAAGCTAATTGAAAATAGACCTGTGTTGGTTTTTGGTGCTGGGCCATCTCTTGAAGAAGGCCTCCGAGAAGTCATGAAAGAAGAGCTTTTGCAAAAGACTGTGACCGTTGTGGCCGATGGAGCGACAACAGCTTTCGTTCAAATATCAGGAACAGCGCCAAACGTAATCGTTACCGACTTAGACGGAATAATTAGCGATATTATTTACGCTCAGAATCTTGGGGCTATCGTGGTTATTCATGCGCATGGCGATAATATTGATAAGTTGAAAAAATATGTGCCAGCGTTCTCCAAAGCCATAGGCAGCACACAGGCGCATCCTCGTTCCAATGTCCACAATTTTCTGGGCTTCACTGATGGTGACCGAGCAGTTTTTCTAGCAGCAGGGATGGGGGCTAAACTGATTGCATTAGCGGGAATGGATTTCGGATACACCGTAGGCGAATACTCCAAGAAGCATGTAGCATCAATTGAGGTTAAGAGAAAAAAACTCAAAATAGGCAAAGAATTGCTTGAATGGCTAGCCGTTGAAACGGGCGAAAAAATTAAGCTTTACAATATCACATCCAACGGGGAAAACATTAAAGGATTTAGAAACATCAAAACCGCAGATTTACAAAAGTTTATCTGAAGCGCAAAATGGTGAAAAACAGACTTTTTTGGTGAAGAGCGGTTTTAGGATTTTTTGAAAACATCTAACCTTTTTTTCACCGTTTCGCCAAGATACAGATTATCAAAGATTGTTCCTTCACTTTCTCTTAGCTTCATGACGCGGATTATTTCTTCGAATTTGCCGTGAGCTACCCCGTTGGCAAACACTGCCGCGCCTTCTGCCGCTTGTTTAGAAATCTTTGCCTCGCCTTGAAACCTCACGACATCTACGTGTAATCCAATCTCGCTAAAGAAATCTTGCAACCTAAACTTTACCGCGTCGAGAAATTCGGGCATATTTACAAATCTCCCACTCAGCATCACTTCTTTGGGCTTAATAGAGGGCAAAAGTGAGGCAACATCCTTAACTATTGATTCCATCATCAGGTCATATCCCGCTCTCACTTCTTCGTTGCTTTTAGCAAGACTGACGAACTCTTCTAAGGGTTTTGATTGATCAATTCCAGCAACCGATGCGCATCCTCCAGAGAAAAGCATGAGTTTTGAGAAATCTTTAACCGTGTTAGCAAGGGCGTATGCCAGTTCTGAATCAACAAAGCCCATACCCAAATAGGAGGGAAAGCCTGCGGTTCCAGCCATGGCATCAACTATTTGGCCGTTTCTAATCGCCAGCGCCGAAGTATATGCAAATCCTATTTCCAAAAGGATAAAATTGGTTTCATCATAGCGGATTTTTAGTCTTTCTGCTTGATTCTTAACTGCTAAAACAGCACTGAGAACTTTATCAGAAGTACCCATGTCTATTTTGTTAGCCTTTCTGTACTTAGGAACCGTCGTTAAATGAACTACCGACGGCGTAAACCAAACCTTTAGATCTTCGGTGGTTTTCATCATTTTCATGGCTTCTCTTAAACCAACAATCTTCAACTTCCTTTCCACATCAGCCGCCGTTACAAAAGTTGCCAAGGCAATATCTGCATAGCTTGCATCCCTTGCTTTTTGAAGAGGCATTCCATAGCCAGAAGGACCAACAATTGCATCTATGGAACCCGCAGTCTGCTGGGTTTCTTTAAGCTTTTCAATTATGAGGCTGGGGTTTTTGGTTACTTCATCTCTGGGGATGGCTAAGTCAATTAAAACTTTTCCGTCTTTGTCATCGAAACCATAGATATCCATGGTTTTTGTTCCCGAATCTATACCGATTGATTTGACCATTTTTACACCTTCAAAACAGAAGCGCCTGAATTATTCGCTTTAGTATAGAATACTTCTCCGCCGCCGTTTTTGTTCAAAAATTGCTTTAGCTCTTCGGTTAGGCGTTTTGCTTCGCTTTCTCCTTTCACTATAGAGTAGAATGTTGGTCCCCAAGAAGTTTGGCATGCGCATGCGCTTCGGCGCAACATGAGTTTGACGCCTTCTTCTACCACTTGATTGCAGTAAGTTCCTTCTTGATAGCCCTTCCAAAATCGACCGAGCTTAAAATTAAACTCGGTCAGTGCTTCCCCAAACCCCCTGAGATCTTTTTCTACGAACGCAGGCATGAGCTTAACCAAAACCAGCCTTGAAAGCTCGTCAGATAACTCTTTAGGCATCACTTTTAGGTTTCCAAGAATTTCATCTTCCTTTTCTCGCATCTTGGCTATTTTGAGCCTAGATTTTTCAGGAACAGCAACAACGAAAAACCAATTTTTCGGCATTGCACTTTGGAATATGAGCGGTGGAACCATCTTTTCTCTTTGGTCAACTTTGAAGCCGCCTTCAATTATGAATCCGCCTGTTTTGAATGCGTACACGCCTAAGGCAGTTATTGTTCCCCTGCCCATAATTAATGCTACATCTTCAACGCTCAAATTCAACTCGTACAGCTTGGATAATCCGACGCCTATCGAGAGCGCTAACGTCGTGTGAAAACCTAAGCCGACAAACTTCGGAATTTCTCTCTTAATTTGGACTTCTGCGCCTTCTATATGCGTTTTTTCCACAAAACGTTTCGCAAATTTGTATGCATCTTTATCTTCAGCCTTGATTCCTTTGGCTTTGGCAACTTCAACTTCAAGCAGAAGATCAATGGCGAAACCTACCGTTCCATAGAGTCTACCTAAATCACCAGTTAAATCAAAATTACCCGTGTGCAAATGTGCCGGAGCGCTTATCGACAACTTCTCCAAATAAACCACCAAGCAATTTTTAAAGACGCAAATAATAAAGTTGAAACTAATAAACTATTAGATTAGGGCGCTGCTTAGTTTTCGGGTGATTGTTCTTCTTGTTAATCTTCGGGTGATAACTCTTTCTGATAGTTCCGTGAATGCCCCAAAACTAATGTTCTAAAGCTTAGAATTAAATATCGAGAGAGCCTAAAGATCTCACCTGACGCAACAGTGATGGCATGGATAAAAATCTGAAAATAGTCTTAGCGGCTGTCTTAATTGCTGTGATTGCAGTAAGCGGAATATTCTGGTTTCCTGCATTATCGCGAACACTGGAACCATCGCGCGGCGGACCACCTACACTAGCAACCAACGTAGAGCAGATAAGCCCACAATATCTCTCAGGGTATGTTTTCCAAAGCATTTCGAACTCAAGTGCAGGAACGATTTTTGAATCAGCCACAAGAATCTTTTTGGTATCTGCAACCACATATTACGGATACGCTAACGAGACTCTCAAGGCAGGTAACCCTACTGAAGGCAACATAATCAACAAAGGCGACCCAATTTTCATAATAAACGTCACATTGAGAAACGATTACAACCCTGAAAACCCACTACCTTTATCTACTGATAATTACGCGTTTATTTTCTTGACCGCAACTCTCTATTCCCAAAATGTCACAATAAATGCGAAGGATGTGAGTCCAACAAACCCTGAAGTTGGGCCATTTCTCACTGCCTTCGTTGGTTTAAGTAGCAGGGAAACAGCGTCCGTTGAGGTTTGGTTGGCGACGGATAACAGGAACATTGACCATTACGAAATCAACCTCAGCGTCTTCGGTACCCCACCAGCCTAAGTTCTCATTTTTTGAACGGAACTTGCCAAAGAAAAAGGGCTTGAAGGAAAGCCCAAGGTTTATTGTTGGGCGGCAGACATGATAAATATTTAGGCGCAATAAAATAAAATAAATCGAAAATCATAAAGTAAAGAATAATAAGCCACATCACCATTGCGGTTCACGTGGGTACGGGTAAAATGGTGGAAAATAGAAAATTGAGGGCTAAGGCGCAGGATGATAAAGGGTTCTTGACTATCGATGTTCAAAACCAAAAGCCCGAAAACGAGATTGAGCTAGAAAAAGTTGGCATTGAGGGTCTAAGGAAACTAGTTTCCTTAAAAAGGGCTAAAGCCACCTATAATGTTATTGTCACCATAAATAGTTACATAACTTTGCCCGCCAATCTTCGCGGCGTTCACATGAGTCGTTTTGTTGAATCAGTTAGGGCGACACCAAACACCGCTTCGTCAATAGAAGATTTAGCTGAACTGATTTCAAAACAAGCATTAGAAAAACATGGATTTGATTGTCAGACTGAAGTCTTTGGTGAACTTCCTTATGAAAGGATAAGGCCAAGCGGAGAGAAAGAAAATTCCATTGCTCAAATGTTCGCCAAATTCTCTACTAAGACAAAAAGCAAAACTGCAGGCATTCAAATCAACGGAGCCTTAGCTTGCCCATGCTCAAAAGCTATGTGCAACGGCTTAACTCACAACCAAAGAGGCACTCTCAGCGTCGAAATAGACAGCTCAAACCCAAAAATTCAACTGCTAGATGTCATCGAGATTTGCAATCAGAGTTTTAGTTCACCTATATTTTCATTATTAAAAAGGTCCGAAGAAAAGAAAGTGGTGGAAAAAATGCATGAAAACGCCAGATTCGTGGAAGATGTGACGAGAAAGTGCGTGCAGCTGTTAAAAGAAAAGTACCCTGATAGGTATTGTAAAGTTAAATGCGTAAGCATAGAATCCATCCATGATCATAACGTTTTTTCAGAATGGCACGGAATCCTATAATGAGGTTACAGCATGTATCGACTAAGAGTTGAAACAACGTTTGATGCAGCCCACAATATTCTCGCTTCCAACGGCAAATGTGAAAGGCTACATGGGCACACGTGGAAAATAGAACTCTTTGTTATAGGCGAAAAAACAGAATCCACCGGCATGGTTGTAGACTTCATCGTTCTAAAGGCAAGCCTGCAAGAATTAGCCGACAAACTTGATCACACATACCTAAATGAGATAACAGAAATTGGCAACCCAACATCCGAAAACATTTCAAAATACGCTTTTGATCACCTAAAGAAAACAATACCCACCTCCGTGAAACTTGAAAAAGTCAGAGTCTGGGAAAGCCCAAAAAGTTGGTGTGAATACTTAGGGTAAGCCAAAATAAAGAGTTTATATCATAAATTTCTAGTTCAATTCCACGACGCAAACCCTTTTGAAATTTCTATCTATAAGCCTCATCCAGCGTATGCGATTTAAGTTTTAGTAGGCAAAGGCTATCCTGTTGGCAGATTCTTAGGCACCCTACGACTGAGTTCATTATCAAAGCTATCAGTTTAAATGAAGAACCCCTTAAACTCGATGCCGGTCTTGAGCCCCTCAAGTTTGTTAACGGCGTCCAACTATGCGGAAACGGAAATAAAGGAGAATGACAAGAATGGTTACACGCAAAACAGAAACACTCGCAATGCTACCCAGCCAACGTAAAGCATGGAAATGTGGCCGGGGTGAGGTAGCTTGGTAGCCTAGAGGCCTGTGGAGCCTTTTGCCTGGGTTCAAATCCCAGCCCCGGCCCATCTCAAGTTTGATCCACATAAGTGCAGGGGTCGCCGAGCATGGTCAAAGGCGTAGAACCGCCCTTTTCCAAGAGAGCGGTATGCTAGCTTCAGGAGCCTATCCTGTAGAGGTTCGTGGGTTCAAATCCCACCCCCTGCACCAATATAAGCAAAAAGTACGGGGGTGCAAAAGGGTGATGTTGACTGGTTTTCTTGACTTTTTTGCGGTGGCTACTTTCTTTTCCTGAAGATTTTTGACCCTTGGAAGTCTGTGACGTACTCGAACCCTGCGTCTATGAGGGTGCAGATTTCTGCTTCGGTCTTGGCTACTTTTGAGACGTATTCGGCTTCGCCTTGAAAGAGTGCTTCTTCAAGTTGCACGTACAGGAGCGTGTTTGCGATGTTCTTGTGTCCCAGACGCTGCATGACATAGTACATGTCCTTGGTCTCGTGGTAGAGCATCGTGCCTTTCCAGTATCGTAGCGTGTGGAAGTGGATTCTTAGCAGTCTCGGGTTCTTGATTTTTGTTGCGGTGCGTCTGCGTTGTCGTTGGAAGTTTACGGCGAAGTGGTCGACCCGCATATGCGGATATGAGAAGACTCTGTCGCCGTAGTTTTTGGGCAGGCTCTGAAGCATTTCCAAGAGCTTGTTGCTTAGGCGGGTTACTCGTGGGTTGCTGTGTTTCTCGGGTGTTATGTTGACGACTTTGCTCTCGAAGTCTACGTCGTCCCAGCTTAGTTGCCAGATTTCGCCGCATCTTGCGCCCGTCTCTTTAAGCAGTTGCAGGAAGATTGCCATGCGTCTGCTACTGGCTGCGATGAGCTGGTCGATTTCGGCTTCTTTGGGTATGAAAGGGATTTTGCGGACGACTTTGTAGGCTGGCGGTTCCCATGTGCCACCGACCATTGACAGGAAGGACGAGTAGGCGTCGACGGCGTTGTTTTTCTGCCCGTTTCCCCAAGCCTGTTCTGCGATTGTCTTCTTTATGGACTCAGGGTCGTAGAGGTTGGCTCCACGTTTGACGAGCCTTCGCAGCAGTTTGACTCTGCCTAAGATGGTTGCTTCGCTTTTTCCGTCTTTCTTGAGCCACCAAGCATATTCAGCGATTTTGTTGCCACCCACAACAGTTTTCGGTTCTGTTGCGGTTTCCAAATTTTTCACCAGTTGTTTGGCGCATATTTGGTTGCTTGATTCTAAGCCGCTGTTGTCTTTTAAAACATGTGGTAAAATACACGGTAACTTTGAGGGAGTGTTTGGGTTTGCGTGTTTGGAGAAACGGAAGCCGCAGGAATTGCAGAGGTGACGCTGGACATCTGTTCCGTCTTTGAGGTAACGGTGACCGTTGCAATCCACATCTGAAGCACCACATTGCGGACACTTCGGATTAACGGTTTCAGCCGAAGTCTTGGTGCTTACATATAGCGACCCATCGTTGTCAAAGGTCAACTCGTCTTAGCCTCCTTGTTGGTTACCGTTTGCTCCGTCTCTACATCTTCTTAGCAGTCTTTACTTCCATATGTGGCTGGAATGAACATTTCCATTTAAATTTCCCATGGAGTAGCCTTCCGTTGGGCTGCTTGGGGCATAACTTTCCGTCTCAAACCTTCATCCTGGCAAATAGACTCGTCGGTTAGTTTTCGCCAACTACCGCAACCGACCCCGCCACCGTGGAGACAAGCGTACTTTTCTGGGTTGAACTTGTCACATTGACCGTCGCCGAACTTGCAAGGGTATGTTCCAGACATTAGTCAAAACCTCGTCCTCGCCCAAACGAGGTAGTCTATTTTCTCCTCGTCGGATAGGTACGGGCTCTCATCCACCCTGCTCTGCCACCTGTCGGTGTGCCAGCTTGAAATCAATACGTCCATGTACTCTCTGCTAGTCCGTTTCTTGCAGTCGAAGACCTTGTAACAGAAGTTTATGATGAAGTCTGCGAACCCGATGCTGCTCGGCGTTTTGCGGGTTTTGGCGCACATTGCCAGGAGCCTAGCAATGTTGTCTGACCGCTCCTCGGCGTGAGTCATCCTGTGTTCAGGCTGGGGCATTACGGGTGTCTCCTCCGATTATTCCGTCTTTTAGGTACTGCTCCATTGTCACAAGCAGCTTGCCGAGTTCTGGGTCAACGTATTTGTAATTGAGGAAGGTCTTTGCAAGCAACTGTTTCAGTCTGTCAAAGTCGTTCAGGTACTGTTCCGCTGCCGTCAGCATCTTTTCGAGTTCTGGGTCTGAATACTTCAACAGTATATCCACAGCTTTCGGTAGTTGCTTCTGCAAGTCTATGGTCAGAGCACGTTTGTTCACAACGTCGTCAAGGCGGCTAAACTCTTGGCGCAAACTTGTTATTTCCACCCATCCAGGGTGCAAGTTCAGAATAAGCGTTATCTTATGACAGCAAAACTGAAGGTTACTAAGAGTTTGCCTAAGAGGTCCTTTCGTATGCGTGAGTTTCAGTCTGCGGGCAACTTCTGACTGCTTGTTCGGTGCGGGTGCTAAAGTCATGGTCAGGTTAACTGGGCATAGCGCTTCAGGTTTGTGGATTGTAATGTACTCACGCAGAGCTTGGTCTAACCCATCTTCCGTGTACTTAATCCCGAGTCGTGGAAGCAAGTCCGTGAAGGCTTTGTAGGTAACTGGGTCGAATCTGTGGGCGTGGATTTTGCCGTCGACCATCAGAAGATGCCTCCTGCGCTGAGTAATCCATCTAGCTTATCTAGGCAAAGCTAGAATCGTTGCGTATGTATTCATCGTGGTTGAGCCTCCCTTCCTTTAGGCGACGCTAAGATAGACGTAAAAGAGATGTTGCTCGTTGGACCACATTATCGGGCTTGTAACTTCGCATTGCAGAGTGCGCTTCAGGGAGCCGACGATTTCCTCGACCTTTTCGTTCTCGGGGCAGCTGACCTTGATGGTGTTCAGCCTGTTTAGCCCTGCGAACGTCCTCGGTTTATCTTCCCTAAAAATCGGGTTCTGGTTTGGAGTTTTTTTCTCATCTTCTTGTTCATGCTTCATCTTCATTCACCAGAGGACAAATAAACATTGGATTTCGGCATTTTTTCAGAGGTGAGAACCCAGTTCAGCAGCCCGCTGCGCTGCCTTCCCTCACCCAAGCAAAAAAGAACCGTGGTCAGCAAACAGACACGTACGTACACACCACCACCATCAACAACAACGGACAACGTGTCACGCACGCACAACAACTACGGCACGTCTAACGCACTACTATCTATCTATCTAGTTTTTCTAGATATAATAGATAGATAATAGTGGGGGGTGTTAGGGGGGTGTCGAGGTGTGTGGGGTGCGTGACGACTGCCCCAACGGGCTAACCACAAAAATGGTTTTTCTTATGAGCGGCTCACGTCTTTGGAATGTTGTCCCTGTTCCAGGACGTAGCCCTTCAGTCTAAATAATTATGCTTTCGGCATAATTCCCCCATTGGCTAAGTGGTTTGAATTGTTGACTTTGATTTTTCTAAATACGGTGCCGAGAATGAGCTACGGCGAGCAAAACAGGTCAGCAAGCCATGGTAGGGTGAAGCGTATCTACTGAGCTTGTCCTATTTGACGACGTTCGCTCAAGAGAGCGGTCTACTAAATTCTCTTGCAACTTTTTTTATTATACTACTATGGAGTGGTTGAAAAGATGAAAAGCATTCGAACGGAAATAGTTCAAGTGGTCTGCGAAAAATGCGGACACACTTGGATACCCATAGTAAAAAGCCCTCGAAAATGTCCAAGATGCCAGCATCTGCCTGGAAGCAAAATAAGAAAAATCAAAATCGAAGTCATCGACCTTTGCCCTAAACTCGACCCAAACGAATCTTTGCAGCAAGAGGTGAAAGAATGACCGAAGAACAGTTCTTAAAAATTCCTATTTCCAAAATAGTCTGCAGCCCATTCAACATACGTGAGGGCTCGGACTTGAGTGAGCTAGCCGAAAGCATCAGGGAACAAGGCGTTATCGAACCCATCATCGTCCGCAAGATTGAGGAGGACAAGTTCGAACTTGTCGCTGGCGAAAGAAGATTCAACGCTTCGAAAACGGCAGGGTTGAAAGAAATCCCAGCCCTAATCAGAACGCTAAATGACGAGCAAGCGTTTACAGTCCTGAGCACCGAAAACCTGCATCGCCACGACCTGACCGAAACGGAAAAGACTGCGCTCGTCACGTTCTGCGCCGAACACTTTCATAAGAAGCCAAAAGAAATCGGACAACAACTAGGCATGAGCCTAAACTGGGTACTCAAGTATCTTCCAGACAAATTCAAAGACCAAAACAAAGCTGAATCTGGTTCCTTAGGTGGAACTGCGAAAGCTGAGGGTGCTACACGGCGTGTAGCAGACTTTCTGTCGAATCAGGAACCAGGAAACACAGAAATCGAGTCCACATATCTGGAAGCCCCCATCACCGAAATCGACGCAGTCCCGATTGAACCCGTCACAGCCCCGCTCCTTGTCGAGCCGTCGACGGCGGAGCAGGTTGCCGACAGTCTCATAGCTGGCACCATCACAATCAAGGCGATGCTGCCACCTGGCTTCTCTGCCATTAAAGCCGACGCTCTGCTTGACATCATCCGCACTCACTATAGGGATATGCAAGACATCGATGTTGGCGCAGACAAAAACGGAAATATCATCCTTTTCACTCTCAACCGAAGCGACTATGATGCCGTCCTTGACGTAATCAGCCACCGAGACGAAAAAGAAGCCACGTTTGAAACGTTGGCGGACGATTTGAGGGAAGCATGGCTCGACTCGGGTTTGACCATGACGGCGCTGTGCCAAATCACGTTCTGCTTCGCCAACGAGAAGGACGATGTAGCCATCACGCCCAAGCCCCTTATCCCAGGCGAACCCACGTACATCGACCAGATGCCCAAGTGCCAAGGATGTGGCAGACGCTTCTTAGTCTACGAACTTGAAGGCGGACTCTGCGTCCATTGCCGAACTCCGAAGACCGAAACTAAGCCAGCAGCCAAACTCGCCAAGTCCAACCCAAGGTGAAGCCAGTCGACCTCAAAGCAAAGGGGTTCAACTGCCCCACCTGCGGGAGTCCAGTCAGCCAGGACAAGTTCGAGTGGTTGCGTGACCGCTACGCTTCAAAGTACCCTGCCTTGTTTCCAGAGGAGATGCCGAAATGAAAAACCGACAAGCGGTATCCGATGGGCAGCAAATTCTGTTATCGTTCATGGAAAAAGATGTTGGAGCCTGTGCCACAAGTTACCATATTGTTCGGGAAAGTGTCCCTAACGCTACTGCAAATCGTGTGGAGACGACGTTGAACTCGTGGTTTTGAGTTCAAGCCATCCCGCTTTTTTTCTCTAGTACTAGAAATTGGGTTCCAAGAAGCGAATTGCGTAATGATGATTAAGGGAATCCGCTGGACAGACGCCTGAAGCCATCGATGCCCGAGCGCAAGGCTCATTAATTATGCCCTGTGCATAATTCTCTGTGGAAATTTTCAGAAAAAGGGATGGCAGGCGAGACTGGGTAAACTATGAATGGGAAAATTAGTCTACTTGATGCATATATGCTGATTTTATCTGCTTTGCCTTTGGGCTTTGGATGTGGCACTTTCTATTCACCTAGCCTTTTGGGGAGCATTCATTTGCAAGTTAGTGTTGAACTCCTATCGTTGTAGTTCCGCCCAGTCTTTGCAAAGAAGTTTTGCTTGTTCCAGAACTGTGTCCGTCGCTTTCTGTTGTTTGTCTGGCGGGTACCCGTATTTCCTCAGCATCCGTTTGACGAGCACTCGGAGCTTTGCTTGGGCATTTTCTCTCAGCGTCCAGTCAACTGAAGTGTTCTTATGCACCGTATCTACCAATTCCTTAGCCATTGCATGAAGCGTTTTGTCTCCAAGAACCTGCACGGCGCTCTCATTGTCGGCTAAGGCATCGTAGAAGGCGATTTCTTCCTCGGAAAGATTAAGCTGGTTGCCTCTTTGCTGTTCCTCCCGCATCTTTCTCGCAAGGTCGATTAGTTGCTGGATTATTTCGGCGGCTTCTATGCTCTTGTTGGTGTAGGCTTTGATGGCTTTGTCAAGCAGTTCTTCGAATGAGCGGGCTTGGATAATGTTCTTTCTGTGCCTGATTCTGATTTCCTCAAGCAGCAGTTTTCTCAGGGCTTCGAAGGCTAGGTTCTTCTGGGGCATATTCTTCACATAAGCAAGGAACTCATCTGAAAGAACGGAGATGTTGGGTTTCTCCAGTCCCGCAGCAGCGAAGATGTCGATAACTCTGTCAGAAATAACTGCTTTGGAAAGGATTTGCTTTATCGCGTAGTCCACGTCCTCGACTTGAGACTGGGACTTGCTCTCCGTGTTCTTGACGATTGCTGCTCGCACAGCCTGGAAGAAGCCTACGTTGTCCCGTATTTGCAGGGCTTTCTCATTCGGTAGTGACAGCGCAAACGCCTTCAGCAACAGCCCAGACTGTTCCAGGTAGCGTTCTTTGCCTTTCTCCTGTTTAAGGACGTGCTCCATAGCGTTTAGCATGATGGGCATTTTCTTTTCTTTCCCTCCAAAGAACGGCTTGTAGTCGAAGCCATGGAAAAACGCCTGGACAACCTCGTATTTCTCCAGCATCTTTTGCACTGCGACTTCTTGCGGTATACCCGTCTCCTTCTGGTCGCTCAAAGTATACTCGGACAAGGCTTCTCTGAGGTCCTGACCAATTCCGATGTAGTCGACGATTAATCCGCCCTCTTTGCCTTTGAAAACTCTGTTGACACGGGCTATAGCCTGCATCAGGGTGTGACCCTTCATGGGCTTGTCAAGATACATCGTGTTGAGGTTAGGTGCATCGAACCCAGTTAGCCACATGTCCCTGACGATGGCGATGGTCATGGGGTCGGATGGGTCTTTCATGCGTTCGCCAAGGTCATGTCTGCCGCTGCTTGTTTCGAATGTGTTCCTGCCAGTCAGGACCGTCAGCGGCTGAACCCGTTATCACGACCTTCATAGTTCCTTTGTCGTCGTCTGGACTGTACCATTCAGGTCTCAGTTTCCTTAGTTCGTTGTGGAGGTCGATGCAGATTCTTCTGCTCATGCAGACAATCATGGCTTTGCCTCCGATTAGCGAGCTGCGGGCTTCCCAATGCTCAACAATGTCTTTTGCCACACGGCTTATTCTGTTAGGACTTCCGACAACTTTTTCGAGTCGGCTCCACTTGCTTTTGAGGTACTCTTTGCCCTCGACTTCCTCGCCCTCCGTGACTTCCTCGAACTCTGAGTCAATCTTTGGTCTTTCTTCAGGCTTCAGTTCCAGCTTTGCGAGGCGACTCTCGTAGAGAATCTGTACAGTTGTTCCGTCCTCGACTGACTGGCGAATGTCGTAGACATGGATGGGCTTTCCGAAGACGGCGGGGGTGCTGCGGTCTGCTTTCTCGATTGGTGTTCCAGTAAAAGCGATAAACGTGGCATTGGGCAGAGCGTCTCGCACGTATTTGGCGTAGCCGTATTTAAGCCCCTCCTTATCCAGGTTCTTGGGTACTTTGAGTCCGAACCCGTACTGGCTTCTGTGGGCTTCGTCGGCGACGATCACAATGTTTTTGCGTTCTGAAAGAAGCGGAAACTCTGTGCCTTCCTCTGGGAAGA
Organism: Candidatus Bathyarchaeota archaeon; assembly: GCA_963748475.1. Lineage (GTDB taxonomy): Archaea > Thermoproteota > Bathyarchaeia > Bathyarchaeales > Bathycorpusculaceae > Bathycorpusculum. The sequence goes on from CAVVIY010000003.1 coordinate 725,740, forward strand.
ACTTTTGTATCGTCGTAAAAATGATTCCGCCTGAAGACACGCTGAGAAGTTCTTTGAGTTCTTCTCTGTTCCTCGCCTGTTGGGGCTTTTGCCGAAGGAGTTCCTGGCATCTGCCAAAGGTTCCGAACAGCTGGTCGTCAAGGTCGTTCCTGTCCGTTAGCATGACTACGGTCGGGTTCTCCAACTCTGGATGCAAAACCATTTTGCCTGCGTAGAAAACCATTGTCAGGCTTTTGCCTGAGCCCTGCGTGTGCCAGATGATGCCAGCCTTCTTGTCCCCCTTGGTTGCTTTGACAGTCGAGGCTATGGCTTGGTTTGTGGCGTTGTACTGCTGGTACGCAGCGATTTTCTTCACTATTTTCAGCCGCCCGTCCTTCTTGTCCTTGTCAGCTTCGTAAACCACGAAATGCCTGACCAAGTCGAGGAGCGTGTCCTTGTTCAGCATCCCCTTGATTAAGGTGTCAATTTCTGGCGTGTGTTCGGGTGCTTTCTGGTTGTCTATGGTTTTCCAGGGCGTGAACCTCTCTTTGTTCAGGCTCAGCGTTCCAGCTCTCGCCTGCAAGCCATCGCTGATGACTAGGATTTCGTTGAAGCGGAAAACCTTTGGAATTAATTGGCGGTATGTTTCGAACTGGCTAAACGCTGACCAGACAGTTGTGTTCTGGTCGGCGGGGTTCTTGAGTTCGATAAGCACAAGTGGCAAGCCGTTGACGAACAGTATGATGTCTGGGCGCCTATTTTCTCGTTCCTCTTTTATCGTGAACTGGTTAACCGCCAAAAACTCATTCTTGCCTATGTTCTGGAAGTCAAAGAGCCAGACCAGCTCATCCTTAACCGACCCGTCCTCTCTCTTGACTTGAACAGGAACACCATTAACAACTAGCCTGTGGAAACTCTGGTTGTCCACAACCAAGTCTTGGCTCTCAACCCTCAGAACCCTCTTGACAGCCTCATCAATCGCTGCATCAGGAATAAGCCTGTTAATCCGCCTCAAAGCATCACGAAGTCTTCCGACAAGCAGAACCTCGCTGTACTTGCGCTCCTCGGCGACGCCACCTTCGGAAATGTCAGGACCATAAACCACGCTGTACCCAAGGTCGCCGAGCATTGCAAGGCATAGTGCTTCAACTTCTTCCTCAGACATACCCTTAGACGTCATTTGTCACTCCTTCTCTCTGTATAGGAACTCGGATTTTCCCAGACATCAACCTTGGCAGAAGCAGTTGACGTAACTGGATAAGTGTGCCAGTTTGTTTATCGTTATGTTGAATCCTCGAAAATAGTCCTTTTATTATCGAATCGAAGCGTCTTAAAATCATCCGTTCTGGCACCAGCATATCGTTCATGTACACTATGTTCCTGTTAAGACCAGGAACAGCCGAGTCAGCACTTAACGACGACAAGTTTTGCAAAGCCAGCGTGTAAAAAAGACATGGCAAACTTTCTACGGGCTTTTTCGGTACAACGTAAAAAGTGGTGTCAATAGGGAAGAAATCTGTATTTACCCATGTAACTGTTCCAGGATTGCCTTTACGCCCGACTACGATTCCTGGACCTTGGACTAACCGCTCATTATGCCAGCCTATTTGACCATTTGAGCCGAAGACAGGAATCTCGCCCGAACTTCGTGTAGTCTCTTTTAACGCCTTTCCATAAGCAAGTTCCAGCACTTCCTCAACTTTTTCAATCTGCCAGTTTTCAGGTATGTCGCCTAATGGAGAGCGAATCATTTTTCCGCCTGATGACTTGTAGGGCTTGCCTTCTTGGTTGGGAAACTCGAAATCAACAAACCAACGCTTAAAAACAATTTGACCAACAGCCTCCATGTTACTGCTCATTTTTTGGTTAAGTTCAATTTTGGAGTCTAGCCTTGAAAGAACTCGGGCGATTAGTCGTTGCTCTTGAAACGGAGGCTTTATGACTCTGACTTTTCTGAACTCACTCTGTTTGATTCCCTGAACAGTTGTTCCAGTTGCTCTTGCAAAAAGCTCATGCTGCCCAAACGGAGACATCAGAAAATACTTCAAATAAGTGTTATCCAACTCATTTTTTTTGCCTCTCAAAACGATTAACCTTTGAGCTAACGCAACTCGCTCCTTGTCGATTTGAGCCACTTCCCCAAGCGGTCCCTCAGTAGTCAACAAGACATCGCCTAACTTGGGGGTCCCTCTTTTCTCCCACTCGGCAAACGTTTTTTCAGAGATAAAATAAACTTGGCTATAATCTACCCTGCCATTCTTGATTGATTTAGCACTCAGAGTTTCGATGCCTGAACTTGCCTTCTTTGGCGTTTTTCCCCGATAATCAATTAGTTTTTCTAGGCAAGTCTCGATTTCTCCGACTTCCCACTCCTTCGGTATACTCGGAACGCTTGTTTTTTCGCTTTCTGTTTGCTGGTTAGAAGCCATAGCCAATGCTCTCTAGGTTCTTTTTTATTTCTTCGTCAAGTTTCCTGCTTTCTCTCATTTGTTCTGCAAGCTCAGTCGTTAGCTTTTTCATTCTTTCCTCAAAGGCTACTTCATCGTCCGACATTTCCTCAGACCCGACATACCTCCCAGGCGTAAGGATGTGTTCTTGTTTTCTAATTTCATCAAGTTTTACTGCTTTACAGAAGCCAGCAATGTCAGCATACTTTCTCTTTTCTTCTCTTACAAGTTCGCCCCTCCAAGAGTGGTATGTGTCCGCTATCTTCTTGATGTCTTCTGGTGTAAGTTCTCGGTGTCTTCTGTCAACCATTACCCCGAGTTTTCTCGCATCTATGAATAGTGCTTCTCCCGTACGGTCTCGAAACTTGTTGTTCTGTTTGTTTCTGGCGACGAACCAAAGGCAGGCAGGTATCATTGTGTTGTAGAATAGTTGAGAAGGTAATGCGACCATGCAGTCAACAAGGTCGGCTTCAACTATGTTTTTGCGTATCTCACCTTCGGTAGCGGTGTTGGAACTCATTGAGCCGTTTGCAAGGACAAACCCAGAAATGCCGTGCGGTGCCAGGTGGTAAATGAAGTGCTGTACCCATGCAAAGTTGGCGTTGTTAATCGGAGGGACGCCGTATTTCCAGCGGATGTCTTCCCTCAGCATTTCGCCTTTCCAGTCGGAGTCGTTGAACGGCGGGTTAGCGAGAAGGAAGTCTGATTTCAGGTCTTTGTGAAGGTCATTCTGGAAGCTGCCCTCATTGTTCCACATTACGAACTTGGAGTCGATGCCCCGTATTGCAAGGTTCATCTTGCACAGTCGCCAAGTGGTCTGGTTTGACTCTTGACCGTAAATGCTAATGCTATCCAGCTTGCCCTGGTGGGCTTCCACGAATTTTTCGCTCTGAACGAACATTCCGCCGCTGCCGCAGCAAGGGTCGAAGACTCTGCCCTTGAACGGCTCAATCATGGCTACGAGCAACTGCACGATGCTTCTTGGAGTGTAGAATTGTCCGCCCTTCTTCCCCTCGGCATCCGCAAACTGCCCCAGAAAATACTCGTAGACTCTGCCTAGCACGTCTTTGCTTCGGCTCTCCCTGTCGCCCAAACCGATGGTGCCGACCAGGTCTATTAGCTCGCCCACTCTCTGCTTGTCCAGTCCTTCACGAGCATAGTTCTTTGGCAACACGCCTTTGAGGGAACTGTTTTCCTGCTCTATCGCATCCATGGCATCATCAATGATAATGCCGATGGTGGGCTGCTTGGCGTTCTTCTGAAGGTTATCCCATCTGGCTTTCGCTGGCACCCAGAAGACGTTCTTGGCTTTGTACTCATCCTTGTCCTCCGAGTCTGAGAGTTTCTCAGGGTCGTTCTTCAACTCGTTGTAAACTTCTAGGAAAGTGTCGGAAATGTACTTGAGAAAGATGAGACCTAACACGACGTGCTTGTACTCAGCGGCATCCATGTTGTTGCGTAACTTATCAGCAGCAGTCCACAGTTTCTGCTCAAAACCCAAGTTCGCACCGTTTGAGGCTTTGGCTTCTTTTCCGTTTAGGTCCACCTGTCTGCTAGATTTTGCCGTGACTTACCCGCTCCGCTAATTGACTTGATAGTATTCTTCCAGTCAGCTAATAAGCCCTAGCCTCTGCTGGTCACGACTTTGACTGGCATCGTAACACAGTCTAAGTGAGCCGAGCAAAACCTCTCTCTTTTTTTCTCTTTATGTGGCAAATGTTACAAGAGAAAAGTCATTTCTCAGGTGAGGAAAAGAGTTTGCCACGGCTCACATTCTACGTGTACTTAGGTCCACATCACCAGCGGATGCCCCTGACCAGTATCGACTCTTTCCCGTGCAGTTATATGGACTTGAAGGACAAGGCGCTGGAAGCCTTGATTGTCCTGCATAACGAACACAATTTAACGTACGCGCTGATGACGCTTGAGAACCACCTGCCAGGCAAGTGGGCTTGGAAAGCCATGCCAGGACACTATGGCAGGTCACGACTGCGCTTTAAGCGTAGCATCGAGTTCTCTGGCAAAGCCAGCTACAACCCCAAAACGGGGGATGTCACATTGGAGCAATGCGCGTTCGGCTTGAACTTGTGGAGGCTACGGGACGAGTGGCGAATCGAAGAAAAGGGGGCAGACCCGTACCGCATCCCAGCTCTGTTTCCAGAGCATGAGCTGTCGGCGGAAAAGAGCCTCGAAGCCCTGATGCTTGACCCAAGCGGACTTCGCTACGTTGATTACAGCCAGAAGCCCAAGGTCATGTATGCAGCATATGGCGAGGAGCAGAAGCACCGAAACATCTACGATGCTCCGTACCGAAGCACGTACCAGCGGGGCGGACAGAAGCTGCGGGAAGAAAGCCAGGACGATGCCAAGGGCGAGTAGCTGAGTTCAACGACGTTTTTCACGGTTGCCACAGCCCGTCAAAGGTCTCGCCCTGTTGCTAGCAACACCACGTCGGCTTCGTCAGCGTAGCGTGAAAGTTTTCTGTCTCTGACTTTGCCGTCCACAGGTCTGTTGTGAGTTTTTTTTTCGCTCAAAAAAATTTGGTTTAGTAATACGAAATAAAGACCTGCGCTTAGTTTTAAGCTAACCGAAGGGATTTGATGGACTAAAAGAGAGAGGGATGCCAGAGTTTAAGAAATCGTGCCCGCATTTTCATCAACGTAGGGAGGCACTAAAGCAGAATTGTAAGTTTGCTATATTTCCAGATTCATAGCAAATTAGTTCGTAATTAGACGGTGAAAAGCATGGGAAAAAGATTCTCTTAGCGGTTACATTGCTTGGAAACACAGCATCGAACTGGCTGTCGGCATTTGGAAAAGAGGGGTTTTCAACTGACAGCCGTGGCTAATACTGGCTCGGCTTCAGCTGACATGTGGGTGCCTCGGGTTGCTCTGTAGACCGTTGACGGCGACGCACCTGTTTCGGCGACGATTTCTTCCGATGTCATGCCTTCGGCGACGAGAAGCCTTATCGACTCGGCAACTTCCTCGGGTGCCATGCGATTGCTGAAGTTTTCCCGCAGCTTCTGGACGGTGGCTTCCTTCAGGGTAGGCGTAGCAACTGCACATTTAAGCGACAGGGTCTCGTCTGGCGGTGGGTTGAGGTTGAAGCCTTTGGGCAGGTGGTTTCTGGGGATGGTTATATTGCTGCAAAGGTCAAAGACTCCGTCGAAGGGCGAAAGAAGCCCGACTAGCATCATCCTCGCCCAGCCACTTCGCAACTCAGCCTTAGCCGTGACCAGCAAGCCGTCTGGCGTCTCTGTTATGACCGCCATGTCAGATGCCAACGTCAACAACACTCTACAGTTGTTCTCGCTCAGCGTCAACTAACGTCAGCTCCTTCGGTTTCGATGTCATCCAAGATTGACAGGGCTTTCCTTAACTCGTTCCTGTCAACTGACAGTTTCTGTTTCGGTTTCATACTGGGTTCACTTCACCTGAAAAATATACGCTTACACATAAAGTTCTGCATACTCGCCTGGCTCAGTTGAAAATGACCTCGGGTAGAAGTGTATCGTGCGTGAACCAACTCAGCGACGCAGATTCCGTTGCAGTTGTCACGGATTTCTTAGATAGTTCAACTTTCTCTCAGGGTTCTTGAGTTCCTGCTCCATGACAACTTATCGTGCGGATGCAGTTCAACCTTGAAAGTTTGGTGACGCATAAGAAACCAGCTTCGCCTATGCTGACTTTTTCCACGAGAAACAAGACACGAGGGACATAGTTGTCACCTGTTACTACGGCTGCGTTTTCGCCCGTGATGCTCAGCTGGCGCAGGTTCTGAAAAATCTCCGTGTCCGCCCTGTCACCATCAACCAGCGGGGAAAACTTTGCTTCAAGGCAAGCCTCGATGAACTCTGCACTTAGCATTTTCGAGTAGCCCGTTCGCTCTGAGTCTCGATATGGAAAGAAGATGGTCGGCAGGTCATTCATCTGTGGCTCACTATGCCTTGTCATGTGTAAACCCATTTATGCTTTTTGCAGGGTAGTCGACAAAGGAATTTACATGAAGAACTTGTAACTGCTGGGAGGGTCCCCCTTACTTGCCACCATCTCAGCCATGACTTTCCCCACTTTCTTTAAAAGCTAAGATACATACTCTCGTTAAGTGGGTTGGCATTGAGAAGGACTTCGATTGCGTTACTAGCACTTATGCTTCTGTCAGCAGGAAGCATTCTTCTCTTTGCTTGGCAACCTTCAGAAGCGCTGGCTCTTTTTGTTGGTGCCATTCTGGCATCATCATTGGGGTTATATTTCAAGATGTATGAGGATGATATTTATGCGCCAAGACTTGGTCTTTCATCCAATACGCCTTCAGTTAATGATTTCGACCTTTCTTTTACCGCAGACACGGTATTGCCGACTAAACAATCTGCGACATACCATTGCAATGTGGTTAAAGTGAAGAACACAGGGCTACGCGCGGCGGAGGGCTGCAAAGCCGATCTCAAGATTGGCGACCAACTTCTACGTGTATGCTGGACTGTGCCAGCCGAAAGACCTTCTGCAACAATAAATGCGCTGAGTGAAGAGGCTTTAGATGTCTGTGCCGTTTTGAGCAAGATTCATTCTGAGAAAAAGGGAGTTCCCAAGAGAATTGCTCCAGTTGAAACGGGCTGGGTTATACCGCCCAGAGACCTCGGAAAAGAAGAGATTAAAGGGCAGCTGATAATAAGTGCAAAAAACGCAAATCCGAAGATGTACAAAATACGGATTCTTCCCTTCGACCAAGCATTAGAGGAAAAAGTGATTCTTGTTATTGACAAGTAATTTTTTCGTCTTGTGAGTCTGGGTAACGGGTCGAGGGGTGAGGACGCTATCAAGAGAGAGTGGCAAGGACTGTTAAGCCTCAGCAGTCTCTTGATGTTACTGTGTCCATGATATAAATGAGCGTGGCTCAAGGTTCCAAATGACGATTACATGAAGAACTTAAGTCCAATATTCGATAAGTTTTTATGCTGAGCTAATTAAATTCAACAAGCGTACGAGAGGATTTACGTTGACTTTAATTGCTATCTTAAGAGGAACGGACGGAATGATTCTGGCGTGTGATAGTCGTGGTACATTCGGGGACCCTAGGGGAGTCACCGCCCAAAACGACAATATGGAGAAAATTTATGCTGTCTCAAAGTATGTAGGAGTGCTCATAGCTGGGAGCGCCGATTTAGGTTCAATGGTAATTAAAGAAATACAAACCCAAATTGCCACCAAGAAAACTGAGGGGGTTACCCCAGTTATGGAGCTTATCAGAGACATACTTGTTCGCCGATTCAATGAGTGGTTTACTGGTTTTCTAATTCAACCTGTAGATGGCGCACAGGCTCCCGTGCGACCTAATCTTGTTTTCTTAGTAGGAGGATACGACTTAAACGGCGAAGGCAAACCAACCATTCAGAGAACCTACAATCTGAATAGTCTTTTTAATTTCGCCCCGTTTCTGATAGATTACGGGTTTGCCCTTGAAGGGATTCCGCAATATGCACTTTACTTATTGAATAGACTCTACAGTCAAGAGTCAACGGTTGCCAATCTAATTCCACTTGCAGCTTATGTAATTACTGAAACAGCAAGTCAAGATGGTAAAGTTGGTGGACCCGTGAAAATGCTTAAGATACTCCCAGATGTGGGTTGTGTCTCATTAACTGCGGAAGAAATAAATATGGTCATTGAGTCTAATATTGCACGAAGTAAAAGTCTTAAAACATCATTTTTTGGAAGCGAGAAAAATGTCCCAGCGTGAAGTTGAAGTGATTCATGGTCCTATGCCACCAAGCAAATGCTCAAAATGTTCAGACCAGAATAATGCAATCACTTACAGCGTAAAACTTTCCAATGGCATGATTGTCACACGCCCTGAAGATTTCCCTGCAAACTGCCGACCAAAAGCCTAAACCAACATCTTGTTTTCTGATTGGTAGGTGCGTTCAGGACACCCGTCCGATTTTACCGTAAAATCATAGCTTGGAACGGCATGGTTTGCACCCTATGTCCAGCATGATATAGGTGATTCAGCTTTGAGGGTATGCCGTGCTAGACTACTAGCCGTCTGACGCACAATAAATTTTAAGTACAAAAGAGGGTTTTCATTTTAGTACGGGGAATTTAATGCCGAGAGCAGGAATAATAGTCATCGGGTTAGGTGTTGGAATAGGCTTAATCTTGGTTCTTTTAAGCATTCATAGCGGTTCTAATAACGGCGTTTACAGTCTGAATATTAATGGTGCTATGTTCGCATCTGGAATTATTATCGCAATCGTTGCGACGTTTGTTGGGGCGTTGATTGAAAGAGAATCAGCGGACTAATTAGCAGGGGAGAAAGGAATCGCTACTTGCCACTTACATATGTAGACACGAATAGTTGAAAAAAAGAGGGTTTTGGGTGATGTCCCCTCTGCTGGTGCGTTACAGCCAACACGCCAAGCCCACTACTAACACTTTAAGAGAAAGGTCTTAAATCTGCATAGCGTACAATATAGAAATAGCGATGAAAAAATATTACGTTATACTAGCAATCGTTGCTCTGTCAATTATCGTCACAGCGGCTTTTCTGTGGATTAATGAACAACCAACCCCGACTTCAGCGCATGTTTATCATAAAGGCGACCAAATACCTAACACAGTATTCACCTTTGACGGATTCACATACCAGTATCCGCCTCTCGGTACCCCTCCAATGGGTTCTTCTCCCCTGCCAACATCCAGTCCAACTCTTATGCTGTGCGTTGTTTTCAAGCTAAATGCTGCTGGTGCGTCCGCCAACAAATCGCCAAGTACCCATATCTCTTACCCGACCCAGGATGTAATATACTTGAATCCTAATGGCAATACAACTACCGACTTAGGCGACAGCTTAGATAATCAATTCTACTCCATAGTTGCACACAATGTAAATGCCGAAACGATATCAATGGTGTATGGTTAAGCATTGTTGGTCACAACCAGCATGTCAGTCAAACTAACTTTGTTCAAAGAAAAAAGGGGTTTTGTGGGTGACATCGCCACTATGCATAGGCTCCAAATCCCACCCCCTGCACCATAAAAGCAAGATCTATAAGTTTCATTTAGTTGGTTCTATTGTGGAAAGCCTGTTTGATTGAACTGGAAAATAACTGTAATTTTCTGCTTGCCTGGGTCTGGGTCTGCTTTGAAAACGCGGGCATCCGTCCATGCAGTTTTCCATTTATCCTAAATTTGTCTCAGCATTATCATGAAACTGTTGAACGGCGCATAAACTATTCATAGCTTCGCTTTCTCAGTTATACTTTGACCCAAAATACCGAGAATCTGTTCTTTGACTTGAACAATCTTTTAAACTACAAACGTAGATAGAGTTAAAACATGTCACATAAAAAAGGAAAGCTGGTAGTTGCGAAACTGAGAAAAGGAAGCGAAAAAGGGCTCGGTCTGGCAAAACAGATTTTGCAGGCGGAAAAAATGGAGCCTCCAAAACTGCGCAGAGCGTTTGAACATTACCTTGAACACTGGGATGATATCACTCATGCAGGCTTATTTTCAATGGCATGTGAGGCTGTGGGAGGAAACCCAGATGACAGTGTACTCGCTCAAGCTGCGATAGCTATGATGGCAGCTGCATTTGACCTTCACGACGATATCTTAGACAAATCTAAAGAAAAAAACAAAATCCCTACTGTTTACGGAAAGTTCGGCGTCGAGATGGCGCTACTTCTTGGCAATGCATTCTTAATTGAAGGCTTCAAAATTTTTGCAGATTCAACAACAATATTTCCGAAAGAAAAAAGGAAGAATATACTTGAGACGACTAAAAACTTGCTTTTTGAAGTCGGAAATGCGCATTCTTTGGAAATTTGCTTAAAACAGAGGAAACGAGTTACTCCGAATGATTATATGATGATTACTAAACTAAAGGCTGCATCAATTGAGGCGGACCTGATGCTCGGTGCACTTTTCGGGGGAGGCGACGAAACCGAAGTTGCGAACTTGGCTAAACTAGGAAGAATTATCGGAATACTGGCAACCTTGCGAGATGATCTCGTAGATGTTTTTGACATTGAAGAGCTTCGTCAACGAATCCTCGTTCAGGATTTGCCCCTACCTCTTCTATTTGCAATGCACGATAAAGAAACGAAAACCAGAATCATGTCAATTCTCTCAGAACCCAAAATGACACAAAGCGCGGTCTCTGAATTAGTAGGCCTAACTCTTAAAGCAAAACCTGTCGCTAAAATGAAAAATAGAATGCAACTCCTCATTAACGAAGGATTATCTCTATCCAATAAACTCCCAAGGAAGGAACTGCAGAGTAATCTTCAAACAGTTGTGTCATTCATGCTTGAAGATTTATAGCCTCTTTATGGTAATATTCGAACGGGTATTTCTTTCTTTTTTGCTTTCTTCATTGCCTTCTACCTCTTTCTCTGTACACTTGTAGAACACATCTGCTAATAAGCTTTGTGTTGAACAGAAATACAGAATTATAAATTAATAAGAGTTTTATGCTTAAAACATATATTTCACAATAGACTATGCGATGAGTTCAATTAGAACACTTAGAAACAAAATATTCCGAAGAGAGACAGCACCTGTCGCTAAAATGAAAAATAGAATGCAACTCCTCATTAACGAAGGATTATCTCTATCCAATAAACTCCCAAGGAAGGAACTGCAGAGTAATCTTCAAACAGTTGTGTCATTCATGCTTGAAGATTTATAGCCTCTTTATGGTAATATTCGAACGGGTATTTCTTTCTTTTTTGCTTTCTTCATTGCCTTCTACCTCTTTCTCTGTACACTTGTAGAACACATCTGCTAATAAGCTTTGTGTTGAACAGAAATACAGAATTATAAATTAATAAGAGTTTTATGCTTAAAACATATATTTCACAATAGACTATGCGATGAGTTCAATTAGAACACTTAGAAACAAAATATTCCGAAGAGAGACAGCACCTGCGATTTTGATAGTGGTCAACACTTTCGTATGGTACATATTGACCTATGTTGTCTTTAGTAACATTATTAAATTAAATGTGATCGAAAACCAAAGACTCGATTTATTCACTGCTTATTTTTTGGGAATTGCTGTGACAGCAATTATTGGTTCAAAAGTGCCCCCTCGAGCGCGTGATCGTTTTCTACTTATATGGCTGTTTTTAGGAGTTATAGCTACTTTTCTTCTCTCCATAGTTTCTGCTGACAATTTAATAATTAATGTGTTGATAGGTTATTTCTTTGGGGCTTCAATCGGATTAGGGTTACCTTCTTGTTTAAGCTATTTCGCAAAGTTGACCAATATTGAAAATCGTGGTCTAATAGGTGGAGCAATCTGGAGCGCTGTTGGCTTCATTTTTTTAGCATTTGGGTTGTTGATAAGTGTGTCAGGACTGTTCGAAGCGATCATATTATTGGCAATCTGGAGACTTATTGGTGGCGTTGGCTTCTTTTTTCTCAGTAGAACTCATGAAAAGACTGAAGTGCTGAAATCTCCAAGTTATTTGGACCTTCTTCGTAAAAAAGAGATATTGTTGTACTTGTTTCCATGGGTAATGTTTTCTCTCATAAACTTTATTGAGACCCCGATGTTGGCAAGAGTGTTTGGCGACAAATTTGCACTCGTGGAGATTGTAGAGTTTGGTTTTGCCGGTATTTTCGCGTTCATAGGTGGTTTTGTAGCAGATATTGCGGGGAGAAAGAGAGTTGTTATCGCTGGCTTTGTTATGCTTGGTATCGAATATGCTACAATGAGTGTGTTTTCAGCCTACTCATTTGCAATATATATTTTCACGACTCTTGATGGTATAACATGGGGTTTACTTTATTCGGTTTTCCTTACTGTTATTTGGGGAGATCTTGGAGAAAATTTTGAAAAAGAAAAATTTTATGCGCTAGGCGGTATTCCGTTTCTTCTTGCCGCCTTCTTATCTGTTCTAATCCAACCCTACGCGAATGGTATTAACTTAGCCACCGCTTTCACTTTAGCAAGTTTCTTCCTTTTTGCGGCTGTCATCCCTTTGATGTATGCTCCCGAGACTTTGCCTGAGAAAGCCATCAAGGACAGAGACCTTAAAAGTTATGTTGAGAAGGCGCAGAAAGCGGCACAGAAAGAAGAGGGAAAAAACCAGAAAAAAGAGAAAAAGAAAAACCAGCAAGCACCCGAAGGCGAAAAAGAAGAAAACACTAAAGAATACAATGAAGCTCGTAAGTTGGCGGAAAAATACTATTAAACCAGGCATCATTAATAGTTAAGGCATGTTCTTCCACGTTATACTGACAAGTAAATGCAATTTACAATGCAGATACTGCTTTGGTGAGAGCTTGGATGATTTTGAAGAGGACTTTGACAATATAGAAGTAGATTATGAGTTACCTAGGAAGCTTAACTATGAGTTAGATTTGCTTGAGAGGTTTTGCCGAAAAGATCCTGATTGTGTTTTAACCTTTTACGGCGGTGAACCTTTGCTATGCGCGGATAAAATCAAGCAGATAATGGATAATGTTGACGCTAAGCATTTTATGATGCAGACAAACGGGTTGCTACTTGATAAGTTGGAACCAAAATACGTTAACCGTTTTCACACTATTCTAGTTTCCATTGATGGTGAAGAAGCCTTAACTGATTATTACAGGGGAAACGGGACCTTCCAGAAAGTCGTAAACAACCTCAAATTAATCAAGCAAAACGGCTTTAGAGGAGAATTAATTGCTAGAATGACAGTTATGGAGCAAACGGACATTTACAAGCAAGTTCGATGGCTCTTAGAGAACGATGATTTTTCTTTTTCCTCTGTGCATTGGCAATTGAACGCTGGTTTTTGGGGAAACGATTATCGAAGACGCAACTTTGAACAGTGGACAAAGACAAGCTACATTCCCGACGTAAAACAACTTGCAAGGTTCTGGGTAGACCAGATGGAGAAGAAGGGCGTTGTTTTGAAGCTTTACCCGCTTCTGGGCATCGCCGATTCACTTCTACATAAAGAGAAAAATTGTTTTATGCGTTGTGGTGGAGGCTGGATAAACTACGCTATTCAAACTGACGGTCACATCATTCCTTGCCCAACTATGTGGGGGATGAAAAAGTACTATTTAGGTCACATAAGCGATGCTGATCCGCGTAAAATAAAGAAAATTTTTGTTGACCAGCCGCGATGTGCAAACTGTTCGATTTTGAATGTTTGTGGTGGAAGATGCTTATACGCAAATATAACTAAACGGTGGACTGATGAAGCTTACGGTAAGGTTTGCCATACGGTTGCAGAGCTTGTGGATGCTATTAAGGCTGAGGTTCCACGGATTCAGCGATTAATCATTGACGGAAAGATAAGCTTGAAAGATTTCGATTTCATGAAGTACAACGGCTGCGAAATCATTCCATGAGTTTTGGAGCTCCCTCAGCTTTCTTTTTGGTTGCTAAACGCCATCTAAGCTGAACCTGAACCCTCTGGATGTAGCTCAGGCGTTCTAGAGAAAGCAGGCTGCGGTGGACCGAAGCGTATTCCTTTGATTTATACAACACAATTCTGCCGAAAATCAACTCTGCGATTTCCTTCGTCGTCATGTCAGGTTTAATTTGGAGGAGCTCCATGATTTTCTTTTGATTCTTTGACAGGCCACCCATTTAGTACACCTGAACCTTTCGTAGTTCAAATGAGTTGTTTGATAATTATGTTGTGTTATACAGCTTTATTTGTTTTAGTTTTTGAGGGCTTAAATGGGCTTCTAAATATCCACTACGCCGTTCCACGGATTCAGCTATTGGTCAGCGACGGAAAGATAAGCTTGAAAGATTTCGATTTTATGGAGTACAATGGCTGCGAAATAATCCCTTAATTTTTCGAATTATAGAATCGTTGCATGAAAGTAAAAGACTTGCATGTTCATAGTTTTTTGTAAACAACGTCTTTTTCTTTTGCTGTTTGCACTACTTTTAATCCTATGCTTTGTCCGCCTTCAGCTCGTGGCAAAGGTTTGCGGTCTATTTGCATAGATTCTACAGTTTGCTCAAAGTCAGTCGAAGGTCCTTTTACGAGTATGCGATCTCCAACAGCTAGCGGTAACGTTAATTCTACTACTGCCACACTGATTTTAGAAAAGAAATGTGTCACATGCCCGATCTCGATTACGGCTTCTTCCACCAAAGGTTTTTCCTCTATTCATTTACTATTAGATGGATGACAATAAAAGTTTTACGTTATATATAATAAATAAAACTAAATAGCTCAAAATATTAAATTTTGAAAACGTTATCATGCACTTTTTTGCAAAAAATAGGTAAGTTTTTCAAGGTGTTTGAGTGGTCTGACGTGCTTTTTATTGTTCCCTGCGATAGTCCTACGGTAGTCATTTTGAGTAATGTTTTTATTATCTCTTGTTCATTTTTGTGTCCTAATCCAGTGTCGGGGCCGTCGTCTAGCTTGGTTCAGGATACATGCCTGGGGCGTATGCGATCCTGGGTTCAAATCCCAGCGGCCTCACCACCACCCCAGCAACTTCATCCACGGTTTTCGCGTATTTTACTAAAATTTGATTCACTTTCACTTTTTGGCGGCAAATTCGTTAACAGCCTATCCAGCATCAACTTAGCGCTATTAGAGATAAAAAATGTGATGATTAGTTGGGCAAAAATTTTGGGTTTGGGTTGGGACTAAAGTTGATTCAAAGCTGTTTAAGCCAAGAATTGCAAAAAGAGAGAAATCTATAGTCTCACCCTAAAAATGCCTCTTTTCATTACATCTACTTGTTTAGGAATCTCCATGAAAGCACGATGCTTATTAGGGTCATTATCAAAGCAAAGATGCCAACAAACGCGAAGTCAACCGCAAGCTTGTTTAGACTCCCGCTATCGATTATGAATCGTCTAACTGCATCAACTGCGTATGATGTGGGATTTGCGTTTGCCACTGGTTGCAGCCAGTTAGGCATTAAATTGACTGGGAAAAATGCGTTGCTGGCAAACATCAAAGGTATGGTAACGAAATTTATGAAAGCACTTTGTGTTTCTATTCGCGTTGACCTCAGGCTAACGGCGATAAAGATTGAGCTCATTCCCATGCCGAATAGAAATACGATCGCGACTGTGCCAAGAATACTGAGTGGACTGAAGTTTGTGCCTGTCTTTATGCCGAACAAGAAAGCGATGCCGATCAATATGAAGGCTTGTACCAACGCTCGTAGTGTTGAGGCGAAAATCTTGGATACTACTATAACAGATTTGGAAACGGACGTTGACAGAAGTTTATCAATGAAGCCAAAACGTCGATCAAGAACAACCGATGTGGAACTATAAGTGGTTGCAAGAAGTGTTATGAAAATAACAATACCGCAAGCCAAGAAAGAGAAGTAATCAGTTACGCCAAATACATTCGTCATTACGTGCGATTGCAGACCACCAAAATACGCGCTTATTTGCAGAAGTTGTTGTTGGGTGGCTGGTGGAGTAAGCGTCAAAGGCGGAAAGTGCCCAGCGGCGAATATTCCACCAATGTTTATGCCTTTCCCAAGCAGACCCATCCATATAATAGGCTGGATAACAGTGAGGATGAATACAACGGGATTTTTGAACCATTTTATGAGTTCACGAGTAGTTAGCGCCCCTAAACCGTGGAGGGGATTGTTCGAATCTCTGCTATTTTTGGTCATGTGTTATCACATCTTTCTTCCTTCGGCTCTTTGCATTGTTTCCCTTTGCCGAAGAACCGTAATTTTTGACCCTTCCTCTTCTCTCAAGCTCTTGCCGGTAAACTCCATGTAAACTTCGTCCAGCGTGGGTTTCGCCAATGAAAGCCTTGCAACCTTATGCCCCTTTGTTCTCAGGGCATCCATTATGGTGGGGGCGGTTTCCTCCCCATCTTCTACCTTTATTCTGTAGGTACCTTCTTGTCTCTTTACTTCTTTTACTCTTGGAACTTTTTCAATGATGCCCGAAATGTCTGTGGTTTCATCTTGGATGCTTAACGTTATAATGTCTCCGCCAAGGCTGTCTTTGAGTTCGGTAGGAGTTCCTCTGACAACAATTTTTCCATGATCAATGATTGCTACGCGGTCGCATAGTACATCAGCTTCTTCCAAATAATGTGTCGTCAGAAAAAGAGTCATGCCAAACTCTTTTTTCAGTGCTTTAAGGTAATTCCACGTTGCTGCCCTCGTTTGGACGTCTAAACCCAAGGTTGGCTCGTCTAAAAAAAGCATTTTAGGATTGTTAATCAAACTGCAAACAAGCTCTAGCCGTCTGCGCATGCCGCCCGAGTACGTTTTAACTTCTTTATCTTTGAAAGCTGCGAGCTCAACCAAGTTCAGAAGTTCCATGGCACGTTTCTTCGAAATATCTTTTGGGACTCCGTAAAGGGCTGCGCATAACATTATGTTCTGAAAGCCTGTTAGGTCCTCGTCTGCGGTGTATTCTTGAGGCAGCACACCGATAGTGCTCTTCACGCTTGAGGTCTGTTTGACGATGTCGTTGCCAAATATGAACGCCTTGCCTTCTGTTGGTTTTAGTACCGTGGTGAGCATTTTGATGGTTGTTGTTTTTCCTGCTCCGTTTGGCCCTAAGAACCCAAAAATTTCTCCGCTTTTAACATTGAAGCTGACGTGATCAACGGCTACAAAATTACCGTTAAATATCTTTGTCAACCCTTCAGCAGTTATTACATTTTCGGCCATATCTCTTACACTCTTATACTTTGGTCTCTATGGAAACACGTTCTGCCGAATCTGCTTTTAGCGGACACGTCCGCCTCAACCAAAACGCATATTTATCCAAGTGACATACCTTGGCTTATGCGAAGACTCGTGGTAGAGCTTCCGAAAGATGAATTTATCAAGATCGAAGGAGGCTCTGAACTTCTTCAAAACCTGAAGACTTTGGAAGTTTTGATACTTCTCACGCATAGCGATGAAGAGATAACGATGATCTGTAGGGTTGAACTTGAAAATGAAGTATCCAACGTCGAAGATTACGCCAAGCTAATTAGCGACAACACCTATCGAGTACAACTTCTTGAGCGGGAAAATACGGGTGCATACATAGTTCTCGTCAAACACAAACTGAATCAAATCGATGAAAACCCTCACTCGGACTCGCGCGCATTTTGGGTAAAAGGTGGATACGTTGTATCTAGAGAAATGTGGGGAGGAAAGTTCAGAATGACCTTTCTCGGCAGCGTCAATCAGATAAGAGAGACTCTTAAGATGCTTGAAAAATCAGGCATGCGCCATAGAATAGTGTCACTGACCGATGCAAAATTCGCGCCTAATTCCCCGCTTAACGCTTTGACTGAAAAGCAGAGGCGGATCATAATTGCCGCCTACAAGTTAGGATATTATGACCTGCCTCGAAGAGTCAGTTCTAGAGAGTTGTCCGAGAAACTCGGTCTTCATAAATCAGCTTTAGCTACTCACAGGAGAAAAGCGGAGCTTCGCTTGCTAGCTGCAATATTAAGCGAATTATAATACTGAAATGCTATTTAGTCGTTAGTTTATGCTGCAACATTACTGGTATAAGTCTCAGAATAGTCCACGCACGCTTACTCAGCCGACAAAAAAGTGGAAGTCAGTGGGTGATGTTAGCAAGAGTCCGAGGTTCAAATCCCAGCGGCCTCATCATAATAGCTCAGTTCTATCTGAATAAACGAAATATCATAAAAAAAGAAATGAGCATCGTGTAGCAAAATGAATTTATTTTTAAGAAACTTCTTACATGGGTACACGCGAACACCATTTGGCTAATTAAACGCAATTGCATAATTGCGGGATCAAATAGTAAAGGTCTGCCATTCGGGAATACTTAAGGGTAGTCCGAACGAAACCATTGATTAAATTGCCTCGCCATTAGCTCAATGTTTTTACATTTAGGGCACTGAAGAAAAATACTTTGAAGTTGACTTGAATCCTCAAGTTCACCCTTTGACTCCATCTCAGCACCGCACTTTGGACATTTATGCATGCTTTTCCTTCTCCATTAGGTTGCGTGGGCGCCCCTCGTCGTTTTTCGTTTCCTTAACAATACTCTCTTTATAGCGGCTGAGAATTACGGTGGTTATGGTGCTTTTTACTCCCTTAATTTTCATAACCCGTTTCTGCAAGACATCTCGAAACTCCTCAAGGCTTGAGGCAGAAATAAACGAAACTATATCATATTCGCCTGCCACCTCGTAGACTTCTTTGGCATTTTGAAGCTTTGAAAGCTCGCTTAGAACGTTGTTTTTCTGAGATGGGTCAATAAAAACATTCACGGAAGCTAAGAATTGGCTCAACTTCATGCGCAACCTATTTTTTGAAGTTTAAAGGAGCACACATAGGTTCCTCAGTAAAGATTACTGACATCTGCCGATAATATAAAGGTGGTTATGAATTGTTCATAACTTATTGATTTTACTTAACTATTGTTTAACAAAAAAACTAAAAACTAAAATAAGTAATAAAGAAGTACTGATTAGAAAGACAAATGTCTAATGTATGTTATAATTATGAATGCCGGATTAACAGTCCTGACTATTATTTTGATTGTTTATTCTCATGAGATTTTTGCTTCGGAAGCTTGATCTTTTGTGTACCTCCGATATTTCGCTGCATAATATGCAAATGTCACTAGTAACATGCTTGTGCATAATGTTACCAGGGGTATGCTGGTTTCTTCAATCATTTTTTCACCTACACATGGTTGAAATAGACGATTTCTTCTCTGGTGGATTCCTTCTTTTCTGATGATGATTTTTTCATTTGTTTCACCCACTCGCTTTTTGTTAGAATAATCTAAGTTTTTGGTTTTAGACTTTGATTTTGAGTTCTATCCTGATGCTGTACATTATAAAGGCAAATGAACCGATGATTGTGGCTATTGAAGCTAAATCAATTACTCCAAACATATTTTCACCTTTTTATTTTATACTTAGTTAGTTGCCCAGATAAATATAAATATGATTGTGATTTGTTCATAATTTTTCATAAACAATAGACAGCTGTATAAATTAAAACAGAAAATTTATATGCAATAAAATTAAATAGTGTTACGTTTAAACAAAAACCGAGTGAAAAAGAAAAACACAAAGAGGTAAAAAAATGAAAGCCTATATACTCTTAAGCACCAAACCAGGCACGTCATTAGACGTCGTCAAGAGAATAAAAGAAAAAGTAAAAGGAACCATCGTTGCCGACGCCATCTTCGGCCGATACGACGCAATAATAGGTTTAGAACTCCCAGCGCTCGAAGACATAAACCAAGTAGTTTATAAAATAATCGAAAAAGATCCCAACGTAACCCGCACTGAAACCTCCATCGTTCTGTCACCAATGTAGCTCTTTTGCAGAAGCCGAAAGTTCCCAAACCTTTTTTTAATTTACGTAGTTGTTGCTAGAAAACAAAAAATACAGGTGTTAGCCCCAAAAAATAACTGCTCTATCTTAAGCCGGCGAAGATGCTGAGGAGCTGTTTATTCGATGCATTTTGGTCCTTTGTGAGCTTTAAGGACAATGGAGCTTACGGTGCTTTTTATACCTTTTATTTTCATGATCTTGTTCTTGAGGATGTCTCGAAATTCTTCTATGTCAGCAGCTGAAACCAAAGTTACGATGTCAAATTCACCAGTAACTTCGTATAATTCTTCAAGGTGTTCCAATTGGGTAAGCGAGGCCATTACGGTATCCATCTCTGGAGATTCTACAAATATATCCACGAATGCTAATAGTTTTGGCATACTGGTCGTCTTTCCTATTTGAACAGGAGTTCCGCATATTTATACCTTTTCAAACAATTAGACAGTAATTTCATATTTTGCCCGACAAATGCTGATAATAACGTTAAAAAGTTGGACATAACATTAAACCAGCTAGTGCTAACATTCTGAGCTTAGCAACCTTGAATACGTTAAATAGGCGCTCACTGTTACCCAGTGAAGTTCCCGTATATGAAAGGGTAATCTTTTATGAGCAATAGATTGAGTTGCAAGGGGTCTACATATGGGCTGCCAAAGATCCAAAGCGTTCCCTGCTGATTCTGGTTCACTATATTTGTTAAGGAATCGGCAGGAATCCCGGTTGCATTGCTTATTCTTGGTATCTGCGAGTAAGCGTCCTGAAGCGTGATATCTGGGTCGACGCCTGATGCTGATGGTGACGCTGTCTCGTTTCTTGTGTGGAAGAAAATGGGCAAAGTAAAGTTTTGAGCAATAAGATAAGATCCGACAACTTGCCCGTTGGACAGATGCGCAATGTCGCCGTTAGCTTGATAGGGAAGAAAAACCTGGCCTATGCCCGTGATTACTAGTGGGAAAAGTATTCCGCAAATCAACAGCGAAACCAGTGTTAATCCTATAATTGGTCTTAGGTTCTTTAGGATCCATTTTCGTTTTTGTTCAGTTGTCATATTCTTTGCTTCCTAAATGTGAAATACTCCGGCAGAGGAGCAGATCTATCAGTTTGATTCCAACGAATGGCACAATAACGCCGCCCACCCCGTAGATTAAGGTGTTCTTGAGGAAAAGCGTCATGGTGCTCGTGGGTTTGAAAGCGATTCCGCGCATGGCAAGCGGAATCAAAAGCGGAATGATGATAGCGTTGAATATGAGAGCTGACAGGACAGCGCTTTGCATGGTGTGCAAATGTAAGATGTTTAGAGCTGCCTAGTGCTGGAATGAGCTGTTGCAATGATAAAAGGCATGATTGCGAAGTACTTGGACACGTCGTTGGCTATGCTAAAAGCAGTAACCGCGCCTCGAGTCATTAGCAACTGTTTCCCAAGCATGACGACATCAATTATTTTTGCTGGGTTCGATTCCAAGTCAACCATGTTCGCTGCCTCCTTAGCAGCTTCTGTGCCAGAGTTCATGGCGAGACCCACATCGGCAGCTGCAAGTGCTGGGGCATCATTACTTCCATCGCCAATCATTGCGACAATTCTGCCTTCAGCTTGCTCCCTCTTGGCGATGTTGTACTTGTCCTCGGGCTTGGCCTGCGCTACATATTCGTCCATTCCAACCTCTGACGCAATACTTTTTGCAGTAAGCGGTTGGTCTCCTGTTATCATGACTGGGCGTATTCCCATGACTTTTAAGGCTTGAATTTTTTCTTTTATGCCTTCTTTAAGGACGTCCTTCAGCCTGATTATTCCGATGACTTTGCCGTTTCTTGCGACTGCTATTGGAGTTTCTCCAGCCGCAGAAATGCCGTTTACCACGTAGTCGAAGTCTGTTGGGACGCAGTCTGAATTGCTTTTTGATAGATTCAGGCGCCCCTTTCATAATCACAATTTCTGGTTCAAGAAGTGCAGTCTCCGATTCCCCTCCAACCGCTGAGGTTTTTCTTCTCATTCTTGTCCGTTCACCCATTCCTCTGCCGCCTTTGGGCAGCGAAAGACCTGTATGGGTTATTTTTACTCCGCTCGTGCGGGTGGTGGCTGAGAAGGGGTAAATTTCTGAGGTTGCAAGCGAGTTTAGTTCTTTAGGGACAAAGCCTTTTTCGTACGCAAGATTCAGTATGCTGCGCCCCTCGGGGGTGTCATCGTGCCACGAGGACAGAAATGCCGCTTCTCCGATGTCTTCTTCGGCGTAAGTCCTTCGAACGGAACGAACTTTATGGCTTGTCTGTTGCCAACAGTGATAGTGCCTGTCTTATCCAGAAGGACAACATCTGCGTCTCCTGCGGTTTCTATGGCTTTTCCTGACTTAGCAACTATTTTGCTTTTGTACAATCGGGACATGCCGGAGAGCCCGATGGCTGGAAGCAAAGCGCCAATGGTTGTAGGTAGGAGACAAACGTAGAGCGCGATTAGCACGGAGAGGTCAGCGCCCAAACCAAGCGCAACCGACACGCCTAACAAAGTAACTATTATAATGGTGAAGATGGCGGTCAATCCAATCAGCACAATGGTTACTGCAACTTCGTTGGGCGTCTTTGGTCTCTTAGAAGATTCAACCATCTTTATCATTTGATCAATAAAGGTCTCTCCAGGATTCGTCGTAACCTTCGCCGTCAAGGAATCGCTGACGACGCGTGAGCCTCCGATAAGCGAGTCTCCAGGCGCCTTCCGAACCGGGGCTGATTCACCAGTGACAAGCGACTCGTCAACCATGGCGATTCCTTCAAGTATATCAGCATCTAAAGGAACGACATCGCCTTTTTCAATCAGGATAAGATCATCTTTTCGCAGTTCAGTCGATTTGACGCCGACTATCTTCCTCGTCCATTCTTCCGTTACAATTTTTTTGGCTGGCACCTCAGTTTCCAATTTCCGTAAAGCACCAGCTGTGCTTTTTGCCTGTTGCTCAGCAAGTGCATCGGAGAGAGTGCTGAACCAAACGGTAATGATGAGAATTGCGGCGACTTCGACATAGAAAACTCGCAGGCCGGCACTGGCTACCGGCCCGAAAGCCTGTGGAACGATGGCCATTGCTGCGACAATAAAGAACGTGATTTCAACTATTAGCATCACTATGTTTTTGAGCAGTGATTTAGGGCTTAAACGGACTAACGAATCGATCAGCACTTTTTTAGAGAAAGCTGACCGCATTCCTCCAGAGGAGGGTTCGTTGCTCTTTGCTGGTGCTAAAGTTTTCTTATCATCAGAAGCCATTCTTTAATCCTCCGAAGAATGATCCGATTGGTCCAATCGCCAAGAACGGGAAGAACGATAATACTACCAGTATGATGATGCTGGCAACTAGAACTATAGTAAATAGCAATGTGTCGGTTTTGAGCCCCGTGGTGGTGCCAGTTCGTTTTCGCCCGATCATAGAGCCTGACAGTGCGAGCAAGATTACAATTGGACCATAGCGTCCTATTAACATGACGATGGCGGTAGCTATGTTAAAGAACAGGGTATTTCCTTGGGCGCCTAGGAAATCTGAACCGTTGTTCGCCGAGGCTGACGTGAATTCCCATAGGATTTGTGTGAAACCTACAGAGCTTCCGTTGACGCCAATGGCTGCCGCTGCGCCCGAAGCATACGCTGTTACTGTGGGTATTAGTATGGCAAGGGGATGGAGTAGGAAAGCCACCATGACAAGCAATACGTCACGGCCAGTGATCTTGACGCTCAGGTATTCAGGAGTTCTTCCAGACATTAACCCAACGACGAAGACGGTAATTAAGACGAACATTACCATGTACATCATTCCAACTCCTTTCCCACCTGGAATCGACTGAATGAACATCCCCAAGAAACCAGAAGTTATTCCCAGAGGATGAATCCCTGAAAGCGAAGCGTTAACAGAGCCAGTTGTGCACATAGTCGTAATTACAGTCCACAAAGTGGAAAAGAAACCGCCGAACCGAGTTTCAATTCCTGGACCAACCGCGGGAAGCGATGGAATAAACGCTAAAGCTAGACAAGCTCCGCCAAGAATCAAAGCGCCCCCCACAAGCGGTATGGATTCGCGTTTTTTGCCTATCATTTCACCGAAAACAAAGAGCATACGCTAGTGGAAGCAGAAGCATTAGAACTATCATGATAACGTTCGTGCATTGGGAGGGGTTCATGAAGGGATAAGCAGCGTTTGCACCGTAATAGCCGCCGCCGTTTGTGCCCAATTGCATTATGCCGTCTAAGGAAGCAACAGGTCCAGCTAGAATTGTTTGTGTAGCTCCCTCTATCGTCTTTACTGTGGTGTAACCGCTGAGGGTTTGGGGTACACCCAAAGCAAGAAGTACGATTGAAGCTACAAAGGCGAGGGGCAAGAAAATTCTTGTAATTGATCTGGTGAAGTCGACGTAGAAGTTGCCCATGTCTTTTGAGGTGGGGATTAATCCTCGGATAAATGCGACGGCTACGCATATTCCTGTGATTGGGGAGGTAAATTGAAGCCATTGGAGGACGCTTATTTGGCTAAGATAAGAGAAAGTGGCTTCGCCGCTATAATGCTGAAGGTCAGTGTTTGTTGTGAAAGAGACTGCTTGCATAAAGGCAAGGTCTGGGTGTATGTCTGGGAAATGCATGGGGTTAAGGGGTAAGCTGCCTTGGAAGACCATTATTAGAAAGGCGATGATAATCATGACGACGTTTACCAGCAGGGCTGCGAGGAAGTACTGCTTCCAACCCATCGTCTGTCCTGGGTCTACTCCAATGATTTTGTAAATGAAATTCTCGACGGGATTAAGTATTTTATCTAAACGGCTTGGTTTCCGATTAAAGACTGCAGTAAGGTATGGCGCTATAAGTTTCGCTAAAACTATTGCTACTCCAATTATAAAGATGACTGACAGCACCTGAACTGCATTGATCAATTATTCCGAAACTCCAGATAACATTCGTGCTCACTATAGCTCCTTTCCACTCCTGTTCTATTTTGCTGAAGAAGTATTAGCTTTTACGGTTAAACATCTTGGTCCTTTGCAAGGATGCAAAATTATCGTTGTTATAGTGCTCTTTATGCCCTTAATCTTCATTATTTTCTTCTGCAGGACATCCCTGAACTCTTCAAGGCAAGACGCAGAAACTAAGGAAACTATGTCGTATTCTCCGGCTACCTCGTAGATTTCTTCGATGTTTTTGAGTTCAGCGAGAGCCGTCAGTACTCGGTCTTTTTGGGACGGTTCCACGAATATATTAACAGATGCTAATAATCGGTTCATAACTAGACTATCCTCTTCGCTAAGGGAACGATCGCAACCGTTGACTCCGTGTCTTCTCTGCAGTCATTTTGGGACGAACATTCAGTACATATACTTTTCATATAAATCACCATACCCGCTAATCCTGCGTTTTACGACTTATGAAATCCCTTCAGCTTTTGCCCGCTTCTTAATCGAAAAGCTTCGATTTAGGAAAGCGGAAACCGCTGAGGCTGCTGAGCCAGTTCTCATCCAGAACATGGTCGTAAAGCTCTGCAAATTTTTTTCCCCTTAACTTTAATATTCATCACATCTTCAACTTATAAAGTTATTTATGATTTGTACATAATTTTTCAGAAAAATTGAACTAATTTACATGAAAATGTCAAATAATTGAAAACATGAACGCATCCGAAACGTAAAGTCAAGAAAACATGTTGAAACAACACTATTCCGAACTGCATAGGTTCTCACGAAAACAGAAATGGGCCGCTTCAAATCAATCAAAATAAAATTGAGTTTTAACTAATTTGCTGTTATCAAATAACTTTCAAAGAACTTGTTAATGAGCGATAGACCCGCTCCCACTAAACTGCGTGGCTATACGTATCCGTTTAAGTGTGGTCGTGCAGTTTAAGTGTTTCAGTACTGGTTTTAGTGAATTTGCGGCTGAAGAACTTTCTGATTTCCTCTGCGAAAACAACGATTACAGCCAGTGACACTAGAAATGTCCAGTTGCTTAGGGAGAGGGCTGTTGTTGTGAAGATGTGCTGCATAAATGGAACATAGATGAGTAGTGAGAGGATTCCGATTTGTGCGGTGATGCCGAAGATTATCCACTTGTTTGTTTTCAAGCTTGTTTTGAAGATTGATTGCTTGCTGGTTCGACATGCTAAAACGTTGCCTGCTTGAGCTACTACGATGCCAGCGAAAGTCATAGTTACACCCTTCGCGTAAACTCCGCTAGTGTAAAATGAACTTGTACTTGTTAATGCCATTCCAAAGTGCCATCCACCCGCAGCCCAAGCGTTAAGACACCCAATCATAGCTCCTGTGGCAATGATGACCCCTATGAACACTGAGCGGAGTAGAACCTTACGGGTAAACAGTCTCTCCTTGATGCTTCTGGGTGGCTCCTGCATAATCCCTGCTTCAGGAGGTTCACGGCTTAAAGCCAAAGAAGGAATAACGTCAATCGCAAGGTCAATGGCTAACACTTGCGGCACAAGCAACGGCAAAGGAATGCCTAAAACGGCATACAATATGAACGGAATCAGTTCAGCCCAGTTATGCGAAAACACATAAACAATAAACTTGCGAATATTTTCATAAATTGCCCTGCCAGACTCAATGGCTTTCACAATGGATGCAAAGCTATCATTTAGCAAAACGATGTCGGCGGCTTCACGAGCAACATCAGTGCCTGACGCGCCCATGGCAACGCCGATGTCAGCTTCCTTAAGCGAAGGTGCATCATTTGCTCCGTCGCCAGTTACTGCTACGATTTCTCCGCTCTTTTTGAGCACTGTAACTATGCGAAGTTTCTGTTCAGGTGAAACACGAGCAAAGATCACGTTGCCTTTGCGAACTTCATCTATGATTGCTTGGTCGCTTAAATCTTCCAAGTCCACGCCGCGAATAATCTGGCGGCGTCCCTGCTCGACAATTCCAGCTTCTTGTGCAATAGCCTGAGCGGTTGGACCATAGTCTCCTGTGATTATAACGGTTTTCACGCCTGCTTGCTTTGCCTCCAAAACGGCAGCTTTAACTTCTGTTCGTGGAGGATCACGCATTGCAGCCAAACCTACAAAAATTAGGTCTTTTTCTGCTTTGTCTTTGTTGTATGTGCTTTTGGGTATTTCCTTGTATGCTACAGCTATAACTCGTAAGCCTTGATCGGCAAACTCATGAATCCTTGATTCAATAATCATCATGTTTTCTTCGTTTAATTCTTCAACTTTACCGTCAACAAGCACTTTGCTGCAGATGTCCAAGATGTTCCTTGGAGCACCTTTTGTATAAATGTAAAAGTCACCGTTCACCTTGTGAACGGTACTCATGCGTTTCCGCTCAAAACTGAACGGTAAAACATGCACAATCGGTTTTGCTTCTAAAGCATTCTGAACGTTCACGCTCGATTTAAGTGCAGCAACAAGCAAAGCGCCGTCAGTTGGGTCACCTATCACACCCCAATTTCTGTTTCTATCCGAAGGAGGATCAATCTTTGCTCCGTTGCAGAGTGCAGCAATCTCAATTAGCTTCTCCAGAGAACCTGTTTGCCCCTCCTGCAGTAGCTGACCGTTTATGGTGAAATCGCCTTCAGGTTTATAGCCTAAGCCGGAAACGTCCACAGCGTAGTCGTAAACCCAAAGCTTGTTTACAGTCATTTCGCCTTTTGTTATCGTGCCTGTCTTGTCCGTGCAAATGACGGTGACGCTGCCCAAGGTTTGCACAGCTGATAACCGTTTTACCAAAACGTTCTGCTTAACCATTTTTAGAACGTTGATGGCTAAGGCGCTGGAAACGGTGACTTGTAACCCTTCGGGAACGCAAGCCACCATTACACCGATCATGAAGAAAATGCCTGTAGCCAAAGTAACATGTAAGAAAAGAAAACTAACGGCAAAAAATATTGCGCCGACTGCAACGGCAATTATGAAATCATACTTTGCTGTTAAAGCGATTTCTCTCTGGAGCGGGCTTTCTTCTTCATGAATTGTTTGAGTTAAATTAGCGATTCTTCCAAACTGGGTATTCATTCCTGTTGAGTAAACTACTGCTTTTCCTTGACCTTTGGCGACGCTTGTGCTCATGAAAACGAGGTTTGGTGCATACAAGTAGGTTTTCTCAACTGTTTTCACGACTTCAGCAACGCGCGGTTGCGGTTCCGACTCGCCTGTTAAGGGGACGTTATTGGTCCATAAGTCAAAAGCTTCAATTAAGCGTGCATCCGCTGGGACACGGTCGCCTTCTTCCAGAGATATAATGTCTCCAGGGACAATTTCTTTGACTGAGATTTTTTTGTGTTCTCCGTCTCGGATTACTTTGGCAAACTCAGGCATCCAGCTTTTGAGGGTTGCCATAGCTTTTTCTGCGCGGGACTCTTGAAACATACTTACAAAAATGTTTACGAAAACAACGGCGAGTATGATTAGGGCAGTTTCTGGACTGCCGCTTATGTAAGATAAAATGCTTGCTACAAGCAATAAAATGCCGAATAGATCTCGAAGGTGACTGATAAATTTGTGAATGAATGGTATTTGTCTTTTTTCGGAAAGTTGGTTGTAGCCGTATTTTGTTAGGCGAAGTTTTGCTTCTTCGCTTTTCAAACCATTTGGTGATGTCTTTAGGTCATCTAAGACCTCGTTAATTGGCAAAGAAGCAGCTTTTTCCAAATAAATTCCGCCAACCTCACGATTGACTAATGCTTAGTCCCATTAAAGTCTTAATCGCTTTTTTAGCGCCTGGCATTTGTTTGTTCAAGTGAATGGAGTAGCAGCTTTGTTGTATTCCTCGCGCCCTGCCTTGTCTCGGCATCTTCGTGCGGTAACCTCACCATTTCAGAAAACCAAACTAACGCTTAGCTTAAGGGCCCGCTGCCACCTTCATGATGGACGTTATATGCGGCTTGCAGTATCCGATTTACACGACAAAGCTCAGGATAGATTTTTTTGTATTCTTCCGATGAATAGTAATCTATTTCACTCGGATAGGCTTTTGCTTGACGATTTATATATTTTAATGCTTCGTGTATGTTTTTGAATTCCATGTTTCTCATCTTCGCTAATTTAAAGGTGCAAATGGGTTTCTTATGTTACACTTTGATTTTGAGTTCTGACCTGATGTTGTACACTATAAAGGCAAATGAAGCAAAGATTACACCCATTGAAGCCAAATCCAATATTCCAAACATATTTTCACCATTTTACTTCTCACTAAGTTAGCTGCTCAGTTAAATATAAATGAAGTTGTGATTTGTTCATAATATTTCATAAAACATTGACATGCGTCTAAACGGCAACAGAAAATTTATGTGAAATAAAGCATTAAAGCGCGCTTGTGTGATACCACTAAAAAGTATATTTATTTTGTGAGGGGCTGGACACTTCGGGTCTTGTGGATAAAGATCGATATGCCGATCCAAGAACGAAATGCACCAAACCAGATGTCCAACCAAATAGCAATCTCCCAGCCAAACGTCTAATTTCAGTTATCTTGATTGTACACCTTTTTTATTTTTCATAAAAGTTATGAACACTTCACAATTACATTTATATAGGATGGCACACTCACTGAAAAGTGTTCAATAAAACAAAAATTTGGTGGAAAAATGTTTGGATTATTGGATTTATTCTGGACGTGTGTAATATTGGGGTCAATAGCAACAATTGGCTACCAACTCCGCTCAGAAATAAAAAATGATAAACTGCCGTCATAAGTTTATTTACTTGTTCACCGCAAACATTCCGGTTTTTATTAAATATTAGCTAAAATAGCCCACAAAGCAATCATACAAACTTTCTTATCTCAGTTTCAATTTTTCTTTTGCTCAAGAAAACAGTCTAATCATGAGCTTTTGTACATAAATTTATTGCTTTTATGGAAATCCTTACAATTATTCATAATTATTATGAACAAATCTTAATTAGGTTTATATTTCGCTAGATTTGCTTTATTGTACTAATAATTCGGTGTTACTAGATGAAAAAGGAAATGGAATCTCCAAATGTAAACAAGTCAGCGTGCCACTTAAAGGAGGGACAATAGAATGTCTACAGACTCAACAGGTGCACAGACGCAAAGCAAACCTCAATTGAAAAAAACCCTGGGCCTCGGCGGAGTTACAATAAACGCCATGGCCTTAATAGCTCCAGGGGCATTCTTATGGCTTACTTTTCAGATAAACGCAGCTCAGACCACTCCCTCTGGCGCTTCAACGGCCAACGACATATTTTTTGGCCTTACACTAGCATTAATTTTAGCTTTCCTAACTGCCGCTTCTTATTCGTGGCTAGCACGGCGTTACCCCGATGCTGGTCCGGGCAGTTCATATTACTTTGCTCAAAGAGCCTTACTAGACAACGGAGCCAGCAACACCTCAGCTAGAAACGCAAAGTTCGGAGTCGGCTGGATTTCTCACCTCTACTATTGGGTGTATCCAGGGGTCATGGTTGCCGCAATGTCCATCTTGATAGTATGGATTTTATCTGTACTCGGTTTCAGCATTTCACCCTTAGGCGAAATCGCTATTGCCTGCTTATTTGCAGTCACTACAGGCGCGATAGCTTACCGCGGGATTCAAGGATCAACAAAAACAAACGTTCTCCTCAACGTAGTTCAAATCGGAATGCTGGTCGTCATCACTAGCATGGCGTTAGTATTCCGTTTCACAAATCCACAGCATGTAACTTTCACGTTCACTAGCCTTGGCGGAATAGTCACACCTCACGATATCAGCACTGTGTTATTTCAAGCAACTATCGCTATCTTAGTACTAGTCGGATTTGAATCCGCAACAGCATACACCGCAGAAGCCAAAGATCCCAAAGTTGTCCCAAAAGCAATCATTTTATCATTGATTATCCAAGGAGCCTTCGCGTATCTGTTTGAATACTTCGGAGCTGAGGCATGGATGAACAACAGCTATACTATAACACAAAACGGCGTGAAATTTACAGGATTTGGCGCTGCTGCAGTCTCAAGCGCGCCCATCGGCGATATGGTTCGCAACCTTGGGAACGTATTCCTCGGGGGCAATGGATTCACACTAGAGTTAATAATAGCGGCAATTGTGGCCGCTGCAATATTAGGCACTACCCTTGCATGCATGAACACCGGAGTTAGAGTAACCTACGCAATCAGCCGAGACACTGAAGTGCCTCAGCACCTTAGCAAGCTAAACCCAAAATACGCAACTCCAGCGATTGGAATCTGGGTGATGACTGCTGTTGCAGCTGCCATAGGCGCCTTCGGAGTACTGACAATCACAAACCTAACCTCAATTACATTGCTATCGAACTTTGGCACCTTCCTACTATATGGACTAACAAACATCATAGCCCTGATCGCATTCACTAAAGAACGCAGTAACATACTAAAACGCAAGGTAGTTCCAATCGCAGGTTTCGCCGCCAACGCCGTCATGATGGCTACTATCGTTTACCTCAGCTTTGCTGGCGGAGGGACTTCACGATCAGAAGGAATCTTTGCTATAGCCGGCACCGCTATATGGTTGATAATAGGGTTAGTCTATTTCCGCTTTAACTCAAGATCAAAGCCCTCCGGTTTGTTTCCATTCCCCGGCAAAGATGAGTATGAGAACAAGCCTGCGAAAGTTACCAAGTCCAGAACCATCAAGTTCTGGAAAAAAGATTAGCTCTCCTTTCTTTTTTAAGAAAACTGTTCGAACGAAATGTAAAGTCCTGGTGAAATCTTGCATCCACGTCTATATAGCAAAACGCTATTTACACTGCCACATTAAATACAAATGTGTAGATTTAATAAAGAATAACATGCTCTCTCGATATTCCGTAGGTCCGTTCGTTGTTCTCAATGCTTGGATGAAATTGGAGCAAACAACCAATCAGGTAACAAGAAACGATTTAAAGAACGTAAGAAGTTGAAACTGCCCCAGTTTGAAAGTATAAGAGTGTACTTTGTTTCACTATTTGTCTATTTTTCCCTCAAAATTCTTTTTTTGAAAAATGCTGTGTGGTTGTCCTCGACAGTCGATAATAATCAGTTCTTCAATGTTTCGTTTGTTTGTTGAAGCTTTTTTCATTAGCAACACCATTTTGATTTTACAAATTGGTATGTTCAGAGAAATATAAACCTAGTTAATACTTGTTCATAACTTTTATGAAAAGTTGAATCTTTTTTGCAATATAACTCTGTTATGATGAACATCTAAAAAAGCTCCTGGATGCTCAGTTAACCCATTATCAAAACAATAGATGGCTATATGGTTCCTATGATTAACCCTATTTTGAAGCTTAGCAATGGCACGATTACCCAGCTTAACGCTATAAGCAGAAACGGCTTGACTGAGGCGAACTTGGATTTGTAAGATATGCCCGTTCCAAACACCGCCGACGATAGGGCTTGTGTGTTGGAAAGCGGAATCTTTAAGATGGTAGCTACCTCAACGAGAACGGTTGAAACCACGAGCGTCGCCGTAGCGTTTGGGTACCGCATGAGAAAAAGCTCTTGAGCAACCCTACGAATCTCGCCGGCACTTAAATAGAACGTTCCGATAAATATTGCAACAATAGCTGCTAGGACGGTTGTTATATTGAAACCGCCTGTGGCAACTATCAACCCAAATGTATTTGCTCCAAGAACATAGCAAGTAGAAAACGCTAAGACAATAAGCAAGATTTTGTAGGTTTGTAGTCTTCGCCAAATGTTTTCAGGCCAGCGTCTATGTAGGCTTCTGAGGAGGTAAAAAGCAAAAACTATAGCGATTAGAGGTGCCGCAACCCACATGGCAACTACCTCAGCTATGTAAGCCATGTTTATCATCAGATTTTTTCTCAAGCGTCTGCATGGCATGCATGGCTTCGGTTACTTGTTTTTCTTTGACATCTACATTGAACATGCTTGATACAAGAGAGTTGGATTCCGTAGCGATGGCGATAATTTGTGTTAGCTCAATGAAAATGTTTTTTCTTCTCCAACAACCAAGATACCCCTAAGGCTTTTCAACTCAAACGCTTCTCAAATTTCAAGTGCAGTAATACTTGCTCTGTAATATTAAGTATTTACAATTTTCTGCAAGTTTGTTTGTAGCAACGAAATTACAGATGAATCTGATAACGGTGTGAGCTTTGAACAATTCAGGAAGCGAGGTTTAATCAAATAACTTTGCTGTATTCTTTTACAGCGTTTAATGCAATCAGCGTAGTGGTTCTCTTTATGAAGCGCTCGGTCAGCAGTCTTTTCAAATAGCCATTAAGGCTTGCATTATCTCGGAACTTTGCGAAGACGACTGCATCGTACTCTCCGGTTATGTCATAAACCAATAGAACGTTGCTTTCTTTGGCAATTTCATTTTCGACTTCAATAATGTGCCCGCCTTCAACCTGAATCATGATAATAGCGGTCAAGGCATAACCCATCTTGGCTGCATCAACAACGGGCACGTAACCCAGAATTATGCCTTCACGCTCCAGACCATCAAGGCGATTACTCAGAACGTTCGGGGTTATCCCAACCCTATTGAGCTAGCTTACGCAAGCTTACGCGTGAATCTTCTTCCAATGCTCGTATGATTTGCAGATCAATGGCGTCCAATTTTTTAGTTGGGCTTTCTTTTAGTTTTAAGCCCAAAACTCTCACACCCTAATGGTTCACTTGACGTTTGTTTAGTAAAATAAGATATATATAAACATAACCGCATAAAAATTGAACCATTGTAAACAATAGTGAGAATCAAAACCACTTAAATAGACAATCGATACGTGAACAATTTACGAATGTGCATTGATTGTGAAATGTGAAAAAATCTATTATCAGACAGTCAGCAATCTATTGGACGAATCCTTCATTAGCCACGATTACGTAACGATGTAATGTTTATTTGCTTGTACCAATAATTTAATCCCAGCGCTAAGTAGCTGATATGTTTCATATATAGAGAAATAACCTGTTTGACATGGATGATTTCGCAAATGGCAAATAATTGTGTGGACGTACTTTTAACTGCTGATAGGACACTGATGAGCAATTATCATGGCAACGAATTCCTGGGCTTTGGTACGTGCGCTCCTTCCAACTTCATTCCTGACGTCTTGTACAGTTACCTATTTTTTCCACCGATAGGAACAAGTAAGGGCTTGCCAACTGCGGCGCCTTATGGATTAAGAAAAATCGAGGCTCAACTACAGAAAGAAGGCTTTAACGTTTTAACAGTCAGCCCACAGCACCTTCGAAAATACCTTAAAACCGCCAAAGTTATTGGCATTCACACCATGGACCCGTTTGGGTTCGGTCCAGCATCAACGACCTTGGCATCTATTTTTCATAAAGAACCTTTTTTAGCAAGACACTTCCATGCGTTAGTTACTAGCCCCGTTATCAGAGAAGCAAAAAGAAATGGAGTAAAAATCATAGTCGGTGGTCCTGGCGCATGGCAGTTTCGCTATAGGCCACAGCTTGTTGAAAGAAAAGCAATAGATTGCGTAGTAGAGGGCGAAGCTGAAAAAGTTGTCGGAAAACTTTTCAAAGCCGCCATAAATGGAGAGCAACTGCCTCCTTATTGTGAAGTCTCAGCAAAAGATGCACCTAGGCTGGAAGATATACCGGATATTGTGCAGCCGTCAGTTAATGGCTTAATCGAACTCGGAAGGGGCTGCTGCAGAGGATGCGAATTCTGCAACGTTACACTGAGACCCCTGCGCTGGTACCCTTACGACAAAATTATCCGTGAATTAGCCGTCAACGTCGAAATAGGCAAACATAAAGTTATCTGTCTACATGCTGAAGACGTCATGCTCTACGGTTCACAAAACGCAGTGCCTAACGATGAAAAACTGCTAAAGCTTCATGAGTTAGTAATGAGCAAGGTTCAAAATATTAGTTGGAGTCACTGTTCGTTGGCTGCTGTAGCTTCTAAGCCAAAGCTTGTCTCTAAGCTTTCTGACATTATACTTCAGAAGCAAGCATGGTGGGGAGCAGAAGTCGGCTTAGAAACTGGTTCAGCTGAACTTGCCGAAAAAATTATGCCCGCAAAGGCGCTTCCGTTTAAGCCTGAAGAGTGGCCTCAAGTTGCACGGCAAGGGTTTGGAATAATGCATGATCACAAGTTGATTCCTGCAGCAACACTTATTGTTGGGCTTCCTGAAGAAACAGAGAACGACATTGTAAAAACGATGGAGATAGTAGACGACGTTAAAGATTGCCGAAGCCTTATCGTGCCTTTATTCTTCGTTCCGTTGGGTAGGCTGAAAAACAAAGATTGGTTCAGAGAAACAGAAGTGAATAAACTACATGAGCAACTTATGTACCAGTGCGCAGAACATAGCCTCCGCTGGGTTGACAATCTACTGGATATGTCGTTCATGGATAAGGGATATCGTGTTGCCTTGAAAGAATTTTACAAGGTCTTCGCAGGATTAGCAAAACGGCAAATAAGACGCTCTGAAATTACAGAGTTACAGTGAAAAACCTTTGATTTTTTCTTTTCAAAAATTCCCTGTTATTTTTATCTTGCAACTTGATTTACATTGAAGCAACCTTATTACGTTCATTTTAATTCAGTAAATGTGAGGCAAATGGAATTGTCAAAGAATTTAAGCGCAAAAGAAGATTGCAAGATAGCAGTCAGCAAGGACGGGCCGTATCTGGTTTCTGGAGGCATTTCTTTGTTTACCGCGACAATATCCTGCGACGCGCATGGGATCCCAGCCAAATGGGCTATAGGAAAAAACTTGAAGACCACGGAAAATTATTTATTATGCCGGTGCGGGCAATCCAATAACAAGCCATTCTGCGACAGTACTCATTTGAAAGTGAATTTTGACGGAACAGAAGCAAGCGATAATGAGCTTTTCGAAAAGATGGCTAAGGAAATTGATGGTCCAGAATTAACGTTAAAAGATGCAGAGATAC
The DNA here is from genome assembly GCA_963748475.1 of Candidatus Bathyarchaeota archaeon. GTDB lineage: Archaea > Thermoproteota > Bathyarchaeia > Bathyarchaeales > Bathycorpusculaceae > Bathycorpusculum. Next base: position 761,291 of record CAVVIY010000003.1, read on the forward strand.
TCTGTGCTTCAGCCCGTTTTTGTCATCGAGGCGGCGACATTTGGGATGCAATTCCTCAGTCAAACGATTCGAGGGTGAAGAAAAACGCGGTAGAAAATGCCTTCGATTGTCCCTCAGGCAGGCTTGTAGTTTTAGATAAGGAAACTGGCATGACACTTGAGCCTGTTCTAGCTAAGTCGATTGGCATAATTGAGGATCCAAGTAAAGGAGTAAGTGGACCTTATTGGGTTCGCGGTGGAATTCCAGTCTACTCTGCGGACGGAAAACTCTACGAAGTGCGAAACCGCGTGACTCTTTGCCGTTGCGGAAAATCTACGAATAAACCGTTTTGTGACAGCAGTCACTATCCAGAAGAGGACAGAGAGGTGAAAGAGAAATGAGTAAGAGACGGCAAGAGCAAGCTGACGAAAATATTGAAGATGTTTTGAAGTCTAAAGAAATAACGTTTGTGCTCTTCTATGCTTCTTGGTGTCCATTTTCCCAAGAGTTCCTTCCTGTTTTTGAAGAGTATGCCAAAGCCAATCCGAATGAATGCATAAGCGTTGTAGTCGATGACAAACCAGACCTATGCGATAAATACGCAATCGAATACTATCCTACTGTGCTTCTTTTCAAAAAAGGAAAAGTGCACAAAAGACTTGATGCCACGCCGGGGGTAGGATTGACTAGGAAGCAACTGATAGAACTCACCAAAAATCCATAATCCTGTGGTAGCCTAAAGTAGTCTCTTGAATTCCAAGCGTGCCCGCTACTTATTTTAGTGAATACTTGTTTGTACAATTATCAACAGCATTCATGGCTTAAAAAGTTTGAAAAGCAAGTGTTATACCTTACAATGCAGCAACCTGCAAGCTTTCGCTGCCAAGATTTAACTATAAATAAGGGAGCTATAGTTTTTGTTAACGCTTGAGGCGAAACCAAAGTTGAATCTGGAAGAGATGAAGAAGCAAATAGAATCTCTCGTAATAGCCAAAGGATTTTACAATAAGCCTGAAGATATTCCAAAGAAACTGCTTTTTGCTTTCATAGAGCTAGGCGAAGCAAGTGATGCTTGGAAAAAAGGTTTGCCTGAAGAGAAAATAGCTGAAGAACTAATCGACGTAATCTTTTATGTTTTAGATGCAAGCCGCTTAGCTTGTCCAAACACGAACATGGACGAAGTATTCAAAAGAAAACTCGAAAAAAACTTTAGCCGTCCTTTCCAGTATGGCGAAGGTCACCGTAAAAAACATCCTGAATAACATAAAAATAGCCTTCAAGCTTTTTTATGACTTCTCTTTCAAGAATTAGTTGTGGAACTCTATTTTCGACATCTTAGATCACGTACAGTAAAATGTAGAGTATTTCCCCTGACAGAAAAGCGAACCACCATATGAAGAACAGAGCTTTTGCTATTTTTCCATGCCATCGGTTTGCGTTTCTCTTTTTTAGTTTCCATAAACCTAGCGCGAAAACAACTATTTCCATCGACATCACGAGGACTGCAACAGGAACGTGGACAAGCATGAAGTAAGCGTTTAGAAGAGGAGTTAACTGCAGAGTTGACCCGTTCACTGCTCCGCCAAAAGCTCGGTACATCATATAGCCAATTGAAACTGAAAGATCCCAAGTGATTGCTAGAACGCCTGTAACTGGATGGAAACGTTTTTTGCGCCTTCCGCTTATGAATGCATGCACAAAAAAGAATGCGACTGGGATTAAGGCTACAGCCACAACTGTACTTGCAAAGGGAGCTGCCGTCATTTTAACAAACCTTTCTCAAGCATTGAGCAAGGCGAGCTAATAAGCTTTAATTGAGAATTATCTTAGATCGTTATGAACCCTAACCCTAACTTGCTTATAAAATAGGCAATAAATTTAGGAAGTGGTTAAATCAAACACATAAACGTTATTTTCATGGCTTAATACCAACCTTTAGCGAACGAAGAGAATGCTCTGATAAAAAATGAATATAAACTCAAAGTCAAACGAAAAGCTTGAAAAATTGGGCTTTACTCATCCTGTTAACATAAAATTTGAATGCATTAGATGTGGTTTATGCTGCGGTGACACAAAACAAAAGGCAAGACATATTTTCATCTTGAATGCTGAAGCCAAAAAGATTGCCGCTCACACTTCAAGGCGCATACCTGACTTTTCATCGGAAATTAAGGATAAGCTTCCTTACGTTTACGAAATGAAAAAGACAAATGAAGGAAAATGTGTCTACTTAAAAAACAACCGGTGCAGCATCTACCTCCAAAGACCATTAATTTGCAGGTTTTACCCTTTTGAGTTAAAATTCGATGAAGACAAAGGGCTGCACAACTTTGATTTTACACTTGAGTGCCCAGGAATAAATCAAGGTAAAGTTTTTCATAAAAAAGATTTTAAAAACTTGTTCAAGTTGGCACAAGAAAACTTGTTAAAATCAGGAAGATGCGTGGTTAGAGCTGTTGGAGAACATCAGCCTGTTCTAAAATGATGCCGCAATAATGGCATTTCAACGATAAAGGTTCCTCGTTCTTAACGTAAAATTTTGAGACTGTCGGTTCATCGCTGTTACTTATACAACACGGATTTACGCATTTAACTATCCCTTCAATAGCCTTCGGCAACTTAACCTCCAGCTTTTCAACAACCTCGTAATTATGAATAATGTTAATTGATGCGTGCGGAGCCACTAAAGCTATTCGATTAACTTCCCGCGAGTTAAGTTCTCGACCTTCAATCTTCACAATGTCCTTAACTCGGAAACGTTTGCTTGGAACATTAATTCCTATGGTAATCACCCGTTTCTCTTTACCTGTTATTCCTAAAATCTTAATAACATCCAGTGCGTATCCGCCTCTGATGTGGTCAATTACAGTGCCATCTTTAATTTTTGAAACCCTAAGCTCCATTTTGCTCATGTGAACTCGCCATAGAAGTCTATTGCATCTGTAGCAAATAAGATTTTACATCAAAAATGATAAGGATATGATGGAAAATGAATACGCAAGTCAATGACGGTTGAATTGGCAAACTTTACCTCATGAAGGTGACGTTTTTCAGTACCCTAAACATAGTCTTTAAGTGAAAAGCAACCTATGTTATAAGTGTGTCAAGTGCTGAAGTAGCAGTCAAAGTATTCCGACAACTTGAGAGCGAAGATTTCAGAATACTAAACATTATTGAATCTGCAATGAGCAAACGCGAATTTGTGCCGATAGAACAGATACAAAAATACGCAAAACTACCGATGGACCGCATAGAATTTACGTTGGGCAAACTAAACAAACTAGGATTAATTTATCGAACAAAAGGAGCTTACGTTGGATACACCTTAAACTATGCAGGCTATGATTGCCTAGCGATAAATACCCTTGTCAAAGCAGGCGTAATTGACTCGTTTGGGCAATCCCTAGGCGTTGGAAAAGAAGCGGATGTTTATGATGCATTAAGCCCCGATGACAAACGCATAGCTGTAAAATTTCACAGGCTAGGAAGGATAAGCTTTAGGCAAACTAGAAGAAAAAGAGGCTACATACGCGAACATTCTTCATGGCTTTTTCAATCGCATGTATCAGCAGAAAAAGAGTTCCAAGCGATGCAACTTGTTTATAAAAACGGTGTCTCAGTACCAGAGCCAATAAGCCAAAACAGACACGTTATTGCCATGGGGATGATTGAAGGCGCAGAATTATCCAAATATAAAGAGGTTCAAAAGCCTGAAAAAATCCTAAAAGAAATATTGCGCAACGTTAGGAAAACGTACTTGAAAGCACACATTATTCACGCAGACCTCAGCGAATACAACATTATCCTAAAACCTGATGGGCATATACTCATTATTGACTGGCCACAATACGTGATGTCTGATCATGCAAACGCGGAGGAATTGCTTGCGCGAGACCTTAAAAACGTACTTACTTTTTTCAACCGCAAGTTTAATGTAAAAGTGGCTATTGAAGAAGCCTGCGATTACGTGACTGGGAAAACCAGAAGTTTGGCTGTTTAATGTTTATCGGCGTCTAGTACAATGTAGAGGACGTTGTTTCCGCGGAGCAGTACATTGCCGTAGTTTGTCATTAATTGTTCGTCTTTGGATTCGTTTGCGCCTTCAAGAAGAATGTTCATGTGCCCGTCGCATTTTATCATTTTTCCCTTATAGTCGAAACCGTTTTTAAGAATGACTTCAATATTTCCGTGCAACTGTTTTATGAGGACATTCAGGGGTTTTTTACTTGGTTCCATCATATTATCGTGTTCCTAATGGATTTCTTGTAATAACCAAGAACCCATGACCCAATATAAAAGTCTTATGAAACACGGTACTGTCAAGTTTTCGTCTGTTGATTTTCCCGTCAACTTTCTGTTGATTTACTGAATGTGTAGCCTTATTTTGGGATTTCTACATTTTCGCATAGGCTATAAGTTACACAAAACATACCGACAAAAAAAAGCAGAACCAACGGTAAATTCACAGTTCCAGGAAACGAGACATCAATGGTCCAAGCAGAGAAAATGAGAGCAACCCCAATTAAGCACATCTTTTGACCAAAGGTAAACAAAGTGAACGCCATTACGATATATTATGTGGCAACTTTAAAAACTTAATTCTTGTTTTTGCTTGCGTCTGAATCAGAGTTTTCCACGTGTTTTTGTCTTCGGTAAGAAAAAATTTAGGTTTTAATTTTTGCTTTGATTTTCGGAATAGCCTCTTTTTGTGTTTGAATAACTCCATAGGTTGTTATCCTAAACTTATCATCAGCAGTCTTCTGCACTACACCGTTTTTTGCTAGTTCGCCTAAGCGTGTGCTGGTTATTTTGCTGCTTTTTCCAAGCTTTGCTTGCAGCTCATCTTTCGATTGTGAATCGCTGTTAAGTGTGCCTAGTTTATAGCCGAGGTACTGGGCTGTTAGCCAAATTGATAAAGCTTCATTATCAGTTAACTTGTTCTTGGGAGCCAGCAGGCTTGCGCCATCGTTTGAAAAAGCCACTATCCCGTTTAGGTCTTTGGCGAGTTGTTGAAAGTCGATACTGAGCCAGAGTTTTTGGGCTATTTCGAATGAGGGAATAAAGTCGTTGAAAAACTGGTTTACCAAGAGCCATGCGTCTTGCGGATCAGCGGAAAACTGTTGCTCAATTCCTTTATATTTGATTTGAACTTGGATTTTTTCTGCTTTTTGGCTCAACTCATTTTGCCTCTGAGCTTCTTGAGAACCTCTTCTTCAATCCATTTCTCGCCTTGAATTGTAAGCTTGAACTCTGGCTTGTTCGGGTCGGGCTTGAATATTTGTCCACGCTTGGTCATTTCATTTAATCGTGCAGGAACCATGGCGTTTATGCCGCTAGAGTCTAAAAGTTTAGTAACTTGGGCTGCGGTACTCTTTTTTTCTTCTGAAGCGTAAAGAATCAATCCTACAGCCTCATAATGCGTGAGCTTTTCACGTGTAACTATTACTGGACCTTCAGTTGTGGGTTCAACGATGCCTTTTAACTGTGCCCCTGACAGTGTAAGTTTGTTAGACACAAAATCGTTTAGTTTCTCAACGAAACCTTCTGGGATAACTCCAAGCATGTCAAGAATTTCTTGAGGATTTTCTCCTTCAATGACTACTTCTCCGAAAGGAGTTTTAATACGTGCTTCAATACGCTTCATTTTAACTCTTCCATTTACTTGCTATAAGCTATGTTAAACCTTTTTAGGATTTGCGGCTCAGCGCTGGTTTTTGCAAGAAAAAAGGTTATTTGAGGCGTTCCCTCAACAATTTGGCAACCAATTCAGGATTAGCCTTTCCACGGACTTCCTTCATTATAGCGCCCATGAGCATTCCGTAAGCGTCCTTACCCAACTTCTCAACTGACTGCTTGTTAGCTGCAACCACACGGTCAACAATCGGCGCCAGCTCAGCAGCAGTTAACATTTTCAAACCTAAGGCGGCTACGGCATCCTGCACGGATTTGTCCTCGTTTTTTGAAAGCCAGCTAAAAACGTCTGGTACAGCTTCTTTCGTAAGTTCTCCTGAACCTACAGCCCTAAAAATACTTTTTATTTGGTCTTCCCCGACTTTTTCAACTTGGGCACCTTCTCGTTTCAGAGCCTTGAGTGTTTCAGTTAAGAACGCTGCCACGGTTGAAGCTTGAACCCCAGTTTCTTTCACGATTTCTTCGAATAGAAGGTTATATTCTGAGTCGGCAATTTGCTTGGCTAACTTCTCATTTAAACGGTAATGCTTTATCAAGCGTGAGAGTTTCTTTTCGGCAGGCTCAGGCAAGTTGCTGCGAACCTTCTCCATTAAATCGTCGGTTATCAGCGTTGGCGGGATGTCGGTTTCAGGGTACATTCTTGCCGCTCCTGGTCTTGGGCGCATATACCTTGTTGTTCCATCCTCTTTTGCCGTGCGAGTTTCAGCTGGAACCCCAGTTACTGCTTCTTGTGCACGTTCAACAACGGCTTTTAAGGCGTCCAAAACGTTTTCTACCATGTCAGCAACGAAAACTGCCGCGTCAGATTCGCATGCGCCAACAGCTTTTCTTAAGGCTTCTACTTCTTGGGTGGAGACGTCGTAATTGGGCATTTCGTCAGTGTGGAATATTCCGCCGACTCTGCCCCAGAACTTTGCCCTATCGGAAAGTTCCGTGCCGAAGCGGAAATTGGGCATGAGTTCACGCTTTAGCAGTCCAGCGAATCCTGGAAGTTTGACGGCCATGACTTTCTGTTTTTTGTCGATTGCTTTCCGGATTACTTTGCATTTTGTGTCCATAAAAATGCTTGTGGCGTCAACGAAACGTGGTTCTAACGCTTTTGCTTTTATGCCTCTTTTTGCGAATTCTTCTTTGACGCTTATTAATCCGAGTTGACGTTGAACCTCATACTCCACAACTGTTGAAATCAGTTCAAGTTCTTGGACACCTTTAATCTCAATCAAAGCGCCATTTGGCAAGGATACGTTCAAGTCCTGACGTATAGTGCCTAAACCACGCATTACTTTGCCAGTATCACGCAAAATCCTGCCTATGGCGAACGCGACTTCCTGTGCTTCCATTGGCGAGTAGATTACTGGTCCAGTGGTGACTTCGATGAGCGGAATACCTAAGCGGTCTATACGGTAACGAATCGTTTTGCCCTCGTTTTCCGTTCCCGTTTTGCGTGCGGCATCCTCTTCCAGGCTTAAAGCTTGGATTGGAATGGTTTTTTCTCCAACCTTAATCCATCCATCAGAGGCAATTATGCATGTTCGTTGAAAACCACTCGTGTTAGAGCCGTCAATGACGGTTTTGCGCATAACGTGAACTTCATCAATCGGCACAGAGTTCGTCATTAATGCAACTGTTAGCACAATCTCGACTGCTTCCGTGTTTATGGGGTGCGGTGGTTCCTCATCCATTTCCACAAGGCACGCGCCTGCTTTGTTTGCTTCGTAGAGGATTTTTACGCCTTTTTGAAACTCAAAATACGCTGCTGGGTCAACTTGGCCTAGTTCGCTCTGCGTTGGTCTTAATCGGCGTAGGAAAGTTATTTCCGGCTCTTCCTTGAAGAGTTCAGGCGGGCAACTGCAGAACAGCTTTGTTTTGGCGTTTAGTTGCTGGTGGATTTCTAACCCGACTTTTAAGCCTATTTTTGCGTAGTCAATTGCCAACTTTTTCTCCTCCTTCCAAAATGTTTTCTTGAGGAAGCGTTCTTGGCGAGAATTCTCCCGCAATGTTAGTTTTCAAAAGCTTTACGGCTTCTTGCGTGTTGTCGGTTTGTCCGAGCGCCCACATTAGCTTGACAAGGGCTGTTTCAGGGAACATGTCATCTAACGGGATTACTCCGAAGGATAGCAAGTCTCTGCCCGTGTCGTACACGTTCATGTTTACTCTTCCCCAAATGCACTGGGAAGCCAAAGCGACAACGATGTCTTTTGCAACAGCGTTTTTGATGCTGTCAAAGCAGTATTTGCTCACGTGACCTAAACCTGAGCCTTCCAGCAAAATGCCCCTTACGCCTTTGTCAACGTACCAGTCGATGATTGCTGGGTCAAGCCCAGGGTAAAACTTGATTAAGGCTGCTTTTTCGCTGAAATTTGGTTTCAGAACCAGCTTTTTTGATGTGTCACGGTGCTGGTACTGGTTTGTTAGCATGGTTACTTGTTGGTTTTTTACTTTGGCGATTGGGAAGGCGTTGATTGATTTGAAGGTGTCTCGTCGGCTTGTGTGGCATTTGCGGACTTTTGTCCCCCTATGAATCGCAATAGCGGTGTCGGATACGGTTTCATGCATGGCTAAGCATACTTCTGCGAACGGTCCTTCGCCAGCGGCTTTCACTGCACCAATAAGGTTTGTTGCTGCGTCACTGCTTGGGCGGTCGCTGGAACGTTGAGCTCCAACAACTATGACGGGGACAGGCAGATTTTGCAGTGCAAAGCTTAGCGCAGCTGAAGTGTAAGCCATCGTGTCTGTACCATGCGCAATTACCACGCCATCGACGCCTGATTGTATGCGCTTTGCTACGGTTTCGGCTAGTTCCTTCCAGTGCTTCTGAGTTATGTTTTCACTGTATAAGCTAAAAACAATCTCTGTGTCAACTTGCGCGACATCGGAAAGTTCTGGAACGACGCCGTAGAGGTCGCTTGCGGAAAGTGCAGAGCGCACTGCTCCAGTTCGGTAGTCAACTCGGCTGGCGATTGTTCCGCCCGTGCTCATTATCACAACATGGGGCAAAGTCGGGTTCTGTTTTGGCAGTTGTGGCGAAGCAAAGGCTGGTTTTGTGCCTTTCCCGATTTTTTCGATTTTAACTTCTGGTGTGATGCGGATTCCAATGTTGTAGCCGCTTTTCATTTTAACGATGACGGCGGTGCCTTCGCCTAGTTCTGAGCGGGGAATGAGGATGCCTTCGTAGGTTTTGTCTTTGCTGATGACTCGTATGATGTCGCCGACTTCGCAGTCCGCCTTTTTGAGGGCTTCTAAGGCTGAGCCCTTGTAACCTGAATTTTCAAGTTGACTCATAGTTAATTCTCCAGTTTTTTGGACATGTAAACTCCATCACGCTCGTAACCGAAACGCATATAATACCTTCTTGTTCCTAACGCACTTATAACTAAAAGCTTTTTCAAATTAAAATCCTCAAGCGCCATGCGTTCGGCTTCCTTAAGCAAGTCTGCGCCAAAACCCTTATGCTGCCAAGCGCCAGCAGAATGCTGTCCAACAGGCACAAGTGGACCGTAAACGTGGAGTTCCCGCACAATAGCAGATGGTATGGCAGTAATTTCTGGCCTGTGCGCCTTTTCGGAGGGAACACGCAAGCGCAAATAGCCTAGTAGGATTTTGTTTTGTTGGTCTTCGGCTGAAATGAAGACTTCCTTGCCCTCGGAAGCGTCATATCTGACGGATTGGATTGTGACTTTTTCCAAGTCTGGCTTCACATGGTCAACAGCCATTCTGTGCCCCACTTCTCTGCAACGGATACAGTGGCACTTGGCGCCTTGCGCTTTAAGTTGCTCATGAACAAGTTGGCGAAGGTTGCTTTTTTTAACGCCAGCCAAAATTAAGGCTGCAGGAATGTCACGTTGAACGCGCATGACTCTTACCCAAGGCGGAATGAACTTTTTGATTTCGGCGATGAGTGATGCGGCTTGTTCCGTTGTATAGGGTTTGTAGGTGCCATTTTGGTACCACTCATGCGCTTTTGTGCCAGCTATGCATAGACATGGGTAAATTTTTATCATGTCCGGTTTAAAGGATGCGTCTGTGAAAACCCGTTTGAATGCCACAATGTCTTTTTGCGGGTTGGAGCCTGGCATTCCAGGCATTAAGTGGTAAACGATTTTTAATCCTGCGTCCTTTGCGATGCGTGTTGCTTCTTGCACGTCTACTACAGTGTGCGTTCTTCCAACTAAGCTGTAAATTTCATCATCTGGGTTTTGTACGCCAAGTTCGATGCGCGTCATTCCCATGTCAAGCATTGCGTCAACGTGCGGTTGTTTTGCCCAGTCGGGACGAGTTTCCACGGTTATGCCTACGTTGCGGGTTTTGCTTGTTTCAGCGTTTGCTTTTGCCTCTTCCAGGCTTGCCGAGTTTTTGCCTGTTATGGCGTCTAGGCAGCGTTGGATAAACCAAGTTTGGTACTCCATGGGTGTAGCTGGGAAGGTTCCTCCCATGATGATTAGCTCGATTTTGTCTACTTTGTGTCCAATCGCTGAGAGTTGGTCAATTCGGCTTCTGACCTGCATGTACGGATCAAAGTTGTTTTGAGTTCCGCGCATGGCTGCTGGCTCATGCCCCGTGTAACTTTGCGGAGAGCCCTGGGTTGGTCCTCCGGGACAGTAAGCGCATGGCTCAGGCTGAGGGCACGGGTAAGGTTTAGTCATGGTGGCGACCACTGTCACTCCCGAAATAGTGCGCGTGGTTTTTCTACGCAAAATGGGCAAAAGACGCTTTGCTTCTTTAGGAGTCAAAAGGCTTATTAAATCAGCGTTTGACGGTACCTCTTGGAGCTGGTATTTGCCTGCAGTTTTTATTTTCAAGCGGTTTACATCGTCACAAGTGGCCTGAGGCGTTTCCATAAGGGTATTTATGATTTCTCGTAGGGCAGTTTTGTCTTTCAAGGTTGAAGGTACCAAAATATGGTTTAGTTAAGTAATAGATAAACTACACTAACGTTGAAGAGTTTTAGGCTTGAAAAAACAATTTGCTTCTGCGCTTACATCCAGTTTTGCCCAGGTTTCCGCTGCAGAATCACGCGTTTCTCGTAGTTGCGTCTGTTTCGGTTTTTTGGGCTTGGCGCCGTTTTGGGGGTCGCCTGGATTTTCGGCGTTTGAGAGCGGACTTTTCCAGCTTTAGATAATGAACCGTGAGTTGGCATTTAATGCACCTTGCACATAGAGCATGAATGTCACACTTAAATCTTTACCCATTGAAATTAACGTTTGAAATTCTTAGAAGTTAACTCAAAATTAGCCAAAAATTCTTCCTCAAAAATTATGAGACTCAAACTAACGATTTTAGCCTTAAATCTTAAGGCAGTGAGTTTAAACTAGATAAATAATGCAGCACTTCAGTAAAGCAATGATTATCCTTAAGTTAGCTTTAATTTTGCCGCCAATCCGGGGGTTACAGCGCCTAGGCGGAGGCTCATACATTACTTCGCCAATCTTAAAACCATGCTTTTTTGCAATAACCAGTAATTCGCCGCCAAAGGTTTCTCCGCCCCACAAGTTAAATTGCACAATTGTTTCTTTTTTGTAAGCCCTAAAATTTGAAAAAAAATCTGATACTCCTAACATTTTGCCCAATGTTCTGGAAGCCAGCCGCTCTGAAAATCTGGGAACAACCGTTCTTGACGCTACAACTAAATTCAACTTGTCAAGTCTGTTAACAAGGCTAATTATGAAATCTGGGTTATTTTCTAAGTCAGCGTCTATTGTCACTATTACAGGAAACTTGGCTAGTTTCATCCCATACAATAAACCCTTAGTTTGCCCTTCCCGAACTTTTGAAACCGCCAAATCTGCAAAGCACTTAGCAACATCAAATGTCCCATCAGAAGAGCTATCGTCAACAACAATTATTTCATGCGGAAAATTTCTGAGCGCTGACCTTACTCTGAGAATTAGTTCTTTAATGTTTTCTCTTTCATTCCAAGTCGTTGTGACCACGGATATGCCCTGAACCATTTCGCCGTTGACCCTCATGAGTAGTCATTAGCCATCTTTATGTTATAAGTTATGTTGCCTGAAATGATTACAAGAAATCTCATTTTGAGCATGGTGTTTAGCTCCTTTTCAAGCGGTCTTGGATTTTCCCGTCATACTGCAAGCGGAAACAACATCGTAATCTTAAAATAATTGGAAGGACTGATGTGTTAACGAATTCATAAATTAAGGTAAGATTAATAGAGGATGAAAAAATGAGCAAACAAGAAAAACCCCACTTAAACCTCATCATCATGGGGCACGTTGACCACGGAAAATCCACCACTACAGGGCACTTACTTTACTTAGCAGGCGCAATCGACGAAAGAACAATCAAGGCATATGAAGAAGAAGCCGAAAAAATGGGCAAAGGCACATTCAAGTTCGCTTGGGTACTCGACAACTTAAAGGAAGAACGAGAAAGAGGAGTCACAATTGACCTTCGATTCCTGAAATTCGAAACCAAGAAATTCAACTATACAGTCATCGATGCACCAGGACACAGAGACTTCATAAAAAACATGATTACTGGCGCAAGCCAAGCCGATGCTGCCGTGCTCTTCTGCTCAGCCAAAAAAGGCGAGTTTGAAGCAGGCATTGGTCCAGGCGGCCAAACACGTGAGCATGCGTTTCTAGCATTCACTTTAGGTATTCGACAACTAATTGTTGCAGTTAACAAAATGGATGATGTATCCGTTAACTGGAGCAAGGATAGATATGAAGAAATAAAGAATGAAGTTTCAAGAATGCTTCGAATGGTAGGCTTCAAAGTCGATAAAATCAACTTTATACCCGTTTCAGGCTGGACAGGCGACAACCTAATCAAGAAAAGCGACAAAATGCCATGGTACACTGGTCCAAGCCTAATTGAGTCACTAGACCTTTTAGAAGTACCCGCTAAACCAACTAACAAGCCCTTACGCGTTCCAATTCAAGACGTTTACAGCATCACTGGCATCGGTACAGTTCCAGTCGGCAGAGTCGAAACAGGCACTCTTAAAGCAGGACAAAACATAATTTTCATGCCCAGCAACAAAACCGGCGAAGTTAAATCAATAGAAATGCATCACGTCCAGATTCCAATAGCTGAACCAGGCGACAACATCGGCATGAACGTAAGAGGCATCGCAAAAACCGACATTCACAGAGGAGACGTAGCGGGACCAGTTGACAATCCGCCAACAGTAGCTAAAGAATTCATCGGTCAAATCATAGTGATTTACCACCCAACCGCCATGGCAGCAGGATACACACCAGTACTCCACTACCACACTGGACAAATCGCATGCAGATTCACCGAACTGATAAAGAAAATCGATCCACGCACAGGCCAAGTAACCGAAGAGAAGCCAAGCTTTCTCAAAACCGGCGACGCAGCCTGGGTAAGAATGGAACCATTGCACCCAATAGCCGTAGAGGCTTACACGGACTTTCCAGAGCTCGGACGATTCGCCATCAGAGACATGGGCACAACCGTAGCTGCAGGCGTCATAAAAGAAGTCACTAAAAAGGGACCTTAAACCCTTCCATTTTATTTTTTGTTTAATTAATCAAACGTGTCTTTTTAACTTTAATTCATTATATTTTCAGTTGTATCAGCTTCAGTTATTCAATTTTTAATTTTTTCGTTTAATTTACGAAAGCATTGTTGTAGTCATGTGACAGTCACAAGTGTATATATCGTATAATGGAGAGTGACTTAACTAAAGGCGCTGGGTTAATGGATTATCAAAATGAGAAATCCTCATCGCTGTTAAACAAGAATTTTGATAGAGCTAAAAGGGTACACTTAAGCCAAAAGCTTGAGTCTGTGTCATTGAGAGATGTGCCACTAGAAGATAGGCGCAAAGAAGCAAAAAAGCCGTTGTTCTTAATTAGGTACGAGTAAAAATGCTTAACAAAGCAAACGATTGGTTCAATCGGCAGTTCTTCTAACGTTTAACTGTTTTTTACTTGGAAAGTTGGGAATCCTGCAGTTTTAATTTGTGATTAGGCGTTGTTGACTAGTTTGTTTGCTTTTGCTGATTTTTTGTTCAGGTTGTTTTGGGTTGCTTTTTAAGTTCAGGGTTTGAATTGTTTGCAGGTAACGTCTAGATTTCTCGGGATTTCTCGCAATTTCTCGGGAAATGCCGCTTAGGCTGGTGAAGTTTAGGTTGCGGTTAACTTGAAGGGTTAATTTCAAAATCGCATTAAAGAAGGCAGAGGAGAGCGCAAATTGGTTTTTATTCTGTGCTTGGCTAAAAAAAATTGTTGTTGTTTTGGGTTGCTTTTTTGAAACAAAGCTTGAATCGTTTGCTGGTTGAGCCTAAGCGGTAGGGAAAAGTGCAAGGTAGAATAAAGTGAGTTTCTGCTGATTGATTTGATTACGAGGGTAATTGAGGGCTAAATGCAAATCGGGTTCTCAAAGCATAAGTAAAATAAACATGTAGTCGTGGTTAGCTATTTAGGGTTGACTGTATGTCCGGAACTGAAACATTGATTCCTTTCATGGGTGATAAAAAGAAGAAGGGTGAAGAACCCACCATAATTGTGGATAGCCGGGAGGCAAGTAGTGCAGGAAAGATTGTTAAAGGTTTGATTGAACGGGGAGTCAACGTTAAAACTGAATTGTTAGAGAAAGGCGACTACATTCTCTCTGATCAGTGTGCGGTGGAACGTAAAACTGTCAACGATTTTGTTTACACCCTCACGCGGCGGTACCTTTTCGAGCAGCTTTTCGGGCTTAAAGATGCTTATCCTAAATCGCTTATCGTTCTTGAGGGTTACCTGCCGATAATCTACAAGTACAGCAATATTTCGCCTAGCGCAATTTGGGGTGCGATGTTTAATTTAGCCAAAAACGGAATTTCGCTGGTTAACACGGCGTCATATAAAGAGACTGTTGATTTCCTTTATGTGGCGGCTAGGCAGGAGCAAATTGTTGAGAAAAGAAGCCCAGTTGTGCATGCTTTCAAAAAATGCGAGACGCTATCGGATGCCCAAGTGTATTTTGTTGCCAGTTTGCCTAATATTGGAAGGGAAAAAGCAACAGCCATACTGGATTCTTATCAAACACCGATAAACGCGTTAATTAATGTGGATGATTGGTCGAAGGCGGTGAATGGTCTTGGTCCCGTGATAACTAACAAGGTGAAAGAGGTTTTAAGCACACCTTACAAGGATAAAGCATGTATAGAACAATAGATACTTTAGGCTCTGTTTAGCAAAAATTAAAAGCCGCACTATGCATCGCCGCGCTTATACCACAAAAACCCGCTAAAATCCCAAAAACAATGCCAGAAACAGCAGTTTCGCCGACTGAAACCAGTGAACAGCAAAGCCCCTCTTTCTTTCCAACAACAAATATTGCCTGACCGTTAAAGTTTAAAGCCTAAGCAAACATTATTCTATGAACCCGCAAAAATAGCCGTCTAAAAGCGATTTAAAGGGGGCTGTCGGCTAGCTTGGTCTAGGCTTGTAGCCTCGGGCGTTATAGACGAGAGTTCAAATCTCTCCAGCCCCACCACAAATTTTTAGGTAAGGCGTTCTTGTAAGTGTTTATTCAGTTTATAGATTGGAGAAAATTAAACAGCATACTACAAAAAATAGACATAGAAGCAACATGACAGAAAAGGAAGCAGGTGGCTACGTTGGGTTATGGTTAAGGCAGCTGGGTTCATGTTCACAAGTATGACACGTCAATTACTAGAGCGTATAATCGGATTGCTGAGAAGAGAGGTAAGAAGATTGCGACCGTTGCGGCTGCTAGGAGGCTTCTTATGTGCAGTTACTCTGTGTTGAAGAATAAGAAGCCGTATTATGATCAGGCCTAACCTTTTCCCCGGCAGACAGCCGTCCTATTAGTGGACGTTAGCGCGATTGAGAAGGGTCTGGATGCGTAGCCACCCCGTTGTGGGCGAATAGGCGCTTGCCCTTTATCAATCAGCGAGGGGAGAATGAGAAGGGAAATGGGTAGGAATGGAAGAAGGAAGGGCTAAATAGCAGACTTCATAGGCGCATGTTTGTCCCGAAATTGAAAAGTTAATCGAGGAGCTTGCCATCTGGCAACCTAATCAGCTCCGATGAGTATAAAAATTGGGTGAATGTTCTTTGATGTGGATAAATTCAAAGTAGGTTTTGCCTATGATTGCTGTCGTTGGAGGATAGATTATTAGGAAAAAGAAAGCATTGTTCTTTACACTCTGGTTATACACTTTTCTTCTTTGGTTGTATATTGTTGCAAGAATAGTCATCGACCAAGTTCCGTTAGACAGCCGGTTCCTTAATTATGTACCGTTTTTTACGTTTATTGGACTTGGAATGATTGCTTTTGTTTTGAGCATGATATTCATGTTTATGTTTCTAGCTGAGAATTAGAATTAATGGGCGTCGACGTAGATCATGAGGCAATAGCCAAGTTTACGGCGAAGTCGAGAAGCATAGGAATATCTATCTGGCTTTTGAATTTCTTTCTGTCAAATTTAAGAGGGTTTTGCTGGTCCTTACGTGCTAAAATAAGTATGTATACTGAGCGCACTGAACAAACTACACTCCGCAGCAGTGGAGGGTAAGTGAAAGTGAACCTACATCAGCTATGTGTTATGCTGGTTCAAGGGTAACTTCCATAACGTACCCTTCAAGGCTGGGCTCATCCCGCTTCAACAAGACCATTGTCAAATCTGGAATACGTATCCGCCCACTTTTATACATCTTGGCCAAAAAACTTCTTCTAACGCCTAACAAACCGACAATGGTCACAGTGACTTTTAAAACCTCAGACGACTCCACCTTATACTTCCATCGTACCAGCTTAGGAACCTGTAGGCGATTCTGCTTCTGTAACGTCGTTTTGAAACTAATCCTTTGACTTAACGGCAACCTAAACATTTCCTCCTTTTCAGGATACTGAGGAGGACGCGAAAATACTTCCTTGTACTTGCTTGTACTTCCTCATACTTCCTTATACTTTTGTGTACTCTTGTGTACTTCCTTGTACTCAACCTGCAAACGATTTAAGCTTTGATTCAAAAAAGCAACCCAAAACAATCTGAACAGAGAAACAGCAGAAAACATCAAATGACCAGACAAAAACAGTCTCCTCAAAATTCTTCAATACGTAATATCGGGACAAGGCGGCTAATAGCACCCCTTAGCTATACAGAGAGGTTCACTAGTCTTTCTACAGCGTTTAGGATTTTGTTGATAACGCCGCTGAAGGGACCAAATTCACTAGTCATCAATCTGAGGTTGTCGATGTCAGATTTTCTAAGGGTCCGGGTAGCTATCGTACACAAAAGTAATGCTGCTGAAAAAACTGCTAGGCCGATTATTAGTTTAGGCCAGCTGCTCAAGCTCACAAACGAAACAGCAAAATACGCTACGCCTCCCGATGCAGCAGACGAAATCAGTATCTTAGCTGACGAAACCCAGTCCACGCTCACGTCGTAGTGTTTCTTAATCCAATACAGCGATATCACAAGTCCTGGAACCCCGTCAAATATCGTTGTTACGATCAGCCCTACGACGCCTAAGCTTGGAACAAGCAGAACCGCCAAGGCGACTCCTGTGACCGTGTTGACGAGGGCGAGTTTGAGGTAGAACCCCGTTTTTCCTTGACCACTGATCAGGCTACCCGTACTTAACGCGCCAAAAGCTGTTAACAGGTAGTTGACTGTGACCAGATCAAGAAACAGAGGAGCAGATGCATACTTCGCACCAAATAAGGCGAAAACGACAGGGTGCGCCAAAGCGATTACTGCGACGGTGGGAGGAACCACAAGCAGAGAAGAATACTTTATGGAGCTTTTAAAAACAATTTTCAGCGTCTCTTTGTCTTTGTCAGGGCTCAGCTTTGAGAAGGCAGGGAATAGCATGGTTGCTATCGGCGTTGAAAAAAAAGTGAGCAGAACAGCGAAATTGTTAGCCACGGCATAGTTGCCTATAAGAAAGTTTGAGGCGTAGATCGCTATTATGACATTGTAGAACTGGCCCAAGAAAGTGGTGAATATACTTGAAAAAGACAGGGGCAGGGCGTATCGGAACATGAACTTCATGGTTTCCCAAACTTTCAAGGACTCCGCAAAAACATTCTTCCCCCTTAAGCCGTGATAGATTTCTAACATTAAGATAACACCTACCAAGCCTCCGCCCAGCGAACCCGTCACGTTACCAACGACTGCGCCTGAAACGCCAAATCCCACATACACAAGCACCGGACACAAAACCGAACGGAAAAGAGCCCCAAACACAAGCGTCACGCTGTTAGGCTTCATCTGTTCCCGCCCAGTAAAAGCGGCCTGAGCAGCGTTTAAAAAAGCACTCGATAAAATAGTGAAAGAGGCTATCTGAATCAAGCCAGTTATGGGTCTCTTAAAAATGTCAGTCGCAATGAAGCCTGAAAGCAGGAACGAGAGGAAAGAAAGCGCTAGACCTAAGATCACCTCAAAAACTAAACCGGTCATGAGAATGCTTCGCACACGCTCTGGCTTTTCCTCAGCACTGTACTGAGCCATATACTTGATCATGGCTGAGTTCATGCCCCAATCCCGAAACGTCCCAATCAAGGCTGGCGCAGCCAAGGCAATCGTGTACAAACCATAATCCTGCGGCTGCATGATCCTAGCCAAAACAATCACACCGACCGCTGAAACAACAGTCGAAACAACAATGCCCCAGAAAAGATAAAACCCACCCTTAGCCGAAACCTTAGCCATCTCCGCAGCCTTAACGGCCATCCCTACCACCCCCAGTTCAGAGTCTCAGCCATACCACTTTTCACTCTAATAAAAGAACCCCAACTACCAGCATCATTTAACTCAGTTTTCCCAAAAAATACCCAAATCTCAAAGCAGTTCTTAAGCCGGAGCTTTGCAGCTTTCTTGCCTTTACGCTTCAAAGTAGCTAAACCGTGAAGGTTGTCTGAAAGCTGATGAACTATGTTCTGCAACACTGTGTTGTGAACGCCTTTTAGTTCTAGGTGTTGCTGTTTAAGGTTTGGCAAAACGTTTTCCTTGAAAATTTGGTGTTCTAAGCAGTAATTGTAGACCAAGTAGCAACAATCAAAACTACTATACAGTTTCTTCTCGACGCCTCTGCTCGGATGAAGCCTAAAATGGGACACCTGAAACGTACCACTCACCAGAGTCACCCGACAAAGTATTTAACGATTGTTTACAAAACGTACGATGCAATGTAGAAAGCTCCCAATCTAATTTTTCCTTTGCTTCCGTAAAGAAAAAACTACATAATTTATTCGTCTACTTCTACGGCTTTGATGATTTTTCCATCTTTAATCAATAAGACGTAGCCCAAAACACGCTTTGCATCGCCGACGATTTTTTGTAACCTTTATTCTGGTTAGTCGTGACTAAGCCCATAATAACGCTTTAAAAATAAACGGTTAGGTCGCGTGAAGCCAACCGCGCCCGCCTTTCTTAGACTGTTGAACTATCTGCTTCTTAGGAATATACGGCAAAGTACGCTCGTTTCTCTGTGGTCTGCAATTGGTGATTTTGGTTTTTACGAACTTATTCCAGCCTCCCACATGAACATCTGGTTGAACGAAACGGTCTTCAACCAAATGTTGCTCAAGAATCTCTTTAAAACTCAGTGCCTTAAAATCCCTAGTTGCATGAATAATGGTGCCCCGCTCCACACGCAAATATGCATAGTCACCCACTGAAACATCCTCAGCCCTCACCTTATCGTTAAAGCGTTCACTCCACAAAAGCTTCCATTGAACCTTAAGCTTCTCAACCAATTCCTTCTGCGCTTTAACTCTGTCTTCTAAAGAATCATCAGCAAAAGCCTGAGGCGACTGATTAGTAACCTGCAATTTGCTCCCATCTTCTCTACTCACACCTTGCTCCTCGAACTATTTAACAATTATTCTATGACCAGTAGCACGAGTTTTCTGCCCTATGTTTTCAACGATTTCTAGCTTTGTCATAAGCCTTCGCTACAGCTTCACTTGTCAGGACACCCACCACTTTTGTTGGCGATTCCTTATCAACAACAGGTAGCAGGTCAATTTTTTCTTTAGTCATAATCTTGTATGCTTCAAAAACCGCTTCATCCGCATAGGTTGAAATGTTCTTTATAGGCATCTGCTCAACCCTCAGGTTGCCACGCTGCTGTGGTGCGACCTTGATTATTTCATTCCAGGTCACTACGCCTTGAAAAACGCCATCTTTCTCCACGAGCGCGTCATGATAACGGTTCTTGAACATGATTTCTAGGGCTTCAGCGAGGGTTTGGTCTGGATGAACCGCACCCACCTCAGACTGCATGACATCTTTGACTTGGACACTTGCCAGCGTCGTGGAAACTATCGTTTGCTCAGCTTCTTCAGTGGCACCTATGTAAATAAAAACTCCAATAATTATTAATATGGGATCAATTAAAAATCCAACCAAAACCATTATAATGCCAAATATTCTGCCAATATACGCCGCATATTTGGTTGCCTGACTAAACTTCATCCGTTCAGCCAGCAAAGCCCTGAAAACCCTGCCTCCGTCCATGGGAAAAGCTGGAATAAAATTGAATGCGCCAAGCAGCAGATTTAGGAATCCTAAGTCCAAAAGGATGTTTCCTGTAGAAAACAATAATACGGAAACCGCTGGAAACAACGGTATTTTAAATGGCAACACATAGTTTACGCCAATCAATACTGCTCCAAGCGCTAAGCTTGTGAGAGGGCCAGCAGCTGCCATCCTCCACTCTATTCTGGGGTTTTCTGGTATTTCCTCAATTTCCGACACTCCCCCGATGGGGTAGAGAACAATTTTACGTACCTTAATGTTATAGCGTCTTGCAACAACACAGTGCGCAAGCTCATGGAAAAGCACAAAAACAAACAAGAACACTATGAGAATGAAAGCGTAAATTACATGATAATAGATAGCTAAACCTAACACGGCAAAAATTAACAAGACAAAAGTAAGGTGCAACTCAATGGGGATACCCCATGCAGAACCAATTTTAAAAGACAACTTCATAACCAAAAAGAAGACAATTTCTGCTTTTTAAATTTTCGATGGGAAGTCCCCAGTCTTCATTCAGGCTGGGGATGGTAGCCGATAATCTCTATAACATTTATAATTGGCAAGTGCCGAGCATGACGCATAGGAGAAGCGAAAAACAGGTCTTCCAACTCCAAAGTTGGAAGTACACTCGCAAGAAGCCCTACCATTCATGGTAGGGTAGTTCACGTGGCTTCAAGTTTTAAAGCAGTATCTTGTCCACTGCGGCCACTGCTGCGTTGTATTGCATGAGCCGAAGTCTAATGTTAACTCCATGCCTATCTTTAGTTGCTCTAGCGTTAAGCCGGGTATCATGCCTGGGATTTTCAAGCCGTTTTCCAGTTGCACAATGCCTGCTGCATAGGGTGTTAGAGCTTGAAATTGTTGTGGTGCAACATTGATGACTGTGTAAGCGAGCAACTTGCCTGTTCCGGAAACGCTGACCCACTCGAACTCTTGTGAGAAACAGTTATCGCATAAGGGTCTTGGGGGGAGATGGATTTTTCCGCATTTAAGGCATTTTCCAGCCATAAGCTTGTGCTGCTGAAGGAACTTGTAGAATTGCTCGATTGTGAATGGTTCTTGTGTACTCATTTTTAAGCGCTCCTGTAAATGTGAACTGCCGCTGTGGCGCCTGACCCGCCAACGTTATGTGTTAAGCCTACTTGTGCGTCTTTTACTTGGCGTTTTCCGGCTTGCCCTGTGAGTTGAAGGTATATTTCGTATGCTTGTGCGGTTCCTGTAGCGCCTACAGGATGACCTTTTGCTTTTAAGCCGCCGCTCGTGTTGACTGGAAGGCGTCCGCCGAGGCGAGTTTCACCGCTTTCAACCAGTTTGCCGCCTTCTCCTACGGGACAGAAGTCTAAGTCTTCGTAAGCCATCAGTTCAGCGATTGTGAAGCAATCATGAACCTCAGCCAAATCAATGTCATGCGGTTTGGCGTTTGCCATTTCATAAGCTGTTTTCGCCGCTAACCGCGTGGCGTTTAACGATGTGAGGCTTTTACGTTGGTATAAGCCGATGGTGTCGCTTGCTTGTCCGCTGCCGATTATGTGCACTGGCATATCAGTGTATTTGCTGGCTAATTCTGGCCTGGTTAGTATTATGCAGCTTGCGCCGTCAGTTATCAGTGAGCAATCGCAGAGTTTAAGCGGCCAAGCTACACAGCGCGATGACATGACGTTTTCGAGGGTAATTTCTTTTTGCATGTGAGCTTTAGGGTTGAGGCTTCCATGATAATGATTCTTCACCGCAACCAAAGCCATCTGCTCCTGCGATGTGCCATATGCATGCATATGAGCGGTCGCCATCATCGCGAATAAGCCAGGAAAAGTTATGCCATGCCACTGCTCAAAGGGGTAATCCGACGCCATTGCCAAGTACTCAGTAACCTCGACTGTTGTGCGATGCGTCATTTTCTCAACGCCGCCCACCAAAACCACATCCGCAAGACCAGACATAACAGCGTAAATCCCCGTTCGCAACGCAGCGCCTGAAGAAGCACAAGCCGCCTCAGTCCGAGTAGCTGGAATACCAGTGAGCCCCGCCCAATCAGCAGCAGCTGCTCCCATATGCCCTTGATGCTCATACGCTTCACCCATGTGCCCGATAAACATGGCTTTAATATCGTTTTTAGGGTCAAGTTTAGGGCAGCGGCTGAACGCTTCTTTAGCTGCTTCAGAGAAGATTTCTCTTGCAAATAAACCATCATGCTTGCCGAATTTGGACATGCCAGCGCTAACTATGCTGACGAGCGGTTTCCCATTCAAACGCGAAGCTCCCTCTATTATGCCTACATACTTATACTAAGCCTGTTTAAAAACTATGCAACAAAATGTCCATCAAAGGAGATGCAGTTAAGGTTGATAAAACTGCGAAGCAATTTTAAAAAAATTAACCAAAAGCGACTGCTTTTCCATCCGAGGCTAAAGTCAGCTGGCACAATTTTGATATAAGTGCGAACCGCAAGATTATTTGGTGCCTGTTTGTCTGAGAATGAGGAGCTTGGACCACCCAGACCTAAACCGAGGATTGAGAGTCTTTCGGATCTGGTGTTTGGACTCGCGTTATCCATCGGTGCAATCACTCTTGTAGAGAGCCCGCCAAAGACGAGCCTTGCAATATATGCGGACGTGGGGACTTTTGCATTAAGCTTCTACATTCTCATTTCGATTTGGCTCCGTTACACTCGAATCATGTCAGTGCTGCCGCTGGAAAGACGCAGAACCCTTTTTGCGAATAGTTTCCTTCTGTTCTGCGTGGCTATTGAGCCGTTCCTATTCAACTTGCTTCAAAAGCCAATAGTGGGAGCTGAAACCTCCTCTTTTCTTGCTACGGCATCCACTCTCTTCGCCTTGGATATCGGCGGAATGTTTTTGATGCTGGGAATTTTCTGCAACGAGATAGCCACAGAAGACAGAAAACTTGTTGCCCCAGACTTAATCGTCACGTTTAGAAAAGAAAGCAACACTTGGTTCTTGTTGTCAGCCTTTTTCTTCGCCTCAGCTATTCCGACATTTTGGTCAATCCAGATTAATGGAACAGCGGTCAGATTCTTGATTTGGATAGTTCCGTTGGCTTTAGTTTGGTTAGTAAGCGTTCGCAGGCGACGCCAAATAAAAGACCAACTGAAAAGTTAAACTCAGCCACTGCGTTATGCTTGGAAAGCCTAGATTGCAGCTTTGCTTCTGACCCAAGTTAACATGTCACGTGGATTAATGCGACCATTTTTCTGTGCTCTTGGTCTATTTTTTCGGTTACTTCTTGCGTTGGCAGAATAACGGTTTCATATTTTTTGAGGATCAACATAGCTTCCGGTGTAATGGGAAGCGCTGCTTGATGACCCGTTCCGATGTAGACGACATCGGGCTTTTCTTCCGAAAGAAAATCTAGTTCACGTTCTGAAAGAGGAGTGTGACCATAGATGGGCTTCAAATCTTTGGATTTTTTCTTCTTTCTCTTAGTTACTGTCCCATCGACGTGAAGGATAACGTCCTTTTCATACCTGACCCCGTTCACTTCCACCCAGCCAAACTCAGATTCCACTGTCACAAACCCATGTTCCAACAGACTACGCCATATTTTTGGTTATCGTCTGAACAAATCCTAGCGTGAATGGTGTTACTTTCTAAAAAATGGTTTTAATTCCTGGTTCAGAGGCAGGTCGGTTTTGGGCACGAATTAGGTTCGCCAGCATTACCATTACGTTTTGTCTTAAAATGAAATATTTATATTGTTTGTAATGGTAAGATTCTTATGCGCATAATTAAAAGGGAAAAGGGCAAAACAGAATACTTCTACCTGCAACATTCCTTCAGAAAAAACGGGAAAGTAGTTTCAAAAGAACTCTATCTTGGCAAAAAAATCCCTGACAATATTGAAGAAATAAAAGCCAAACTCATGCATGAACCCCATGGAGCCTTGGTCGAAAAACTGGAAAAAATAAGAAACAATTTTCAAAAAGAATGGAAAAAAACTCCTCCGTCAGCCAAAGAAAAAGACCTGCAGGAGATAGCGATAGCCTTTACCTATAACACCAATGCAATTGAAGGATCCACTATAACGCTTGAGGAAACCAGGTTAATAATAGAAGACAAAGTAGCTCCAAACAAACCAATCCGAGACATCCACGAAACCGAATCTCATGCAGCAACATTCCTACAAATGTTGAAAACAAAAGAAAAAATTTCAGATAAGCTCCTGTTGAAATGGCATGAAGAAATCTTCAAAGAAACAAAACCTGACATCGCAGGAACATTTAGAAATTATCAGGTCAGAGTTGGTCCTTATTTAGCGCCAGATTGGCAGAGCGTAAAAAACCTAATAAAACAACTTATAGCATTCATAAACGGATCAAACCTTAATTCCGTTGAGCTTGCCGCTAGAGCTCACTACATGTTCGAGAAAATTCATCCTTTCGGCGACGGAAACGGCAGAATTGGAAGACTCTTAATGAATTACATCTTATGGAAAAACGGTTACCCCATGCTCATAATAGAATACAAAAAAAGAAAATCCTACTACAAAGCTCTACAGCAACCCGAAGAAGGCTTCGTAAACTACTTCACCAGAAGATACCTATCAATCCATAAAAAACGGTTACAATAACAAAAGCTCAAATTTTTATGTGACGCGGAATGTTAGGTTTACATTCACGTTTAAATTTCACGCGAAAAACTTAGAAATATAAGAAAAGCGAATGGTGATTGCCTGTTGTTTTATGGAAGCATTTTTTCCCTTCTAATTAGTCTGCTTGACAAAATCAACAACACAATTGACAGGCCACCTGCAACCACAGCAATAGACAAGTCAACTAGGAAGGCGATAAAAAATGGTAAGAACGAAATATAAAACGTTGGAATGATAACCACGGCGCCGATTGTCAAAGCAAGAGGGCTATTGGCGCCCACTCTCTGTTTTTGTAATGAACTGAAAGCCATCATAGCAACTGTAGCCAAAGAAACGGCAGAGAAACCAAGCACGGCGGTGAGAGCTAACAGCACTACGGTAAAAAGTGTTGTCCCTGCAACAACGCTTGAGACGACATTGGCGGCGAATTCGGCAATGAAAAGAGTTAGTGCAAGGAATAACGCGGTTTTTAAATAGCTTTTAAAGATGTCGCTTTGACTCCAGCCGAGTGAAAGTAGATACTCCAACACGCCGTTGTTTTTGTCATAGACGTAAAGCAGAATAACAGATGTAGTGAATATAAGAATTCCAAGAGCCATAAACGGAACAGCAATAAGAAAAACTGCTTCAGGCGCACCTTTAGCAAGAAAGGTAATGGCGCCTGCTATGAAGATTCCAAAGGCAGCAAAGAAAATCCCCATTCCAGAATATATTTTGCTCAAATTGAGGCTTCGTTTAGCAAAAATCAATGTATTATTTGGAAACTTGCTGTGACTCCTTTTGTGTTTTTTCCACTTTTTCATTTGTTGCCTCAAAAAGCTCTTGCAACGGATTATCAAGCTGACGCATTTCAGTAACCAAAACACCACTTTCAACTAACTTTTTCAACGCGAGCCCTGCTTCCTCGGGGCTAGATACGTTCAAAACAAAATAGTCACCCTCTTGATGGGCATCTACAATTCTTGATATGTCTGTGGGGGTTTTAATGCCTACTCGGTACTGCTTTGGTTTAATGTTTGAGATTTTATCAAACAATGTTACCGAGCCATTCTTGATCAAAATCAGGTAAGTTCCAATGTCAGTTGCTTCATAGAGGTTATGGGAAGAGTACAGAATCATTTTGTCCTTGCTTAGTCTTAGAATGATGTCTCGGATTTCCTTTGAAACTGCTGGGTCTAAATTCGCGGTGGGTTCGTCCAGTAAATACAACTCGCTTTCGTGAAGAAACACCTTTGCGATTGCAGCTCTCTTTTTTTGCCCCTGTGAGAGGTCTGAGAATTTATTATTTTTCAGTTGACCAAGGTCCAGCAGATCAATCACCTCGTCGGGATTTCCGCCTTCTATTTCAGAATAGAACTTAAGTGCATTGTGCACAGTCATCTCTTCTGGCATTGCGTTGTACTGTGAGAGATAGCTCATTCTTATTCTTGCTTGACCTGACGTGGTTGTATTTTGGTCGTCGAGAAGAATCTTACCGCTGTATGGCTCTAGTATGCCGGCGATTGTTCTAAACAAGGTTGTTTTGCCTGCGCCGTTTGGCCCTAAAACAACGTATATTGAGGGCTCCTGCAGTTTGAAGCTGATATCATGCAAAACGATTTTTCCATTGTACCCCGAAGATACATTATTCAATTCCAGAGTATGCACAGCAATTTACCGCCGATCTCTTAATAGATTCTTAATACTGATAAGAATGAAGCTAATTAGTATTGTTCAACGTCAATTTTAAAGCAAGGGCAACACTCGCGGTTGAAAAGTCTCATTTTATGAACAAAGGATTTAGACGTTCTGTGGCATGTGCAATTTAAACGAAAAGCCGTTTTACGATAAAGTGAGAGTTATTGTTTGATTTTTCAGGGTTTATTGAGCACTTTTTCAGTAAAAGAGCACTAATTAAGCTCTAATTGGCAAAAGGAGCAAAGCGCGGGATGTTAGGTTTAAATTCACGTTTAAATTTCACGCGAGAAATATGAGAAACAGAACTCAGCGGAGGTATTTTGCCCGAATTCTGCGTCCACCCCTATCACAAAAGCATTGACTTTTATTTTAAGGAGGAGGATTATAATTTGTATAAGGGGTTTAATATGAAAAAAACAAATCATGTAAATGTCAAAGAGATAAATTTAGAATAAACTAGATTATTCCATTCTAACGTGAAGGTATTAATCCGAATTACCAAATAAGCAGAAGAAAGCGATCCATTATACCCTAAAGATTATGCTTGGTAAATGGTAAGGTCTAATCAAGAGTCAAGTTCTTATTAGAAAAAGGGGGCAAAAGCGCGGGATGTGGGATTTGAACCCACGCGGCCTTTCGACCACAGACTTAGCAGGCCTGCCCCCTACCAGGCTAGGGCAATCCCGCACAGGCTACAGTTATAATTTTGGAACTGCCAAAGTCTATGTTACATTGTAGATTGTGGCGCTCGGATATTTTTGCTTTCTGTATAGCGAAAACTGCAAATCACCCGATTTAAGGCATTAACAGGATGATAACGCGCTGGTTTGTCCCTAAATCAAGTTAATGCTTGTTTTAGTAGGTTTGGGCCCTGGTTTCCCAACAGCTTTTCTAACGCCCAAAGCTAAAGCCTGCGATACATATATATTTCGTTTACGCACTCTCCGTTTCGCTTTATCCCGTCAGGTAGCATTCCAAATTCTATGAAGCCGAATTTCCTATAGAGTTTCTGGGCATGCTCGTTGTTCCCAAACGCTGATAGCATGAGGATTTCATATTTGCCCTGCTCCTTTGCCATTTTAATCAGGTTGTTTAAGAGCGCACTGCCAACTCCCAAGGACCTGTAACCTTCAAGTATGTATATACCTACAATGCCTACATGTTTCTGATCCTGCTGAAGCGTTTTATTTCTCACGTCAGAAATCCCGACCACCTTACCGTCAACCTCTGCGACTAGAGTAAATCCATCTCCGTTTCTGGTCCTCTCGATGCTGTCTTTGAACCATTTCCGCTCATCCTTGAGAGAGGGTTTTTCGCTGAAAAGATTTATGCCGAGCCATGGATTGCGGTTAACTTCATCATACGCATTGTAGTAATTGCCAACAATTTCATTGAAGTCACGTTGCCTGAGTTCTCTTACCTTAATCTTGGTTTTTCTATTATTGTTAAGTGTCATGGTATTCCCTTTTTTAGGAAGAAAAATATAACTGTACCGATAGCGGCCCGCTTTATCCCTAAATCAGGTATTGAAGTACGTTGGTGATACTGCAAGTTTATGTTTCGGAAGAACTTTTCAAGGATCTCGTGTTCATCTTGTCTCGCTAGGACTCACCTCCTATGTGTGGACGTAACAAAAATACGGGCCCCAACTCAAACATAAACATTAGTAATTTCGGGACAAGCCAGCGCGCTTAAACGTGGGAGTGTCAATATGTGATTGTCAACAGACTACACAAGGTTATATTACTGCAGAATGAAAAGAATGATTTGTTTATCTTTTAACATTTTAACTATTAAATCGGGCTTTTCTTTTTCAAGTTCCTGTTTAGAATAAACACCTGTTAAAACCGCAATACAGCTCATATTTGCTGATTTTGCGGCTTTGGCACCGAAAATTGAATCCTCGATAACTACGCATTTTTCAGGGCTTGTTTTCAGGTTAGAAGCGGTTTTTAGAAAAATTTCTGGGTCTGGCTTTGAATGTAAAATCGAGTCGGCTGTGAGTATAGTATCAAAGTATCTTGCTATTTCGTTTGCTTTTACCATGCGCATGATTACTGAGCGGTTATTCATTGATGCTAAACCCATTTTCACTTTGCCGTGTAACGCTTCAAGAAGTTCTCGGGCGCCCGGAAACAGTTTCACTTGGTCGGTTAGTTCGATTTCAAACTGGCTTTTGCGCTCGACTAAACGCTGGATTAATTTTTCGTCAAACTGCATTTTAGCCGACCGCAATATATCCCGAATGGTGTCTGCTGCACCAATTCCGATACGGCGTTCAATGTACTCGTCGCTGACTTTGCAGTTTATTTCACTTAGGGCTTTTTGAAACGAGATGACAATTGCTTGCCGCGTATCAGCTAGGGTTCCGTCCCAGTCAAAAATAACCGCTTCAAACATGGATGGTCTGCTAGTTTAAGTTTAGTTTTTCCCTTATGGCTTGACTTTTCTTCGTGGCTTCTTCAATTGCCCGTATCATTGCTGATCTAATTTGGCTTTGCTCAATCTGAAATATAGCTTCAATAGTTGTTCCACCCGGAGTCGTCGTCATATCCTTAATTTTCGACGGGTCCACATGCAAATCAACAACAAGCTTGCCTGCGCCCATAACAGTTTGGGCAGCACAAGTTAATGCTACATCACGCGGTAACCCAACCTTTAAACCCGCATAAGTCATAGCTTCAATGATAATCGACAAGTAACCAGGTCCGCTACCGCTAACAGCCGTTATTGCATCCATATATTTCTCGTCCAATTCGTCGCAAATGCCCATCATATTTAGCAAAATTTTAACTTTCTCTTTGTCCTGTTGAGTAACATTTGATTCGCAACAGTAAGCCGTGTAGGCTGCTTGCACCAGCGCGCCAAGATTAGGCATAATACGCACTATCCTTGCTTCAGGAGCATTCTTCTTTAGAAACCTCAAAGGAACCGTAGCAGCCACAGAAATCAACAGTTTATCCTTGATTTCCTTGCTGATTTCCTTGAGAACCTTTTCAACGTCACCGGGCTTAACAACAATGAAAACTATGTCTGCGTCGCCCGCGGCTTTTTTGTTATCTGTTGACGTTTTTACGCCGAGATTTTTAAATTCCTTGAGCCTTTCAAATTCAATATCAACCGCTGTTATTTCGCCCTTGTAGCCGCCTTTCAGCAGGCTTTTAATTACGGCGCCACCCATCATGCCTGTGCCAATTACGGTGATTTTATCGTTCATGGCTATCACTTTGTTTACTTTAAACAATTGTTTTGCTCTTTAAACTTTTGTTGCCAAGTTAGGGCTCTTTAAATAAGAAATTGCAATCAACAGAATCCCGATGCAAATAACCGCTATAAAGACGATTTCTATAGTCATGCCGCCAGTATCTGGGTACAATGAAAAAGAGATACGAATCGTAAACAGTGTTTTGAACGCTTAAACCAAGGCCGACAACTCCACCGACAAAACAGCCATTAGCTAGACGAGTTCTGAACTCATTTTTTCCCCAAGCGGTCCGAACGGTTTGACTGAATTGGAAAAAGGAAGTAAAAATGACCGCGAAAATAGAGATAATCACTCCTCCAGCGCACAAAGAAATCAGACTAACTGTATTTGATAATGACCCGGTAGATTCAATTTGATTTAAACCCTGCGAAATCATCAAATCTCGCTGGCTCCAGAAATAAGCGTTAAGCGAAGACCACAGCAACAATGCAATAATAAGTGCAATTAGACCAGCGCCCATTATGATGCCATTGATGAGATTTGTTGATGGTTTACTTGGAAAGCTAAAGTGAAAAAAACTTTTCTTCTCATCGTCACCTTCGATATTCAGTGTTGTTCTGTAGTCACTGCAAAATGTGTCTTTTTCTTTGGCTACCGAAGCGTATTTGGAACAGCAAGTCACGTTTACAGTGCTCCTTTAGTTAGCACTTTATTGTTTGAATTTCTACTTAACTTTTTTCCAAGCTATGGATAGTTAAAGTTTTTCGGTCTCAGACAGCATCATAGTTTTGAGAAGCTTATGCATAGTTAATGCTGGTGCATCAGTTCTTATCCCTCTTGTGTTAAAATGCGTCCGCACTGCTTTGAAACCACTGTTACGGAGAGCATTGATGAAGGCTTGAGTGGATGGTGATGGGAGGCCAAGTTTTCCGCTTAACTTATCAAGTGCATAGTATGTTATGGGCGCTTGGGCTTCGTCTTTGGTTAAGGCGAGAAGTTTCGTGATTCTGGCGCTGTTTCTGAAAGCTATCGTTCTGTTTTCCTTTATCATTAATTCAATGAAATTCGGATCGAAGATGTTTCCCAGCCACAATGGACCTGCATAATCCATTTTTGAGCCGCATTCAGGGCATTGCAGGCTGCCGAACGGTTGGTGTGCGGTTTCTCGGTGAAAACAGTTGAAACAGTGCAGAATGTACCCGAGGCTTTTGACGCTTTCATCCGCTTTCTTTGCGCCATATGCGATTTGGGCATACAGTCGAATGTAGTGCTCGCTGCTGTGGCTGAAAACGACTTGGATTCCGATATCATGCTTCGCCGCTAAATTGGCGGTGCAGCCAGCTAAAAGCCTAACGGCAAGCTCATGGCAGTACTCTGTTCGCAAGGGTCTGCCTCCGTACTTTCGAATGCACGCTTTAACGTGGACTCCGCACAGGGGGGCCAGGTCGGTTGCTGTTGAAGCTAATAAGCCGTTGTTGCGGATTGCCCGGAGAGCTGAGTCTAAGTATGGCGCGGGAGTGCCAAACGGGTCAACATCAACTATGTCAAACCTTTTCTTAGGCGAAGCATTGCAGCTTAAAACGCAGTTAGCCTCCTTATGCTTAACAGTGACCATTTTTTCAAGCCCGTTGATTTGCACGTTATGCTTTGCAAGCTTGAATGCTCTCTCGTTAATGTCGCTGATTAAAACTTTTTTTACGCCACTGATTTCAGCGGCGAAGCGGATTCCGCGGATTCCTTGGCTGGTTAAAGGGTCACAAATAGAGATTTCACTGATTAACCATGCGTTGGTAAGCTTGGAACGCTAAAACCGTTAAGTCACGGTTAAACTCCATCACTGGATTATAGAAGACTGGAGCTTTAGACGGCGCATAATCGGAGGGGTTCACTCCGTAAGCTTCAAGTTTGGGTACTAGCACTTGCACTTCGCCTTCTTTGATTATTTCGCTTGGGAAATCTGCCTTATACTCTTCCATAAGTTACGCTCCAGTGCATATTGCTATGAAAAGAATTTTATCGCCATATTAGACTTCTGGTAATAGAAGGAGTGAAAGCATTGCAGAAACGAGTTTTGCTTTTAACTGGCGACCCAGGTGTTGGAAAAACAACGGTGCTCATTAAGATAGTGAATTCGCTTAAAGCCGAGGGAATCAGTGTCGGCGGCATGATAAGCCGTGAAGCAAGAGAAGGCAATGTCGCGTGTGGGCTTCGAAATCATAGACTTAACCAACAACAGACACGGCTGGCTAGCGCATGTCACTCAAAGAGCTGGTCCCCAAATAGGCAAATATCATGTTAACCTTGAAGACCTAGAAAACATAGGCGCCAAAGCCATCTCAGAAGCCATAGAAAAATGCGGTGCAGTCGCAATCGATGAGATTGGTCCCATGGAGCTCTTCTCGCAAAAGTTCAAACAAGCCGTAAAGCAAGCGTTGGAAAGCAAAAAACTGGTGTTAGCTGTTGTGCACGCTAAAGCCAGAGACCAACTGATAAATGAGGTAAAACGAAGAGAAGACGCTGAAGTTTTTACGGTAACTTTGGCTAACCGTGATATCCTGTCAGAAGAGCTAATAAAGCAAGCTTTAGAAATTCTTTAGCTGGCTTGAGCGGCTTTAAAAAAGGAGGATTAAGTTAATTATTCATCTTGCCATTAGGGTGCCAATGGGGCTGGCTGAGTTTTCTACGCATTTGGTTATTTCGCATATGGCATCCGCGAAGTCTGTTTTGTTTGGTTTCACTCCTCTTTTGGACACTGTTAAGAGATTCTTGTAGCCTTTTTTGGAAAGTTCCTGCTCTAGGACTTTGAAAGTGCTACCTTTAGCAAGTGCGTACGTGCAGAAAAGGATCGTGTTTTTGTTTACGCCTTCTGGCAGTTTTTGTATGAATGAAAAGACTTCTGGGGCGGCCTTTAGACCATTTACAGGTGTTCCGATAATTAGTAAATCGTAGTCGGCCGCTGATGCAGGTTGGAGCGATGCTATGTCAAAAAGTGGAACCTTCAGTGATTCAGATATTGCTTCTGCAAAACGTTTCGTATTTCCAGTTCTGGAGAAGTAAAAAACTGCGGTTTTCATGATTCCCATTATGCTGGAATTGCTATTTATCTTTGTTGCGGGCTCTCAAGATTTAACTGCACCTGAAACGGACAATTTTAATTGGTTGGCTAATTTTTTTTCTCTTGCCCGGATTCCCGCGCGAGCTAAAGTTCTTATGAGATAAAAAGCCGCGTAAACAGAAGATAAAATCAGGAGCAAAGAGAAGAGAGTTCTTTGCGAATAGTCAAATGAAGCCGTGAAGATGTAGATGCTGTAGTAGCCCACGCCTTCAAGGAATGCGAATCTTAACCCGAATCCTGCGGCACTAGATAGAAGGAATGCGACCGATTTCATTTTCAGTGTCCCGGCAGCCAGAGAAATTACGCTGTAGAAGAACGGTATGAAGGTGGATATAAAAATGGAGAATATGCCATGTTCTACCAGCCATTTATCTGCCTCTTCGATATTCTTCTCAGATATACGAAGGAGAGACAGGACTTTCAACAGTAGCGGTCTGGCCGCAAGCCTGCCGCAAACGTACTCTATCGGAAACACGGCTCCCACGAGGCACACCAGAAACGTGTAATATGGATTGAATATCCCCATCAACGATAGATAACCATACGCTGGAACGAGAAAGTAATCGGGAAGCGGTAAAAAGGCGATGCTAATGAACATGCCGAGGTACGCTAACAAAAATGGCGACGATACGCCTTCCTGATTGATATTATAGGACGATACGTTAATTAAATGAAAATATGCGTTCAGCAGGGCTAGAACACTCAGAAATATTATGAGCATTGAAATTACGAAGAGATAGTGCCCGTATTTGCGCAGTCGCTCGTGTTTGTCTCCTCCGAACTCGAGAATAGTTTTCCAAGTCCGATGCGAACCCCTTTTTTTCGGGGGGTTTACTGCTCTCATTCATCTTTCTCTCCGCATCTCATCGACTGTCGTGCCATTGAAATCATCTACTATGCTGTGTATTATAGTCATTCCTTCAACTTTGTGCAGTAATGAATGATTCGACCTAACGAGCCGAGCATGTGTTCCCCCTCTCCACGAGCGCCAATGCCAACCGCTCCCACAAGCCGACGGTGTTCGTCTTCCGTTTTTTTCTGATGTTCTCCCAAGAAATGGTCTTGCAATTATGAGATGATGATTTGACTGCGCGTGATTATGCTAATTAGGAGCAAGTTTAGTTTGGCGTGTGGTATTATTTCCAGCTAAATTCATTGTTTAGTGGCTTTTGTTTTATGCTTGGTTTCTTGCGGTTTTGGCGGTTCATCCCAGTACTTGTCAAATTCTTCAGGTGACATGATATCTAAGCTGGCTAGTTGCTGGCTGAAAGCGTCAAGCGCGCAACGATTATTGAGGTGTGCATGGTAAACTTCGATTAGAAGGTTTATTGCCATCGATTGGGAAATCGGCTTTTTCGCCATGAACGTTAATTCTTCAGCCACCTTAGCTAAATCGTCATAGATTTTATCGGGCAAATTAACTGTTGCTGTCATTCAATCACCAATTACAGACTCTCTGCTAATTGTTGAGCGTCTTTTTTAATTTTCGCCAAATCCTCTGCTGTTGGCTTACCCCTAATGTCGCCAAGCCTGCCCTGAGTGCTCAAATCTTCTCTTCCATGAAACTCGCCGGGCACATACCATTCGCCAACCACGTTAAAGCCGAAATGCTCAAAGTATTGTCTCATAGTTTTTCCCGCTGGGGTTGCTTCATCAATGCCTGTGTGCGGTCCAGAATAAGTGCAGAAAACCAGCGCGTTTTTGCCTTCCACTTTAGGGGCGCACGGCTTAATTTTTCCTTGATTTCGATAAAAAGCCAGTTTGCCCTTAAGAAAATCAGCCATTGGTTTAGCAGGCTGCCACTCAATTGATGGAGAACCAACACAAACCAAATCATAATCAAAAAAGTCTGTTCCAGAAGCTTCTTGAGGCTTTTGCAATTCAACTTTTAACCCTGCATTTTCCAATCCTTCTCTAATAGCGTAAGCAACTTTTTCGGTGTTTCCCGTGCTTGACCAATAAATTATTAACGCTGACTTCAAACTTTGGCACTCCTGCCTATTCTATTTCCTTATTGAACGATAAAAAGTATTTTGCAGTCTCGAATTACTCCGCAATTAGCTATGAAGATTTTCTGCAGCGACGTAAACGGTTATTTTAAAGTATAAATACCATGCAAACAATAAAGTTAAAGCAAACTTAGGTGACGGCTTTGCGCATAGGCTTCTTCGTCTATGAATATCCGCCTCAAACTGTAGGCGGGTTAGGCACTTACGCTGAAAACATCACCCATGAATACGTTGACATTGGACACGATGTCTCAGTTTTCACCCTCAACAATAACGGGTTAAAAACAAGAGAAATCCTGCGAGGAGTAGAAGTTCATAGGCCGCTAATAGCTGACGCAAGCAACATCTGGCCCTTCTTTGTGGTGGATGACCTCAAAAAATGGGGCACAAACATCAAATTCTTCAACGACATCTTCATGTACAACATTCTGAGCGCTACAAAATTCATCAATGGCTTAATTAAAAAAGAGAAATACCATTTTGACGTCGTCTGCGTTCACGATTGGCTAAGCAGTATTTCAGGCTTAGTGATTAAGAACGAAACCAAGATACCCGTAGTTTTCCACGTGCACAGTACAGAATGGGGCAGAAGCGGCGGGCAAGGCTCCGAAGTAGTGTCCCATTTTGAGAGCGCAATGGCTCAAAACTCCGACCGCATAGTAACCGTCAGCTACGCTATGCAAGAAGACCTCATAAAACATGGCTGGTCGCCTTCAAAAATAAGCGTAGTTTGGAACGGTGTGGACCCTGAAACGTACAACCCGCAAAACGTAGAAAAAGAAGACATAGCTGCAATCAGAAAAAAATATGGCATACCCGATGGTTGGAACATGCTGCTTTTCGTGGGAAGGCTCACTTGGGTGAAAGGCGTACGCAACCTGCTGCAGGCGATGCCTCTGGTTCTTGAAAGAGAACCCTAATACTAAACTGGTTATTTTAGGCAAAGGTGAAGAACAAACAGACATCGTGGAAACAGCGGATAGACTAAACATTAAGGACAAAATCGTTTACCGCTTCGACTTCGTGTCTGAAAAAGAACGGATTCTCCATTATGCCGCCTCTGACGTGTGCGTTTTTCCATCAATTTATGAGCCGTTCGGAATTGTAAGTTTAGAGGCGATGGCCATGGAGAAACCAGTAGTAGTCGGCGCGAGAGGCGTTGTAGGCTTCAAAGAGCAAGTGATACCTAGCTGGTCCAGACCAAAACGGCGTGCACATTAACGGTGAAGACCCCGCGGATATAGCATGGGGAATAAACAAAACGCTGCGTGACCCTGAAAAAGCCAAAAACTGGGGCGAAAACGGCAGGCGAAGAGTGCTGGAGTATTTTACTTGGAGAAAAGTCGCTGAGCAAACAAGCAAAATCTACGAGTCACTACTCTAAATTCAGAAAAGATTGCTAGTGAATAAGTAAAATGATTAAAGTTTATGTTGCAAGCATTTCGGCTACTTGTAACAACCTTAAATCTATTGGCTTCCTGTTTTTAGCGGCTTTCTCAAGCTCAACACTCACAATTGCACCGTTCTGTAATCCAACTGCTATGTTGCCCTGTTCTTGGCAGATTAATTCAACCGCTTTTTCCGCGAATAAACTTGCCAGTAACCTGCTGCGTGCTGTTGGGCTTCCGCCACGTTGTGCATAGCCAAGAATTGACAGTCTGACTTCAGATTCCGTTTGCTGTTGCATTTCTTTAGCTAATTTATTTGTGTCACTGAAGCCTTCTGCCGCAACTATTATTCCAGCCCGTTTGCCTTTCTTAGCGTTTTCCTCCATAAACTTTACAATGTCAGCAATGTTCATTGGGTTCTCTGGAATCAAAATCACTTCTGCACCTACACATATTCCTACTTCCAGCGCTAAGAATCCTCTTTTCCGACCCATTACCTCCACAATGAATATTCTTTCATGAGAAATCGCTGTATCCCTTATTTTGTCGATCATGCCTACTGCAGTGTTGACTGCAGTATCAAAGCCGATTGTTTCATCTGTTCCATAAACGTCATTGTCAATTGTGGCTGGTATCCCAACCATTAAGGCGTCGCTTTCTCTGCTTAGGTCTAAGGCGCCTTTAAATGAGCCGTCGCCGCCAATAACCACTAAACTGTCAACGTTATTTATGGATAATGTTTCTGCTGCTTTTTCAGCACTGCCCTCTTCCTCAAAACTTGGGCATCGAAGAGTGTGAAGTATGGTGCCGCCTAACTGGATAATGCCGCCGACACTTCGAGGAGTCAATCTTCTAAACGAGTTAGTTAATAGTCCGTCCCATCCTCTTTCGAAACCTATAACTTGGAAACCCTTCGCGTGGCCTATTCGCGTTACAGCTCGGATGGCGGCGTTCATGCCTGGTGCATCTCCACCAGAAGTGACTATGCCAATAGTTTTCGCCAATTAAACACACCTTTCTGTATCTAAACACTCTTACTAAAAGATTAAAATGTTTAGTATGGCTCGACACGGCGGAAAATGCCAAAACACATAAATTCTTTACCCTAATCCTTATGGACTTTGTCGGGAGGTAGCTCAGCCTGGCAGAGCTCTCGAACTAGCTAACATGCTTAGCTGGTGGAGACGCTGTAGAGGTCTACCCATGGTGGGCTTCATTCTAGCCTGCACAGGCCACAGAAACCGAGCCGTCGCAGGTTCAAATCCTGCTCTCCCGACCAACAATTTACATTTAACAAATAGTCCGCAATTAACCTCTCAAAACTGTTAACTATAAAACAGCTTGGATTTTTCTTGAACTGATGAGAAGAAATTGAAGGGTTAGCCATGACGGTTGATGGGGATGCACACGTTTTCCTTTAAGTGGCTTTACGTTTAGCTGACTACTTTTCTGAATTGGTACAGTGTGGCGCTCATGGTGATGATGGCGACTAGCCCGATTACTCCCCAGGCGGGAAGTATCGTGCCCCATTGATAACCGTTGATCATGAGTGCTCGGGTGGCAGTAACGCAGTAGCTTACGGGGTTAAACATTGATACGTCTTTCACCCATGTTGGCAGGAAACTAAGGGGGAAAAGTGCTGGGCTTAAGAATAGCAGTGGGAAAGTGATGACTCCGCCTATCGCGAAAACCGTCTCCGAGCTCCTAGTTTTCATGCCTAACGCTAAAGAAATCCCTGACCATGCAAGCCCAAAGAAGGCAAGCGTGAAAAAGATAAGCAAAATTCCGACAACGCCAGTGGTGACGTAAAAGGGCTTGTTTTCCGCAACACCTAAAGCGTATCCTAACCCAAGAATAATAGCGGTCTGGATGACCACCCTAAACGCATCACTGGCTAATCTACCGAGCAGAATTGCGGGACGGCTCACTGGCGTCACGAGCATTTTCTGCAAAAATCCCGAGTCGATGTCAGCAACTATAGAGTTTCCGGACTGCAGAGCGCTTCCAAAAGCGTTTTGCATCACAATTCCAGCAGCCGCAAACTCTAGATAGGCTATTGTAACTCCATTTACTGTGGGCAGTATTCCTGGGACCTTAGCAAGGTTCGTTAGCAGCTGAGTGAATAATACGAGAAATAAGATGGGTTGGAAAAGGGAGAAGAAAAGCAGGATGGGTGTTCGAACAAGTTTCGTTAGGTACCTTATGAATATGTAGCGGGTATCAGAAAGTAAAGTCATTTTTGTTCATCTCCTTGCGCCGCCCCACACGGCACTTGGCGCTTTAACTAGTTCTTCCGTGCGGATTCTTTTGCCGGTGTGCTTCATGAAAACATCATCTAAAGAGGGCGAAGAAAACGTTACCGACGCAAGCCGTATGTCGCTGCTGTCCAAGGCACGCACAATATCAGCTATCAGCAAACCAGCGTTTTTAGCGTAAACTGTAAGGCACTCTTCAGAATCAATTATTTGAGTAACATCAGTCATAGTCTTGATGAGTTCTTTCGCTTTAGGGCCGTCTTTTTGGCAGTTTTCAAGTGCAATCCTGATAGAATCAGCGCCGATTTCACGTTTTAGGTCAATCGGGGAGCCACTTGCAACTATTTTGCCCGTGTCAATTATGGCTAATCGTTTACAGAGTTTGTCGGCTTCTTCCAGATACTGAGTTGTTAAAAAGATGGTTATGTCTTGCTCTTTGTTTAGTTTTTCCAAGTAACTCCAAATGGCTGCCCGCGATTGAGGGTCTAAACCAGTTGTTGGTTCGTCCAGAAACAGGATTTTGGGTCTGTGGATAAGTGCGGTGGCGAGGTCGAGGCGTTTTTTCATCCCTCCGGAGTAGTTTCTTGCGCGCCTGTCGGCGGCTGCCTCTAGACCCACGAGGACGATGAGTTCGTTTACTCGTTTTTTGATTTCTTCGCTGTCCA
Organism: Candidatus Bathyarchaeota archaeon; assembly: GCA_963748475.1. Taxonomy (GTDB): domain Archaea; phylum Thermoproteota; class Bathyarchaeia; order Bathyarchaeales; family Bathycorpusculaceae; genus Bathycorpusculum. The sequence goes on from CAVVIY010000003.1 coordinate 800,371, forward strand.
TCTGATGGAAGTGACCTTGAAGAGTGATATTTTCTCTGCCGGTGAGGTCTCCGTCGACGGTTGTTTCTTGGCTTTGAACCCCGATAATCTTGCGGATTTCAGCTGCTTGCCGCTCAACGTCGTATCCTGCAATTGTGGCGGTGCCAGATGTTTTTCTGAGAAGCGTTGTTAAAATCTTGATTGTTGTGCTTTTTCCTGCGCCGTTTGGTCCTAGAAAACCGAAGAATTCTCCTTCCTGCACGCTGAAAGAAATGTCATCAACGGCTTTTGTGCCATCAGAATAAACTTCAACAAGATTCTCTACCTTAATAATATCTGACATAAGCTGTTCATAACTAGTTCTTTAAGATTTAAAACAAAAAGCTTCTGATTGACATTTAGCAAATGCAGCAAGAAAGCGCCAAAATGCCAGTTGGAGAATAAAAGCCAATTTCATTGATACCAAAAAATTATTAAAACAAAAGTAAACATATTAGCACTCGGTAATCAGAATGGACAAGGAAGACCAAATGTTAGAAGAATTACAGAAAATTAGAGCTGCTGTTGAAAAAGCTCCCCCGCCAGAACCGCCAAAAGGCTTATGGAATGAGTTCAAAGATTTTCTATCATCGTACAAAGTTCTTGGTTTAGCTGTTGCGTTCGTCTTAGGTTTGTATCTTGGCGCTTTAGTTAAGGCGGTTGTCGCAGACTTCATTATTCCGCTCTTAGGCTTAGCCATACCAGGCATCTCAAACTTAGCTACCTATACAGTTGCGACTATGAAACAGACGTTTGGCATCGGCGATTTCTTAGTGGCTCTAATTACCTTCATTATAGTGGCACTCATAGTGTTCCTTATAGTGAAGGTAGCCAAAAAATGGAAAATAGACTAAAACAACAATACTCTATTTTCTTTTTCCTTTTTTTCGGTTGAAGAACAAGCTCAGAGGCTATTAGGTTTTAAGGAAAGTTGCAATTTGAGTTTTGGATAGGCAAAGCTGGAAACGGTCGCTAGACGCTTAAATTGCCAAAGCTTGAAGGTTTAGCTTTTTCTCAAGCGGAGATTGTGAAGGAATTAAACCAGAAAAACGCATGCTCTAAACGACTATTTCCAATGATTCTGAAGCTCGCGCAACTTGGTAGCCGATTCTGCAGAGCGATGTTAAACCCGATGAAGTTTGTTGAAGGTTATTAACCACTAATATAAGAACAGACAAAGATGGTGCCAGCTATTACAGAAAAGCTAAATAAAGACGTGAACATGAACTTATCGCCACTGGTCGCTAGACCAGAAGATTTCATGTATTTGCGGTCGTAGTCTAGTTTGGTCTAGGACATCAGCCTGCCACGCTGACGACCCGGGTTCAAATCTCGGCGACCGCACCAGACTTCTGGTTCAAGACCAGTAGAGACCCAAACCCTTCAGGCTCGAATCCAATTAATTCCGATGAATAGGAGCGGGGTCTACGGTAATGTTGATTTTCCGTTTACTCTTGTTTACGGTTCTTTTACGCTGAGGTTTTTGCTTTGTGATTTTCTCTAGGGTCAGTGACCAGTTGGTGAAGCAGTCCCACAGCAGGCTTGAATCGGGTCGGTCTTGGGTGTTGCTCATTGCGTCGCCTTGAGGTACTTGTTGAAGAATGCCAGCGTCATTGTCCAGGCGTCTTCGGCTGCGGCTTTGTTGTATGAAGGTTTTGTCTCGTTGAAGAAGGCGTGTTGTGCCCCTTGGTAGATTTTCATTTGGAAAGTTTTTTTGTACTTAATCATGCTTTCCACTAAGGCGGGGACCCCGCTGGTTATTCTCTGATCCTCCCCAGCATAGATTCCAAACATAGGTCCTTTAATTTTGTCAACTGCTTCGAGTGGTCTCGGGTTCGCGCCGTAAAAGGGAGCCGCAGCCTTGAATGGATACATGGTTGCGAGCTGGTAAGATAGCCCACCGCCGAGGCAGAAGCCCGTGATTCCGAGGCTTTCAGGCTCTACAGTTTCTACGTTTTTGACGTAGTTTACGCAGCAGAGCAGGTCTTGGGACATTGTTTTTTCGGCGGTTTCTCGGCCTGTGAAGAAATAGTTAACTATTTTCTGGTCGTTTTCAGGCAGGGTCTTCATTAAGCTCTGGACTGCGTTTGGGTCACTGCGTTTTTCCGGGGGAATCTGCCAAATATGCATCATGGCTTTCTCGATAGCTTGTTCAGTCAGCAGGTCTTTTTGTCGGCTGAAGAGATGCGGGGCTAAGCTGACGAAACCTTGTTGTGCGTATCTGTTTGCTACACTCTTAATCTGCTCGTTGAGACCCCATGCTTCGTGGACGACGATGATGGCAGGTTGGCGACCGCCAGTTTTAGGAGTGGCAATATAAGTTATCATGTCCGAGCCATCAAAGCACTTGACCGTTACAGTTCGACTTGAAAACTTCATTTTAGATCATATCAACCTTTCATGAGTTACTATTTAACCGTTCTGCCATAATAAAGGAGCAAGGCAGTGCGCTTCAATGAAAAAACTTTTAGCTTCTTACATCTCCATAGTCATCGTGCTTTGTCATGCCCAAATGGCTTTCAGGATGGCTTTCACGTGGCTTCATTTGCGCGGTAGTAATTATTTTCGTTATGATATACGCGACAATGTATTTCTTTTCTGTTCAGGCGTATAATAACTCTTTTTCGCCTGCTGGGGTCGCTGCAGCCAACCAAACTTCTCAGAATATTCATCAGATTCGTCAAACTGCTACTGGATTAAGTATATTTGCTCATAATTTTGAAGCAAGCATTTGGGTGATTATTCCCATTGGTTTCATGGGTTTTTTTGTGGTGATATGGAACACTGGGCAAACAATCGGCAGGTTAGCTTACGCGACGGGCTATAGTCCACTCGCATATTTAGAGGGCATCAGCGTTCCTGTGGGGCTTATTGAGATGTCGGCGTACGCGATTTTGGCTGCTGAAAGCCTATACCTCACGTACTTATGGTTTACTGGCAAAAACGTGAAGGAACGTTTACTGCATGACTCATGGAAAAGTATTATTTTGTATGTCGCAGTATTATTGGCGGCGGCGTATTTGGAGGCCGCCCTAATTGCTTGAGGATGACCAGTCGATGGCCTAAGTACTACTGCTCTAATTCCGAGAAACTAATAAATTAGTCTCTGAGGTAACTGAACGCTGGAGTGTCAAAATTTGGTTATTGAAAAAGTAATACATTTTCACGGATGCCAGACGGCAACATCTACTTCCGTTAAACAGCACAAGTTGAGGAAGCTCATAGCGCGGCTATCAGACAAAGAGGGAAGGGGAATGGAGTTCATCTCGCTCTACATACCTCGGGAGAAATCCATAGATGAGATAGTCGCAATCCTCAAGTATGAGTCTGATTCGGTCGTCATGAAATCTGAGAGCGTTAAGGATCGTCTTCAAGCCGTCCACAAGAATGTAATCCAGCGTCTAAAGCTGCAGAAGGAAATTCCAGAGAATGGGCTAGCGATATTTGCTGGAACTTTCGTCGAGAACGACTCGAAAAGCGACGTTTTGCACGTTGAAGAAGTCGTCCCACCAGAGCCGATTACCGCCTATCTTTACGAGGTTGATGACCATTTCCGGTTAGAGCCGCTAAGGGAAATGCTGAGAAACCAAAGAGTTGTGGGGCTTATCGCCATGGATTCTAAAGAGGCTAGCTTCGGGATACTCCAGGGTGAACGTCTCGAATTAATCGAAAAAATTACGTCAGGAATTCCGGGAAAGACAGTAAAAGGCGGCCAGAGCCAAAGGAGGTACGAAAGAGAACGCGACATGGAAGTCACATACTTTTTCCACAGAGTGGCGGAGCATGCAACAAAGGCATTTCTCGAGAACCATAAAGTTACGGCGTTGATAGTTGGGGGGCCAGGCCAAACGAAAGAGGATTTCTTAAAGGGAGATTACCTTCATTACGAGCTAAAGAATGCGCTTCTGAGCACAGTTGATACGCAATCTGCCGACAGAGAAGCGGTGAAAGAGATGATTGACAAATCATCTGAGACACTGAAGAACATATGTGCGCCAGAGGAGAAAATGATCATGCAGCGCCTTCTGGCATATATAGGCAAACAAGAACAGTTTGGCTATTTACGGACTGGATTCAGTGTTGAACGCGCTTAAGAATGGCGAAGTGGAAGTTGCAATAGCGGCAGATAATACAGATATGATTGAAATTGTTGTAATGTGCAAAAAATGCGAACTAACAAGAGCAAAGATAGTAAATAAGAAGATGAGGGTTCAAACTGTGCAGGAAATGATTTCGAGCCCATGCGAGAGGTGCAACGCGGTTGAATACGAGGTGGAGGAGAAGGACATAATAGATGTCTTAGAGGATGTGGCTTCACAGACAGACGCAAGGGTTGATGTGATATCTACAGAGTCGGAAGAAAAAACAAAGCTCACGGCTTTGGGAGGTTTTGCTGCTCTCTTGAGATACAGACCTAAATAAAGTGGACAATGAGAACCGCGAGAACCTTTTCTGGGCGTTTTATCTGGGAAGCATTTAACTCGGAAACTGGTCAAAGTTTTGAGACACAGGATCAAAGGTTTGCAGAAAACACGGAGCAGTTTTTGTTTTTAAGTATTTATTTTGGATTCATATGTTGCTTTCATAAGTTAGTTAAATAGCGTTAGCCATTTTGTGTGCATTGGAACCTGGAGGAAACTATATGAAACAAATTGCAGAAAAAGATAGGAAAGAACTAGGAGCTAAGCTAGGGAATGTTTTCCAAGAAAAAATCTGTCAATTGCCGACAGAGTTGCGTGAAATATTGCTAGATGACATGGTCACCGCCTTCGAAAACAGGTTAAAAGTGTTAAACCGAGCAAGCATAAAAGCCGATAATTAGCTGCATTCATGGACAAAAACATTGATTAGTAATACATAAAAGATTTATATTAAAAACAGGAATTTGATACAAAAAGAGGATTATAAAGTGCGTCGTTCAAAACTAGAAATGTATGTTGACATCCTTTCGGTTCTGGCTCGCAGAGGACCGCTGAAACTAACACATGTCATGTATAAAGCAAACGTTAACTGCAGCATCCTAAAAGAATACCTTGACTTCCTCATAAAACAAGGCCTCGTCGAAGAACGCACCGCAGGAAAACAACGAGTAATCTACGCCGTAACACAACGCGGTATAACAGTGCTGAAATACTTCAAAGAACTAAAACAAGTCCTACCTATAGTAGAGGAAACACGAAACCAAACACCGATCCCCTACTAAACCTACGACTTCATTACCGCTCCTAAAGGCAAATTACTTTATACATTATTCATATTACTATTTCGCACTCATTTATTCCAATATTAATGTTATATTTTAGTTGTTTCAAATAAGTAGTAAAGTTTCGTAAGACTTAATAAATACTTCGGGATTAAACTATCAACTGTATGTTTACAAAGTGCGTCTGGAGGGATTTGTGATTAGGGATGGAACGTTGGCTAAGAAGCCGATAACTATATTTGAGAAAATTGAAGAAAGCCTTGAGAGGTTAAATCAGAAGATGGAAGTTATAATTGAGATTCAGAAGAAAGGTAATGACAGCCAAAAGTCGGTTTTAACGTTGCCTGATGCGTCCTTGGATGTTATGACGCTTCTTTCTATGCCGGATCACCTGCGGAAGACAGCTATGGCGATTTGTAGATGTGAACGGGCAACTGCTGAAGATATTGCTGAGCAAACAAGTCGCGCCAGAGCTGTGGAAAGTGCGTATCTTAATCAGCTTGTGATTATGGGTTACCTTAGAAAGGAGCGTAAGGGAAGAAAAGCCTATTTTTATGTTGATAGGGAGACGCAGGGTTGAGTGCTATGAGCAGAATAATCGCTGTACATTCCTATAAAGGCGGAACAGGGAAAACGCTTCTTTCTGTAAACTTAGCCGCTGCTTTTGCTAAATTTGGCCTGAAAGTTGCTGTGTTTGATCTTGATTTTCGAGCACCAAGCTTGTTCGCCATCTTAAAAGCTGAAAACCCTGAATACTATGTTAACGATTACTTAAACGACAGCTGTGACGCCAAACAGGTTCTTGTGGATTTAAGCAGCAGGATTGCTGGAAACGGCAAGTTTTATGCTGGCTTAGCAAACCCCGCAACTGAAGCAATCCGAGACATGTCCTCAAAGGATAGAAAATGGGAAATGCGTGCGCTGGGAAAGCTGCTTGCGCTCAAGAAAACATTGCTTGAGGACCAAAAGTTTGATTACTTGATCTTTGACACAAGCCCAGGATTACAGTATTCCTCAATAAACGCTATTGTCGCCGCTGACTTCGTGGTTGTGGCAACAACTGGTGACCGCTCCGATGTGGACGGAACAAAACGAATGCTACAGGAGCTATACAACCTGTTTGATAAGAAAACGGGGCTGGTGCTAAACAAAGTACTTGATTTATCTGCCACAGCTAAGAAAGCTGAAATGGGTAACAAAATAAAAACTGTTTATCGCGTGCCCATGCTGGGAATCGTGCCTTGTTTCTGCGAAATCCTAAGAGCAGAAGGCAACTTGATATTTGTCGAAGATAAACCTGATCATCCCTTCACAAAGATAATTGCAGAAATGGCTAGAAAAATAGAGAACAACGAAGTAAATGATGGCAACTCGATATTTGTCGAAGATAAACTGATTATCCCTTCACAAAGATAATTGCAGAAACGCTAGTATAGAACCGTTGTTTTTGTTTTGATTTAACTTGTTTTATAATTTAATAGGAGAGACGTCACCTGTATGGACAGATCTGCAATCATCCTCGCTGAGAGTTCCCAAGGCGCGTTTAGCGAAGACAGGGGTCTTTTAAAACTGGACAACAAGCCCTTGTTAAACCACGTAGTTGACACAGTAAAAGGCATTGTCAGCGAGGTTTTAAGGCTGCTGTTCAGTTATTCGGCGGATATCAGTAAATGCGTCGAGGTCTTTGTCAAATGAGTAAACTGTTTGAATTGCCTCTTTTTTCATCAGCACGTAGGCAAGTGCATCGTTAACTCCCACTTGCTGGTCTTCAGTAACTGATATTGCCTTTAAATAATCGTCTTTCGAGACTTCGCAAACTAAAATGTTTTCGCGAAACAGTAAACCCTTTTCTATTAAAAGCGCTTCTTTAATGGGAAGATAGTCTTCAAGAATGTTGCAGACTTCGCTGAAGTGAACAACAGATGTGACTACTTTTTCGCCTTCGTTAATTCTGGAAACAATTCTTTTGGCTGTCTCCTTGATCTTTACTTCGTGAGGCTGCAATGTCCTCTTAGTCTTCAAAAACGCATAAACAAACACGTTAGCATCCATATATGCAACAGACATTCCTAAGTCCCCCGTAGTTCCTTGCGAACCTTATGCCAGTCGGAGAGATCCGCTTTCAAATCCACATCCACCTTGTCAAAATATTCTGTCAAGTCAACTTTTGTAAACGGCCTTATCTCAATTACGTCTTCTTTAAAAGAAACAATCGCCTTTTTCCCCTTAAGATACCTATCACGCCAATTTTTAGGTAGAATAATTCTTCCCTGGTTATCAACGGTCTTTACTTCCACTTCCAAATTTATCACCTACAAGAAGATTATGTGGTGTGAGAATATATAGGATTTATGGTATGCCCCGAGGTATTTGAGTCCTCAACCTCTTATGCGCATGGGTTGTAAAATAGAAAGGCGCTATCTCTCGGAAGTAAAAAGAGGAGATTAATGCAACCTCATCTATAGCATATAAATCGTTGTTGTTAAGTACCGTTGGGGTTAAGCAATATCTGCTGCGGGGTTGAAACGGTGATCTGAGAGTCTGATGCTGAAGTTATCGTAAAAGTCAACGTATTCGAATTAACAACAATCAGAACAACAACAATTACCTAGCCCAACAGAATGTCCTTTCTTTCTTGGTTTTTCTTCACCCATTTACTAAACCTTCATTTTTCTTTTTGTAAACGTGAATGGGGCGGTTTCTAAGTTTATAAAGCTTTCATAAAAGCAGTCTTTACCTGTCTGCAACCTCAGCAGCAACACGCGATTTAGAAAAAGAGCAACATCGCCAAAAGGATGAGTCAGCGATGATTGACGATTTCTCACGGCTTGGGGCTCGAAGCCGTCGCCTCACATCGTCCCGACACCTTTTGCAATATAATTATATAATTCTTTAAACTTATGTTACTTTGAGGAAACTGCTTTGTCAGAGTTTGTTTGGAATAAGCCTGTCGTATGCATTTTTAAAGAGCGCGACGTTAATCCTGAAATAGACCCTTTTGTAGTTGTGCAAGCAAAAAAAATAATGCTCTCCCATTCCGAAAACTCCAAGGTATTTGGCAGCCTTGTAGATTTCTTTACTTTGATGGGTGACGCTGACTATCTTTTATCGCCTGAAGGTGCAGTTGACCATTATGTAATGTGCTGGTTCGACGACACCGAGCCAGATATGACTAAAGACCTGAGGCGCTTAAGAGGAGTTACCCTTAAAGGAAAAGTCAGTTGCGCACTTAACGTAGCAGGCAAAAGAACATATAATGCAGCTTTCAAAGCCGAGCACGCCAAACTCCAATAAACCCCCCTAATACTTTTAATCGGTCTCTTCGATGCTGCTTCTACTTGAACTAAAATCGATAAATGATACTAAGTAAAACTAAGAACTAAAAAGACCTAATTGCTAAAAGTGGCAACGATAAAAGGCTGTTTTGGTGAACCTCTCTATCTTAGAAATAAAGAAAAGTAAGCATAATCGATGGCTTAATGGTTTTTGAATTCTTTTGCTTCTAAGTTGACGATTTCTTGTTTTTTAATTTGCTATAACAATCGTCACAAATAACTGGGGTGTACACATAACCTTCTAGTATGTGGGAAACACCTTTACTCCGCAAAGTCTTTCCACACCAATCACAAATCATTAAGATACCTCTGATTCCTACCCTTTTTAGAAGTTCTCCTTTCTCCTCAAACGAGAAACAAGAAATTGGTTCTAAGGCTTAAAAGTATTATTTCGTTCTCAAAATATATCAAGAGAATTCTCAATTATTGTCTTAAGGTCTTTTTGTTACTTATTGACAGAAACAATTTTAAATCAGAGAGAACCTTTAGGGTTTTTAAATAAAAAATAGGGTTTAGGTAGTTGAAAGAAATTAAGTGCGGTGCACGAACATTTCACGTATCAGTTTTATTAAACAAAACTGAAAAAGTGATTAAAAAACGCACTAATCTTAATTTTAAATATAACTGCATAAACTCTATTGGGTAAGGTCGTAGACCATGGTAGAGCAAAAGTTACGTGCAATTCTAATTACTGGTAGAACAATCGATCAGGGTGTTGGAAAAGAGATGGGGAAAGGCTCCAAAGAGTACTTTGACAGCTCCTCCATCTGCGTTATTGATGAAGCTGACATGAAAAAACTTGGCATAAAAAGCCGATCAAACGTTAAGGTTACTTCAAAGTACGGTTCAGTCATCGTTAAAGCAACTAAGAACCCCTACGGCTCCAATCCCGGCTTGGTTTTCATCCCTTGCGGTTTATGGGCAAATGCCATCTGCGGAGACGAAACCTTCGGCATGGGTATGCCCCTCTTCAAGGGTTTTCAAGTTGAAGTTGAACCTGCCCCAAAACAAATCATCTCAACGCTTGATGAACTTTTGAAAGAGGAGTATGGACGGTAATTGTCATGACAGAAATAAAATCAGTTGTTTGTCCAATATGCGGCTGCTTATGCGATGACATAGAAGTAACCGTGGAAAATAACGAGATTGTCAAAATGAAGAATGGCTGTGCCCAATGTGAAGCCAAAATGGTTCACGGCTACAAGAGCGATGAGCGAATTCTAAAACCCATGATACGAAAGGACGGCAAATTAATCCCTGTGTCGATGGATGAAGCAGTACACAAGGCAGCCCAAATTCTCACAGACGCAAAGTATCCCTTGCTGTTCGGCTGGAGCAGTTCAACCAGCGAAGCACAGCGCATTGGCGTTCAATTAGCTGAAGAATTAGGCTCAGCCTTAGATAACTGCTGCAGCGTTTGCCACGGACCATCAGTTATGGCAACACAAGAAATCGGCATCCCCGCATGCACTCTTGGACAAATCAGACATCGAGCAGATCTAATAATTTACTGGGCCTGCAACCCATGGACTTCACATCCAAGACACCTTGAAAGATACACAAGTTTCACTGACGGACGTTTTGAAGGCAGCGAATGGAAAAGTTACTTGGAAAAATTAAAAGGCACCCAGAGCAAGAAAAAAATGGAAGCAGCCTCAAAGCGAATACTAGGTGAATCCGCTCCTACAATTCCTCCGCAAACATGCACCGTAGGCGCGCCACCGGGGACAATGCAGAAGGCGGGGCGTAAACTGATTGTTGTTGATGTGAGAAAAACCATGACTGCTGAGGCAGCTGATTACTTTATTCAGGTTCAACCAAACAAAGATTATGAAATTCTTGATGCCATGAGATGTTTAGTGGCTGACCAGGAACTGGACGTTGAAAAAGTCGGCGGTGTCCCCGTTGATTACCTCAAAGAAGTAACTGACGCCATGGTGAACTGCGACTTCGGCGTCATCTTCTTCGGTCTGGGCTTAACTCAAAGCGCAGGCAGGTTCAGAAACGTCGAAATAGCAATCGCGTTAACACGGGACCTTAATAGAAGAACCAAATTTGTAATCTCGCCTATGCGTGGGCACTTCAACGTTACAGGCGCAAACGTGGTTTTCGCTTGGACAACAGGTTACCCATACGCCATTGACTTCTCACAAGGATACCCACAATACAACCCGGGAGAATTCACAACCATTGACCTTTTGAGACGAGGCGACAACGACGCAACCCTAGTTATTTCATCAGATCCAGGCGCGCACTTCCCTAAGATAGCCATGCAAAACATGATGAAGCACCCTATAATCACCATTAACCCAGATATGAACGCTATCTCAAGGCTCGGCGACGTGGTGTTTCCAACGCAGTGGTGCGGCATAGAATACGAGGGCACAGCTTACCGCATGGATCACGTGCCAATAATGCTGCGCAAAGTCGTTGAGCCACCCCCAGGAATCCTAAACGACGAGCAACTCCTAAAAAGAATCCTCGACGAAGTAAGAGCAATCAAAGCCAAAAATCCAGAAACTGAAACCAACGCAGAACTTAAAGCACGCAACAAACTGGCACCTAAGATTGAAATTAAACAAAGGAAGAAAACAAAAAAGGCGAAGGTTGCTTAAATGACTGAATTACTCATAAAAAACGGCTTCGTCTTTGACCCGATAAACGGTGTTAACGGCGAAAAAATGGATATTGCAATCAAGAACGGCAAAATCGTCCAAAAAGTCAGCACTAAAGCCCAGGTGATTGATGCCACAGGCTTAACCGTTATGCCGGGCGGTGTTGACATTCACACTCACGTTGCAGGCGGAGAAGTTAACACTGGCAGAATTGTGCGTCCCGAAGATCACGTTAAAGACGTGGAACGCAAAACGGCCCTGACACGTTCAGGCACGGGCTACTCGATTCCCTCCACTTTCACGACGGGTTACCGTTATTCACGCATGGGTTACACAACAATCATGAATCCATCCATGGCCCCGCTCGAAGCCAAACACACTCACGAAGAACTCAACGATATTCCGCTTGTTGACAAAGCCACATACCCACTGCTGGGAGACTGGTGGTTTGTGCTGGAAAACCTGGCGAAAGGCAACATTGAAGAATGCGCACGGCACGTCGCTTGGATGCTTGATATAACCAAAGGTTACGCCATAAAAATCGTCAACCCGGGCGGACTGGAATCTTGGGGTTTCGGACACAACGTCCACACCATCGACGACCAGGTACCAAACTTCTGCATAACTCCACGCGAAATAATGAGGGGGCTAGTTAAAGTTAACAAAATGCTGAATCTTCCCCACACGATTCACCTTCACACTAACAATCTGGGGTTGCCGGGCAACTGCACCACAACCCTTGACACTATGAGGGCGCTTGAAAACTTATCTACAGACGGCAAACCAGTCGCACATATAACTCACTTGCAATTCAGCAGTTTCGGCGGCGACAGCTGGAGCCACTTTAAATCAGCCTCAGAAGAAATCTCAAGCTACCTCAACGCACACAGCCACATAACAGTTGACATGGGACAAATCATATTCACAGACACCACAACCATGACTGCCGACGGCCCATTCGAGTTTACCCTCTACGAGCTAAGCGGTCACAAATGGGTTAACAGCGACATTGAAACCGAGACAAGCGGCGGAATCATACCCTTCCAATACAAGAAAAACAACGCCGTCAACGCAACCCAGTGGTCAATCGGCTTAGAGTTAGCCTTACTAATTAAAGACCCGTGGAAAATCTTCCTAACCACAGACCATCCCAACGCTGGACCATTCTTCGCTTACCCAAGAATCCTTGCTTGGCTATATAGCAAGGATGCACGTACGGCGACATTGAATCATTGTCACAAGAAAGCGCAGAAAAACAGCCTGTTGCCCTCAATTGATAGGGAATTGTCGCTCTACGAGTTGGCAATAATGACGCGTGCAGGTCAAGCTAAAGCTTTAGGGCTCAAAAACAAAGGTCACTTGGGTGTTGACGCTGACGCAGATGTCGCCATATATGCCATTAATCCTGAAACAACCGACATCGCCAAAAAGTTCAAGACTGTGCGCAGAGCATTCAAGCATGCGGCTTACACGATTAAGGACGGCAAAGTCGTGGTTAAAGACGGCGTTGTAGTAGGTGAGGCTAGCGGCAGAACCATGTGGCTTGATGTGCAGACAAAAGAGCCGTGCATAATTGACGAAGAGATGAAAAGTAAATTCAGACAATACTGGACCGTTGAATACGACAATTACCCAGTGTTTGAACATTACTTGAAGGTTCCAGAAAAATTAAGCATAAAGGCATGTGTCTAAAAATGATAACGCTGGTTCCCAAAAGAAAGTTTGAAGTGCCCGTGCAGGCGGCATGCATTAGCCCAGACGTCTTCAAAGACAAAACCACCAGAGAAATAGCAAACTTACCTGTTACCGAAGGAAACCGCCAACTCAAACTCCGCGACCTCTTTGAAATAACAGAAGATAATGTTGAAACCCCCGCAATAACCATCAACGGCGACGTAGGCAAAGTTAAACGCATAGGTTCCTGCATGAAAACTGGCGAAATAGTCATCAACGGCGACTGCGGCATGCACACAGGCGAAAAAATGCTGGGCGGCAAAATCACAGTAAACGGCAACGTTGGCGGATGGACAGGCAACGAAATGAAAGCTGGAACCATCGAAGTTCACGGAGACGCAGGCGACTACTTGGCTTCACCTTACCGCGGAAGCAGCAGCACAGGCATGAAGGGCGGCTTAATAACTGTTGACGGCAAAGTCGGCAGCGACGTAGGCTGTTACCTGCATGGGGGAGTACTCAAAATCGCTGGTGGAGCAGGCAGATTTCTGGGCTACCACATGAGCGACGGCACAATCCTTGTTGACAAGGAAACTGACACGCGCGCTGGCGCATGCATGACAGGCGGCAAAATAGTTATAACAGGCACAATCCAAGAAGTAATGCCAACATTCACCATTGACAGCATAAAGCCTAAAGTCAAAATTGACGACACACAAAGCGTTGCTGGGCCATTCTACGTGTTTCTCGGCGACCTGGCAGAGCACGGCACGGGCAAAATCTTCGTCTCAAAAGCCAACAATCCGCAGCTAAAAACATACGAAAAATACCTATAATTTTTCATTTGCCTTTTATCGTATCCTTGGGCTTTGGCGTTTTCGGAGAAAAAATTGCGCAATAAACGTTTTTTCGCTTTATTGTGCAGCTCAGACCTAAAAATTAACGGTGTTATAACCCAATTATCAGAGATGCTATGCAGATTTAAGACAAATTTAAGACTTTTTTCGCTTTGGTACTGATTTAAATATAGATATTATCTCTTCTTTTGTTTTTAGAACTTCTTCTTGCATTCTTCGGTCTAATTCACTATTAATGGCGTGTATTGTCCATTCAATTTGTGAAATCTCCTCAAAATTATCACCCCTTATTTGTCCCGAATTCTTCTTTATACTTTCGAGTTTTTCTATGGATTGACTTTTTGCCCAAGCTGTAGCCTTTGCTTTAATTTTATTAGTTTCTTCATCAAACATTTTATTTTCACCCTGCTTTTCTATTCTGATTAATTCTTTCGATTCAGCTATATGTTTTTGCCAATTTTTCAAAAAGTCAAAAAACAAAAGGGAGGAAATATTTTATCTCTATCGCATCAAACAAGTATTTGCATATCTTGCCCTAAACGAACCTCACCGTAAACAATCTCAAATATATCAAAATCTGAAAGTTACACATTATTTGGATAGCCGAATACCTTATCAACAGCGCTGAGTTCAAAACAACAATAACAGAGGATAATGTATGCGTCAAGTTAATATGGTAAGGCTTGACTTATCAACGGGAAAAGCAGAAAAAATGGTTGATTTTGTAGCTGAAGAAGTCCCTCTTCAAATCTCATTGAACGATGGTTTGACGTTTGTTATTTGGTGTTCTCCCTCGCAGTTCAAGGAGCTTGCGGTCGGCTACTTGCTTTCCGAGGACATTTTAAAGTCAGTTGACGAAATTGAATCGTTAAGCTCCAATGAGAAAGAGAACAAGTGCCAGATTAAGCTGAAGACAAGCGTGGATTTGGATGAGCGAATGAAAAACTCGCGTCGAAGCACCCGCATAATCCCCTTAATCAAGGCAAGTACCTCACCATATCAGCATGACGAGAAAATACCCGTCGTAAAATCGCAGCTGAAGGTTAAAGCTCAAGTTATACTAGACTCAATAAACCAAATTAACAGCCTTGCCAAGGGTTTTAAGGAAACTGGGGGGCTGCATGACTCCGCTATTTTCAAGTTAGACGGCACAATCGTGGCTTTCTCTGAGGATGTGGGGAGGCACAACACCGTTGACAAAGTCATAGGCCAAGCGTCACTAAACAAAGAGAACTTTAGCCAATGTTTCATGATTATAACTGGGCGTGTTCCAGGCGACATGATTTACAAAGCAGCAAAAGTTGGCATACCCATCGTTGCTTCCGTAGCGGCAGTTCTTAACTCAGGCATTTCCTCAGCTGAAAAAGCCAACATTGCCCTACTAGGGTTTGTACGTGGAAAACGCATGAACATCTACACTGGACTCGAAAGAATAATCATTTAACTCCATCGGCGGGAAGTCCCCGTCCTCGGTAGGTCGGGGATGGTAGCCGATAATCTCTATAACATTTATAATTAGCAAGTGCCGAGTATGACGCATAGGAGAATCAGAGGAAAAACTGATGCGGCTGACTCAGAAAATTAGGATTTACCCGTCATTGCAGCAGGAAGTGGTGCTGTGGGATTTATCTGAGAAGTGTCGGCTTATTTACAATTTTGCGTTGTTAGAGCGTAAAGAAGCATATTTGAAAGGCGAAAAAATCACTTATCAGATTCAGCAGAATGGGCTTGTCCTCACTAAGAAAACTTATCCAAAGTACGGTGTTGTCTACTCGAAAGTGTTGCAGATGACGCTAAACCAGTTGGACAGCGATTACCGCTCGTTTTTTGCGTTGCGACGAAACGGCGACGTTACTGCTAGGCCGCCGCACTTCAAAAGCAAACGTGCCTTTGCGACGATGGTTTATAATCAAAGTGGCTTCAAATTTGAGCGCGGATGCATAAAACTGTCAAGCAAGCATCCGCAGGGTGTTTTGCTTTGCTTCGCTATTCCCGAGTCCTTCGCTTTTGGCAAGGTGTATCAGGTCACGGTCTTTATGGATAATAAAGAGAAATATTATGTTTCTGTGGTGTATGAGCGGAAAGCTTCTGTTTATGTGGATAATGGTTTGTATCAGGCGTTTGACCTCGGCGTCGCCAAGCATACGGGAGTTAATGTTCATGGCAGATTCATCGAGTTTGCGAATAGTCGACATGACAGTTATTGGAATCCAAGGTTGGGCAGGTTGCAGTCTAGGCGTGACCACTGCAAGATGAAAAGCAGGAAATGGCGTGCTCTAAACAATGCGTATAAGAAGCATAAGCGTAAATGTAGTCGGCAGACGCGGGATTTTCAGCATAAGCTTAGTCGCAGAATCGTTGAGAATACGAAGGCAAACACTATTATCGTCGGTGACTTGTATGTTAAGGGTATGGCGCAGTCGCCGAAAGCATCAGCGGGTCTGAATCGTTCTACTCAGAATAATGGTTGTTTAAGCCGGTTTGTTCGGTTTCTAACCTACAAGGCAGAGCTTGCAGGCAAAAAAGTTGTAGAAATCGACGAATCCTACACGTCTAAAGAGTGCTACGTATGCGGTGCACGTCACGATATGCCTCTTTGGATTCGTGTTATGAAGTGCGATTGCGGAAACGTTATCGACAGAGACCAAAACAGCAGTGTCAATATTATGGTGCGTTTCTTATCGCAGTATGCCCTGTGGACGGGCTATCAACAGTTTGTTGGTAATTTGCGAAATACAGGTCTTCCAACTCCAACGTTGGAAGTTCACTCGCAGGAAGCCCCATGCGCAAACGTGGGGTAGTTCACAAGGTGTTTTTCATGAATAGACCAGATATTAGGAGATTGCCAAAGCGCGCGAATCCCCAAGAAGCAGTAAACAGGCTACTCATTGCAGCACGCTCAAGACCATTGTCGAGCGAAACCGTGCGGATAGATGAAGTTTTAGGGAGAGTATTAGCAAAAGATGTCTATTCAAACATCAACATACCCGGCTATGATAAAACCTTCATCGACGGTTACGCAATCAACCCACAAGACACCGCCGACGCATCAACCGCAAAGCCTGCAGTGTTTAAAGTTGTTGGTAAACTGTTTCCCGCTGACTACCCAACTAATGCCAAAGTGACAAGTGGAGAAACAATTTACGTTGCATGCGGAGCACCCATACCCAAAGGAGCAGCATCAACGGTTAAAGTGGAAGAAACCCGCCTAAACGGCGACAAAATCGAGGTAGTTAGGGAAATAAAGCCTGGCGAGGGCATAATACCGCTTGGAGACGACGTAAAACAAGACGCCTTACTTCTTAAGCGAGGGCAAGTTTTAAGACCGCAAGACATTGGGTTGCTCGCATCAATTGGGTTAACAGGGGCTGAAGTGTTCAAAAAGCCAAGTATCGCCGTTCTATCCAGTGGAGACGAACTAATCAAACAATTCAAAAAAGACCCGGCAAAAATCGCAAATAACTACGCCTTGGTCGTTGCGGGGTTGGTATCTGAATTGGGCGCCACGGCGAAGCTAAAGGGAATAATGCCTGACGCTTTAGATCAAGTGCGAGCGAAAATCGGTGAAGCCTTGGCAGATGCCGATATTGTTGTTACTATCGGCGGCACCTCGGTAGGCATGAAAGATTTTGTTCCAGAGGCCATAAACAATCTTGGTCAACCAGGCGTAGTTGTGCAAGGGGTTTTGTTAAGGCCAGGCGCTGTTTCAGGCTTCGGCGTAGTTAAGGGTAAGCCAGTTGTGATGTTGCCCGGTCACATTGGGTCTTGTATTGCTGGGCTTTACCTCTTTGTGGCTCCCTTAATCCGCCTTTATTGCGGTCTGGCAGGAGACGGTTTGCTCCCATGTTTACCAGTTGAGTTAAATGAAGCGGTTGATTCTGGTCCGCAATTCAGGTTTCTGCTCCTTCACCTAAAACGAGCCGAAGACAAACTATTAGCAGAGCAAGTTGAGGGCGGTTCAAGCGCGTTAACGACCATTGTCAAATCAAACGGTTACTCAATAATTCCACCGCACACAAATTTAGCTAAAGGCGCAAAAATAGACGTCCACTTGTTCGGAAAACTAGAGTTGGCGCAGATTGCCTAAAGCAAGTTTACGGTACTTTGGGCGGATACCTGTTAACGTAACCTTGCTTTCCCATAACCCATGATTCGCACCATGCTTTATCAGCCAAAGCTCGTTCCGCCAGAAGTAGGCAGCGGTTTTCCTCATGTATTTCAGCCTCACGTCGATAGTTGTTTGCAGCCCTCAGGAAAGCCTCTTTGCTTTCAAAATCCAGTTCAGTAGCTGCTTTGGGGTCAAGTTGCTGCTGAGACAGCTTCAGAAACGCTTCACCTTGGTTTTCTCCGCTTACTGATGCCCAAAAAAACGAGTTAGAAACATCAAAGTTCCGAGTGCATGAAGCAAACCTGCTCTGTGCCTCTGAAAATTTGCCTCCTTGGAGCATTTCTGCGCCTTCTCGAAGAAGCTGCAAATCAGAAATTGATAAAACACCCAAGTTTACTTGTAAGTCTTCTGTGACTTGGCCATGAACGCGGCGGGTCTGCAACTGATTTAAGTCTTCTTTAAAGTTAATGTTAATGAAACTTTTGAGTTCTGGGTCAAGCATTTTAATCTGGTTCACTGGAGAAACAAACAGTATTTTTGAGCCGCCTCGCGGTATATCGTCTGAGCGTGGTCGCTTCAACTTGCACAGTGTGCTAGTGATTTCTAGGCCGCTATGCCGTTCAAGCACCATTATGAGGGTTTCAAGCCTGCCGTTAGGCCACATTGGAACAACCACCCGAAAACCTTCAGCCACATTAAACAGGTAATCAGCAACAGCCGGTTGCAGAAAGGGCATGTCACAGGGCAAAGTAAGACAATAATCAGCCTGAACCAATTTTAACCCCGACATAATTGCCACGTTAGGACCACTGACATGATTATTTTTTTCGTCAATAACTATCTGGATATCTGTTAAAGCATATTTTTTTAGGATTTGAGCGTATTTTGCTTTCCTTTCTTCATCATTTACGGATATTGCAATTTCATCAACAACACTTTGAACGTTTTCAATGGCGTGAATTAAAAGAGGTTTCCCTGAAAGCTTGGCGAGGGCTTTGTCTATCCATTTTTTGCCTTTCGACTGAAACCTGCGGCTTTTTCCTCCAGCCAATATAAGTGCCGACCGTTTAGTCATGGCAACTTTCCTCAGTTAACAGTTTTTGCTGGGTTTGTTCTGTGCTTTTCTAATTGTTTTTTGATTAATTCGATGAGTGTTTGCCCGTTTTCAGGAACTTTAATTATTGGTATACTGGTGTAGGCTGGGATGCTTGTGTTAAGGGCTACTATGCCTGCAATCGCTAAGATCGGCTGAACCGTACCCTTTAAAGTCTGTTCGAGGCCATCTTGATCTTTTGCGGTGATAATCTTTGGTACGTCTTGCCTTTTTGCGATTAAGCTGTGGAAGCCTTCGATGAAAACAATGTCGAGTTTTTCTTGTTCAAGTAGAGCGATGATTTTGTCTAAATCGTTAAGCGCCATCTCGGTTTTCTTAATGATGTCTATTTCATCAGGTGAAATTGCCACAATTACTTTGGAGCCCGCCTTAGCGTATCTCCAAGTGTTAGTGCCTTCCTTATCCATGGTGAAGCCTTTGTGGTGGACATGTTTTATTGAGCCAATTTTGTAGCCTTCGGCTGAGAGGTGAGAAATTAAGTATTCTAGGGTTACTGTTTTTCCTGAACCACTTACGCCGACAGCGGCAATAACTAAAACCGTAACGGTTCACGCTCCTGTTTGAAAATCAAGTCGCTTGGCTTTATAAATTGCGCCCTATTTTTTTGTTTTTCCTCAAAACAAGAAAAGAGTTTATAGATGCTGCTTGAAGAAGAACGGAAGCAAACTGCCCACTGAGCTATTTATTTTCAAGGAAAATATACCAGTTAAGGTTGAGTTTAAAACAAAAAAGATTAGACTCACTTTTCCTTTGCTTCCTCGTAGAAATTTCAAGCAGGCTACGTTTAACGGTTTTGCTCCAAAAGAGATATTAATTTATTTAAGATGAAATAATTGGGGAAGGAGAATGGATGAGGAGACGCTAGTGGCCGCTAGCCAGCCTAATTGTGATCATGAAAACCAAAGATTGTATACGGACAGATGCTTTGATATACTTAATGGTTTTGAGTTAACTTTTACTCGATGCATTAACTGCCATAAAATTGTCAGCTTAGAAGCTAAGAAATTTTCCAGCCGATAAATTCTTATTTGTGTCTACCGGTTTTTGGCGTAAAGATAAAGTGGGCCCTCTTTTAGCAGATCCAAAACCCGTTGCGTTTGACCAGTTGATAGCTTGCATGCTTTTGGGTCATTTAGGAACGAGAGCTTTTCAGGCGCATTTTGAATAATGTGAAGATCCTCCCATGTTACTTTGATATCATCGTAGGGGTATTGGTGTTCTTCATTTTCAACCCATGTGCCTGCATCCAATCTGTCGCCTTCAGGCAAAGCGGTGAAAGGCCCGACTAAACTCTTGTCATCTGTGTTATAGAGAAAGATTACGGTACCTGTCTTAATTTCTTCTAAAGTCTTAGATTCTTTTTCTGCGCAAGTATAACGTTTCCTACTTAAGCACTGTTGCTGCGATACATTATTGCAAAAAAGCACATATCCATCATACATAACTTAACAAACCTCTAGCAGGTTGGAGTCTCTCGGCGCTTATTTCCTTTTCTTTTTTAAAATCCTATTGTTCTATCTAGAAAATGCCTTACACTCTTGCATCTTAATATTGCTGTGAGAGTGGAGAGGGCGTGGATAGAGATTTAGATCAGCTGAAAGTGTGGATTATAAGAAAGAGGCTGCAGGGTTGGTCGGTTACTGATATTTGCACTTCCGCTAAAATAAGCAGAGACATGTTTTATCGATGGTGGAACCGCTACCAAGCAGAAGGCAAAGTTGGCCTCAAAGAAAAACTGAGAGGTCGACCAAAGGGTTCCGTTGTCGTTGAAGATTCCCTTAAAAAGAAGGTTATCAAACTGCGTGAGAGGTATGAGTGGGGACCCAAAAAGATTGCCGGTTGCCTAAAACTCAAGGGCTATGGAATTGACCATAACCAAGCTTACTACATCATTTGTGAAGCAGGCTTAAACCCCCCGATAGGTGAACCTAGAAAGACATGGGGAACGAAGCGTTTCCAAAGAGAACACTGCAATAGCCTCTGGCAAGCTGATTTCAAACTGTGCAATGACGACTTTTGGATGATCAGCTATCTCGATGACCGCTCCAGGTTCATTACTGGGTCGGTTAAGATTTGGAATCCGACTGGAGAGAATGCTATGTTGCTGCTTGATAGGGCAGTTAAGCGGTATGGCGTTCCAGAGCAGATTCTTACTGATCAGGGAACAGGTTAGAGAAGACCATGTTAGGAGTACCATAATAGGCTCTGGTGAACATACTAAAGTTGGTGTAAGAGAAATATTTTTTTCAAGAAGGCAATCCTGAACCATTATTTTAACAAGTTTGGCTATATTGAATGAGTCCGTTAAGGTGCTGTAATGGTCTCGGCAAGCTGGAAACTTAGAGAGATAAGTCTTAAATCTGCATAGTGTAGAAATAGTATAATATGGAAATAACAGAAAAAGAAAGAGAAATGCTTGAGCAAGAAAGAGATGAAATCAAAAGATTAGCTTTAGAGATATTGGAACTTGAAAAAGACCCCAAAAACAGTACGAAGATAAAACAGAACATTATATGCATTCAATCTTCAATTCATAGGCTTGCATCTTATTCAAATCCAAAGAACATCAATTTAGAAGCATTTACAAAAATGGCGGACGGGGTAATGCCTTTCCTTAGTGGTAAACTATCTGAAATAGAAGAACAGGCGCTTATGAAACGACTTAATTCTCCAGATATGATGAAAAGACTGTCTAAAAAAGGCATGATGTTGCCAACAAATCCAGAGTATTCAGCATGGTGGACGCTGGTTGTTAGCATTTTAGATAGATATTGTTGTTACGTAACTTCTATAACATTTGATTTCAGCAATAAAAAAGGATTAGTGATAAATGTACCTAAGATTGATATCTCCATTTTTAGGCGGCTATTAGGCTATGTTTCCATGATGATAAGTGTTAAATCTGCACAGCGTAGAAATAGTCTACAGCGTTAAGTCAAGAAAATTTGTGCCAATAAACCCTTACAAGAATCCTTTTATCGAAAACAGTCTCTAAGACTAAGTATGGGAAATATCAGCAAGAGTTTCTCATTGCTTCTTGTACTTATCTTAGCTGTATCAAGTCTGATAGTGGCTAAACCAGCCTTGGCTCAGACATCAACGCCTACGCCTCAATACACACCTGCTCCAACTCCGATAATTCCAGAACCAACTGTATCTTTTACTCTTTGGTACACAAATTTACCCGTTATACAGCCACCAGCAAACCGCCTTGCAGATATACCACCAATCTGTGAAATAGCATCTCCTGAAAATCAAACCGTATTGCAAACAAATAACTTTACGCTAAACGTAAACGTAGCTTCTTATTTTTGGATAATTGACAGCGTTTATTATGAAGCAGATTGGATTCAGGGGATTCACCAAATTTTCGGAATCCAACCAAGCTATATTGACGCACTTAATGCTTCAATAACTGTAAACTTTAGCGAAATCCCTGATGAAAACCATACAGTAACGGTTTACGCTAATACACATGACGGTTCCCATAGTTTTGCCACTGTTATTTTCCAAATTGCATCTTCGCCTTCACCAACTCCAACACCTACGCCAGAATCAACACCAACAAGTACATCGCCAACACGTACGCCAGTTCCAACGCCAACTTCAGTGACGGCAGGAACAGAAGAGCAGTTAATAATTGAGGTTACTGCTCTTTTGGGATTTATAGTTTTTCTGAGTGCGATTGCATTTGTTTATGTAAGGCGAAAAATAAGAAAACCCTTCCATCAGCATTTAGTTTTGACTTTTTGAAAGCACGAAAAATCTTAAATCTGCATTGCGAAAAAAGAGTATCATGAGAAAAAAAATCTAAGTGATAATCTTGTCAATTGAAAGCAATTGTATAAACTACAGAAACATTGAACTGCTTGAGAAAAGATACTGGAAAGAAAATCTCAAGCCTTGGAAAAAAGAAACGTTGCAAAATAACTGGTGGGAAGCATTAAAGTTCTTTTTTAGTCATTCATTTATGAGAGGACGAAACGATGAATTATCACAAAAGTATCTCGATTTTACCGTAACGGCGTTAGAAGAAGAAATCTTGCATATAACTAAAGAAGGATTAGACCGCTCGTATAAACGACTTAAAAAAGAAATGGAACATTATCAAAAAGGACAGAACAATTCAATTAAAAAGGCATTGACCAAACCAAGAAAGGTCAAATCTTACAAAAAGGAGTTTTCCTTAAGCAATGATAAAGATGTAATGATGGTTCTTGATTGCTTGAAGTTTATATCCAATGGTAATAGAAAAAACGTCTACAATTACCTAAAAACAGAGATAGAGAGAACTGATTCTGGATTAGAGAAGGTGTACAATGAATTAGATGACATATACGGTATTGGAGATAAAATTGCCACTTTCATTATTAGAGATATAGCACTAATAAACTCAGGATTGATTAACAAAAACGACTATAAAATGGCTTTCCCTGTCGATACTTGGGTGAGAAAAATAGCCCTTGCGAAATTTGGTTGTACTGAAAAAGACAGCGATGAACAAATCAAAATTCATCTTATCAAGAAATGCAAGGAATGTAATGTGAATCCACTGAAGTTTGCTGCGGGACTATGGTATTTAGGAGCTAATTCTCTTGATTTACTGGTAGAAAAATTAGAAGAAGTGGAATTTTGAGCATTTTGCCTAGTTTTCATTAATGATAAATCTTAAATCTGCACAGCGCAAAGAGCTTATCGAACATAACTGGAATTTGCCATGTCCAATCCATCATGCCAATATCTGTTCACGTTTTCACTTAATCTGCCAGTAAACCTGCCTGAAATGATATTCCCACTGGGCATCAAATTGATTCGAAACCAAGATTCCGCTGTAACTGCAATTGAAATAAGTACTTCTGGAACAGAACTTGAAGCACGTTGCATTGCAAATGATAAAGTAAAAAAGCTCCTCGCACTCCTATCGCCCTATCACAACCAAAAGGTTGAAGCTAAATGTCAGAGTTGGCGCAGAATCAATCCAGATGGAAAAGAAGAGGTTTTCATTGAAGCAAGCGTAAATCTCTCATCATCAGTTTCGATAAAGGCAATTGGAGCGCAACCTGTTGATTTAACAAAAGCTTTTGCCTCTGCAGATTCCAAGTTCTGGAGACAGATTGGACATTTCCAAAAAGGAAACGCGACAGCAGACCCTATAGAGCGATACCGAGAGTTTTACCAAGTTTTAGAGGAAGAAAGCAACCAAATTAGCTCAACAGAAAAAGCCCTAAGGCATGCTGTCAACCATCCATTTCTTAACGACCCAAAAACCGCTTCTGAAGTAGAAAAAGTATTTGGAGTTCCCTATTTTAACCCCTTAAACGATAACCACATAGCAACGGTTAAAGTCCATGCAGAAGAACTCAGAAGACGAGCCTTAATGCTACTCTTATAAAAGAGCCGCTAAATCAAACTATATTGAATGAAGAGAGTTGAGAATATTCGCTCAAGCGATACGGGCAACAAGTCTTTTGGATATGTTTTCTATACCGTCTAACTGTTGGCTCATTTCTTTGTTACATCGCTTGACATAATCATTAAACTGATTTGCAAAGTAATTATATTTGTTTCTTAATGCTTCTAATCTTTCTTCTTCGTCTTTTGGAAGACCATTCACAGAATTCATAAGTTCTATGATAGGATTAATACATTCAACCATGTACTTGGCAACTATTTCCCTAAATTCATTGACTTAGTTCGGTACTCTCACCCCTATCAACTAGTTTAGGATGACTTAATGAATGGTCAATATTGCGAGTAAATGCTTTTGTTCCATGAATTTTCCGTATTTTTTCATTTTTGACATTACATAGCCTTTTTCCGTTTTCTAAAAGTTGCTGTAACATAAAGGCTTTAAAAAACTTGTGATAGCTCTTCTGTTAATGCTCTAAATCGCCATCTTTTCGTTTTTCCTCTGATGTCACATCATTTTAAAGTGCAAAAAAGCGTTTCAACACATGCCTTTTAGCATTTAATTTCTAATTGCCACTTATGCTCGACTTAACGAGACCTTGTGATGCTTGCGGTAAGATGATTGGAGGAGGCTTTAAGTGCTGTCCAAAATGCCAGATCTATTTTTGCTTTACATGTTGGTTTGAGCTAATGTACTTGCAAAAGAAGTCATCGATAGAGTGCCCCATGTGCGGCGGAAAACTTGAATAGCGAAAGCGGAATTACTCGAACTACAGTGTCTTGCGCATCTCTGTGAAGTATTTTTTGAGATTTTCTTCCAGAGACGCTGTAAATAAATTTGAACATGGGTAAGTCTTCATAGATAAAATCTAGACTGCTCCGTCTGCCGCCTATCCACTTATACGTTTTTCCATCAATGATTATTTCCTTTTCTTCGGAAAAGTCTTTGAAGGATAAACCCGAATACTCTGCCGCATTTTCTTTTCTACGTAACTCAATCCTAAGTTCTTCATGATCTTTGTATACTAAATGGAAAAAATCTATCGGGAAAGCCCTGTGTTGCTTGGCTTCCGTTTCAGTCTCGAACAAAACTACTTCTAGAGAAGCAGGACCAAACAACGGCAACTCAGGCTTGATTTCTGGAAAATTTGTGGATAATACTTGATCGTAGACAGTAGGCAAATTGGAAAAGAATGTTTTCAGATTCGCCTCAATTGTTTCTTTAGAATATAATTCCCATACCCATCCACTGCCGCCTTGTAACCTTGAAAAATCTTTTGGAACGTATACTCTCTTTATCGAATCGATTTTGCATTCCTTAAGAAAAGACAGCAGCTCAAAGAAAACTTGAAAAGGGAATTTATCGTTTCCCATTGGAATAATTGGAATTGGATCATTTGCTTCAATTTTTCGCTGTACTATTTCTTCTATTTGTTTCATCTCGTCAGGCATTATCTGTATAAGCAACATGTTGGGGTCGAAATACATTCTACCACCATACAGCGCATCTGAAATAGACCTGATGTTGTTTCTTTTTGCCTTTACAAGGAAGTTGATTGCTTCAATAATCCATCTTGGCAAATGGAGTAAGAAGCCTCTTTCAATTTCAGCCACCGAGTATTCAGATTTCTTTACTAAACCCATGGGCTCATTGAATTTATCAATAAAGGCAAAAATGAATTCTCTAGCTAAGAATTCACTACTTTTGTGGTTTAGCCACTTTTGTGTCAGCAATCTTAGCGTGTATTCTTCGATCAAGTCTATCGCATGTTTTTTTGGGTTAGTACGAATTGGATTTTCCTTGAAATAGCCACTCCAGCCAAAGCCTTCATTATTCAATTTTTGTTGAAGCTTGTCATCTACCTGTTTTATTTGAACATCATTATTGCTTTTGGATATTGGATACAATGTATACCTAACCGAGTTTTCTTCGTAATTAGAATAAGCTATGCCAATTTTCCACGAAGCTGGATAGAAGATTTTCTTGGCTAACGCAAATTTTCCGTCTAACAAATTATTAATCTGGTCAAGGAAAAGGTGTATGTTTACAAATTCGTCTCTTTCTATACCAATTATTGGATTTAAATTCTTTAGTAATTCACTGTATTTTTCGAGTTCATGGAGCCTTTGTAGGTTTGATTCTACTATGTTTTTCCATTCGATTAAGTACTTTTCATTCACTCCATCTATTGCATTATCAGGTTGAAAATGAATAGCTATAGTTTCCTGTGCCATTTTTTCTAACGGTAATGGAAGGCTTTTCGTGTTTATGTGGTGCCAGTAAGCTTTATTTTGGCTGGTGTCAACTCCAACAAATAAGAATCGGATTTCCAGTCTTTTCGCTGTAAGCAAAAAGCTTCAGAGGGCATTGCATTCTCAGTTCTCTGTCTGGAAGTTTCTTTATTTGTACTTCGAGTTTGCCGACAGGATACCCTAAATCGTCTACAATTTCTATATATCCGTCAATATTAGGAATCTTGTCCCTTTTCCACACATCTAACTTCAGGTTTTTATGATTTGCTAAGAACTCAAAAGTTGCCACTGCAGCTACTTCAGGGGTGTCGGTCTGAGGATAAGCCGCTGGTCTGATTCGCTTTTCTTCAGCCATCTTGAGTTTCCTAGGAGACCTTGGTAGCGCAATTGTTTTTTCAAACTTATATCACTATTGTTGAAGAGAACTGGCGCGCTTAACCCCCTTCAACCTAAACAAGCATTAAGCAGAAGAAAAGGTAGCATAAAATTTTTTTTTACCATCTTTAAATAATTCTTTTTTATCTATTGGCTCAACAAAAAATGTCATAAACAAATGCTTGTGATATTAAACTGGTGAACAAAAATGAGTTACAATCTGACTATATTTGGAAAAACTGATTTGAGAAAACGAGAAAAAGAAGAAATGGTTAAACAATGTGGAGAAAATTGCCCCAAAGGGTTTAAGGTCACAATGAACAAGCATGAGATCGGTTGTACTTGCGAAACTGGTTTCTAAGAGTACATTAAGGCGCTATAGGATGGTCTCGGCAAGCTGGAAACTTAGAGAGATAAGTCTTAAATCTGCATAGCGTAGAATAACCTAAACATGGCAAAAGTGGAAACAGAAAAGAAAACTGATAAAGTGTATAGCAGAGACCTTGAGTTACTAAAAATTCAATCTCTTGATGGATACTTTCAAACAAAGATTAATGCGGATTACGCTTTTTCTTATGGTCTTCTTATTGCTTTTCTTTTCACAATTCTTACACTTTATTATAATAAAGTCTTTAACATATCTGAAAACGTAAATGTTAACCTAATTTTCTTTATTGTTGTTGTCTTAGCCATCGGTTTTATCATAGAACGGAATGCTCTTGACCCGATTAGAAAGCTACATGATGATTACTTAGTCAAGATAGATAATTTGATTATGAGAGTTGAAAAAGGAGAAACCTTAGAGTCGTTATCCGAATTAAAGAACATAGGTAAAGGCAAACAGAAAAAGAAACATTGGTGGCAATAAGTTTTAAATCTGCACAGCGTAACATTGGCAAAAAAAAGCGGAAGAGCAAAAACTAAAAAGCTAAAAGGTAAAAAGTCTTTTCGATTAAATATTAAAATCATCTGTAGTTTTGTCTATTTTTCGGTCTTGATATGCAAGAATCAAAGCGGCACTCAGCAAGGCAATAATAAAAAAGGCAAAAATTACATATGACGACTCGAGCCACGAATTGGGATAATATAAAATAATTGTAATCGAAGTCAAAAAAGTCAATCCTAAGAATAAAGCTCGATATTTTTTTAAACTTCTAAAACTTAAAACTAGTCCGAATCCTTTACGGAGTGGCTTTGGTCTTCTATGCAAGTAAATAACTAAGCTGGCTATCAATACTCCTAATATTATAGCGAGCCCATAGAGCAGTCTCAACCCGTAAACAATAAATCCAAAAAGAACCGCAAAAACTCCAAGAAGCATGAAACTAAATTGTAAAAACATTTTCGAGCCTTGCTTAAAAGAATAAGCAATTTTTCCAATAGTATCTTCTGAAAGCCCTAAAACCATAAAAAAAGCATACATCGACCAGAGGATTATTAGGATATTAATTAATGGAATCAAATTGAAAGAGCCATAAGAATAAGTTAGCGTTAAAGTCTTGTATTGAGTTTTAACGTAAGCAAAAACAGCCAATAAACCAAAAATGAAAATTGCACGTACTTCTTCGCTTCTGCTTACTTCTTCCTGTTGGTTACTACTCAAACTTTTCACTTGTTTCATTATTACATTCATTTGATTAATTAGTTTTTGGAGATTCTAAAGAGAGGTAATAAGTCTTAAATCTGCATAGCGTAGAAATAAACGAATATGAGAACAACTAAATGGAATTGGTTATCTGAACCTCTTAAAACACTTATTTGGATTTTTATTGCTCTATTTATTGTCATTTTTGTTATTGGTTTCTTTGAAATAAATGGATTTATCCCATCCTCAGAAGTGTTTGGTTTCTTGACTGGTTTACTTGCTGGTATATTTGGTATTCTCATAGGTTTTTCATTAAACAGAGTCTCAGAGGTTGGCAAAGATAATCAGACAAAAGATGATTTTCTAAATCTTATTCGAGAGGAATTAACAGACATTAAAAATAAAATCTCTCCTCAAAATAAAGAGGTCTATATCCTCTACACGGACATATGGGATTCAATGATTTCGACTGGTTTCATAAGGTTGTTAACGGCCAAACAAGTTACCGAGTTATCAAAAGTATATAAATCAATCAAAGAAGCTTCTTATGAAGCTGAATGTAACAGACAATATTCTGAACAAGTTGAAAATTTGATTTTGTCTAATCTACTTCAACGAAAGGCTGTAGAGAATACATTGACTATCAACGAAAGTAACTATAAAAAACGACTTGAGAATATTAGTACAATGATAGATAAAGTGCTTAACGAAGAGTAGTGCGCAAAACAAGTTAGCCAAGTTTGCAGAGTACATTAGGGGAAAGTTATTTATTTTTTGAAAGCTAAAAGTTACAGTTAGGTTATGGAGAGAGTAGTTTGGTTATGAATTATCCAGTAATAAAAGGAAACCCACATTTAAGTACACAATACGAAATAGTTAGTAATAGAAATTCTATTGTTTACTCGTATTAGGTGGAATGCGCTTTAAAGGCTCTTTCAGTAGCAAAATTCGGCGGCAGCCTCTTAGACGTGGAAGGCAAAGGAATCCCAAAAATCATCAAACAAATAAAAGAAATCAACAAAAAAGATGGCTTTGGACCCGTCGCCGTTTTTTCAGCGCCTATGGGCTGCACTGATGCGCTTATACGGGTAGGTGAATCTTATGCGCAAGCGTGTCCGCTTCCTCTTGAACCTGTTTTTGAAGTTTATGAACGGCTAGCGAAGGTTCACGTTAAAGGAAAATGGATTGAGCAAGCAGTAAATGAGTTGGCTAATTACAGGTCGTTAACGCAGACTGCTCTTGGTTCAGTTAATAAACGCTTCAGCGGCAACATTAAAGCAAGAATCCTAACTTTAGGCGGAGAACTCGCCATGTCCACTTTGGCAGATTACATTTTAAAAAGCAACGGTTTAGACTCTTGCCGACTCTCACTGGAAGATTGGCCTATTGTAACTGACGACAACTTTGAGGACGCCGTTCCGAATTACGAGTTAAGCAAAAAAAGAATCCACACCTTAATCGAACCGCTTGAAGACGGTAAAATAGTTTCTTTAGCAGGCTTCTTAGGCGTTACAGCCGACGGTCTTGAAACCATATTGGGCAGAGGCGGTTCAGATTTGACGGCAGTTTTCACTTCCTGCCTCTTAAAAGACCTGTATAACACTAAAACATTATTGTACAAGGATGTCCCTGTTCAAAGCGCTGACCCGAAAGTGGTGCGTGGACAGAAGACTGAGCATGTTAAGTCGCTTACTTATAATGAGGCTCATAAAGCTTCAATGATGGGCATGAAAATAGTGCAGAGCCCAGCAATTGCCATGGCCAGGCGCTTTACACAACCCTTAATGGTGGTTCCGATCAATGAGCCCGAAATGTACTCGATAATTGAAGCAGAAACAGGCAACGGAGAAATTGTGAAGTGCTTAACAGGTAAATCGGGCTGCGCAATCCTATCAATGAATGACGAGAAAAGCAGATCGCTGGAAGATTCCCTAAGAATATGGGAAAAAAGAAACGACTTCATGGATTTAGGCGCCGAAACCATGGAGACAGGGGAGCGGATTCGCGATTTCCTCTTCTTAGACTCAGATTATCTAAAGAAAAACGAGAGAGAAAATAAAGGGTTTTGACGAAAACATGAAAATAGAATACGGCTTAGGCGTAGTCACTCTTATCGGCGACAGAATGAAGGATTCTCCGGGCGTAGCATCATTAGCCATTAGCGCTATTCCAGGGATTAACATTAAACGAGGAATCTTTGCACCGCACACATCACAAATAATAATAGTGGTTGAGGAAAAAAACGTTAACGCCACCGTTGCAGCCATCCACCTAAAGAAACAAGAAATGAATAGATAAAGTAATATGCTTAAGCAATTTTTCTATTGTAAGAACATTATAGTTAACATTAAGCAAAATTAAAGTACTCGGCACAAGCTTATTTTGTTAACAATAATCTCTTACGGTGGATTAAAATGGAAAATTTCTCTAACGAAGCATATTACCTGTTTTTCTCTGCACTGTCAAATAGAACGCGTCTAGCCATAATTGATGTTCTAAAAGAAGGCCCAAAAAACATTTCAGGAATTTCAGAAGCTCTCCAACAAGACGAAACCACAGTTGCTTATAACATTAAACGGCTAGAAAACTCTGCACTATTGTGCTCAGAGGGTTTGAGAAAAAAGAAGCTGTACTCTTTGAACATGGAAATTGTTGAACCACTCTCTGAGCTTCTGGCTTTTCATACGAACAAATATTGTCCTAATCTCAAGAATTGTATACTCCTAGAAAAACTCAAGGAGTATATGAAAAAAGAAGCTGCAAAAGAGACATTTATTGAACACGAATGATTCCTTTAACGCGCTTAAGTTCCAAAATAGCGCGGCGCGCATCCTAACCTTTTCAAGAAATCAGCTGTCATGGCTGCTGCGTTTTCGGCGTCGAACCGCGGAACCTCTACTATAGTAATCGACATCAATCTCATCTGAGAAATTGGCGCTTAGAAAAAATAGGGTCCTATGTTTTTTACTTCGTTTCCTGTCTCTTCAACTATAGGCAGCACTTGTTTGAGTTCTCTGAACTGCTTGAGCACTGTCACGCCGCGTTGCGTGATCACGTAGACTATTCTTTCTTTTCTAAGGATTTTCTCTTCAACCAGTCCCTGCTTAGTCAAGAAGTCCAAGTACTCCTTCAGTACACTACAGTTGACATTAGCCTTGTACATAACATGCGTCAGCTTCAACGGACCCTTTTGAGCAAGAACTTTCAGGATATCCACATACATTTCCAGTTTAGATCGTCTCATCATTTCGCCTCTTTTGCCAGGCAAACTCAGTTTACCTTAGCGCGCTTGAACACTATGAGCCTGTTTTCAAATGCGGTAACCATGTCGTCTAACAGTATTTTTTGCAGTTCCACAGAAAGTCCTTTGATTTTTTCACCGAAAACCGTGGCCATCTTAGCTTCCAACTCTTTTCTGCCTTTAACTGATAACTGTTGGTTCAAACTATTTTGCTCCAATCCTAATGCTGAGCAAGTAAGATTCAAGATACTTAACTGATTTATGAAAGCCAACATAATATTCAAGATATGAATTATGAATACACTTTCCAAACGGCAGTTTTACCGCTTACGAAAGTAGATTTTGTTCAGTTCCCATTTAACTCCATCGGCGGGAAGTCCCCGTCCTAGGTACAGTAGCTCAAAAATTCTGTAAGTAACGCTTTGTAGACTTGGCTTTTTGAGAAACCCTAAACTGAAATCCAGTTCAAAAAGGGATATCGACCATATTGCAGCCGTTTTCATCAAATAACCTGTTTCCAAATAGTTTCCCCAAAAAACACCCCGCCAACTCTCAACACTTCAATCAAAATCAACAAGGCCCTTCCTCAATAACGTACAGCCAAACTCACAAAACAAACCCGAAATCGTTCGACTAACCCAGATTAACCGTATTCCTCGACATCAGGCAGAACAGTAATCACCAAAAAAACCTCCAAACGCACCTTCAAAACATCAGCCCTCACCGGCTCCTCTTGCCTATCTTCTTTTAGCACAGAGCCTGATGGAAGAGTTGACATGGAAGCGACCGTCAAAGGTCAAACAGATGACTTCGGAAATTCAACATCAGCATCTTCAAGCGATTCAAAATTATTTGAAAACGAAACCCCGCCACATTCCAGAAAAGTTATTCAAAACCATTAGTGTATTGGCGATCATAATCAGAAATTCATAAGCCTTTACTTTCTAATTTACCATTTTTGATTTGCCGGCTCAAAAGCAGGATCCATAAGGCACCATTAGATATTAAAAAAGAGAATGTTGGAGATGAATAATTGGACATAAAGAGTGGAACAAGAATTGATGCAATAATTAAGCTAAAATTGATTGATTACATTGGAGAAAAGGCCAATCTAAAAACTGTGACGAACTAACAGAAGGCAAATAAATGAACACGAAACTTAGCGATTCAGAACAATGTTATCATGCCCTTTTTAATCAGGCTCCATTAGGCATTTTGGTTATCGACCCTCAAACTGCAATGTCTGTCGAGTTCAATGATGTAGCTCACTCCCAACTGGGCTACTCCAGAGAAGAGTTTTCAAAACTGCGCATTTCAGATTTTGAAGCAAAGGAGACAGCTGACGAAATAAATGCCCATTTAGTAAGAATATTGAGAGAGGGGGGAGACAAGTTTGAGACTGAACACATCACCAAAAAAGGGGAGATCAGAGATGTTCTAGTAACTGCGCGAGCCGTTGAATTAGGGGGCAAATCTTTCTTTTACTGCATTTTCCACGATGTTACAGAGATCAGAAGAA
The DNA here is from genome assembly GCA_963748475.1 of Candidatus Bathyarchaeota archaeon. GTDB lineage: Archaea > Thermoproteota > Bathyarchaeia > Bathyarchaeales > Bathycorpusculaceae > Bathycorpusculum. The sequence goes on from CAVVIY010000003.1 coordinate 833,677, forward strand.
TTCAAGATGCCTTAATAAAAAGTGAATTACTATATCGCCAACTAGTTAATGCTGCACAAGAGGGAATTTGGGTACTAGATAGCAACTATTGCACCGTTTTAGTTAATCCTCGAATGGCGGAGATGCTGGGATACGCTGAAAGTGAAATGGTAAAAAGAAGCATTTTTGAATTCTTAAATAAGAAAGACATCAAGCAAACTAAACAGTTTCTTGGACAGTTTAATCAAAGCTCCAAAGCACATTTTGATTACGAGTTTGCTCACAAAAATGGATCTCGCATCTACGCCGGTATCGCAACTTCCACGATCTATGATGACGAGGGAAACGCTTTAGGAACGCTTGTAATGGTTTCAGACATTACAGACCGCAAGGTTTTGGAAAAAAGGGTGAAAAACTATTCGAACCACTTGAAAAGCATGGTTGAGTTGAGAACCGCCCAGTTGAAAAATACCAACGAACGACTCGCCAGATCCGAACGCCTAGCAGCCATAGGCGAACTCGCCGGCATGGTCGGGCATGACCTGCGCAATCCGCTAACAGGCATCAAAAACGCTGCCTACTACTTGAAAAAGAAAGGCAAAACAATTTCCGAAGCTCAAGCTAAAGAAATGCTTGAAATCATCGATAAAGCCATCGATCACTCAAACAAGATCATCAACGACCTGCTAGACTACTCAAGAGAATTGCATCTGGACCTCGCAGAGTGCTCGCCACACGCACTTTTGGATGAGGCAGTGCGGATGATTCGAGTTCCAGACAGAATACAGATCGTAAACCTTGTCCATGTGGAAACTCGAATTAGGGTCGACGCTGACAAGATAATGCGCGTTTTCATAAACCTAATCAAGAACGCTGTAGACGCTATGCCTGAGAAGGGAACGCTCAAAATCACAAGCCGCCGAACAAAAGACACCTTGGAAATCGCTTTCGCGGACACGGGCATGGGCATACCTGAAGAGACTTTGTCGAAGATTTTCTCGCCGCTGTTCACTACTAAGGCACAGGGCATGGGCTTTGGCTTAGCCATATGCAAACGCATCGTAGAAGCACATGGAGGCACGATAACGGTGGAAACAGCAGTGAACAAGGGAACAACATTCACAATAACTTTGCCTATTAAAACTAAAGTGGAAGTTGGAGGTGAAAAAACATGGATAAACATGCCAGAATCCTTGTTGTCGACGACGACGAAAGCATAAGAAACACTGTGAAAACAATTCTTGAAGACGAAGGCTACATCGTAGACTTGGCAGCTACCGGAAGAGAGGCAATCAAAAGAACAGAAGAGACGCTGTACAACGTGGTGCTCTTAGACATTCGACTGCCCGATATTGAAGGTGTTGAACTGCTAAAACTGATTAAGGATGCTGTTCCCAGAACCCGAAAGATAATGGTGACAGGTTACCCGTCAATGCAGAACGCGGTTGCCGCTTTGAATAAGAACGCTGATGCCTACCTGATTAAGCCCGTTGATATTGAAAAGCTCCTAAACACAGTGAAAGAGCAGCTGCAACTGCAAGAAAACGAAAAAGCATTTAGCGAGCAAAAAGTAGCTGAATTCATCGAAACACGCGTAAAAGAAATGGAAGTCGCCCAAATCTAATATGCAATCAACAACCTCAATTTTAGTCATATTTTTTGATGAATAAAATTTTCATCACCGAGCAGTTGTATTATCGCCTCAGACTTCCACAGCAAGCTGTTAAGAGCCCAATGCCAGCCCCTGAGCTCGATCAGGCGTCCTTTTTTGATTTATCTTGGCTTTTGAAGCAATTCATAACAAACAGGTATTGAGGCTATCTTCTGGGCCATAAGTCATAGTTAAACAGAGACGCTATCAACATAGCACTTTCACAGGTGACGCGCACATGACTAAGCAACCTGAGACAAGTCAAGAAGAAGATGCTTTAATTTCCGCTGGATTTGAATATGTGTGATTTGACGACAGAGAACAAGCGCCTATCTACGGAAGACGAGATAAACCATGTTGATTTTCTCTATTTCCATTAAGTTTTTGCTACTTCCAAGTGAAAACAATGCTGTTATTTTGAACATATATACGTGCATGTTAGCAACAATTAAATCCCCATTGTGTTGCATCATCATTCAAGAGGATGTTAATATGTCTGAGAATTTCGCTAAAAAATGGGAACCTAAAAGAGAAGAAGAATCATTCGGTACCACAATACGCAACATAATTACGCCGTCGCCACCACTAAAGCCAGCCTTAGACTTAGCTGTCAGAAAACTTGACTTGCAAATCAACAAGCTTGACCAAGCTAATGAACGCTTCACAGAGAAAGATAAGGCTCTATTCGCTAAACTAGTAAATGCTTACACTCAACATGATACGGCCCACGCCAACATTTACGCAACCGAACTAGCTGAAATCCGTAAAATGTCAAAACTTGTCATGAACGCAAGACTTGCACTAGACCAAGTGTCGCTACGCATAAAGACAGTAACTGAGCTAGGAGACGTCATTTCCGCGCTGGGACCATGCATCGGAGTACTACGCAGTGTGAGCACTGGATTATGCGGTGTTTTGCCTGAAGCCGAAAATGAGTTGGGCGACATCGGCAACATGCTGAGCGGTTTAATGTTTGAAGCCGGAACAAGCAGTGGGATGTCACTAAACTTCAATTCTGTAAACGAGGATACGGAAAAAATCCTTGCTGAAGCAGCAACCGTCGCAGAACAAAGAGTTAGCAGAAACTTCCCTGATTTGCCCCCCGGCATGCCAGCCGGCACAGCAAGCAACAAATCGGCAACTTAAGGCAACTGAACACTTCTTCTTTTCGCCCTTCTTTTTTTCTTATTTTTTAACTTAGTTAAGTTAAGCAATCATGCATTGAAGAAGTTACTAAGTACATTATAGTTAAGATGCACATGGTATCATCAGAAAATTGCGTAAGCAAGCTGTTCTAATGATTGGACTTATATGTTCCATACTATGTTGTATGTTCCCTGAGGGTTCAGCTAGTTGAATGGGAAAGACGAAACAGAGCTTGAGTATGCATTACGAGGCAAAGCCTGGAAGGTCTACTGGTTTCTTCTCAAAAACGGCAATCCAGTGGGAGTCCGCGAAGTTCAGCGTGCCCTGCATTTCAGCAGTCCCAGTATTGCTTTTCATCATCTTGAGCAGTTGCGTGAGTTAGGCTTGGTTCAAAAACAGGAAATTGGCGGCCACTACTCGCTGGTTAGTGAAGTGAAGATTGGTGTGCTTCGTCATTATGTTAAGCTTGGTAAACTGCTTTTTCCAAGATACTTCTTCTATGCAATGTTCTCCACCGTGTTTTATATTGCGTATTTGGCGGTTTTGTTTGGCGGTTTTACCCGCGATAACCTGTTCATACTCTCGTTTGGAGCAATCGTTTGCACAATATTCTGGTACGAGGCTTACCGAGTATGGACAATGAGGCCGTTCTAAATGTTAGAACAATCTGTTCGCATACGTAGCATAAAATAAAAAAACTAACTTACCTTTAACAAGGAGAAAAAAGTATGGTACAGAAAGAAGTCAGGAAAAAAACCAAAATTTACGGAGCCGTTGCAGTACTCTCAGCCATAATCTTAGTTAGCATGATTTACGCTTTCGGCGTAGCTCCGGCGATTTTTACGCCAAATAAAATCCCCCTTGTGTCGGGAATGAAAACTTTCTCTTCCCTGCAAGAACTCAAAAACTACATAAAAAATACATCACAAGGAAGCAGCTCCTTTGCCGGAGGACCTTTAGACTCTCAGTTTTTCGGTGAACCAGCTCCGATTCCCGCGCCTGCTTCAACTTCGCCGTCAACAGGCAATTCACCAAATACGCCCAACGTCTATTCTGCCCAATCAAGTGAAAGCTACTCCACCACTAATGTGCAAGTCGCTGGAGTGGATGAGGCAGACACAGTTAAAACAGACGGACAATACATTTACACTGTCTCCACAACCCAAAATACAGGGTTCTATTTCGGCGGCTACAACCCAGAAACAAGCAATGCCGTTTACATCATAAACGCTGACCCGCAAAACCCACAGGTGGTATCTAAAATACCTCTTGGCAATGACACTGAACCAGCAGGGCTGTTCCTAAGTCCAGACGGCAACAAACTTGTAGTTATCGCAAGTAAATATCAAATTTTCACTTATGGCAATGCGCCAGTCCCCGTGCCAAGTTCAGGCGGTGTTGCTTCGGGTGGTGTGGCTTCGAATGATGTTGCAATGCCAATGATTCCAGCCTATCAAGCCAATGTTTACACCGGCATAAACGTCTACGACATATCAGACAAAGCTAATCCTATACTAATCCAGAACTTTACTGTAAGCGGTAGCTACTTCGACTCCAGAATGATAGGCAACTATGTTTACGCCGTCGTCAGCCAACCAGCAATGGATTACAATAACTCTGTTGCTCTTCCAGCAATGTACAAGGGCGACAATGAAAGTAATATTTCACCAACATCTGTTTATTACACTACCATGGTAGAACCCAGCTACTACACTTTCACCAGTTTCTACGGCATCAACATCGCAGACGACACCCAACAGCCAACCAACTTAACTGTTATGATGGGGGGAGCCAGCACAATGTACGTTTCCCAAAACAACATGTACGTCACCTACCCCACATGGACTGATAATGGGGAGTACACTTCGATTTATAGAGTCAGCATTAACGGGACCCAATTAGCTTTTGAAGCACAAGGCAGCGCGCCTGGCTACACTTTAAACCAGTACTCAATGGACGAATACAACGGCTATTTCAGAGTAGCAACCAACTGGTGGCAAGGCAACACAGAAATAAACAACATTTACGTGTTAGACTCCAACCTAAGCATTGTAGGCAAGTTGGAAGGTTTAGCGCCGAACGAAAATCTTTATGCAGCTCGATTCATTAACGATACCTGCTACCTTGTAACATCAAATCAAACTGACCCGTTCTTTGTAATTGACCTAAGCAATCCAGAAGCGCCAAAAGTTGCTGGTGAACTGCAGATTCCAGGCTACTCAAGCTATCTGCAGCCTTATGACGCAAACCACATTATCGGTTTAGGAGAAGTGAACGATACCCTCAAACTTGCGCTTTTCGACGTTACAGACATAAATAACCCAACAGAAATAGCAAGCTATCATGTGGTAGGTAACTATTCCAGTTCTACGGCACTTAATGATCCCAAAGCGTTCCTCTTTAGCCTGCAAAAACAGCTGCTAGTCATTCCCGTTTCAATAAATAATTATGAACAAGAAGCCGTCAACATTTCCCAGATAACTCCACCGCCACTACCAGGAGCCGAACCCACTAATATTTTCGGCGGCACGCAGTATTATTCGAGTTATTGGCAAGGAGCATACGTCTTCAACCTCAACTTAAACAGCGGATTTACTCTAATGGGCACCGTGACACAGTTAAACTCGACATTACTGAACAGCCAAGGATTCATGACTGATAGCTCAGCTTACTACAATAGCCAAAACAGCTTCATAACAAGGTCACTATACATCGGCAACACGCTTTATACAATTTCAAACTCTGAAGTGCAACTAATCAACCTAACAGACATGGCGCAAATAGCACAAATCAACCTTACTTAACCTCATTCTTTTTTTAAAAACAGCAAGTTTGTCGGTGTACTTAGTTTATGTCATTCAAATTTGAAGTGCTGGGTTTAGCGTAAACTTCAACCTCAACCTTTTGGGCGGTTTTCCCTAAAAAGTCAGACAGTGAACCTTTCCATTTTGGTTTAGAGTTTGCGGTGAAACCTACGGTTTGGGCTATGCCTCTCCAAAGGAGGGCTTTATCGTAGTCTTTGGCGTCTTGAGGCATAAATTCAAAAATTGATCTGCTTGCAACGATCACAAGTTTCTTTTTCATTCGAGAGATGGCGACGTTTATGCGGTTTAAATTTAGCAAGAAATCGCTTTCTGTGCGTACGTAGTCGGGGTCACTTACAGTTGAGGATATGATTATGAAGTCGCCTTCTCCGCCTTGATACCGCTCGACCGTATCAACCCGTACATTTTCGTAACCGTCAAGCAGCAAATTCTTGACTACTCCTCGTTGAGCATTATGCGGAGTAACTACTCCCACTCCATCCGACTTTACACCACTACGCACTAGTGCGTCAACAATCTTTGCCTCTACTAAATTTGACTGAAAACTCTCTGTCTCGTCATGTACAACTAGGACAAAAATATTCTCTGGCTCCAAAACAACTTTCAACCCCTCTGTTGAAGGAGCCACAGAAGATAGAGTTTGTGTTTGGTCAGAACGAAAATCAATGCCGTCTTTGTGGTAAACCCATTCATTTAGAAACTGTGCAACTACTTGGTGACACCGATGAGTTTCGCTTAAGCGTTCGGTAGGAATATCAGCCTTATGCAGAGATTTAACATGCTCAATCCCCAAATCTTCTTGACGTAGTAAACGAAGGAAATCCACAGCAGATAAGAATGACGCCATCTCCTCAATGGTTCGCCGATCCTCTTTTTCCCAATTATGCGCTTGAATCGGCGGCAACTGCCGATGGTCTCCCGCCACCAGAATTTGAGCATTCTTGTTGACAAACGCGCCTGAAAGAATCAACTCAGGAAGCCGCATCATACTTGCCTCATCAACCACTAGTAAGTCAAAGAAGCCTTCGTCCCAAGATGGCTCCTTGCCTCCAATCTTTTTCATGAGACCGTACAAGCCAGGCGGCGTGACGCATAAAACCAGAGGAAAAGTACCAGTTGAATCAGAAAATAGCTTATCTTGACTTGATAAAGCATCTTTTAATTCCCTAACTACCTGTTCGTCTTCGTTGTAGTTGACGTATGTTACGCCGTCAACGGCTTTGGCTGAAGAATTTAGAACCCGGTAAATTCTAAGATCTGCTAAGTCACTGCCGCCTTCTTTGCTGTAAGTTCTCCAAGACTTAGCTAGCTTATTAACAAATTCATAAATTGCCTTATGGGTAGGCGCAACCATCAACACGCGGCACCTGCCGACTGCATTATGTGAGGCAATATGGGCAAGCACTGCTAACTGTAAAGTTTCAGTTTTACCTGTGCCCGGTGGACCTTGAAGCATAACAACCTGTTCCTTGCCAAAAACGCGGTCAATGAAACGGTTCTGTTCTGGTTTAGGTGGAAAGCTTGTGTGTTCAACCCAACCTAAGAAAGCCTTTGCATGTTCCTTAGCTAACGCCCTGTGTTCTGAAGGTTTGTTTGTTCCCGCCAAAAACCCTTCTAGCAAGCAATATAACTCGTTGTTGGCTGCGTAGTCAAGGCATTTAGCTGCCCGCTCCGAAACAATATCATCTGCTAATTCATCTAAAATATACTTGCATCCCACTTCAAAGAGCTGCATATGTTTACTATTTCTAGCTTTGTCTTTGTCAGTAGTTGGAAGATCATGCCAAGTAATATAACGCCTACTTTTGCCGCTGGGCCAACTGACCACTTTGATGGTTAGCTCCATTTTTCGCAAATCAACTTTTTCAACGATAACGCGAGCTGATTTTTCTACTTGTGAAGGCGACCTTTGCTTAGCTTCCTCAAATTGTCCCTGCTCATTTAGTCTAATTTCAGTTGCAATCATCCAATCGCCAGAGCCTGAATCGTCAGACCCTTTGACTCTGCAAGCATTAACAATACACTCCGATTTTGGTAACCCAAGCCCCTCATAAATCAACTTGCCTCTAACCACGAAATCCCGATCTGTTTCCTCAACGCTTAAACACTCAAAAATCACTGATCTGCCGGTGGCTACCCGCTGGCATGGAAGCAAAGCGTAATGCTGATATAACTGTTGGCGCTTAGCAAAATACTCCAAATCCAAAAATTCCCTGCAGCTTCTCTCCAGCGTTGCATGTCCCAAGGTGAACTCGGGGATTTTGGGGATGTCTATTGGTTTTTTGCCTAAGCGTCGATTGCGTATGGTGAGCGACCGCTCTATATGTTCAAGAGCCAAGCAAAGTCTTGCGCCAAGCAATGTTAAATCTTCGTCGCTGATTCTTCGCGTCTTATGTGGGTAATCGCACCACATACGTTTCTCTATCATAAATTTTTCAAGAAAGCCTTTCCCTTGGCTACTGTCAAGTCGACCTTTGGCAGCCCATAAATATTCAATTGGAATTTGGTTTCCAAAACGGGCGCGCGCAGGATAATAGCCTTCTTTGTGTTTTACATCGTCACGTCCAAGTATAAATGAAATGGAACCTGTTGGGGTTCGCGTGTAAGGCAGTTCAAAGTTAAAGAAGCCGTCCCGAAAAACTGCACGTAGATCTAAAAGTGATCCATCTTTGCGTTTAACTACCCATTGGTTAGTATCGAAATAGCCACATTGCTTAAGAACAGGCAAAAGCCCTGTGCTGTGATACCCTGCAGCTTTTCTTGATACAATTTCGTCTTGTAAAATGGAAAACATAGGTTGATCGATTGCTTGCCTAAGACCCAAAAGGTCTTGCACTGCGCGAGCGGTCATCAAAGAAGGTTGACGCCGTACTGCATCCATAAGTAGATCTCGCTCACGTCGAGTATAGAAATAAAGGTGAATCGGAGCTTCATCTGGACTGCCAACCTCTGAGGCTATATCAATTATAGATTTAGCAACGTCCGCAAAAAATGCCTCTAGCATGTTTTTTTCTTCGTTTAAGCATTCTTCTCGTTGATCAGGAAGGCTATTAACAATTTTTGATATGCTTATTGATTGTCCCCTGTACCGTGTGCAGCTTATTCTAGCGCTAATCATTGAAAGAATATCTAGCATGTAATCCCATTCAATATGGAAGTACACTCGGATCATGCCGTCAGGTTTAAACGAAAGCGCCGTGTCTGCACCAAGCTGGGGGCTATCTTCAGGCAAATTTCCGTAACCAGTACCTGTGAGCCATGGCATCGCTCTGACCTTATTTACATATGGACTGGTGGGTCGTATCTCGTATAGCATGAATTGAGCCCTTTGAATTATTTTATCAAGCTTGGCGCCTATTACAGGATCAGCAGACAACAACTGGACTTTTTGCAGGTCTAAGGCTGGAATCTCCTTAAAGTTGTAGGGACGCTGATCATCTGAATCAGGCGCCGCCTTCAACTTTGCTAGGTCTTCCAGCTGTAAAATCCCGTAACATTTTAGTGCCTTCTGCTCCCCTCGGGTCAAATTAAGCAGTGTAACACTTTCTTTTTCTATTGCGCGAACAATGCAGCATTCGTTAAAGCCGCAGTTATCACATCGCCAAGAGAGTTGATACGCCACTTCTGAGAGGGCAGTTTGGTGGATTCGGTAAAGTTCGCTGTTTCTGCTGAGAAGTCTTTGAACATCTTGGATTAGCGGCTCAAGTCTAAAGGGCGGAAGACTTTCAGCGTCAAGCTTCTCTAAATCCGATTCTTTGTTAATCACACATCCTTCAAAATTAACATTAGACGAGAAGTCACCTAAGCCTTTGGTAAGCAACAGCACATAAATTGCAACTTGTATGCGGTGAGCCGTCTGCTCCTTCCAAGAAGATTTTATTTCAAAAATGCGGACTTTAACTTTACCATTCTTGCTTGGCCATATACCAATTAGGTCAGCGATGCCTTTTATGTCCCACACGCCAATATGCCCCAACATAGGGGCTTGATAAACCAAAACAGGCTTGTACTCGGTCTCCGTTTTGGCAGAAAGTGAGCATTCAAGAAGTTCCATTATGGTTTGAAGAGTTTTTTTCCAAGCGCTCTCCCAATCGTCTGTCCTAGGGTTAAAATCGCTTAAGTCACGGTAGTCAGCAGCTTTTGCTTTTAATTCCTGCACTTTCTTCTCTTCTATCTTTTTACCCGCACCGTACAGCAAGGGACTTAGTGGTTTGAAAGCCTCAGGCCATTTGCGGCAACTCTCCTCATCACCTTCAAATCGAAGTTTAAAGTAACGGGGGCAACAATCAAAACGGATGAATTCAGCTAGCCCCGATGCGTCAAGCGATGGCAAACCTAATTCAGGCCTAGTTTCAAGAGTTGATTCCTCAAGCAAGTTATCCTTCTTAACCGAAGTTTCGCTTCGGTCAGATTCGGTTTTACTCGAATAGAGTTTATTGTCTTCATTAGGACCTAACTTGCTTGTTTTCTCTTCCAATACGCGAGCGCCCCAACTTGTGAACAGCAGACAAGTTGCTTAAATGCTGTACCTACGTTTAAAGGCATATCTAAACAGCCTTTATTTGTTCACTAAAAGAAAAATAACAAAAAAGAGAATTGGAAAGCAGACCCATAGTCTCTCTTTCTGTGTATCTCTTGGTGACGCAATTTTCGTGTAAACTATTCAGCGCCGTTTAATTTAAAAAATCAAAACTTCAACGGTAGCATCGAACTTTTCCAAGAATTTTTACCTACTATAAAGCCCCATTAATTCGCCCTTAGCTAGAACATGGTCCTGAATGGCTTTTTCAACATCTTTCTTTTTTGATCCGACTCCTAAACTCAGCTCTGTGTCCAAAGCGTAAATCTTAAAGAAGTATCTATGCGTGCCTGAAGGTGGACAAGGGCCAAAGTACCCCATTTGTCTTGCGCCGTTCATTCCCTCTATTCCCGGAACCGTGTTTTCACCTATCTTACTGGTTGATGCTGGAATGTTCCAGACAATCCAGTGATCAAACGTGCCGCTTGGCGCATCAGGATCATCCATTACTAAAACAAGCGTTTTCGCTTCTTTAGGTGCGCCTTCGATGGTTAGGGGAGGATTGATGTCTTGTCCGTCGCAAGTGTATTTTTTAGGAATCAGCTTCCCATGTTCAAATGCTGGGCTTTTAATCGGTAAGTCTGCCATAAAGGTCACTAAAAAGAAATGTTTGATCTGTTAGATAAATAGTTGCTCGAGGATGCTTCAAGGTTTTTGCTTTTTCCACTTCTCCATAATTAACTTGCCTTCATTTGGGCTAAAACTTACTTTGACAGCCTTGAACCACGACACTTTAACAGGAACATGCTGTCATCGACCACACGAACAGGTACCTGTCGTCTTTTCGCCGAAATATCGTCCCTTTCCCCTCGTTACCCAAGGTCGCCACCTAACGGGTTAACGTTGTCTTGTTATTTGCTTTTAAGCTTAATCGTAGTTAACTGCTGAAAGCGAGATTGGGCTAACCTGCTTGCTGAGCGTTTAAACTTCGGCTTTCTGCAGAAGCTCCCGTGCGGCGCCGATGTTGATTTTGTAGAATACAGCGGAGATTGCAATGGAGATTGCAGCGCTTATGACGACTCCGATTGCATAGTTAAGAGTGCTGGTGGCTGTTTTAGAATACAAAGCCCAAGCGTACTGCGCAAGAACGGGGGCGAACACTGCTAATGCTGCGAGGGTGCAGACGGCTACACCTATCAGTGCCCATTCTTGACGCACCATTCTTGATCTTCGGGTTTGGGTGAAGTCAGCTCCTTTGAAGCCTACTTGAAGGGACATTGAAGAGACGGCGAAAACAATTAGGAGGGCTTCAACTGTGACGATGATTGCCTGCCTCAGAGTTGGGTGGAAGACCACTATGCCTATGGCTGAAGACACGACCAGTATGATGATTGGGAATATGATGCTGATGAAGTACTTGCTCTTAATAAGGTTTTGAGGCGAAATTGGGGACGCGTAGATCCGCCAGACTACTGGTCCTTCTTCACCTATCAAACTCTCCCCGAGGATCATAGCCATGAAGCAGCTAGGCAGCAGAAAGATTATGCCAAAGCTTATTGAGCTAATTTGAGTAGCGGCTGCTCCGTTGCTAGTAACGCCGAAGGATTCGAATAAAGCAACTATAATTAGGATAATCGGGACGATGAAGATGGACACCAGTTCCCGTCGTCTCGTGAACGCCCTTAAATCCTTCCTGATCAAAGCTGCCTCACCCGTGGAAAAGCCAAGTTTGCCTAAAAGCCCAGCTTTCGGCGCGTAGACCCCGCTTTTCTGAACAGTTATCGCCGGCGGCTCGTAGAGTCCGAACTGCTTGTTTAATTCGACAGCGAGGTAGTACAGACCTGCGATGAGGACGGCAGAGAGGGCTGCGAACAGAAGTGACAGCACGTATAAGTTTTTGGCGATGAACGCAAGTATCAGGGCAGGCCAGACAAAAGGAACGTACCACGCGGTGGTTTGGGCGGTGGCTAAGGTTCTGATGAAAGCGCCCGGTCCGTTGACGGCGTAGAAATAAACAATGTAGACTATTGCGATGAATACCAATGTTGTGATGAATCTTATCCAGATGGCAGCTCTTCCGCTTGATTTGTAGACGGCGCCTGTAAACCGCACTTGCACAACCCTAACGATCTCTGTTACCGCGCTGGCGAAGAAAGCCGCTGCAAACAGGATGAACATGGTTAATATTGCCTGAAGAATCAGCCCGTTGAAGGCTGAGAAAACAATCACGCCTGAGCTTAAGCCGACGACGACGGCGGCTGGCCATCCAAGCAGGTTGGCAAGGATCGACGATAGAGTGTGCTCCTGCCATGTTATCGGTAGCCAATACATCACTTGGCTTGACACCTTTCCCGAAACTTGCATCTGCTGAAGCAACGTGAACACGATGCTGACGCCTAAGACAAGTGTTGGCAATGCAGAATAGAAGCTGAGCGCTTCAACACTCACTGGCTGAAGCCCTTTCACCGCTCCTGATGAGTAAACGCTGGCTACGATGAAGTTTGCGCCGAAGCCGCCTAAGACGCCGAGGATCAGCGCCGTCCAGTAAGGCCAGTAGGCGATGAAGGAGTTTTCCTTGTATCTTGTGGTTCTTATTCCCCTGATTAGCCTGCCAGACTTACGTTCAACCTGAAACAGGTAGAGAACGTTTTTCCAGTTCATTTCATGAGTTCCTCAACAACAGCTCTCAAATCTTCCGTACCTGTCAATTTGAGGAAAACATCCTCCAATCCTGAACCCGGCAGCTTAGCCGTTTTTCTCAGTTCATCCATGTTGCCAAGCGCCAGCAGTTGGCCCTGGTACATTATGCCGATGTGATCGCATATCGCCTCTGCAATTTCAAGCACATGAGTCGTCATGATAGTTGTGACGCCTTGCCCCTTGAGTTCATGCAGGAAATCCTTAACTATCCTTGCTGAACGTGGATCTAAAGCGTTTAGCGGCTCATCAAGAAGCAGCAGCTTTGGCTTATGTATGAAAGCTGAGATTAGGCTGATTTTCTTTTTCATGCCGTCCGAGTAACTGTTTATCATGTCGCCTTCTCGACCCTCCAGCTGAAGGGCTTTTAGGTACTCGGTTATTCGCTGCTTCTTCTCCTCAGGGGGAACGCTGTAGACGTCAGCGATGAAATCCAGGTATTCTATTCCAGTCAGGAATTCGTAGATGTTGGCTGCTTCAGGAACGTAACCTGTGAGTTGTTTAACCTCAACGGGCTGCTTCATAACATCAAACCCTAAAACGGTGACGCTACCTGTATCAGGTGCAACCAGACCCAGAAGCATCTTAAGCGTGGTGGATTTCCCGGAGCCGTTAGGTCCAAGCAGACCGAAAATTTCGCCTTTGTCTATGGTTAGGTTAAGTTTGTTTACGGCTACTATTTCGTTGTAGCGTTTTGTTACGTCTTTAAGTTCAACCGCGAATTGAGAGTACATGCTTAACGGTGCCTCCGACTGCAAAATAGAAAAGCCTCTGTATTTAAGGCTAATGCGTGTTCTTCCATGTTCAATTGTTAGTATCTTGCCAATCTGCTAAAACAATGTTTCGCCTTTTTACGTTCTAGCTGTTATCTGATTGCTAGCCAACGTTCATATTGATTGCAGGGTTAGAAAAGCCGCCATTTTCACCCTGCAATAGATTTCGCATGTAAATATCCTTAAATCTAACTTGCTTCTGAATTGCTGGAAGAGAAATCAAAAAAATGTCCCATATCATTGAAACTCGCCAATTAACAAAAGTCTACGGTTCCCTTAAGGCGGTCGATAAAGTAGACGTGACAGTGGAATCAGGCGAAATCTTCGGGTTACTTGGACCCAACGGTGCTGGAAAAACAACAATCATATCGATGCTTTGCACGATACTTAAGCCAACTTTGGGAACTGCAACTGTCAACGGCTATGACATTGTTAAAGAAGCCAACAAAGTGCGCAAATCAATCGGCATTGTTTTTCAAGATCCAAGCATCGATGACAGGCTGACTGGACGAGAAAATCTCTACATGCATGCTAACTTGTATGGGGTTCCAGCATCAGAACAGAAAGAACGGGTAGACCGTATTCTTAAGCTTGTTGAGTTAGAGGATAGAGCCGATGATTTGCTACGCACCTACTCAGGTGGCATGCGGCGCAGGCTCGAGTTGGGTCGCGGTTTAATTCATTATCCCAAAGTGCTGTTTTTAGATGAACCCACAGTTGGATTGGATCCGCAAACAAGAGACCACATTTGGAAGTACATCCGCGAGTTAAAACAGGCACATGACATAACAGTGGTTTTAACCACTCATTACATGGATGAAGCAGACAGGCTTTCAGACCGCATCGCCATAATGGACTATGGTAAAATTGTAATCTTGGATTCTCCTCCCAAGCTTAAGGAGACGCTTGAAGGAGACGTGGTTGTTATTAGAGCCAACAACATTGAAGGTTTATCTGAGCTTGTAACTGAACGGTTGGGCTTCAACCAAAAGCAGATTGTTGATGGCGCGCTTGAAGTAACCGTTCGCAATGGAAAAGCCGTGATGCCCAGAATTATGGAGTTGGCAACCCAGAACAACATCTATGTCGAATCCGTTCTTTTGCGAGAGCCAAATCTCGAAGACGTTTTTCTCCATTATACGGGCAGAAATATTCGGGAGGACACCACCAGGGAACTGCACGGTGCAGCCGCTGCCCGTAGGAGAGCGATAAGATGAGCGAGCGTCGCGGCTTCTACAGCCTCTGGCTAAGAGAAATCAAGCGGTTCATCCGGGACAGGACGCGGCTGGTGACCAGTTTCGTTCAGCCTATTCTGTGGCTTATCATTTTTGCCGCTGCCTTTGCCACGCGGTTCGTAGGCTCGTTGCCCGCGGACCTGAATTTTAGGCAGTTTCTTCTCCCTGGAATAATAGGTCAAACGATTCTTTTCACCGCTATGTTCATGGGTATAAACGTCATTTGGGACAAAGAATTCGGTTTCATGAAAGAAATCCTTGTTTCACCAGTTTCTAGATTGACAATTTTTCTCGGAAAAATGGTCGGCGACAGCACAGACGCTTTCCTGCAGGGTATAATAGTCTTTGTTATCGGTTTAGCCATAGGCATCCCGTTAAATCCAATTACTCTCCTGTATGCGCTGCCCATTTTGATGCTTATCTCCTTTGGCTTAGTAAGCATTGGATTAACGATTGCGAGTTTCATGAGTAACCTTGAAGGCTTCGGCGCAATCCAAACCTTCGTTAACCTACCCCTGTTCTTTCTAAGCGGCGCATTGTTCCCGCTTAAAGGAGGAGGCCTTCCAACTTGGTTAACCGATGTGGCTGCGTGGAACCCATTAACTTACGGTGTCGACGCACTACGTCATGTCATGCTGGGAAATTCATGGGCGCCTCTTCAGGTTCAGTCTTTGTGGGTTGACCTTGGAGTTGTCGCATTGTTCGACGGCATAATGGTCGTGATAGGCACGTGGGCTTTCACCAGAATGAAGTAGCAAGTCGCCCCCTTAAACACCTTATAATTCATGGCAAAGGCTTAGGGTAAGCCATTTTTCTGGTTATTTTTTTTAACGTGCGGACAAGCGGGATTTTTGATCCGTAAAAAAGCCTTTAAGCAACGTGCGGCTTCTAGGTCATTGGTGACAAATATGCGAAGATCAAGAAGCATAATTTATGTTGCCTTGGTTGCCACCGCAGGTTTGATGGCAGCTACAATTAGTCCACTAACCGTTTTGTTGGCTTCAATGAGCGTAATTGCTTTCTTGGCCGTTGCCAGGCAAATGAATCTCTACAGGATAGTCATGATAATAAAAAGTTGGGCGAAAAACATTTCAAGGCTACGCTTTGAAATCAGGGCGAAGCTTCACACAGGCTTCCGCGATTACAATGATCCACTGGATGCTGAAGGTTCACACCGCAGCGGAAGATGCAGCTACGCAAGATAAAACCAACTTCTTTTTTTGTTTTGTAAAAGGTTAACTGGTTAATTAGTTTTAGATTAAAAAATAGGTTGAAAAAAACTCTCGTATAGGCAGTTATTCAGTTAAGCCTTTGGTGGAGTTTTAGCTTAATAAGTAGGATAAGAAAACTGGAAAAAGTGTTTTACTGCTTGTTGGTCATTTCGTTGATTTGTTGCTCCATCGCGTGTCCACGGCAGAAAACTACGGCTTTTTTCACGCCTGGAACTGATTTTGCTGCGGTTTTGATGTCTGCTGCAAGTTTGAATGCTATGGGACAGAAGGGGCTGGTTGGTATGAATTCCACGGTGACTGTGCCTGGTTCAGTTTCTTTTACGCTTTGGATCATCTGCATTTCTTCGAATGTTTGTCCTGTTTCTGGGTCTTCCACTTTGCCTACTTCTTGGCGTACTTTATCTTCTAACTCAGTCATTCTTTTCAACCTCTTGTTTAGTGAAAGAAATATGAAGTTGGCTTAACATATAAACTGATTGCAAATGTGCTCATAGTTTAACGGTGACTCAGCTTGACCTTTAATGAATTCTGCATATTCTGCAAAATAGCGAGAAAGCAAGTTCCAGCAAGCATCATTTACGAAGATGAAACAGTGATGGCTTTCCTTGATATACAACCATTAAACGAGGGACACACGCTTGTTATTCCCAAAAAGCATTACGTTGACATATTCGACATTCCAGAAGACCAGCTAAGCAAAGTTTACAAGGTTGCTAAACAAGTTTCCGCAGCAATCAAAAAAGCAGCTAACTCTGATGGCATCAGCATTATTCAACAAAACGGCAAAGCCGCAGGCCAAGACATATTCCACTTTCACGTACATGCAGTCCCAAGATTTGAAGGGCAGAAACTGCCCAGTTTTAGTACTCTAAAAGAAGTTGAAAGAGCGAAACTTAACGACACGGCAAAGAAAATTAAGCAACAACTCAAATCTTAAATTGTGCTTATGCACCAGCGCTTAAGATTTTGCAAATAAACATACAAACCCCAACCTTTTTTTCGTTCAATAGCTTTGCTAATCTACGGATGCGTGTGTTTGTAGCGCCAAAAGCCAAGGTACGGTGCATCAATGTTCATCTGCCACAGAGCCGCTGACAATTCGCCATAGTGAATCATGTCTTCCAGGACCATGTGGCAAAGAGCCGTTTCAACGCTGATTTTTGTGTCCGGCTTATCGCCCCAAGGGACTACTATTTGCCTATTTAATTCTTCAGCTAAAAGCACTCTCAGATAGCTTTCGGTCGCACCTTTTACATGCTCCACGTAAATTTTCAAAACGCCCATATCCTTGAAAGCGTCAAAGTCTAAGTCAATCCACTCCTTGAACCGGTCTGGAATAGTATAGTTTATCCATCTGTCCTCAACAAGGGTTAAATGCAAAAACACGTTACGCATCGAATCAAAACTCAAACCCCGAGGTTCAACAACTTCAGCCCAAGGTAACTTTGCCATAGCGTCAAGATAGAGTCCACGAACAACATGATTGTAGCGCACTAAATCTGTGACTTGCATGAAACTACGTTATGTTAAAATTGCTATTTAAAATTTGGCGGCAGCTCGAATTTTTTTTCACTTGTTATGTTGGGGGTCTTTTTTGTGCGTATTGGTATCGGCGTGGTTTTCCGATTCTTGTGAGTATGTTGTCTTTTACGAGGTCTACTAATGCGTGTGCTACTGCGGTGCGGTCGTAGTGGAATCCGCGTCTTGCGAGTTCGGTGTGGACTTCGTCGAGGCCTTTTGGTTCGTTGAACCATTTTTCTTCCCAGAGTTTTTGGATTATGCCTTTGCAGGTTTCTGCTCTTGGTGGTGGGGGTGGGCGTTCGGCTATTTGGGCGAGGTTTGTGTTTTTTAGTCGTTCGGTGACTGTGGCGAGTATTTTGTCTACGGTGTTTTGGATTTGGTCTTCTTGGGATTCGATTTCGAATTCTATGTCGCCGATTTTTATTTTTACGTGTATTGGTGGTTTTTGCTGTTTTTCTGTCAAGTCTTCACCTGTTGTATATTGTATTGTGCAAGATGCACATGCACAATATTTAAATATTTCACCAATAATTATTGCATATTGGTGAATCATGGTGATTGAACAATATATAATTCCTGACAAATATAACTTTCCACAACCATCCATAGACACAGCGCTCCCACAACGCTTCCTAGAACAAAGCCTCTATTCACTCAAGCAAGTGCAGCACAAACACTTCCAACTAAACCCCCAAAACCTTCAACAGTTCAGCGTAACCGAACAATCCCCCTCCAGCATACAACTAAAACCACAAGCAATCCCAATAAAACCAGACCGACAAGAAACCTTAATCGCCGCCGTAGATACTTCAACCATAAAAATCGGCGAAACGACCACCGGCATGATAATTGCCGTTCGAGGAGCAACCACATGGCGCCAAAACCGAGCATACAAGTACACGCGCCTCGGACCATTCATATTCCACATAACGGAAGAAAACAAAAACGCTGTTTACAACACGCTTGAACACGCTTGCTTCAGCACCAACTACGGAGCCAACCACAAAGCCGCACCAAACATCATGCAAATGCCCACGCGCCTAGCAAGCCTACTAGAGCGATGGCTACAAACCATGCTCGCCAAAACCGTTAACCACGGCATAATCCTTTTTGACGGCTCTTTAATCTCAGGTACCCTCGATACACCAGTCCAGCGTCTCACGGAAATTCTAAGTTACGCGAGAAGAAACAACAGTACCGTCCTTGCCTTCTCAAAAGCTACAACGCTTAGAGCTAACGGCATCCTGATAACCGAGCAGCTTCCAAACCATGAACCGCCATACCTGATTGAGACAACTGGCTTGCATTTCAAATCGCCCCTAATTTTGTTAGGAGACGTTTACGTGGCACGACTCAACAAGGCAAATCTCGCTTTCCGCTTAGATATTGATAAAGAAATACCTGTAGAACAGAGAATGGCTGCCTTACAGAAACTAATCGGCAACGACCTGTACACTCAAAGCTACCCAGAAACCCTGCGGCTCTCGCATATCCTCTGCACCTTCACCGCTAACGAAGTCTTAGCAATTAAACACTTTATCACACGCAAATATGATATACAGATAATCAACCGCCCAGACATACACAAACTACTTTTCGGGCCGTTCAGCAAAGGGGAAATCTACGCATGAAACTCTACAAGAAAGAGGGCAACATCCTGCAAATCATCAGTTTCCCAACCGAAAATGCCGAAAAAGGCGACTACTTACTCGTCGAAGACCAAGACGCCGCTAAAGCCTTAATCGCCCAAGTCATCGACGTACAATTCGCAGCCGTCCCCGGCGTACTTGAAGAACTTTTGCGAACGCTTCCAGACGGAGGCGAACCACTCCAAGGCGAAGACATCGACCCCATGGAAATTGCTCCCCATATCACTTACATTCAAGACGCCAGCCTCCTAATCTGCAAGATTAGGGCAACGTTGGAAAACGAAATGTTGAGCCCAAGCAGCAGTTGGCTTCCCAGCCGTTCCCAATCCACAATCAAAAAACTATCCATCCCGATGCTTATGAAACTTGCAAAAATCGATGGCAACCTCCCAATAATATTGGGCGGCACCAAAGACTCCTCCCTCCTAACCATAGATGCCTCAGCCATAGACGGCACATTAAACATTATCACTGGCAAGAAAGGCTGCGGCAAATCCCACCTCTCCAAACTGTTAATGGTAAACCTCATCGGATACAAAGCAACGGTCGTCATCTTCGACCTAAACGGTGAATACTCCAGCTTAGGCATGAGTAACGATGGCAAAAAAAACATGTACTACGACAAAATCCACACCTTAAGCCCAGGGCAGAACTTCAAAGTTGCCCTCGAACAACTTCACCTAAACACTGTAATGGGCATACTGGTAAATGCGCTGCATCTGCCAGGTACTTCAGCCCGCGAATTTAGGCGTATATGGAAAATGCTTAAAGAAAAAGGAAAACTAAACATGCAAGAACTGGGCGAAGCGATTCGCGATTTAAACTGCAATCAGCATGTACGCGACGCGTTAGCCTCACGCTTTCACTCCCTTGTTAACTCAGGCTTCTTCACTGACTCAACAGGCGAAGCAACATTGTTAGATGAAAGCCTCATAAAAGCCAAGGACCAAGGTGGTGCCATCGTAATAAACCTCAAAAACACCTCAAACATCGACCGCCAAATCGTAGTCGAATACGTCCTCGGAAAACTTGTTGACTCCTTGTCAAATTGGAAGCTGAAAGCTGTTTTCCTCTTCGCTGAAGAAGCCCATTTGTACCTGCGCGAAACTTACTGGGACGACATAGTAACACGTATGCGCCACTTTGGCATATTCACCACGTTCATCACAAACCAGCCAGATACGATACAAGAAAACATTTACCGCCAAGCAGACAATATTTTCCTCTTCAACTTCACCAACGAGCACGACCTAGACGTTGTTAGCCGAGCCGCCCGCGTGGACGCAGAAACAGTGCGCTCAATCGCCCGCGACCTGCCGCCCCACCACTGCCTCACTCTTGGCAAAGTAGTAAGCGACTTCCCTATAGTCGCCAGAGTCCGAGCTTTAGACATCAAAACAATGGGAGAGACAAGACTGTTCTTTAAAGATATGAACTAAAAATACTTGCTAACTAACATGTTTGCTCTAATGCGTTAGAGTCAATTTGCGCATGAAATTTAGTATCAATTGAACGGGTAAGATGCGTTGTTTTTGGTTGTTTTTTTAAATTACGGCTTAGATCGCTTGCAGGGTACGTCCTTCCCATACCATCGCGCTAAGAGATTCAGACTATTTATTGTTGTCTTCACAAAAGATGGTTAGGTTTAGAAAGGAGAATTCTTATTAGTTTACTCGGAGGATAACGGTTGCTAACAATTACTTTGCTCAAGGAACACGACGAAGGCAGATGGCAATCGGGAAATTTAGAGGTTTTGCCTGAAGAAATTAATAAGCATGAAGTTCTATGGGTAGACGCCCAAGACCCGACCGATTCCGAAATAAAAGAGTTAGAGGATTATTTTAGCATAGATGGACACAACCTTCAAGAGCTTACCCAAGAAGTGGGACGTTCAAGAATTGATGAACATGAAGATCGTGTGTTCTGTCTTCTTAATTTCCCGAATCGGGAAAGTTTTATTTCTGAAGGGAAAATGGAATCCTTGGCGATGCTTGTTTGTTCAAAATGGATGGTAACGCTGCATAAAGGCTACTCAGAACTGACTTGTGCTGTTTTCAAAAAAATAGGCACTCACGGCTATTTCTCGCTTTCACTTGTGCCCTCAACTGATATTATGTTATATATTTTCTTGGATTTGGTCACAAGTGAATATTACCCGGTTTCAGACTCGGTGTTCGAAAATATTGAAACAATGAGTCGAGAAGCTCTAGGGTTTTTCAGAGAAAGATCTAGGCTGGCGGGAAGCAGTTTTGGGATGCAACTTGTTAAGATAAGAGAGAGACTGGTGGCTCTTAGACAGAGTCTGAGTCCGCTTCGCGAGATAATGGGAAGAATAACAAGGGGAGAATTTGCTCTAGTGCAAGGAGTGAACCTTCCGCGTTTCGGAGATCTCTACGACAGAACAATCCAGCTGGTCGAGGTTGTCGATGCCCACAGGGAAGAAATGAGCAACATCCGAGACATCTTGGTCAACGTTCAAACGGTAACAACTAACAATATAATCAGGGTTCTTACGATAATTTCAGCCATTTTTCTTCCGCTGACTTTGATTGCTGGAATTTACGGAACGAGCTTCAAAACCGGATACATTCCGGGAACAACTAATCCTTATGGCTTTTACATTATGGTTGCAATTATGATTATAGTAGCTTTGACCCTTACACTGATTTTCAAACGAAGAGGATGGTTAAGGTCAAGTACTTAAATCGCGCTTGCTTTAAACCAAAATCATAAAGAAAAGCTTGAAAAAGTTAATACGAGCTAGCTTTTTCCAATCTTTCCCTATTGTTCCTGAAGAAAAGCCGAAATGACCTTGTCAAATCGTAATCTTCCACTTCATCAAATGGAACCCAATGCAGCTCCACAGCGTCGCTTGAAGCCTCAGCGGTCCCAGCTTTTACATGCACAAAATAGTCAATGATTACGTAATGGTATTTTACCTTGCCCTTCTCGTCCAAGTCAACATTGCTGACCACATCAATCAAGCTTGGGTGGTCAACATCAAGACTTGTTTCCTCTTTCGTTTCGCGGATAACCGCATGCTCAGGGCTCTCGCCAAGCTCAACCAAGCCGCCTGGAATCGTCCATTTCCCCATGCTTGGCTCGTTTCCCCGTTTTATGAGCGCGATTTTGCCTTCTTTGATTATTACTGCGCCTATGCCTACGATTGGCTGTTCAGGGTACAAACGTTTCACGTTGGCGACGCCTCTGCTAATTGTATTTGCTATTCGTATCTTAAAGCTTCTACGGGCTTAAGCTTAGATGCACGCCATGCTGGGTACAACGCGAAGATTACGCTGACTCCTATACCAAAGCCTAAAGCGCCCAAAAACACCTCTGGAGTCAACAGGGGCGTTACTATGAATCCGTTTCCGCCGAATGCTCCAGAAGCTAAAAGCTTCGCGACAATGTTTGCTAAGGCCCAGCCTAAAGCTATGCCGACTAATGCGCCGATTACGCCTATTATGATTGATTCTCCAAGGAAAATGGTTAGCACAGTTCGGCTTTTCATCCCTAATGCTTTCAGTATGCCAATTTCGCGTGTGCGCTCAATCAACGACACTATCATGATGTTCATTATTGCAATGCCTGCCACTAACAGGGAAATAGCTGCGATTCCGCCGAGGAACAATTGTATGGTTCCGAAAACGGTTGAAAGCAAACTTAGAACCGCCGTTGAAGATATAACAGAAACTTGATTGCCAAAGTAATTAGTTATAGCCTTAGAAACATTTGTGACCGTAGCGTTATTGCTGCTTTTTAACTGAACGATTATCATGTTACATTGGTCTGTTCCGAAAAAGCTCTCCGCCTGACTTAGCGGAATATAAACGCCTGAATCTGAAGGTCCTCCGACGCCGAAACCACCGATTCTTTGAAGCACCGCTGAAACCTGCGCCGTGTAGGTTTCGTTTACCACCGGAAGCGTTGTACCATTAGTCCATACGATGCCAATGTTGTCGCCTGCGCCGAAGAGTAGTGTGCCGTTTTGTCCAGGATCATTTACGAGTGTTCCAACAACTGTCTCGTTGTCAGTTGGGCTTAACGGTATGGCTCCTGAGGCAGCCACAAAAGTTTTGCTGTACTGCTGAGCATACTGAGCAAAATTAACTCCGTAAATAGTAACTGAACTATTGATGCCGTCAGCGTCAACGTAACCTGACCGTTCTATCACAGCAAACGAGCTCTCTATCTCAGGTGATAAAGCATCAATTTTTTGAGTATAGTTAACGTACAAGTTGAAGCCAGAACTACTTGTGCCTGAACCCCCTAAATTGAAGCCTCGTCTGCCTGCGCCAGCACCGCCAACACCACTATTGCTGCCGCTGGTGGCTTGTGCTAAAGCGCTTTGGCCTGGAGTAACAATTAACGTGTTGGTTGATAGTCCTTTTTGAAGCTGTGTAGTTATAGTTGCCTGCAAACCTTGAGTGATAGAGAGTAGCGCAACTATGGCGGCGATACCTATAACTACGCCTAAAATAGTTAATGCAGCTCTGAGCTTGCGCAGTTTAATTGCACTGAAAGAGTAACCAAAAATATCTACTGTTTTCATTGCTGAGTCACCACTTCGGATGTTATTTGACCATCAAACATCTGCACAGTTCTTTTCGCTTCACGAGCCAAATGCTGGTCATGAGTAACCATTATGATGCTAACGTTTTGTTCAACATTCAACTTCTTGATTAAACCCAGAATTTCGCTTGCCGTTTTGGAATCAATATTTCCAGTCGGCTCATCAAGCAAGAGAAATTTAGGGTTGTTTGCCAAGGCGCGTGCAATTGCGACGCGTTGCTGCTGTCCACCGCTCAGTTCAGCAGGCTTATGGTTAACTCGGTCTTTCAAGCCTACGGTTTCAAGAAGGTCTATTGCTCTTTTTCTTCTTTCAGCTTTATTCATATCCGCAATAGACATTGACAATTCAACGTTGTCTTTCGCAGTTAATCTCGGTATTAAATTAAAAAATTGGAAAACAAAACCGATTCGCCGACGCAAATCAGCCAGTTGGTTATCGTTGAGTTTTGAGATGTCAACGCCGTCGATTAGCAGTGTGCCTGAGGTTGGCTTGTCTAATGCACCGATTAGGTTTAGCATCGTTGATTTGCCGCTTCCTGATGGTCCGAGTATGGAAACGAAGTCTCCCGTTTCAACTTTTAGGTTTACTCCGTCGGAGTGCTTCAACTGGGACTTTTCCAAGCATGTAGGTTTTCTGTAGGTTTACTGCTTCGACGAGTGTTGGCAAGCTTTTCACTCCATGTGCGCTCCGTCTGTTAGATAATGCGCATATTTATTTATTCAGGTATTTACATGAGAAACGACGCGTAGGCTGTTATAGCGACTGCAAAGATGCCAACGTATTCTAAAATTTAGTCAACAAATTGCGTTGAATCTTGGTCAGTTTGCTAAATTGCCTTATTTACCTATAACATTAGCGTTCACAAGGGATGAGGAAAATGAATTTTAACTTATCACTGTGCCCACGTTCTCGCCCTTAACCGCAGCCAAAATATTCTCAGGCTTAAAACCGTTAACTACAATCAGCTTCAACCGCCGCCGCTTCAAAACCTTAACGGCTTCAGGATCAATTATTTGATGTATCCCGGCCTTATGCTCGCTATGCTCAAAAATCTTAGGCAAATCATCAAAGCCTAAATGATCAAGCTTAACCGCATCTGCATGCTTCTTCGGATCTTTATCGTAAACGCCTTCTTGGTCGGTGCCTTTAACCAGCAAATCAGCGTTCACCCGTTCAGCAACTAACGCTGCAACTGCATCCGTCGTAATCCCAGGCTTCAAGCCACCCATCACAACAATCTTCCCTTCGCTTAAGCATTGAGCTGCGTCATCAAGCGTCAAAGCAACTTTACTGCAACCAGCTTCGCCGAGCCTTTTGAGAAAAAGCTGAGCATACAAGCGTGAAACAGAAATGGCAACATCATCTTGCGCCCGCATATCTAACCCTAAATCTTTCGCTATACAGATGAATTCTCGCGCCAATGCTCCGCCGCCAAGCACGACGGCAACATCGTGGCCTTGAGACTTCACGGTTTTAATCAGGTCAACGTATTTGCTCATTAATTCAGTATTAACTGGTGATGCGACTACTGAGCCGCCTATCCGCACAACGATACGCACGATTAATCCATCCTCACTCGCTTATAATATCGCTTTAAAGTTAAAAATCTTTAATACAACTCGAGCAGAGTAAAGATAACGCTCCAGTGATGAGAAAGATGACCTTTACCGAAACCTTCAGGATTGATGCATTGGCACCTTTCAACTTCGATTTAACCGCGCACATATTCCAAAGCGGCGACAAACAAATCCGAACCTACTTAAACGGCAAGTTTACTCAAGTCCTTAAACTTAATGGCAAACTTACCATGGTCAAATTGGCTTCCACAGGAATTATTGTTCAACCAAAAATAACTGTTGAGCTAAAATCAAACAGCCCGATAACATTACAGGACAAGGAAAAAGCTAAAGAAGCAGTCAAATTCATTTTCAACTTGGACTTCGACCTTTCCTCCTTTTATAATGATGTAAAGGGCGACCCGACAATGTATCGCATAACTAGACAATTGTACGGCTTAAAAAATCCAACAACGCCAACCGTTTACGAAGCCTTGGTTGATTCTATAGTTGAGCAACAAATCTCTATTAAAGTAGCGCATACCATTGAAGAAAGATTAGTCAAGAAATTCGGCGAAACCCTCACTGTAAGCGGCGAAAGTTTCTATGCGTATCCAACGCCGCAAAACATCGCTTGTGCCAGCCTTGAAGAAATACGCAACTGCGGGTTAAGCCAGCGAAAAGCTGAGAATATCCAAGAAGCAGCCAAATTGATAGTGAATGGCAAATTGGACCTTGAGCACCTAAAAACCCACCAAAACCCCAAGGAAATCATAACAGAGCTTGATGAAATCAGGGGAATCGGCGTTTGGACTGCTGAGTTAACTATGCTACGTGGAATGCAGAAGCTGGGTGCTTTGCCAGCTGACGATTTTGGCATAAGAAGGGTGATTTCAAGGTATTATTGTAGGGGAAAACCGATAAAGGGTGGTGAGGCTCGGGAAATCGCTAAGTCATGGGGTAGATGGAAAGGGTTAGCCGCTTTCTATCTTATAATTGCAGAAGTTAAAGACATTAAAGTTTAGCAGCTTATCCTGTTAATCGTTTTTTCATCAAATTAATGCTGACTATAAAGAAGAATACCCCAACCGCTATTATCCATGCCAGGCTAATGAGCAGCAGCATTTCGGTGTTTAATCCGAGGATTGATGTAACATGACCTGAAACAACCGCTCTAGTTATGTTAACTACATGAGTTAACGGCAAAACAGCCAAAGCTGCAATTTGAAGAGGCACTGATGTCAACGGGAAAAATGTGCCGCTTAGGAAGAACATCGGTGTCAGAAACAAAAATGAAGGAAAATTAAAAAAGTCGATGTTGGGCGCTGCAGCTGTAAAGCACATTGCGATGGAACCAAACAGTAATCCGCCGAAAAACGCAAGTGGTACAACCAGCAGAAACAGTGGGCTTTTAATCAACCCGAAAATCGCAATCACAGCCAAAACAATAGTCGCGTTAAACGTTGAACGTGTTGCTCCCCAAAGAAGTTCTCCTGCAACGACTTCTTCAACGCTTACAGGCGTGGCTACTACGGCGTCGAAGGTTTTTTGATAGTACATGCGCACGAAAGATCCGAATGTACACTCAAAAAATGCGCCGTTCATAATTGCAATCGCCACCAATGCAGGTGCTAAGTAATCGATGTAGGATTGACCTTGAATGCTCGGGATGAAACCGCCTAGACCAATGCCAAAAGCCACCAAGTACAATATGGGCTCAAGAAGTGAAGGCAGAAAATTAACCTTAATAGTTTTTGTGAACACATCAAAGTTTCGCCGCCAAACCCGCCAAACTCTATAAGTTAATTTTGGCATAGTGAAGCGTGCTGGAGACTTGCGAAGGTTAGGACTACTCATTCCTCTCGAAGTCCCCTTCCTGTTAATTTAAGGAAAACATCCTCCAAGTTAGTAGTACGTATAGTCACGTTCTGCATCGGGTGATCCTTTAAGAAGCCTTCAAAGACACCATGGGGTTTATCCGTGAAAATTTGCACTCGGTCCCCTAACCTTTCAAATTCTGCGCCAGGAAAAGCCTCTTTTAAAGTCGGCAGAAGTTTCTCGTCATAATCAAGTTCCAGAACCTCTTCGCCGACGTGCTTCTTTACTAGTTCAGCAGGCTTGCCTTCCTCGATAATTTTTCCTCTGTCAATAATCAATATCCTATCACACAAAACCGCGGCTTCATCCATATAATGCGTAGTTAAAATTATGGTAACTTGCTTCTTCTTTAAATTCCGCACCTCATCCCAAGCCAAATGCCGCGCCTGGGGATCTAACCCTGTAGTAGGCTCATCTAAGAGGAGAATTTGCGGTTGATTAATCAGCGCTCTTGCAAAAATCAACCGACGCTTCATACCCGTTGACAGCGCAGCTATGGGCACATCTCTTTTTTCTTCCAACTGGAAAAATTTTAGTTGTTCATCAGCCCGTTTCAACGCTTCATCTTTAGGAATATCAAAGTAGCGGGCATAAACTGTGAGGTTTTTTATGGCTGTGAAATCTGGGTCTAAATTGTCCTCTTGAGGTGCCACGCCAACTATTCTTTTTATTTCCCTGCACTGTGTGTTGACGCTTAATCCAGCAACTTTTAATTCGCCTGATGTTGGAAGCAAAAAGCAATACATCATGCGGACAGTGGTGGTTTTGCCTGCCCCGTTTGGTCCCAAGAAACCTACACACTCGCCCTTGTACACTTTGAAGTCTATGTGGTCTACCGCTGTGAAATCATCAAATTTCTTTGTTAACTCCTGAGCTTCAATTAGAACTTCCCGAGAACCCATAAATCATCAAAAAATAATTCTCGTCCGATAACTTAAAATTAACTCTTTTGATTTTCTTGCGCTAAAACCCATTTATGGGAAACCTTGACACTTGGAGGACTTCTGATGTCAGATCAAGGTGGAGGGCCGGGTACTGGCTGCTCTACATTCTTCACAAACTTCCCCATCTTTTTCGTGTTCGTCGTGGCTCTAGCAATCGTTATGACGTGGATCTTCAACCCCACACGAGGAAATCTATTTGCTGCAATCTGCGCTCATAACGGCGTGGATGCGCTGATATATGCTTTGATACCCCCATTTCCCTCCGTGGGACGCACGACCTTGGTTCTAGACGCTGCTATCGGCTTCGGTGTGTTGGCTGCTTTGATTCTTATTCGGACCCGTGGCCAGCTTGGCTACCAGCTTAGCGCGCTAAGGTACATATGCTAGCGTTGTGCTTTTGCTTTAGGATGTCTCGTAGGTGAAGCGGGTTCTCGCTGTCGTCCTTGCCATATTGATGGTTGTCATTCTTTTTATAGCGATGAAGCCTATCCCGAACCCAGCTAGTCAAAGCAGTAATCAAATCAGCAGTCAAAACTTCTACGTTGGAGTTACATTCAGCTCCTACACAACCGCAGGGGCAAAACTGCTTATAGACAAAGTGAAAGATTACACAAACCTCTTAGTTGTAGATTCAGGGCCCGTCAGCAAAAACGAAACGTCGCTCAACGAAATATGCGATTACGCAGTAAATCAAGGATTACACATAATTGTTTATTTTGGCAATATTGATCTTCCATGGCAAATCCCTTGGATTAGTTCAGCCAAGCAGCACTGGGGCAGCTATTTTCTTGGAATTTACTTTTTTGATGAACCAGCAGGAAACTTGCTAGACAACCCACCTGATTTCGCGAATTCAAGCAAGCCTCAAACCTACGCCGCAATGGCAAATCTATTCGTTAATAGTTGGCAAACGATGCCTGGACTGCACACTATTAAAACATTGCCCAATCCGCCCACGACCTTCACTTCGGATTATGCTCTTTACTGGTTTGATTACTTAGCTGGGTATGACGTTATCTTAGCCCAGTTCGGCTGGAATAATAGCCGAGCGCAACAGATAGCCTTGGTCAGAGGAGCCGCTAACCTGCAAAATAAAAGCTGGGGCGTAATCATCACCTGGACCTATAATGAAGCGCCTTATTTGGAAAATGGCGATCAACTATACAATGACATGGTGCTTGCTTACGAGAATGGAGCCAAATACGTGGTTGTATTTAATTATCCTACCATTACAGGTAACAGTTACGGAGTTTTAACCAAGGATCAATTCAACGCACTGCAAAGATTCTGGAACAAAATCAAAACCAATCCGCATCCGACTGCTTTTTCAGCTCAGAACGTTATCGTTTTGCCAAGTGACTACGGCTGGGGCATGCGCAACTCAAACGATACTATCTGGGGACTTTGGGGGCCAGACACAAAATCTCCGCAAATCTGGAATATTACCCAAACACTCTTAGCGCGCTATGGCACAAACATCGATATCGTGTACGCGGACCCTCGTTTCTCTGTTGGAGGCAAGTATACTAACATTTATTTTTGGAATTCAACCATTTGATTTCGAGCGGCTGGCATAAAAAAATAGGATGATAACTTAAGTTTCCTTACTATCTAGTTATTGTTAAGTCAATCGCGCAAAGCCTTTTCAAAGCGTTGCAACACTCAAAACTAGGCTCGCATAAGGAAAAAACAAGTACGCAAAGTCTTCTTAACTGTCAATTATCAGCGTTAAACATGATAAGGTGATTTTAAACACTTTTTTTAATCCTTCTTATAACAGTTGCTACATTTGTCAATTAAAGGTTTAAGACACCATAAGTGGCGATGTCACCCGCGCCTATCTTCCTTTTTTCTTTTTTTGGAGTTTTCCAGCATGGTTAACGCTGAATGGGTTAAGCGTAAATTGCCAAGCCTACTTTCAGACGATTCAATAACTGACAAAGTAATTCACGCCAGGCATAACCGGCTGCAGTACAGACTTAGGCAGCTTAAGAAAAAGAACCCTGCAAAATTCAACACTTTATTGAATAAGCTTGTTGCTGACGTATCCGAAGTTGAAAAAACCTTAGAAGACACGGCCTAGGATCCTTTATTTTTCACTGAAAACTCAAGCCAAAAAAACAGACAGACAGATACAAACAAACAACTATATCATATTAGTATAACTTATAGAGAGTAGTTAATAATTACTGAAAGCATGGGGAAAAGGCCGTTTCTCTTCCTTCATTTCCCATAATCTCCTTTTAGGAAATGAAGCATTGTTTAACGTTGTTCAAATGGTAAAACTTAACAAACTTGCTTCTTGCCTTTATTTTGTCCTCTAAAACTCGTTTCCCTTTCCAAGCGTGTGGCACATTAAATTCTGGTATTGTTAAACCCATAAGTCGTTGTCTGAATTTTAAATAGTGATTTCTTTGACTCGTGTTTCAATGAATTCGGCTACTTTTTGTTCGCTAAACTTCTTTTCTTCTTCCTGTAATTGTAGCTGGGTTTTTACCAATTTTAGTAGTTTTTCAATATCAACGGGCTTAATCAAGTATGCGTCAGCATTCTTGTTTAGTGCTGAGATTGCGTTTTGCATTGACGGGTATCCGGTTACCATTATTTTTCGGGTCTTCGGAACATTACTCTTAATCAATTTTAGCAGTTCTACGCCTTCCATATCGGGTAATCGAATATCTAAGAGCGTAATGTTGTAGGCTGTTTCCTGGGTCATTTCGATGGCTTCATTTCCATTAGTCGCTAAATCTACAATGTATCCTTCGTCCTCAAGTGTGGTTTGCATTGTTTTCCTTATGCTCTCGTCGTCATCAACGATTAAGATTCTAACATTCTTATCCAAACTCATTCGCCTCCCATTTTTGCACAACCCTTCAAATGATCATCAATTGACTATCTGAAACCATTTCTGTTGGGCATCTCTTCGCGATTTTACTGCATGTTACAATAATTTTTACGTGCATTTTCGACGTATTCTTTAAAGGATAAATCATTTATTATCCACTTAGACAAAGACCATTCGTACTCGGGCAATTCCACATTGACATTTATTTTTGAATGCAAATTCTTTATAAATTTAATTTCAAAACGACTTGCGCCTAAACCAAAGATTTTATGTATAATATCGCTGAATCTATCAATTTGATTGGGAATATCGTTTTTGGGGATGTTGAAGTTATTTTCTAACTGGAAGTATACCGTGTTTTTGACTGGTGCTCCCAATGATGTTAGTGCTTGATCTATTGCTGCGACTAAGTATTCGTCAAACCTTCTTTGTGCTAAAATTTTGTTGTACTTTAAGTCTTTTCCGCTTTCTTCGACTGTCTTTTCGGTTTTCTGGGGTTCTAGGATTCCTGTGTCTATCAAGGCTTGCTCATTGATTTGGAGTGAAGTTGTTTTTAATGAACTTTTAATGTTTTTTTGGTCTGAAAAACTGTATTCCCCCTTGCTTTCCTTTTTAATTTTTTTCTCCATGGATACTGTTAAGCCAAGTGACCCAGCATGGAAAAAGAAAAAAGAGGACTCTGAGGTCTGTCAATTTAGAACATTCTTCCATTTCTTGTTTTGTTAACGTAATCAATCAAACTGAATTCTAAGATGCCGCCGAAGCAGTTAGCTAAAAACCATGTCCAAGCTCCAAAAGTGCTGAAGGCAAGCCAAAAAATTACTGTACCTACCACGAATGTTATCGTGCCAACAAGATTGTATTTAATGAATCGCAGAATCCAGTTACCTACCCTGTTGTGTATAGCAAAATTGATTATCCTGCTCTTAAAGGTCAACCGCTCTTTCATTATAATTCACCTTTGTACTGCCTACCGCCATAACACATTAGTGTCGCATATATTCAGTTTCACGATATATTACCAAAATAGTAATATGTCAAACCTGAACATAACCTTTTCAATCTACATTTAAGACAACTGTTGTACACCTGAGCATTAAAGTATAAGAAAGAGATACATTTTGGAAGAAAAAAACCTAAGAATTTAACAGGAAAGTGTAAAAGCAAGCCGTAGTCACGTAGTACAACAATAAGATAAGACTGAACCTTTCTTGGTCTTTAACCTTTTCAAGTCAAGCCAAATAAGTTAATGATATTCTTAGTATGTATTTGGTAAGTTATCAACCGAAATTTCACATGAACCCCATTTCAACCGAAGACTTCACAGAACCGTAAGATCCATGATTCTTTGTTTTGCTGCAGCTCTGTAGTCTCTTTTCCTCTGGACCTCGTTTCGGAAAAAACCGCCATGCCATCTGCAACGTCTGCCGACAATTAAAAGGAAGGTGAGGCAAGGTAGAAGTAGATAATATGCCTAGTAGAGATAAATATTCAGATGCGGGGCGCACCCCAGCCAGTTTACCGCTTATTAGTTTTTTAAATGCCTGTTCTAATCAAGTATTCTAGAAATGCGAAGAATTCAACAGTTGTTAATTATCTATCAGTAGATATATCGGTTTTGGGAATATGTCGAATTCTAAAATAATGCATATATTGAGACTTACGATAATGGCTTATGTAGAAGAGTGCAACAAATGAACAGTACAACACAACTACAGAGAACTAACATCGACAGACTGTTCTATAGAAGCGGAGACTCAAATGACTGAAACAACTTTTCGGTCAATGGTTGAGTTGCAGTTAACTGAGACTGAGAGTTTCTTGAGAGTTTTGCATGTCGATGACGATGACTGTTTCTTGATGGTTTCAAAGCAAATTTTGGAAATGGAAGGTAAAATTAAGGTTGAAACGGCCATCTCCGTTTATGAAGCCTTGGAGAACCTGAAACTGTTTCAATATGATGTGGTTGTTTCAGATTATGAAATGCCTGGAAAAAATGGGCTCCAATTTCTCGAAGAATTAAAAAAGATTCCAAACAGCCCACCGTTCATACTTTTCACAGGAAAAGGAAGAGAGGAAGTGGCAGCCAAAGCACTGAACCTCGGCGCGTTCAAATACTTGAACAAATATGGTGATCCCGAAACAGTCTACACCGAACTCGCATCCAGTATTCAGCAGGCTGCAGATAGTGCGAAGGCCCGCAAAACCTCGTCAATCAAAGTGAAGCACAGTTCCACACAATCTTTGAAGCGGCAAGTGACGCCATTATCGTATTAGATGGTGAGAGAAAGTATTAGATGAGGGAAAAATAACAAATCTGAACGAAGTCGCATTGCAACCCGTAATTTTCACTTGCTACTCGATGTCAATTAATAAGTCGTTGCCATCTACTTTAACTTCATAGACTGGTAAACCGTGAGTTTGCCCAGAGATTGCTTTCCCCGTTATTACGTCGAAGCTTGAAAAATGGCGAGGGCAGGTAACAATTGAGTTATCCAGAGTGCCCTTGGAAAGCAAAACACTCATATGCGGGCATCTATCGCCGACAGCATAAAACTTGCCTTCAACGTTAGCAATAAGTATCTCTTTTCCATCAACTTCCGCATGCATCATCTTGCCTACGGGAATATCGATTGTTTTGGCAACTTTCACAAAAGTCACATTTTGTCCCCATGCTTCAATTACCACTGGAAAATCTACTTGTTTCGGAATATTTTCTGTTGGCATAGTTGAACACTACCTAAGCCAGATGTTTAAGTTGGATAAATTAAATTTATGAATTATCCGTTCATAATAATCTGCCAAACGATTTTTCACATGAACCCCAAACCAAACGATAACTTCACAGAACCCTTTACCAAAACAGAAAAAAATGGGAAGTTCCCTTCAGTTACATCCCCTTCCGAAAGAACACCTAACATCCGATGAAACTTTACATGGAGAAAATCCGATACAGACTTTACTGTGCTCTTTCCAACAACTTATAGAAGCATGGCTGGATCATTCGCTTTTCTACGCAAACGTGCAACTCAGAAACTATCAAATCCTAACCTCTTAGAAATCAGTTTCAAATCATACCGACATTTCGGAGGCTCAATGCTAGCTTATGTTACAAACGGAACCGTTCTGAAAGTCAAGGCAGCTCTACGACATAAACGCATTGAAAACACAATGAAGTACATCCACACAATCAGCAACTTTAAAGACGAGGATTTCGAGGAAACAGTAGCAACCGCACCGGAAGAAATAAGGAAACTTGGAAAGGCTGGATGGACAAAATATGACGAAGCAAACGTAAATGGCTCATGGATACACTTCTATCGTAAGCCAAAAAAGTTTGGAGTGAACTTTGGGGTTTAAACGCTATGTTCCATAGAAAAAACCTAGTTAAAGGTTTAAAGGCAAATTTGTCTTATGCATTAATTGGCGATTTCCTGTGAAAATTACTTTTTGGCTCCTCAACATTAACCCCAAAATCGCTAATGCCCGTGACGCAACTGAATTGTGGCTTTGGGGAATTGATGCGAAGGGAAAACGAGTGCTCGTTATTGACAGAAACTTTACTGCTTACTTTTACGTTGTGATCAAAGAAGGATGTGACCCCTCGAAAACTGCAGGGGAAATCATGACGGCTTACCAGTCATCAGTAATTAAGGCGGAAGTTGCCGAGCGCCGCTTTTTCGGCAAACCTGTGCAGGCAATAAAAGTTTACTGTAAAGTTGTAACCGAAACAGAGAAGCTTGCAAAGCAGCTTCGAGTGCTCGAAGCAGTGGAAGATTGCCTCGAAGATGATATTCGCATCTCAATGCGATACTTAATCGACAATAACGTGGCTCCCTGCATGTGGCATGAAGTGGAGGCTGAGGAAGAAGAAAACAAATTAGACGTAAGAGTGGACAAGCTTTATGCAGCAAAATCCATCCCAAAACAACTTAAGAGCGTTGACAAGCCCAAGCTAAAAACACTCAGTTTCTCAATGATCAGCTATAGCCGCGAAGGCTCACCTAAACCAGACAGAAACCCAGTGGTCATTATATCCTCGGTTGCAAGCACTGGTGAAGAAAAGCAGTTTGTGTCAGGCGGCGACAAAAATGATAAGCCTATCCTTCAACACTTTGTTGAGTATGTTTGCCAGTTTGACCCTGATATCATTGTTAGCTTCGGCGCTAACGCGCAGGATTGGGATTACCTGATAAAAAGAAGCCACAGGCTTGAAAGAACGTTTGATGTTGACCGAGGAAGAAAGGAGCCGCATACCAGCATTTACGGTCACGTGTCGTTTACGGGCATTGCTAACGTTGACCTCGCTGATTTTATGGATGTTTTTCCAGAAGTGAAGGTTAAGACACTTTCCAACTTAGCCAACTACTTAGGCGTACTGAAAAACCAATCAGACATTGAAATTGAAGATGTTGAATCCGCCGATTACTGGGACAACCAGCAGAAAAGAGATGTGCTTAAAAAATTCAGCCTAAACAACGCTCGCAAAATCCAAGGCTCCGCAACTTTGCTGCTTGATTTCGCAATGCAACTCTCAAGTCTAGTTAGCCTGCCCCTGGACCATGTTATGACCGCCGCGGTCGGCTTTAGGGTCGAGTGGTTTCTAATTAAGCAAACACGCAAAATCGGCGAACTAATACCCAGACGGGTAGAGCAGCCCTATCGGCCTTACGCTGGGGGTTTAGTCCTTAACCCAAAACCTGGATTGCACAATAACATAGCGGTTTTAGATTTCAAATCAATGTACCCCAACATCATGATACGATACAACCTCTCGCCAGACACCTACGTTGCACCCGATGAACCTGAACCGCCAAGCGGAGTTTACGCAGCGCCCGAAGTAAAGCACCGATTCCGCAAAGCACCGCCCGGATTCTACAAAGAAGCATTAACCTACTTAATACAAGTAAGAAGCAAAATACGTTTAGAAATGAAGACTTTAAGTCCCAGCACGGTTGAATACAGCATTTTAGATGCAAGGCAAAAAGCGGTAAAAATCATAACAAACGCTGCCTATGGTTACGCTGGCTGGGTCGGCGCAAGATGGTACATTAAACCGGTAGCTGAAGCAGCTTCCGCTTGGGGTAGACATACCATTTTAAGCGCTACCCGTTTAGCTGAAGGCAAAGGCTTAACGATTATTTACGGTGACACTGACAGCATCTTCTTAACTAATGACAAAAAGAAACTTCTTGAACTCAAGGCTAAGATTAATGAGGATTTAGGGTTAGAAGTGGAAATTGGCGAGGTTTACGAACGCATTTTCTTCACAGAAGCAAAAAAACGGTACGCGGGCCTTCGACCTGACGGCACATTAGACATAATCGGGTTAGAAGTAATTCGCGGGGATTGGGCTGAAGTAGCTAAAAAAGTGCAAGAACAAGTTTTAGAAATAATTCTAAAGGAACAGTCGCCTGCAAAGGCAATTGACTACGTGCGCACCGTAATAGAAGAGCTAAAGCAAAGGAAAGTTCCGTTCCATGAACTTATAATTTGGAAAACCCTCACAAAAACGCCAGAACAATACGCTATTAGAGCTCCGCATGTGGAAGCGGCAAAAATGCTAAAAGAAAAGGGCTGGCGTCTAACAGGCGGCGACAAAGTAGGCTTCGTCATACTATTAGGTAAAGGACGATTGTACAGCCGCGTGAAACCTTACGTTTTCGCCAAGTACGATGAAGTGGACGTTGACTACTACGTAACCAATCAGGTGGTTCCTGCAGCGGCAAGAATACTAGGCTTTTTCGGAGTAACGGAAAAAGAACTGATAAGTGAAGAGAAAAAAAGCGAAGAAAGCAGAAGCCTAACTGATTACCTTTAGGCTTGAATGATTGCGTCTTGGAAAGTTACCAATTCCACGTTTAACGCTGGCTTTACCGCTTCTGAAATTCGCGACGCAACTATGCGTCTAATGTTTTTCTCGCCTGCGATATCAACGATTCTCTGCGTAATGATGCCGTCGAAAACCACTGTGTCAACGCCGCTTACTTGCTGTAGCTTTTCTGCTAATTGGCTTACTGGCAAGCGCTCAATAAACTCGAACTTGTCATTTAGTAAGACTGCTTCAAGTGTGCCCAGCAATGCCTTTGCGGCGTTGCTTATGGGTTCTGGGACTTCAACTTTGATGTGCTGCGGCTCGGGCTTTTTAGGAGGTTTAGAAGCCTCGGTGATTGGAACCTTTGCTTCTAGGGCTTCAGCGATTTCTTTACAGTTGCATTCTTCAATTTCTTTGCCCCTTGGAGCACGACCAACAAACTTGACACTTGTAACCTGCTGTAACTCTTTTAGTATTAGGTCGCCGCCTCGGTCGCCGTCAAGCAAGGCAGTTGCTGTTTTCTCTTTAGATAGCTTCTTTATTGATTCAGGAACTTTGGCGCCTTCAAGGGCAACAGTATTGAAAATTCCGCAGCGCATGAGATTGATTATGTCAGCGCGTCCTTCAACGACGATGATTTCTTTAGCACTTTCTAATCCTGGACCCGCGGGCAAGTCCTCTGGACCGTACTTTTCGACTTTTCCGAGTTTCATTGTATCAGAGATTTCTTTGTAAACTTCATCTATGCTTGGCAGCGACTCAATAGTCCATTTATGCAGGATTTCTTTTGCTCGGTCAATGATTATTTTCCTGCGTGCTTCGCGGATGTCTTCGATTTTATCTAAGCTAACTTTAGCTGAGCATGGACCGACACGGTTGATGCTTTCTATACTTGCGGCAATGAGCGCTGTTGAAACCCTATCTAAGCTGGTTGGAATAGTTATTGATCCTGTGGTTTTGTCATTTTTTGAGTGTAGGTCGATTTCGATTCTTCCGATGCGGCCTGTTTTCTGTAGTTCCCTTAAGTCAAGTTCAGGTCCAAAAAGTCCTTCTGTTTGACCAAAAACTGCGCCTATCACATCGGGTTTTTCTACTACACCTTCAATTTCAAATTTGGCAGATATAACGTACTTTATCGTAAATGTTTGGGATGTTCCCGTAAATATGCACTTCCTATTTGTAAGTTTATTTGATTATGTAAATCACATAAAGCGAGTGTTTGTCGCAATGATGAGATTTTTAATTTTTTATTAGTTTGATACAATTTAGGCGCATTCTATTTAATAATACTTGTGGTTTACTACTCCTCATCTTTCGTAACGCATAAAAATTTATAAAAATAACTATCAGACAGTCTCCTTAATTGCTGTAACAAAAAGTATAGTTTAGCGAACCGTCATTTTAACCAATGAGGTAAACTAAAAATATTCAGGAAGAGCGAAAACTCAGAAGAAAATAAAAGAATGTTGTTGCATCATGGAGCCAAGCTAACAGTATCTCCCCTCCCAAATGTAGACTTAACCCTTTACCTTAAATAATAATTCACCCCAAAGGTAAGTCCAGACAGCGGTGATGAACATAAGCTTACGGTTAAACCCTGAATACCAAAAATTGCTGCCAAAAATGTCTGAGGAAGAATTTGCCGAGCTCAAAGCATCCATACAAGCAGAAGGTCAACACT
Source organism: Candidatus Bathyarchaeota archaeon (assembly GCA_963748475.1). Taxonomy (GTDB): domain Archaea; phylum Thermoproteota; class Bathyarchaeia; order Bathyarchaeales; family Bathycorpusculaceae; genus Bathycorpusculum. The sequence goes on from CAVVIY010000003.1 coordinate 872,196, forward strand.
ACCCGATAGTTGTAAACGAGGACTTAGAAATTTTAGATGGACACCACAGGTACCGCGCATGCACCGAACTGGGCATTGAACCAGATTTTGAAGTGCGCAAGTTTGAAGATAAACTGCTTGAAAAAAAATTCGTTATCGAAGTAAACCTTAGGCGTCGCCACCTGAACAATTTTCAGCTCGTAGAGTTAGCAGTGCCACTGCTTGAGATTGAAAAAGCACTTGCAAAAAAACGGCAAGCAAAGGGCGGTAAAAACGGGCGAAACCAGCAGCTAGGGTTAGCGCCAGATGACGCTGAGCCCAAGTTTAAAGCTAAGGCAACTGAATTAGTAGCCAAGAAAGCGGGTGTTTCAACCCGAACCTTTGAAAGAGGAAAAAAAATACTGGAGAAAGCAAGTGAAGATGATAAGCAGAGGCTGCGTGAAGGAAAGGCTAGCATCGCCAAAGTTTACCAAGAAATCGCCGCAAACGAAAACGCGCAAATGAAAAAAGACGTTGCTGAGCAACCAGTTTTAAAGCAAGAGAGCCCTCGTGAGGTACAGAATAAAGCTGAATTGCTGAAGCTTTTGGAGCGAATGCTTAAGCAAGAATTATTTTGCCCTGCATGTGGGAACTCAATGGTCGAATGCAGCAAATGCCATAAAACTCTGCAAGAATTATTGCAGTCCAAAAACTCCGAGAAAGCTTCAGTTTAAGATTAAGAGCAAAAAATCCAGCTATCCATGGAAAAATCGTTTAGAAGAGAAAGCTGAAGCCAAAACTACTTCAACGTAACAACGTAATCCTTCACTTTTTGAGAAGCATTAGGCATCAAAGGTTGGCCATGCCCGCTAAGCAAAATGTCAAAATCAAACGTTGATATTCTCCTAATCGAATCTTTTTCTTTATCCATGTCCAACGTGAACTGTTCAGGCGAACCCATAATCTTGCCATCCATAAACCTAATCGCGTCCCCGGCAAACATAACTTTTCTTTCGGCATCTAACAATGAAATGCTTCCTTCGGAATGCCCAGGAGTATGAATAACAATCAACCTGCCGACTTTGTCGCCGTCTTTCAACAGCAACTCAGGCTCAACCGGCGCAGCCTTAAAAACTGAACTAAGAGCCTTAAACATTAAATTCTTAGGTTTAGGCGGCGCTTTCTTTCCAGCAACGTAATCCGCATCAAGTTCATCCACCGCTACCTTCGCATTTGTAAGTTCCTTCATTTTCTTAGCGCTTCCAACATGATCTATGTGAAAATGAGTTAACACTATAGTTGAGACGTCTGTTGGCTTGCGACCTAAACCTTCGATATACTTTGTTATTTTTTTGTCGTTTCGAGGTAAACCTGTATCGATTAAAATCAGCTTCTCTCCATCTTCGACAAGGTACACATTGGCATTAATTCCGTCAACTTGATGGATTCCTTCGACAATTTTCACATTAAACACTCCTAACAGAAAGTAAATTATTTAGGCTTAAAAATGTATCACAAGTAAGCATTTGGTTGTTAGTATTCCTTTACGCTTGTTTTTGCATTTAACCGCAAACGAAGGTGTCGCCTCAACATATGCACAAGGTTATTTAAATTGAGTTAGTCATTATCAAACACGCCCTAAGGTAATGAGGGACTTGAGGAACATGAGTTCGAATGCGAACAAGCTCAAGTGTCAAGCAAACAAAATTAAAACTACAAAGATTTGGGGGAAATGAACGAAAAATAATTCTCGATTTCTAGAATTGATTATCGCTATTTCTTGTCTTCTAATTCTTGCAGGCTTCTTCTGTTCTGTTGTGCATGCGCAGACAGCGGATGCATCTGGTTTTACACATATGCAAAGTGCCTTGTTGCCTGTCGTCTCGGGATTGACGGTGCCGTTATCTTCGCTTCCTGCTGCAACGTATGATGAACAACTTGGAATGACGTTTACCCAAAGTTTTGCAAGCCTCGCTTACAACGTCACTGCAGTGCCTCAAGCCGACTCAGACGGCTATGGACCAGCGTATCTTCTGAATGGATTATCAAACGATGGTTACTGGTATCAAGTGGGCTTATCATATAATTGGCCAAATGCAAATGGAGGGTACGATCCGGGTTTTAACTTTAATTACGAGGTCTTTAATTCAGCGAAAAAATCCATTTATCCAACTAACGGCGGTGGCGGCTTAGAATCTTTCTCAGGCACAGTCAATTCAGGCGATTTAGTTCTACTTAGTCTTTACCTCAATGGCATTGATGTTGACATGTCTGCCAAAGACTGGAACACAGGAGCAGTTGCGCATGTAAGTTATCCGGATAGTCAAACTAGCTCTTTTACTGGTCTTTCATCACCAAGTAACGTAAACGGATTCTTCTCTGGGCTTATGACTGAATGGTACCACGCAATCCCATACAGTGGAGACGAAACACAAGTCACTTATTCCGATTATACTTTTGGGCTTTCATCCGCCTGGATGTGGATGGATGAATGCAACCCAAGTGACTTTAGTTGGTCCGGAGCATGGAATACCGCAACTCAAGTAACTTACTCTAACCCAACTCAGCTTCAACCTTTCTCTTCCCATGGAGCTACTGAATATAGCAGTGCCTATCAGTTCATCACCGGCTCAATTGTCCAGCAAATGACATCTATAACGTTGCTTCCTGCTGGCGGGTCGACAGCTCTTTCTGACACGAACGAGTTTGCGGTTTCGTTTACTTTAGATGATTATCCACAGGTTAGTTATGCCCAAAATGGTACGTTAACATTAACTGCTGATAACGGCACTAACGTGGTGATATCTGGGGTCTCCACTGGCTCGTCTTCAACTGAAGAATGGGTGTTGAATTCTCAAGGTACTAACGTAACTGTACCTGCGGGGTCTACTACAACTTTCTATTACTATGATACCCTCAGTCAACAAGTCGCTTATGAAATATCAGGCGGTGGAAACCCTGCCAGTCCAATATTGACCTATTTCACGGCTCCTTCTGCTGCATCTGCGCAATTCAGCCAAACGATTGATACTATTTCCTTATCCCAAATTTCTCAACAAACAGTAATGGTTCTGAGAGGGACATCAACCACCGTTAGTAATGATATCTTAGGCATTTCGCAAGACCAATGGGCTACTCCAACATCATCTTGGAGCATATCTCAGGCGAATCAAATTCCGAGCCTCATAATTTATTACCACCAGTATCAAATCACAGCGAGCTATTCAACCTCAGACGGTTCAGTACCGTCATCTAACCTCATACTATCAGGAACACAATGCGGATCCAATTACCAACTGCTTCTAACCACCACAAATCAAAAAACATGGCTAGATGCAAATACGCCTTGGTCCACCCCTACCATTGTAACAGCTACATCAGGAACTGAACAATGGATTTCTTCTTCAGGCACTTCTGGAAGCATAACAGGGGCAATTACAATAAACCCAATCTACTTTCATCAATACTATTTAACAGTAATTGCAACCTATGGTTCGCCCTCAGGCTCAGGTTGGTATGATAGTGGCTCAACTGCTTATGCTGGTCTCAACGCTGGAACTGTTTCCGGCGGAGTTGGCACTCAGTACGTCTTTACCGGTTGGGGTACTGATGCTTCTGGAGCTAACTACGCTCTAAGCAATGCGATTTCGATGAGTGGTCCTGAGACGGCTACTGCTAACTGGAAGACTCAGTATTATTTGACGGTGACTTCAGCTTATGGCACGACAAGCGGTGCTGACTGGTATGATAGTGGCTCAACTGCTTATGCCTAGTGTTGCATCTAATATTGTATCTGGAGGCTCAGGCATTCAATATGTTCTTACGGGTTGGAGTGGTGATTCTTCAGGTTCAGGAACAACAAGTAACGGCATAACAATGAATGCACCTGAAATCGCAACTGCATCTTGGGGTACTCAGTACTATTTAACTGTTTTTTCTGCTTATGGCTCACCTAGTCCTGCAAGCGGCTGGTTTGATGCAGGTTCGAACATAAATGAAGCTGTTACTTCACCTGTACCAGAATCCATTATTACACAGCATGTATGCACGGGTTGGACGGGGACAGGAAGCGCCCCAGCAACTGGAACAAAAGCAAGTTTACACTTTACGATAAACCAACCTTCAAGCATCACTTGGAAGTGGGAAAGCCAATTCATATGGCCAATGGTTTTACTACTGACGGGTACTCCCTCGGCAGCGGTAATAATCGGATTATCAATTTATCTGCTTAGGAAAAAGCCAAAAGTTCAGGAAGCGGAAATGATGCTTAGAGCCTACCGTTTGGTTGCACGAGCGGCTTTTCCAATGTCGCACGCTCAAGAAACAACCGCGCTTGATTTGATTATTATCAAGCTGAAAATCACAGCTTCTTTCATTGTTTATAAGCACAAATAATATAGCACTACACATAGCAACAGTACTGCGTGAAGTAACATATGCAAAGGTCTTATTCACGATTACTCGGGGTGGTTGGAAAACCGAACACGGGAAAATCCACGTTTTTCAGCGCGGCGACTTTGGTAGCGGCTGAGATAGCCAATTATCCTTTCACCACAATTAAGCCTAACAGAGGAGTTGGCTACGTACGCACGCCTTGCGTTCACGAAGAATTCAAAGTGAAAGATAACCCTAAAAACTCGTTGTGCCTTGATGGTGTAAGGCTTGTTCCTGTAGAATTAATCGACATTGCAGGCATTGTTCCAGGCGCTTGGGAAGGACGCGGCTTAGGAAACCAGTTTTTAGACGAAATACGCAGAGCAGACGCACTCATCCACATAGTTGACGCTTCAGGCGGAACAGACTCCGAAGGACGTGTATGCAAACCTGGGGAACATGACCCGCTTGAGGACGTCAAGTTTCTTGAGCACGAAATAACCATGTGGATGGCGAGCATACTTAAAAAGGACTGGACAAAAATCGCGAGAACAGCTGAAACAGACAAAAAAGGCATCTTTGGCCCCCTTGAAGAACGACTCAGCGGCTTAGGCATAAAACGCAGCCACATTTTTGAAGCAACAAAACGAACTGGCTTGAACGCTGATAAACCAACCGGCTGGAGTGACGACGACTTCTTAAAATTCGTCGATGTTCTAAGGCAAATTTCTAAGCCCATGCTGATAGTTGCAAACAAGATTGACTTACCAACCGCTGAAGCGAATTTGGAGAAGATGAAGAAGCTTGATTATATGGTTATTCCATGTTCGGCAGAAGCTGAACTTGCACTTAGGCGTGCTGCTGAAAAACAATTAATCGATTATAAACCAGGCGACTGCAACTTTAAGATAACACAGCCAGAAAAACTATCCCAAGTCCAGATTAAGGCTTTGGAAGCCATACGTGAAAAAGTGCTCCAAAAAAAAGGCTCAACAGGCATCCAAGACGCCATAAACATGGCTTACTTTAAACTTCTCAACATGATAACCGTTTATCCCGTGGAGGATTTAGAGCACCTCTCTGACCATAACGGCAGAGTCTTGCCTGACGCTTACCTCATTCCGAAAGGAACAACTGCGCATCAATTCGCCTACTTAATCCACACAGAACTTGGAGAAAGCTTCATCTACGCCATCGATGCCCGAGAAAAAAGAAGAATCGGCGAAGACGCCATCCTCAAAGACAGAGACGTCATAAGCATTGTAAGTGCCAGAAAACGCACCTAACATATTCCTTTTTTGCTTTATTTTGCCGTTTATTTTCCGAAGCGACGTTTGCGGTACTGAAAGGTTCTGATCGCTCTTAACAAGTCGATAAGTCGAAAATCGGGCCAGTAAACATCCAAGAACAGGAGTTCGCTGTATGCGGCTTGCCAAAGCAAGAATCCGCTTAAGCGTTGTTCGCCTGAAGTGCGTATAATCATGTCTGGTTCCTGCTTATCCATATGTGCAGTGTACAGGTACTTTTCAACGGTGCTTTCGGTTACATCACCCAACTCTAACTCGCCGCTTTTAACTTTCTCAGCAATAGTCTTAGTAGCGTCAACGATTTCGGCTCTGCCGCCATAGGCGAATGCAAAGTTCCAGAAATATCTATCATAGCTTGCTGTTGCTTTCTCTACATCTTCAATGCTTTCCTGCAAACTCTTCGGCAGAAGGTTAACTCTACCGATAACTTTCACATGGACCTTGTCTCGATGTATACGCTCATCTTTTAGTAGCTTGCGGAATCGTTCCTCAGCAATCTGCATAATTTTTTGGACTTCATCCGATTTCCTAGAAAAGTTCTCTGTTGAAAAAGTGTAGAGTGTCACATATTTGACATCAAGCATATGGCACCAATCTAAAAGCAGCTCAACTGTATCGGCACCATTCTTGTGACCCCACTTATCCTGTAGCAGCCATGGGTCTTTTTCCTGCTCGTTAGCCCACCGCCTGTTGCCATCTAAAATTATGGCAATATGCTCAGGTTTTACTCCGTTTTTTACCTGCCGCCAAAGCCAGCTTTCATACAACTTGTATGCGCCAATGACAGAAAGCGTTTTTTTAAGCGACACTAAACGTTACCTCACATGTTAAAGGTTCATCAAGAGATTTTTCTTCTAAACTCTGCTTCATAGTTAGAACCATGACTGTTTCAATTAAATCTTGCCCTAATTCAAGATTAAACATTCGGAAAAATTTTATTCTGATTCTTGGTTTTTATCGGGTTTTTTGAAGAAGCCTTTAGTTGACCTACTGACAATTAAAACTAGTAGCACAGAAGCAATAGCAATTAGAATACCTACTATTATTGTAAAAATGAATGTTGAAAAATCCTGGCTGTTTAAACCAATTATTGGCTGCCCTCCTGAGTGGTATGTGCCGTAAATTACGTTTGCTGTTGCTTCAAGAATCCAACGGGACCATGCAACTGTAGCTATCAAAGCAGCATTCCGAAGTAATCTTGAGTCTCTTTCAAAGTATAAGCGTACGCTTCGTCCGAATAGAACGATGATGAAGCCTACTACCAGAAGGTCTTCGACACCCTTAATAAAGAAAGTGATTATCTTTGGAATGATAGCTACCCATCCAGCGAAGGAAGTGGGATATGGTGCCGCGTTAATATTGACGTTTGCTATTCCAAGGTAAACGCTGATGGCGATGCACAAGATTCCGGCTAAAACCGTGTAATTTGAGATTTGCATCGGCATAGGCGGCGGAGAATATTCTTTTACCCATTTATAGAGGTCTTTAGCTGACCTGTCAATGCCAAAGCCTTTGATAAGTAAGTAACCGCCTAGAACAATTACAATGGTGATTCCGTAAAAGTCAATGGCGCCTCGGTAAACATAATTGTTGATAGCCCAAAGAACACCGAATATGAGAACTAATAATCCAGGCAAACCTAACGCTATTCGCGCGTACCTTGGATTATCTATTATTAATCGAATGTATTTTGTGAATAGTGCAGCAGTCTCTTCGATTGATTCACTATGCTTTATTACTACTCGTCTTACTGACGAAACTGGTACTCTGGATTCAACAAGAGGTAAAATTGCCTCGTCAGAATAACCATCACTAACCAGAATCACTTCGTTTGCACTAAAAGTCTCAAGTAAATTATTTAATTCAGCAACCAATTTTCTGTCAGCGCTAACGCCGCCCAACTCAGAACCCGATATTGTAGCGACTTCAAAAATTTCCTGGGGTTGCTTTTCGTTTTGTAACCTGTCATAAAGCCGGACAGCTTCAAACATGGCGTTTGCATCTGGTTCTTCAGGGTCTTTTAGGGCTAAGGCAACTGCGCCGTCTAAGTTTGCGGTTCTCCCAAGAAGAGGCGTTTTTATTCCTGTTTTGGCTTCGATATCGCCATCTCTATCGACGCATAGAATTAGAATACGCTTTTGCGTTTGATCTGGCGTTTCCTTTTTAGTCATCTACATCTCTTATTCCCTTAATACAGCCACTTAACTTTAATCTTGTGTTTGTTCATCATCTTCAGTATCGTCGCCCATGACAAGTTGAAACTCATTCCAACTTAATTTTTCGCCCTTCTGAAGTTTATCCCTCGCTTCAGCGCCAAGCTTTTCTTTAATAGCCTGCTGTTTTTCCTTGACAACTTGCTGTCTTTCTTTATCAGCATGCACTTTTTCTTTAAAAGCCTGCTGAACCGCCATTCTCCTCGCTTTATCTTCCTCTCTCATGGAAGCTCTTAAACCTCGTAATTGCCCAGTCAGTTCCGCGATTTTTACTTGAAAGAGAAGAATTTCCTCCTTTGTTTTAATGTAAGCTTGATGTAGGCTATCAGCTTGAGCCTTGCTAACTTTCGCGGAGTTTACTTTTTCAATCATTTGGGAGTGTATTTCTTGGCTTTTCTTAGCTAAATCAGTTAATTCCTTATGAAGCGTATCAGCTTGGTCTTCAATGGTTTGCCGTTGGATTAGTAAGTCCTTGATTTTTTTGTATTTAAGGTCTATTTTTTTGTAACTGCTAAGTAGAATTTCAAGCTGCTTGACGTTCTCAATTAGCCCTTTTTCCTCCTGCAAATCAAGAGAAGTTGTTTGAATCTTCCATTCAATTGCGTCAAGCTCTTCTTGCAAGTCCTGTTGCCTCTCGCGTGGCAATTTCTTTTTAAGTTCAGAGATTTTTTCTTTTACAGCGTTGATTTCCTCGGTGATTGGTGTGGTTTTAGCTCTGATTTCGTCTCTTTGCTGTTTTAGCAGCTTCACTTTTTCATTTATGCTGTCTCGCTCGGTTTTCAACTCGTCTATTTCTTGGCGAGTTTTCTTTACTTGGTCGTTTAACTGGTTTCTCTGTTCTACATACTTTTTGATTTGAACGTCTGCGTTATTAGTTTGGTCTCTTAGTTTTTCAATTTGCTGATTAATGTCTTCTATTTTAACGGGTTTTGGTTGCTCTGACATGTGTATTAGCCTCTAGTAGTTGCTAAAGCTAATGAGCATTGTTATGTAAGCATTTATAATGTTTTATTATGCAAAATATGTAGTACACCATGGTAAACAGCCTCCTTCAGATTATAATTTTTAAATATAGGGTGGCACAATGATTTGAGGTGATGGTAGAGTTATGACGTATAACTATGAGGACCTACTGAAGAAGGCGTGCGCTCAGATGCCAGAAGTTTCCTTAAAGCATGAGCGCTTGGAACTGCCAAGGCTGATGGTTAATACTGTTGGTATGCGAACGATTATTACTAATTTCAAGGAAACGGCAGATGCATTGGACCGTGATCCTCAGCATATTTTAAAGTTCTTAACTCGGGAAATGGCTACTGCAGCGACCTTTCAAGATTCAAGAGCGATATTTCAAGGAAAATTTCGCCGCGAAAGTTTCGAACGCTTATTGCAACGGTATTTAGACAGTTACGTGGTTTGCCCCATTTGCAAGCGTCCTGACACCAGAATTGTTAAGGAAAAACGATTATCTTTTCTAGTATGCAACGCTTGTGGTGCAAAATCATCTATTAAACAGTTGTAGGGGACTTAAAAATTGGAAGTCTACGTAAACCTCAAGCAAGCGGGCAGAAATGTGCTATTAGCGGTTTGCGACTGCGAATTGCTGGGCAAGACGCTTCGGGAAGGCAAAATTGTCTTCCATATTAAAGACGAGTTTTATAATGGACGAAAAGCAAGTGTTGAAGAAGCCATGGGAATGATTGATAATTCAACCATAGTGAACCTTGTAGGCAAATGCTGTGTTGAAAAAGCCATAGCAAAGGGTTATGTGCATCCTGACGCCGTTCTGAAAATAGAAGGCATACCTCACGCCCAGATAGTCAAATTTTGACCATGCTTTTGGACAAATAGTAAAACTTTTTCTTACCTTCGCTTTCTGAAGATTTTTGCTTCGCCTACATCGCAGACATATTCAAATCCAGCTTCTATAAGTTGTAGTGCTTCTGTTTCAGTCCTTGCTGTTTTTGCATGGTAGTCATCGCCACCTTTTGAGAAACAGGCAATGTCTAAGTCAATGTAAATGAGCGTATTCTTGACATCTCTGTGTCCGAGGAACTTCATGACGTAGAGAATGTCTTTTGTTTGGTGGTAGAGTTGGGTCGCTTTCCAATGCCTAAAGGTGTGGTAGTGGATGTTAAGAATTCTTGGGTTTTTTAGTTTCTCTGCTATTCTTGCTCTTGGGTGGCTAAGTAGTGCTTTTTGTCTTTTTAGAGTTTGCCTTCGTGTTTTTAGATCCTCGTTACCTGAATGTGTCCTTATTCCGCAATTGAATACATACTGATTAATTTTTGGAAGATTTTCCAGTATACTTGCTAACTGTGGGGTTATTTTGAATATTCTTGCTTTGCTATTTTTTTCTGGGTGGTTGCATACTAGCGTGCGATTTTCTATGTCTAAGTCCTTCCATTCTACAAGCCAGACTTCGCCTAATCTCATAGCGGTCTCTTTTAGAGTTAGCAATAATGCAGCCATTTTTTTTCCTGATCCGCTTATCAACGCATCAATCTCAGTTTCATGTGGTACAAATGGGAGTGGACTAGTTTGTTTGTAATTTGGTCTTGTCCATGTTATGCTATTGCGTTTTGCAAATCCTTCATAAGCTATGGATAGTAGGGCTTTGGAGCTTTCTGATACTTCTGCTCTGGCAATTGCTTGTCTAACGCTTTCTGGGTCATTTAGATTGGCTCCTTTTTTTAGAAGCCCATGTAATATTGCGTCTTTCTGTTCTATTGTCGAGTCTCTGTAGCCTTGATTTTTTAGGAAGATGAGGTATTGGAGTATTTGTCCTTCTGCGGTTGAGTTTTGTTTATCTCCCGCAACAGTTTTAGTTTCTAGCGCGCGCGCGCTACACATAGCATACCTTGATGGGTTAAGTCATTGGAAAAGGTCTTAGGCAGCAGTAAAGTACAGCCAAACAATAGGATAACGTTAATAAAAGAAATTCAGTCTAAACTAAAAGTGAAAGTTGGCGATATAGTAATCTTCGTAGAAGATGAAAAGGGTAATATCATTATCAAGAAAGGGCAACTAAAACCTGTTTAAGTTTCTAAGCATGATGTTTAGAATCGCTTGATTTTTTCTGTCAAAGTTATTTATCCATAAAACGCTAAAGAAGCAAGAACTTGAGGAACAAATTTGAGTAGCGAGAAATGATTTCTAAAAATATTCAAAAAGACAATGTTTATCAAAAGTCAAGGCTTGCTTGATTTGGGTAAGTATGTTGGCGTATGGCAAATTTGCCACATACTATAGGATATATATTTAATAATTCTGTAATTTAATGGCAAGAAACCTCATGCATGTATGTATTCATCGTGGAAGCAAACAAATCGGAGGAAGTTGTGTAGAAGTAGAAAGCCTTGGTCAGCGGCTGCTTATTGATTTGGGTTTACCGCTGGATGCAGAAAACAATAGCATCCAATATTTACCCGACATCCATGGATTAGATGGTAACGATCCATCATTGTTAGGTGTCTTTATTTCCCATCCTCACCTTGACCATTTTGGGTTACTGGCGCATATCTCTCCGAAAATTCCCGTTGGCATGGGATCTGCCGCTCGTCGAATTCTAATTGCCGCTGCACCCTTCTTGCCAGGTAACTGGCCTATTCCCGCAAAGGGCTGGGATTTCAAGTCGGAACAAAGCTTTGAAGTTGGCTCATTTCGTATAACCCCATTTTCTAGTTGACCACGCTGCCTACGACGCCTACGCACTTTTAATCGCAAGCGCTGGAAAACGCCTCTTCTACAGCGGTGATTTGCGTATTCATGGACGTAAAGCAGTTTTGGTAGAACGCCTGATTGAAAATCCGCCTAAGGATATCGATGTGTTACTCTTGGAGGGATCTTCATTTGGTAGGCTCAAGGATGACCAACAATTTCCAACAGAATCAGACATTGAGAACCAACTTGTGCAAGCCTTTTCAACTACCGAAGGTTTGGCCCTAGTTCACGCATCAGTTCAAAATATTGATCGTGTAGTATCTGTCATGAGAGCTTGCAAACGAACAGGAAGAAGATTAATTATCGACCTTTACACAGCAGCAATTCTTGAAGCAACTGGCAATCCTAATATTCCACAATCCAACTGGCCAGACGTCGCGTTGTATATTCCCCAAGCACAACGCATCCAGATTAAAAAAAACGCATGGTTTGACTTACTAAAACACCATGCAACAAACCGAATTTTCATTGAAAATTTGCAAGAGACACCAATCAAGTCCGTTTTGCTTTTTAGACCCCTACATTGCCGTGATCTTGAAACAGGAAATTGCCTGAAAGGATCTGTCTACTTTTATTCTCAATGGGAAGGTTATTGGGAACAAGGCGCATACAATAACCTAAAAAGCTGGTTGGAGCGAAATGGTATCCAGAAAACCAGCATCCACACATCGGGTCATGCAAGTCCTGGAGATTTGAAAAAAATTGTTGAAGCGATTAATCCTCGCAAGGTTGTTCCGATTCACACATTTTTTCCTGAACGATATAGAAAATTATTTCCTAATGTGGAAATTAACAATGATGGCGAATGGTGGGAAGCATAAATGAGACGGTTATCTGATAAATTCATGGAAGATCTGGAGAATTCCGATGGGATACTTCATCCAATCCTCGAGCGCGTAATAAAGGATCATACATTAATGCTGGCAATTCGGGAGAACTACATTAACATCTATTATCGAGGTGGAAATATTCTCAATGCCAAGCAACATACTGATTTGCAACGCGAAGTTTATTACAATACACATTTTGACGATAACTACAACAAGTCAAAGCATTATATTCCAGAATCTCCAGCCGAGATAAGAAGTCAGGATGATTCAAAAAAATGGGTTGATTCATTTTCAAATCGTAAGAATGTAATGGATGAATATTTCTCTAAGAAGGGAAAAACGGAGAGAGAATTTCAACAATTGGTTGTTCGCGAAAACAACAATTCGAACATATCGGGTGAAAGCGAGTATTTTATTTCAGATATAGAAGTCACAGCTCCTGGTGCCCGCTTTGATCTTATGGCTATTCGTTGGCTAGCAACAGAGCGTAAAAGCGGCAACAAATGCAAAGCTGCATTGATTGAAATGAAATATAGTGACAATGCTCTAGAAGGTGATGCTGGATTACTCAAGCACATAGAAGACATGTACGGTTTGATATCTGATAAGCAACGTTATTCCAAAGTGTTGTTTCAAATGAAGAGCCAATTCAGTCAACTTGATGAACTCAAATTGTTGAAATTTAATAAAGGTACAAGCAATGCGAAGATAAATCTTGATGTCGATAGTGTACCTGAAGTTATTTTTATTCTTGCCAATCACAATCCTCGAAGTTCGATACTGAATGATATTTTGAAAAATCATGAATTTGATGAGTATGAACAGGCAAAACTATTTGATCTCCGATTTTATGTTGCCAGTTTTGCTGGTTATGGATTGCACAAGGACTGTATGTACAATTTGGATGAATTTCGGAATTTGTTAGCAAAAATAGAAAAAAGAAATTAAATTAACGGGAGATATCGCCAGCTAAAACGTAAATGAGCTACCTCGTAATGTATTGGTTTGATGTAATGAGAAGAGAAACTTCAAGCCTATCAAAAAAAGGGGATTGTTTGCGGGAGATAACCTTAACGTCGCCTTTTTTTTGCTATACGCCCAAATCGTAAAACTTTGATTAAATTATTGGTTTTTTTATTGTGTACGCTCATATGCAGTGTATTATCATAAAATTTAATTAACATTAGCTCATACATGTACTTCAAAATTGTTTGAGCATTTGAAGATGAAAGCGAACTCTAAGATAACTATCTCTAAGCGTGTTATCGTTATTGTCCTTGTAGCTTTGCTTGCGTTGTCTGCATTTAACACTTACATGATTTTTGAGCGCCCCAGCAGCCCTGCGAATTCTGGTGCTTTAAGTTACGATTTTGTTGTTTCCCAAAGCGGTAATAATTACCAGTTAAAAAACATGTTAACTGGTTCTACAACAAGCGTATCGGGGAGTGTTTCGTCCGCTATTAATAAGGCGTTCGCTCAGGGAAACTCAGTTTACCTTAACCCTGGAACATACACTTTAAGCGGGAACGTTTTGGTTTCCAATAAAATGAACGCTAAAATCGTCGGTGACGGAGCAACCATAATTGGCAATGGACACAAAATAATCATTTACGGCGACAACTACACCACTTCACAGTACGCGACCATTTCTGGCTTAACAATAATAAATGGAACCATTACAATTGAAAACTCGTTTGGAACAACGATTTCCAACATGATTTTCGAGAATACTTCAATTGGCATCGAATTAGCTAATACAAGGTCTTGGAGTGAAGACACAAAAATTGAAGATTGCAGTTTTATAAATGCTACTGAAGGCATAGCTTTCCGAACGCCTGTTGGCAATGCTACAGGTTCTTATGCCAGTTCAGAAATCAATAGTTGCTTCTTCAACATTAGGGACAATTCCGTCGGCATCAACGTCGAACCGTTAGCTCAGTTTTCAGATAGTCAACTGCAAGATGTCCGAATGTGGATGGGTCAAGATGGAGTAACTAATCAAACTGGACTTTTAGATGACGGCTCAATGGACCAGACCTTACTGTTTGGTGTAGTGTTCGAGTCCTTCACTGATATACCGAATGGACATGTTCGCGATGGATCTTGGACAAACTTGTATTTATGCCCCAACTCTTGACGGCGGCGTCAGCTTCTTGGGCAATTGGACAGCAAGCATTCATAACCCCTATAGCATATGGATTTCTGGAGTCGGCAGCGCTTTTGAAAGAGAAAACGTCAATGTTCCAGTAGGCCTAAATAGCCATTATGGCGTTAACGTAACTATCCAAGCGCTTCCGCTTCAAATTTTCACTTTCGAACCTAAAATTCAAGTTGAAGGCAGCTTCCTCAATAACGAGATTGTTACTGTTAGGATTCGCTTGGAATTTGCTGACAATGTAATCTCAAACGGCATAACTCAAGCCTTTAACAGTAGTGGAGCAGTGTGGTTAAGTAACGACCAAATGATGCAACTGTATCCCTCGCAAGACATAATTTTAGGCGTTGTGGTTGATGCACAATCAAGCGCCAGCTCCACAAACGCAGTTGTCACAGTCGGCGGCTACGGCACAGACGGATAAATCTGCTATTTCAAAAAAAGTTAGATTTCGAATTTTTCGATTATTCTGTTTTCTTTTTCGCCTGTGATTTCAGCAATTACATGAAAGAATTGTTCAAGCCCTGAGTTGATGATTCTTGGTTTTAGTAGCTCATCGATTTGGAACACGCCTGCTGAGTTTGACATTTTGATTTTTACGACGATTGGCTTGCCTGTTTCCGCTACCTCTACTTCTACCTTTTCGATGGATAACGCTGAGACAGCATGGATGTCCACCTTTCCAGCTTGGAAGGGGATTCGCGCTCTCCCTGCTTCCATGTCCAACGCGTCAGCTATGCCGACTATGCCTGCTTCCTTAGTTAATATTCTGCTGTGTGGTGGTTCATTGCTGCCTGGTTCTTCGTGGGTTACGATTGCGTGGAGGATTTCCGAGGTCATTATTGCTTGTTCTTCTTCGTTGTAGGTTGGCGGTAAACATTTCTCTAAAAATTCTAACGCTAAAAGTGCGCTGTATTCTTCATGTTTGTATCTCTGGACAATCATGCCTAAATCGTGGAAGATTGAGCCTAAAACAACAACGACTTCAGCATCATCATTTTGCATCCCATAATTCTCCACTATACTAGGCGTTATGAGTTTTTTCTCAACGAGAATCCGCAGAAGCTTCAATCCAAGATTCGCGACAATTTTAACATGCGTTGGACCATGATCCGTGTAGCCCATGCGCTCTATCGCCATAACGTTGGCGCATTTCCAGTAAGTTTGCAGTTTCTTGTTTTCCTTTATTCTTTCCATAACCTGCTTTAGTTTAACGTTGTTTCGATACGGGATGTTAAAGTGGTAGGACACTTGATGGTTGCTCCTGTAAATGATAATTCTATCTAGAGATTTAAAAACTTACATTACACCTTCCGAGGGGTAGCCACATGAACACACAAGATTTGCGAGTTTGGTATACTAAAAGCGGGGTAGGGTCAATTTAGCAAGTGAATTTCTCTAGCACAATTGAAAGTTTAGGGGGAAGACTATTTGCTGGAGGAAAATACGTTAAAAAAGAGTTATAGTGCCCTTTGATTGTAGGAATCAGATTTTTCGTGTTAAATCCGCATAATTTAATGAACACGCTTTTAAGCACGGAAAACAACTATTTTCAAACATCTAAAGTAGAGGTTTACGTTTGGGAAAGAAAAAGGTGTTAAGTGAAGGCGCAATCGGCGAGTTAGTTTATCCTGGACAAGGTGAAGTCTTAGGCGTAGTAACAAAACTGCTTGGTTTTGACCGAATTATGGTTAAGTGTCAAGATGGCGCTGAACGTTTATGCCGAATCCGAGGCAAAATGAAAAGGCGCGTGTGGATTCGTGAAGGCGACATAGTTATTGTTTCACCTTGGGAGTTCCAAACTGACAAGCGCGGCGACGTTGTCTGGCGTTACACGCATTCGCAAGCTGATACTCTACGGCGCAAGGGCATTTTGACCCTTTAATTTTCAAATTTTAATCATTCGCTAATTAGCCTGTCAACAACTGCACATTCTGGGTTTAATTTTTTTGAATCAAGTATAACATGAGTTTCTTGTGCGATTGGTTTTAAATATCCTGAAGCAGTTAACATGGTTGACTGTTATGTCTAGAAAAGCTCAAGAACGCCTGGCGCATACCGAAAGAAGAGTGGAACGAAGAGACAAAATGCTAATCCATGACATGACAAAGGAGCGCGCCACCGTGGAGGAGGTTTTTGACCAAACCACGCGCATGGTAGTTTTTGATCTGCTCAACAGCGGCGTTTTCTATGAGCTCAATGGGGTTGTTAGTTCAGGCAAGGAAGCGCGTGTTTACTGGGGTACGGACAGGGAAGGCAAGGATTTAGCTGTGAAAATTTACTTAACTTCTTCTGCTGAGTTCAAGAGGGGTATGCTCAAATACATTGAAGGCGACCCACGCTTCACAAACATCAAACGTGACACGCGGTCGCTTATCGCCCTCTGGGCACAGAAGGAGTTTCGCAACTTGAAAGAAGCTGCGGACGCAAAGGTTCCTGTTCCCAAACCCGTCGCTGTTAAAAGCAATGTGGTAGTCATGGAGTTCATCGGGAAGGAGGGCGTTAGCGCCCCATCGCTGAAAGAGCAGCCGCCAGCCAACCCAGAGCGAACCTACCGTTTACTAGTTACTTATGTGAAGCGCCTCTACCAAAAAGCCAAACTCGTACACGGTGACTTAAGCGAATACAACATTATGATGTGGAAGGGCAAGATAGTGATTTTTGACATGTCCCAGTCCGTTTCCATTCAGCATCCGATGGCTGACTTCATGTTGACAAGGGATTTAACGAATTTGAATAGGTTCTTTAGTCGGTTGAACGTTAAGGTTTATCCAGTTGAAAAATTTCATAAGATGGTTGTTGGTTAAAAATGGCTGGTTTAGACACGTTTGTTAGAATCCCGAAAGAGCGAGTTGGAATACTTATTGGTCCTGAAGGCAAAGTGAAGCAGCATATTGAAGAGAAACTTCAGGTTAAGCTTGACGTTGACAGCGATGGAAACGTCACTGTTGTGCTCTCAGAAAAAGCAACTGACCCGTCCTTGCTTTTAAAAGCAAAAGATGTTGTAACAGCCATCGGCAGAGGATTCTCGCCTGAAGTAACATTCCGCCTGATACGCAACGAGGATGAAATCTTTGACTTGATAGATTTGCGCGTGATTTTTGGGCGTTCAGAATCTGACATTAAACGGATAAAAGGAAGAATCATCGGCGCTGACGGCAAAACAAGAAAGCTGATTGAAGAGTTAACTGAGGCTGACGTGGTTGTTTACGGCCACACGATTGGGCTAATCGGCAGTTTCGAGCAAGTGGACACTGCACACAACGCCGTGCAAATGATAATTGAAGGATGCCAGCACCACACAGTGTACAATTATTTACAGAAGAAGAGGACCGAGCTTAAAAAGCAGAAGCTTGAGCTATGGGAGAAGCCGCCAGAAAAAAGATAATTTTTCTATTAACGCGCCGGCTTGGTGTAAAGTGGTGATAATTCTTATTTTCTGATTTAAAGGCAAATTTGAGGCGCGCTAGAGTAAGAGTCGTCTAATCGTCACGCTTTATTTATTTTATTCGTTCCTTAAAAAATCGTAATATAGTATTCTATAATAATGAAGAAAAAAGAGTTAGCCGTTATTACTGTATAAATATTCTGTTGTAGGCGTAACTGATTTAACGGTTACAGTTGAGTTTTGCTCAATGACAAACTCGCTTGAGCCTATGTGAGATTTAGAGTTTCCCCAGTCATAGGTGTACCCTAAACGTGTCCACGGGTACTTCATGGGATAATACGAGTAGATTATGTTGTTGAACCATTCTTTATAGGCGGCTGTTGCTGAACTGGGAAAAGTAAGCGTTGCTTCAGTGTCGTTGATTTCGTTGTTTGGGGTGGGGCGAAACAGCGATTGCGGATTAACCCATAACTCCACAAAATACGTGTCCGTGCTGTTTGGCGGTAAGCCTAGCAATTGATCTGCCCTTAATGTGACGTTTGAGTCAGGATTAACGTGGTTTTTGAAGAAAACTTGAATCTGAGGAGCCGCAGTAACCCATGTGTCACCCCAACTAGTAGTCACGTTTTCACCTACTGGATAGCTGCCTGCATACTGTGTCCATGTCACCATGAGCACGCTCTCGTTGCCGGGTTCACCTTGCCATATCAGGTTACTGTTGTTTTCCACGATGGGAGTTAAACCATCGTAAACTTCGCTTTCTTTAGGCACCATGGCGTTTTCGATTGCATTCTCATACATTTGGTTTAGACTCAATTTGGGTACAAAGCTTGGCGCAATAACAATGGTGTAAATCTGATAAAAACCGGCGCCGACAACAATGCCGATAATTAAAAATGCGATAAGATACATACGGTAATTTGGTTTAAGTTTCATGCTAATCTACTCAAGCGTATATAATGTTAACTTTTAAGCTCTTAAACGCTTAATAAAATTATTTATTAGCGCGCACTAAGCTGAGTGGGCAGGCTCTTAGAAGGCAAATACGAACTTTAATATCATTTTTACCTTCGCACACTCAAGATCCTCATCATCCACTATGTCTTCGGGGCCAGAGTCGTCATCGCCCACCCGAAACAAAAAACAACCTAAAGGCTTCTTAAAGTTTGTGACCTTTTCGCTGGAACAAGAGTTATTTTCGTAGAGATTTTTCGGTAATCATGGGAGTACCTTGATTTTATCCAAAAAATGCTGCTGCAACTTGGCAATTTTCGGGGCAATCACGACTTGGCAATACGGCTCTTTCGGATGTTTTTTGTAGTAGTCTTTGTGGTAGGTTTCAGCTTTGTAAAACACTTTCAGGGGTTCAACTGCTGTGACGATTGGTTTATTCCAAATAGCCTCTTTGGTGAGTTCATCAATCAGTTGTTCAGCCGTGGCTTTCTGCTCTGGGCTATGGTAGAAAATGGCTGACCTGTACTGAGTTCCAACATCTGCACCCTGACGATTCAATGACGTGGGGTCATGTATAGTGAAGAAAATCTCCAAAATTGTCCGATAACTAATCACTTTTGGGTCAAAAAATATCTGTGCTGCCTCAGCATGTCCAGTTGTGCCTGTAGAAACCTGCTCGTACGATGGATTAGGTACTGTGCCGCCAGTGTAGCCAGGTTCAATTCTTTCTACGCCTTTTATTATGCTGAACGCGGCTTCAGTGCACCAGAAGCAGCCAGCGGCAAGTGTCGCAACCTCCAAATTTTTGTTACCATTAGGCTGTTGAATCATGCTCCCTCCTTCCTAAACCAAACTTGATACATCTGATAAACGCTGGATAGCTTTAAACTTTAATTGTTTGTGGCTGTCATCCACAAACTAATTTTAGGCTACTAATCCGACGAGGTATCTTCAGGGATTCCAGCTCTTTATGGATACAATCATTCTTAAGATAATGCGCCAACTGCGTTAGGTGAGTTCTCGGCACTTGTTGACTGATATCCCAGTACTCTACTATCTTGTCTCCACTGAAACGGAAAAGATGGACCTGCTTTAACCCGCCTTCACTTGGTTTAGAGCTGGAGATTTGTGTGTGCACTGCAACCAGGTCTCCGTCAGCAAGGACCTGCCTGATGATGAACTTAAAGTCAGCTTTCGACCCTTTTAAAATTCCTTCTGCTCCTTGTTTTTGCACGGCGATCATTGCATCGGTTAATGCGTCCATGCCACCGAGGACATATGGATTGTGCGTCTTACACTCAGGAGCAAAAAAACGTAGTCCATCCTTTGATCTTCCCGAACCAGCTAAACTGAGAAATTCGACTGCAATCTTCTTATGGACCTTATTTACATCGTTTTTAGGTATCTTAAAAAGTGTTACGCTTTCCAATCTTTCACCTAAAAAAATTGAGACATTAAGAATATTAAAATGTGTTGGCAAGCCATTTTTTCAGCGGAATCCATTTTACTGCCTAAAGTGTTAGCCAATCAGCAAGAATTCTCAGTGAGAACGCATTCATGGAAAAAGAAAAACCTAACAATGCTCTAAGCAAAATTAAGGTTACTCCGTTGGCAGCGGAAAGCTTCGGTGCCCGCTCCATGTGCACACTAGTCGAAACACCCGATGTGACGGTGCTTTTGGATGCTGGAGTATCGCTTTGTCCATACCGTTTCAGTTTGCCACCGCATCCCATTGAGTTTCAAACAATCATTAGGCTGCGCAAGCGCATTGCAGAAGCAGCAGAAAGGGCTGAGGTGGTAACGATTAGCCACTACCATTTTGACCATCACACGCCGTCTTACGAGGATTGGGTAGTTAACTGGACAGAAGCAAACGAAACCGCACGGCAAATTTACCAAGACAAAACTGTGTTAATGAAGAATCCGAAAGAAAAAATCAATGCGAGCCAAAGACAGCGCGCTTGGCTTTTCCAAAAAACAGGAGGCAAATACGCCAAAAAACTGGAAGCAGCCGACGGAAAAACATTCACTTACGGTCAGACCATGCTACGTTTTTCTGAACCCGTCGCTCATGGCTCTGAAGATTCAATGCTGGGCTGGGTTACCATGGCGGTTGTGGAGCATGAGGGAGAGCGGTTCATGTTTGCGCCTGACGTTCAAGGACCAATGTCAGCTTATACGCTTGAGCTGATTTTGAAGACAGAGCCAACAGTGATTATGTTGGGTGGACCGCCATTTTATCTTGGAGGCTTCCGAGTTGAGGAGGCTTTGCTGAAGCAGGGGTTAAGAAATCTGGAAAGAATTATCCAGACAGTGCCTTTAGTTATTGTGGAGCATCATGCTTTGAGGGATGAATCGTGGAAAGAAAAAATACGGGAAGTTTACCAGCAAGCGTCTAGGGCTGGGCATAGCGTTATGACGGCTGCAGAGTACTTGGGCAACGAGAACGTGTTCTTAGAATCCAAGCGTAAGCAGCTTTACCGTGACTTTCCGCCTTCCGCAGAGTTTAAGCAGTGGATGAAGACGTTAAGCAACAAAAAAATCGCTAAACCCCCTTATGATGTGGCTGGAAGTGGAAAGGGTAAATAAAGAAGTAAACAAAATTATCACAGAATAAATTCAGGTTAACGATGAGGAGCTTTGTTTGACTTTAGCTTAGCCGCCCTTACTGCTTCATTTCTGCTTATTGTTTTGGCGGAAATGGGCGATAAAACCCAGTTTTTAGCCATGTCTTTTGCCACACGATACAACGCCTTCAAGGTGCTTTTTGCAATTTTCTTAGCGACAATAGCTAATTTTTCAATCACAGTAGCTATAGGTCAACTTCTAACTACAGTCGTGCCTATAGATATAATCTCGTTGGCAGCTTCACTTTCCTTCATAGGCTTTGGACTGTGGACTCTGAGAGACGAAAAATCGAAAAGTGAAGCTAAAAAAGCCTCACGGTTTGGAGTGGTCGGAACCGTATTTGTAGCGTTTTTTATCGGCGAGTTTGGAGATAAAACTCAGCTCACAACAATTAGTTTGGCAGCTGAATACCAAAATGCAGTAAGCGTTTTGATTGGAGCAACCTTGGGCATGTTGGCGGCAGACGGAATCGGAATTGTTGCCGGCGTTGTTTTAGGTAAACATATTCCACAGAGAACAATCAAGTGGCTTTCAGCAACAATATTTCTAATATTCGGTTTAGTGGGCGTCTATGAGGTTCTTCCCTCAAAGATAGGTTTAGCTTACACAGCATTAACTTTAATTTTGCTAGTTGTTTTCTCTTTCTTTGCAATTATCTTTATAACTCGAAAACGAAGACCAAACGAAAATTTAATAAAGATGAAACGCGCAAACGCAAATCAACATAGTATTGGTTAAGAAACTTTAAATCCTTAGTTCAAATACTTCAATTTTGAGGTTTTTCTGTGGGTAAAAATCATGCAGTTATAGCCGAATTTAGCGTAATACCAATTGGTCAAGCAGGAAGCAGTGTTGGGCGTTATGTGGCAGTTGCGGTTAACGCTTTGAAAAATGTGAAAGGCTTAGATTTTGAGGTAACACCCATGGGAACCATCCTTGCAGCGAAAGATCTTGACACGATATTTGAAGCTGTCCGCCAAGCCCATGAAGCCATAATTGCTTCAGGAGTCAAAAGAGTATCATCCACGCTGAGGATAGATGACCGAAGAGATAAACAAAGGACAATGACTGATAAGGTAAAAACAGTTAAGGAATACATGAAACAGCTCTAAGCAAGAATCCATAATGCAAGCGCGGGATTGTCTCCTTTTTTAAAATTTTTTTTGGCAAATGATAGAGTTAACTTAGCGCAAGCTTAAAAGGGTCTGTTCGGAAGAGAGAGGGGGAACATAACTTTGTCGCTTGCGTTTCAGTTAACCGTTCACTTGCCAAACGCTTTGGATTTATCTCATCCTACGCGTTTTAGCATTATTGCATGCAGAGCCATAAATAATGATGTGACTGTATCATCACTACAACAAGTGACAAGCTTGCTGGCGAATTAAGTCTGCAGATCATGTATTCACTGGCGACTTTTTGTTTTTCTGGGCTTTGTCATCGTCATGGCTCTCTTTAGATCTAATGGTGCATTAATTCTGAAGAAAGTTCGAAAATCTGGATCTAACTGTTCTAATACTAAGGTCGATAGGTAGCGTATCCCATGCATTTTACTTACCATTGCTTCCACTTCAAACTCACCGTCTGCTAACGCCTCTTTAGAAGCTTCCAACGCCTGCCCTGTATGGTAAACTGCCTGCAAGGGTTCAATTTGGCGGCTTGGCCATCTTGGAATAACCGCTGACTTGCCAATGCATAACTCAAAGAGCAAAGAGACCACGTCTCTGGAAACAAACGGCGCATCAAACGGCCAAAGCAACGAATATTTGCCGTGGGCAACCTCAAAACCTGTTAAGGCGCCGGCTAAAGGATATTTCGACCCGTCAACGCTGATGGCGAATTGAACATTAGCCGATGAAACCATTTTAGCGTATAGGTCTGATTGTTCCTTTGAGCTGGTAACCACTAATACTTCGCCGACAATGCTTTTTACAGCGTTAACCACGTGGTTTAACAAAGGTTTATTGTCCAGTTTCGAAAGGCCTTTGTCTTCAGCGAACTTGGTTGAGGACCCATCAGCTAGAATAATGGCGGATTTATCCAACAGTTTGCATCTCCACTTAAATTATTAAACAAGATAAAAAGTCATGCTCTTAACCAATATACAGGTTCTTGTTGCTAGTGGCACCTCATATGGTTAATTCAACATACAAAGAATGTGTCTTTCAATTTATCACTTGACCTTTTCCCATATTTCCGATTATGCTCCTATGGTATTTCTTGGTTAAATGGTCGCTTAGCATAATAGAAGTTTTAAGTTACTTAATGCGTATATGCTAAACAGGGAAGAGTTATGGCAACTGATGATGTGCTCTCTTTACTTGTTGATTTTATCAACAAGAACTCTAACGTCGGTGACATTCAATGGGATCGGCGAATGAGTCCACGTTTGTTCTTTAATCCTTACTCCGAAAGTTATGAAGAGCGGAAAACTATAGCTCACTACTTTTTACTGGCTGCGTCTATACTTGATGATACAGTGGTAGGTTACCCTGAAAACGCTAGAATGCTTCTATCGTATCTTCATGAAGCTTTAGGCAATAGTCTTTTCGATATTAAAAAAGCACATATTTTTGAAGAAGAAATCGTGAAATCTGATTTTTACTATGACTTAGGACAAAACAAAAAAGTGGCGTCAGAAATCATGGCATCCGTTAACATATTCGTTAAAACCAACGCGGAAAAAAATTTGCTAAAATACGCGCAAAGATTTAGTACGCCTAAGGATTTCGTTGAGGACATCGCACAAAACATCAATGCACTTAGCGGACCCCGCATAGATAAGGCGTGGATTTACATGCGGTGGATGGTCAGACCTCACCCTGACCTGCAAATCTACGACCATTTTTTACCGGAAGACCTCTATGTTCCATTGACCAAAGAAAACGCCAACGTGGCAACGAGCTTGGGAATAATAAACTCTGCTTCACCATCGCTTTGGAGAGACGAACAGACAGCAGCATTAGCAAGGCAAAAAATAACTGACTTTGCAAAACAGCCTCTTTCCCAAAGACCCTGCGAAGGTTGATTATCCCTTTTTCCTCTTAGGCAGATGGCTTAGACAAAAAACACTAAATCGGTACACGTTGAAAACAGCACTTGATTTTCTTGACCGAATGCAAAAAATAACTGGTCAATCCCAAGCTTATTACCAAAAAATGAGTCGCTACAAGAGCGGATGGGAGAAAAAAACCGCTCTCACTCTTTTAAGGATGCACATTGCTTTTGGTTATGAAACGATTAGTTTTCCTTTGCCGAATAATGAAGTTTATACGCCCGATTTTATTTTAGAAAAAACAGTTCAGGGGAGAAAAATAGTTCTTGAACCACATTTTGAAATGACTAAAACGCAAGCTCGCAAATATGCACTATTCAAAAGAACCTACGGTCACCAGTTCCTCTTAATACTTCTGCTGAAAAATGATTTAATTTCTATGTATCATCAACGAAAAATATTGACTGACGACGTATGCGATGATGTTTGGCCGATTGAGTTTATTCATTTGTTGGCTGAAAAGATTAGAAGAGGCACCTATGGCGAGTAACATCTAAGACGCCGTTCTTTTTAGCTTAGTTAATTAAGCGCAGCAACTCTTTATGCTGACAAAACAATGGCGCAAGACAATTTCAAACCATTGGTAGTCTGGCTTATTCTCAATGGAAAACCTGAAGAAGCCCTCGTGTTACTGGCGAAAAACTATAAGGTGAATGTTCCCAAACTAAAAGTAGGTCTACCAAAAGGACACAGGATTAAAGCGTTCGGCTGTTACACCTCTAAGAACGAAACCATTTCAGTTCTAAACAGTGATGTGCTGATTAATCCCTTTGTTATTCTGCACGAGTTTTATCATCACCTACGCAGCAAAGCGGCCGATAAAATGCACAGGGGTACAGAGAAAAACGCTGACAAATTTGCCTTAGACTTTATAGATGCCTACAAAACTTACGCATTTAGAGGAACGGTTACTCCTTAGTTATCTCTATTGGCAATTTTTCCCCACAAGCGTTATATACAGAAACATTCTGCACACTGGCATAAGGATAGCCTACAATCATTAGGATTCGCCCAAAGAAATGGTTAAAATCCACGTCTGAAGGGTTTGTGTTACCTGACGGATGTGAATGAACAGTGCCTACTAAAGAGAAATCCATCGGCAACAGATGAAGTTGATAATTAGCAAAACCATGTCCATAATTTGCCAGCGGAGGAATTACAAGGTCAACTATTCGAATTGTTTCTTTAACTTTTTTGCCTCTAAGCATCAAAATTGTTTCTCTTGGGTAAAGATGTTTTGCACCGTCAAAAATCGCATCTAACAATTCCTGACTCATGGACACAGCCGTAGTTTTTGCCATGAACGCCCATACGTTTACAGCCTTATTATCTTTACTGAGTTCATTAAGTAAAAACAGAAATAAACAACCAACCTCATTACACTAAAAAGAGCCGGGATGGCAGAGTGGTTAACGCGCGGGCCTTGAGAGCCCGTGGACCTTCTGGTCCGCATGGGTTCGAATCCCATTCCCGGCGCCCACTTTTTCCAATTTATCTTTTTCAAAAAGGTTCCATAGATTGTTAGTCAGTTTTCAAAACATTTCATTTGTCAGAGAAACGCCCAAAGGACAAGGCTTTGATTTGTATCTTCCGATTGAAAATCAAGCCATACTTTTTATAGTGAACTGCTTTTTAATCAATTGGTTCCCCTAAAGATTGATTTGGAGGGGATTTGGAGCAAAGCTTTTAAGAATTGTGTTATAAAGGGGGACGATAAGAAGAGAAGAGGACAGGCATGATAGTACTTGATTATTTAATTTCGGTGATTTGGCTTTCTCCGCTTCTCTATCTTTTCTTGTTAGGTTTTGGAAAAATATTTAATAGGACAAGAAAAACGGCACTCTTGAAACAGAAAGGTCAGGTTGATAAGAAAGTTGACAACATTATCTTTCAGATACCCACTATAGGTAACGTTAAGTCAGTAAACAAAATATTGGAAACAGTAAAAAACTATGGTTTGCCTGTGCCCTTGGAAACCTGGGTAATTATTGAAGATTGGGATACACATAAGGCTGAATACGTATGCGATAAGGTTGTTGTTGTTCCTCCAGATTTTGTGTGTGAAGATTTATACAAAGGTCGTGCATTAGAATACGCTCGCAGGGTAAGACAAAAATTAGTTGACGAAGGAAAGCTGGGATCAAACTACTTATTACTTCAAGGTGACGATGATGCGGTGCCTAGCCTTGAGTTCATAAAAGAATGCTTAACCGTTCAAGCTGACATTATCATTGGGACAATTACTCCTCAAGTAAACGGCGTATGGAACACTATTCTTGACTATGAACGTTGTGTTGCATGCGGAATCTTCTGCGATTTTTTTACAAATTTGGGACACCCACTTTGGGCTCATGGCGAAGGAACCTGCATGAGCAGTAAAGTAGACAGAAACGTTTCTTATGACATAAGCACCTTTACTCATAACACTAAGCACAAATTGATAACCAACGAAGACTCTTTTTACTTCCACAAAGCATCAGTAATGGGTTACAGTATCTTTAATTCGGAAGAAAGGATTTTCATACTACCGCCATTAACTTTTGCCGATGCAGTAACACAGAGACGCAGATGGTTTTGGGGACAAGTATCAATTTTAAAGCTGAAAATGCTGCCTCTCCCAAACAGGATTAGATTAAGTATAGTAGGCTTCTCAGGATTATGGTTATTTTCTGTTGGAATGTTAGGGTTGCCATTATACTATTTAGGCGTATTTAAAATATCGGCAGTGCTCTTGCCAGTTGTATTTGCGACTTTAGGCGTATGGCTTGGAATTAGAGCCTATACCATTGGAAAATGCATGGGCTGGAAACACGCCATAGCAGGTACTGCAGCAAGCTACATAACAGTGACGATGAATTTTATTGTTCACCTCATTGGCCTCGCAAAGGGAGACCCAAAAAAATTCGAAGTAATTCGCAAAGAGTGATTGCCAAAATAAGCTTGTCAAGTATGCAAAAAAAGCATGAATCCTTCACAGTGCTATTCTACTGTTTCTAATCTTCTTTTTTTCTTGTTAGTGGAAAACTTCGTTTTTGCGTTTCTGGCGCGCTGATTATTTCAAGTATGGTTAATGTGACAACCGCATATATTGGAAGCCAATCATAGGGGTACATTTGCGAGATGATGGAACCACTCGTTTCACTGCGCAAGAATGAAAATCCTATACCATAATAGAAGAAAAAAGGAAAATTTGTGATGGCAAGAAACATAACAGCGCCCACAATAAACGGAAGTATACTTTTTCTGTTATACCATAAAAGCAGTGGAAGCACAAGAAGCGCAGCACGCGGATCAAATGAACCAAATGCAAATAGCAATGCTGAGAACCATGGTCTTTTGGTGAATCCAAAGTACAAAGCGCCAACCAAGAGGATGGTTTGAAGTATGTGGGCATTCCCTAATACATAACCTGAGTAGTAAACGGGGGAGAAGGATTGAGGATTCAAGCTGAAGAACCTGTACAGAAGTAGGTTGAGTGCGTCTTGATTTATTGGTGGCGTAGGAAGCGGTTCTATCAAAATAATGATGGCTGCTATAGCTGCGAAAACTAAGTTTTTGTCCTTAACCATTTTATAAACAAAGAAAGCCAAGGCTGGAATCAAAGCAAGTTGCAATAAGTCAAAAGCAGTAAAAGCGTTTTGATAGCTTAAAGATAGGAATGGTGCAAACAGAATCAGGAAGGAAGGCGCGTACTTGAACGTTTGCGGTGCCGGCAGAATCTTGTAATCTCCCGGCTGAACACCGCCCCAATAGATTGTAGTTGGATTATGAAATAAGCGCCATTCACCAATGTAGTACGCCGAGAAATCTCTCGCCCAAATAGTCGATTCGGGCTTAAACGTTTCAGGGAATGCAAGACAAAAGGTTATTGCGTTCAACGCCACCGCTATAACGATGACTAACATGATTTTCTGTTGTTTGGAAAGCATTGGACTTATTGTCTTCTCCACATTTTACAGCTAAGAGCAATGGTTATAGCGAACTTTGTTTGACTTGCGATTTATTTTTTTCCCTACGGAGACTTAATGCTTGGTATACATTCCGAAAATGCGCACTAAAGATAAAGCTTTGCTGGCTTTAACCTGCTGAAAGCTTAACTAAACCTCAGCTGTACCCTTATGGTTTTTGAGTAGACTAATCTCTTAGAATTTACTATACAAGTTTAATTTTTTCCATGTTAAACCACAGGCATGCCTAAACCACTTGCACAGTATCAAATATGTAAACTTTCTTTAGGCTGTAGCGTTTTCCTAGTACTTGATGCTTAGGTACAGCAATATAGTTAATGCAACGAACTCGAATAAGCCTGGCAGAAACTCGAATGGTCCAAGCCCATAAGCTCTAAATCCGAATGGCGCTGCTATAAAGGGACTTGATGTCACGTTTTGTACTAGGAAGACTAAAGCAAAAATTATGAGCCCGATTGTGAATGGAGAACGCGTTTTGACATAGATATTAACGTAAATTAGTGCTAAGATTACTAAGAGCGCTATATTGATCGTAGAGATTATTGTATTTGCAACATAAAAATACTCGAAGTCGCCCGGAATAGCGCGAGGCGGTGGGCCTTGTAGTTGTTGAAACGCGGGAATTCGGTGCTGACGCAATACTAGTGCCCAAAAAGCCGCTAAAATAGCGGCTGCTGCCAATATTACAATTAGTAATCCAAATTTTAACCATTTATTCATTTGCTTCTTCATCTTGCTCTTTCTCCTTTTTCTACTTTTTCCCGATTTTCTTCATAATCTCCTCAAACATTACATAATTCTCTTCCATAGTTTGTGTCAAAAAATAGGTTGCGCCATACCTGTCGCCAACAGAAGTGATTATTTTGTTTTTTTCTAGAACTTCAAGGTGATGCCTCATTGTTTTATAATCCATCTTCAGCGACGTCGCTAGTTGATTTGCATTCTGTGGCGTTTCTTTTAATACCTCAATTATTTTGGCACGGGTAGGTCCGCCCCGTGTACCTGCAATTAGCCATCCTAGCAAGTATTTTAACGAGCGGATATTTGCAGACATTTGTTGGACTCCGTGTGTGAAGAGATTCTTTGTCACTCTTAATCTGGCTGAAGTAATAAATGTGTTCTTTTAGAATACAAGATAATACAGGTATAAGCTAAAATTAGGAGTCACCTTGGTTCTAATCTTGAAAAATTATTTAATAATTAATTGCTTAACCAACAAAGAGGTGAAAAAACAAGCATGAATAGAAAAATCATGTACATTTTCAAGAAAAAAGGAAAGTAGAGGTGGTGGGTTATAAAGTTTAGCTAGTGGGTTGTATATTGAACGGTAGTACCGCGGTTGCTGTTGTACCTGTTGCGTTAGTGGCTTGGTAACCCACCATCTCGTTGAGAGTGAAGCTTGTGTTGCTGAACACATTGCTCTCTAGTACTTGCAGGGTCACTGTTTGTCCTGAACTGGCGAATGTGCCATTGAAGAGATTAGCTCCGCTTACAACTTGGCTGCCTATGTTCCATTCCTTAGGAATCTGAATGCTGACCTGCCCTGAACTAGTGTCTAACAGCAGAATACCTCTGGTTTCCGTGACGACTGAACCTGAAACCGACGCTAATGTAGCATTCTGCAAGAACCTTCCAGAGAATTGAGAGCCGAACATTTGTCCTTGGAACCCGAAGTTGCCTGAGGACGTAAAGTTGCCTGAGAACGTAAAGTTATCTGGAAACGTGAAGTTACCTGGAACCATTGGACTGCCTGGATTACCCACGATCTGCGAAGGCTGAACGTTTACCTGTGGCACGGCGCTGTTGATGGCAGAACTGCTGGGGGATGCGGAAGCGTTAGCAAAGAGGACGGCTCCCACAACGCATAGCATAACTCCTACGAGTGCGATTATAACAAGGCTCTTCCTCATGTCTTTTGAATCATCTCCAGAAGGTCTGTTCTCAAAAATGCTATTAAATCTTTTACCAATTTTTTACCATAATCAAACCCCAATTTCTTCCATAATCAAATATTGATGTTTCTATGGAGCCATTTAAAGGGACGGATGCTGGATTAGCTCCGGTGCGATGGTCTTTAAGTTTTATATCCATGGGATTTTTACTCATAGAAAACGGAATAAATTTTATTTTCCGCGTCATTTTTTTAAACTTCAACTTCTAATTTTCAAAAAACTCAGGTTTAAATCCCATCTTCAGGGAATATCAAATCATCGTCTTTTCCAGCGTTAAAAAATATATCCGCTTCCTTATCCTCTGCATCTTTTTCTTCACTTTTATCACTGTTTGTACTTTGTTGCTGATTTGCAATTTTGTTTCCGCACTTAACGCAAAAAGTGGCTTCTGGTGAATTCTCAGTTCCGCATGAGCTACAATAAACTTTTGGTTGTGGTGTCGTTTTTGATTCTTTCCTTAACTTGCGAATTGAGTAAGCAAGCAAACCTATTCCTATCAGGATGACGATAATTGCAATGAGCCCTTCCCACAGCTCCATAAAGCTACTTCCTTAATGCTCTCATTGGCTTAGTTTAGTTTTAAGTTTTTTGTTTATATCATGTCAACTTTCCAACGTTAAACTCGTAGCGGTCTGCTGGAAAGGTTTTTACGTCTCTGTGAAAGCGTGAATGGTTAAACCAGTCTCTATACGCGCATATTTGACCTTTGAGCCTCCTAGGAAACTTCCATAGTGAATTGATGAACTCTTGATTCAAGTTTTGAATACATCGCTCAACTTTGCCTTTATCCTGAGGATAGGATGGATAAGCAAACTAGGCTTCAATGCACAGTAAAATTTCTGATTGCTTTGGGGATTATGGTTAGATTTGGGTAAGATTTTGAGAAATTGTTTAATAAACACTTTAGCAATATGCATGAAAAGGCAATCAAGAAGAGAATAGAAAATGAAAAACAAAGTCATAAGCCCAATGACTGCCCAAATAAAATCCCCTTCATTTCTCTCTTGGTTGCCTTTTAAAATAAAAAATGAAAGGTGTAAAATATGGGAATAGTAAGTAGAGCGGTAAGAAATATTTCAAGAAGAAAAATGAGAGCGTTACTAGTAATCATCGCTTTAGGCTTTGCTTTATCAATCATGATTTCAATTCCTGCAGGTGTTTTGGCTAATGAGAAGACAGCAAACACAGTTGCATCAAACTTAAGCAGCATCATTAACCAAACTGGCGCAACAATCAACCAAACATTAACTCAAATAGACTGTAGTCTCGCGTCAAGTTATTCAGGTTTCGGTTTCACTCCACCAAGCAGCGCATCTGGCGGTACCGGAACGTTTGGAGGCGGCGGATCTGGTAGCAGCGGCTTTACGCCCCCTTCATTCGGCGGTGGCACTGTAAGTGGTCAGTTTGGTGGCGGAGCAGTTAGCGGTGGTCAAGCAAATCCTATGAACGAGACCATATACAGTGATATCAATGATACTCTCTCCGGAGTTGCAGCTGTTGAGCCTATACTGCAAGCTTCTGAAGGAAATAACGTAACAAGAAACCTGTCATTTAACGGATACAGCCAAACCATCACGACTCTTGATGTCACGTACACGATTGAAGGCGTCCCATTGACTTCAGATCTTACCAACTACATGAATCAGATTCTGCCGACGAATATAACGGCTGGAAGTAACTTGCAGGTAGGCGATAGCGGAGATGTCCTGCTTAGCGAAAACAACTCAGCATACTTCGGAGCAGGAGTAGGCGACTCAGTTACCATTTTAGGCCAAAGCTTTACGGTGGTAGGCATCTACAGTCCATCATCAGTTGGGGGCACTCAAACATTATTCATGAACCTGTCCGACGCTCAAGCAGTAACTAACAATACAGGATACATGACTAGTCTCACAGTCTTTGCCCAAAACAGTGGTGATGTTTCGTCGATAGCTAGCGCCATAAGTACAATGCATCCAGAGCTTACAGTTACTACGGCTCAAGATCGCGAAAGCGCACTTTCAACCGAGGAATCGACCTATACTACTGAACTGGCGAATGCGAACGCATCTGATAGTAAAACAAATAACACTGCAATTGAAGAAATTGTTGTGGTGGTTTTAGCAACAAGTTTGATAGTGTTATTTGTCATGCTATACACTGTCAAGGAGAGAACCAAAGAAATCGGCACGTTAAAAGCAATTGGATTTAGCAACTTTACAGTGATGAGCCAATTCATGCTCGAAGGTGTCCTCTTAAGCATGATAGCAGGAGTAGTTGGAATTGCAATAGGCAGCGTAGCAGCACCCACAATTTCATCATATCTGCTTCCGAGCGTAAGCGGCAGTTCAACGGCAGGCGCCGCAGTCATTTCGGGCACTTCGAGATTCGGTGGATTAGCAGTGGCTACATTGACTCCTGAGCTTGTGCTGCTGGGTTTCGGCGTAGCTATCCTGCTTGGAACATTAGGAAGCCTATATCCTGCGTGGAGAGCAGCAAAAATAAGACCAGCGGAGGCAATGAGATATGAGTAAAACAGTACTACAATCAGCTAACCTAGTACCGCCACCAGGTAAACCAGTGCTACAATTAGAAAACCTAAGCAAAACATATACACTTGGCAAACGCGGCGTCCCAGCCTTAGCAAATCTGAATCTTACAGTAAACACAGGCGAATTTGTGGCAATTATGGGTCCATCAGGCTCCGGCAAAACTACACTGCTAAATGTTATTGGCTGCATTGATAAGCCAACCAAAGGTAAAGTTCTACTAGACGGCATTGATGCTACAGCGCTCCCAGAAAACCAGCTATACAAGATTAGAAGAGAAAAGATGGGTTTTATATTTCAAACCTTCAATCTGTTGCCATACCTAAACGCTCGAGAAAACGTCGAGTTACCCATGGAAGGACAAGGTAAATCAAAAAGCGAACAAAAGCAAAGAGCAAGCGAACTCTTAGCAATGGTTGGCCTTTCAGGAAGAGAAGAACATAGACCACAACGCCTCAGCGCTGGAGAGCAACAAAGAGTAGCAATTGCACGCGCCTTAGCAAATAACCCGGCAATTATTCTTGCTGATGAACCTACAGGAAACTTGGATAGCCAGAATAAGCAAGGAATCATCAAGTTGCTTGCAAACCTCAACCTCACACAGGGCACCACAATAATCATGGTCACGCATGACAGTCAAGCTGCACGCAATACAGAACGAATGCTTCTTCTCAAAGACGGAAAAATAGCTAAAGAGATGAAAGGTTTGCATGCAAATAAAAAGAACCGGATATGCCCACATTGCGGAGCCAGTATTCAACCCAAGGACGACACATGCTCAACCTGCAAAAAACCTATCTATGCAAGCGATGACCTCTTCTGAGCTAAAATGCAAAAACTACAACTTCAAAAAAACTTTTTTTAAATTTTCGAGGATTTATTATGGAAACGCCACCAACTCCACCTATCCCAACTGTTCCTTCATTTCCTCAGCCTCAAAAAACTCCAAAAACTAGGCGTTTTTCAGTTTTTATTATGGTGTTTCTTCTGGTTGTAGGTTTGGTTGCAGGAGGTTTAATCGGGTACGCAGTGTCTTATTCAGATTTCAACGGGAAACTCAATAGCACACAAGCGCAACTGCAAGGTTATTCTCAAAATGCCACTTATTATCCAAACGCAACATTCGTGTTAGGTAATAATGTTTCGCTTTCAAACCTGTATCAGCAAGTTAAATCATCAGTTGTTGTAATCCAAGATCTCGTGCCCGTAACTAGTTTCTTTGGTACTCTGGGTTACGATGAACAGCAGGGTTCAGGATTCATAGCCTCGGTGGACAATCAATTAGTAATCGTCACTAACGATCATGTGATGCAGGATGCGATCAATGAAACCGTGACCTTTGCAAATGGAGACAGCTACTCCGCAAAAGTTGTAGGTTCAGATCAGCTAGCTGACCTTGCAGTCCTCAGTATAACTTCGATGCCTAGTGGTTTGACGCCTTTGACTCTTGTTAGCTCAAACACTTTACAGGTAGGCGAACCTGTAGTAGCAGTAGGTTCACCTTACGGCTTAGCAGGAACACTAACCACCGGTGTAATCAGCGCTTTGGGAAGAACAATCACTGAATCGAGTGAAAGCGGAAATTCGGGCCCAACAATCCCGGATATAATTCAAACGAGTACTGCCATTAACGCGGGCAATTCTGGTGGTCCACTTCTTGATTATGCTGGTGAAGTCGTGGGCATAACTACTGCTGCTGTGAGTAACTCTCAGGGTTTAGGTTTTGCAATTTCATCAGATACGATAATGCGTGAACTTAGTTCACTGGTGACAACTGGTTCATACAATCAGCATCCATCCATTGATGCTACACTAACAGACATGAACCTTCAGATTGCTCAAGCCATGGGAACCAGCGTTACCTACGGATCGCTTGTTGAAAGCGTTTCGACACAGAACGGCCTTAAAGGCGGCACAACTCAAGCGTCAATTTTAGGCTCAACCGTAACCATTGGCGGCGACATAATCATAGCAATCAACGGAGTAAGAATAACTAACACTGATGATCTGCTGTCTTATCTGGAGCAAAACACGCTGCCTGGCCAAACAGTTAATTTCACGGTGATACGGAACGCGCAAACACAAACAGTCTCCGTAACTATTGGAAACCTATCATAATCATCTTTTTTACATGATGCTTAGCCAAGTTTTTACTGACTCAGCCGACCTCACCTTACCTCCGAAAAGATACGCCACAATTTAGAGCAAGTTCTCAATTGCTAAAATGTTTAAATTCTACTTAACTTGCTTAAAAAAATGGTTTTTACAAAATTTAGTTTAAACTATCACCGAATAAGAGTTAACTTTTCTGCCCTAAACGACCTTCGACACGCGCGCCACAGAAGGGACAGAATTTCGCGTTAATGTCGAGTTTTTTCCCGCAATTGAAAGTGCGGGACGTTGAGTCTATGTTGAACTATGTTAAATCATATTTGAAGCCTATTAGAAGCATCAAGTAGACTAGGCAGATAGGCTGAGCACACACAAGCATCTAAGACAAAAAGCCAAGACTTGACGCTATTTTTATAAGTTCAACGTTTGAAGTAAATGAAGTATGCAAGCAGAAATTGGAGTAATCGGCGGAACAGGTCTCTACGACCCTAAACTACTCAAGAACGCTCAAGAAGTTACGGTGGAAACGCCATATGGTAAGCCTTCGGACTCTATAACCGTTGGTGAGTTGGCTGGTAAATGCGTGGCTTTTCTGCCAAGACACGGGAAAAAACACACTATTAGGCCAACAGACATTAATGTTAGGGCGAATATTTTTGCTTTAAAGAAGCTTGGAGTTAAACGTATTCTTGCGCCTTCAACCGTTGGCTCATTAAGAGAAGAGTATCATCCAGGCGAAATCGTCTTTTGTGACCAGTTCATTGACCGAACCACAAGGCGAGAACAATCATTCTACACTGAGAATAAAGTTTGCCACATATCTGTTGCTGAACCAATGTGTCCAGAGCTAAGGCAAAACCTGATTGCTGTTGCAAAAAACATGGGCGTAAAAATGCATGAAGCAGGAACTTACGTGTGCATTGAGGGACCGCGTTTTTCAACTAAAGCAGAATCCAAAATGTATCGGCAATGGGGCGCAGACGTTGTCGGTATGACGCTGGTTCCTGAATGCGTTTTGGCGAGAGAAGCAGAAATATGCTATGCTTCCATTTCAACCGTAACAGATTATGACGTGTGGAAGGACCATCCAGTTTGCGTTGATGACGTGGTTAAGATAATGAAGACAAATATTGAAAACGTAAAACAGATAATCGCTGAAACAGTTGCCAAACTGCCAAATGAATGCGCCTGCAAATGCAACGAAGCCTTGAAAGGAGCGTTCGTTTAAAGGAGAAACAAAAAATGAGCAAGAAAACTGCCGAATTAGATCTTAAATCGAAAGTTCGAAGAATACCAGAGTTTAAAGGCGTGGTTTTCTGGGATATTACCCCACTTTTGAAAGACAAGGATTGCTTCCACGAATCCATTAAACAGTTAGCAGACCATTATAGAGGAAAACCAATTGATGCGGTTGTTTCAAACGAAGCCAGAGGTTTCATAGTTGGTGCTGCTGTGGCTTACGAATTGGGGGTCGGTTTTGTTCCTATACGGAAGAAGGGCAAGTTGCCTTCCAAATGCGTTGACCTTACATACAAGAAAGAATACGAGTGCGACACTATCGAAATTCATGAAGACGCAATCAAAAAGGGCCAGAACATTTTGCTAATTGACGATTTGCTGGCAACTGGCGGAACTGTGAAAGCGAATATTGAATTGGTTGAAAAGTTAGGCGGCAACGTGGTAGGCTTAGGCTTTTTGATTGAGTTATGTTATTTGGATGGCCGAAAAATGATAGGCAACAAATACGATGTGTACTCGCTTATTCAATTAAAAACTGCAAACGGATAAAAAAATTTAGTTTTTGGGCTTGGCTTTTAAGAAAGAACAAGTTAAGCCTCCATCCTTTTCCTCCACAGCGGCGCAAAAATTATTGCGAATAGGCGCAGTTTGCTTTCGTTGTGCCTTCTAAGGAGAAGGCTGGTTTTCGCCAAGTCCCAGCTTCCTTCAGCTGCATGTTTCCACGGTGCTGGCGATTTTATATTGATTTGTTTGCGGTGGATAACAGTGTAAAAGCAAGTTTTCAGGTTTTCGACTCTGAGTAATTTTTCAGATAATGGACGAACTCAACAAAATTTAGGTCTTCATTTCCTGGAGTGTACAAAAAGTTTTTGTATTTTGCGTGTAGCCGCTCGATTATTTTTATTTCGATCAGTGTCGCAACTGAACCGAAAATCTGCTCAATTGCTTGGGCAAAATCTTCAATTTTATAGGGAATTTCATTTTTATTTATGCCGTAATTATTTTTTAAGTGACGGTAAATGGCTTGCTTGTTGGCATCTCCTAAACCTGAGAGAACAGCATCAATCGCTTCTAATCTCTAATACAAGTGTATCATAATATTTAATATATAAACCTTGCCAGAATATTAAAAAAACGACAACTGTAAAACACTTATTCAAGTGCTATACATAAGATTATTAATAAAGAATAAACCAAGAATTATTGTATTTTAATTTTTAGTCTTCTTGAGGAATAATCCTTTGGGGTGTTGTATGGGCTTTTTTGATATATTCGCGTAAATGTTTCAAAGACATGTAACGACTTCGATAGGGTTGACTATCACAATATGGGCATGTGAATTTGGCTCTCTCATCTATCTATCACCTGAGCTGAGAAAAATGAATTATGCAGTTTCCTATTAGGATAGAATAGACTTTGCGGTTCGCAAATAAACTTGAAAATCGTTCTCAGAAAACAAAACGAAAACAACTTTCTCAAGTTTATCTTCTTTTTCCAAAAAATCCTTTACAGTTTTTACAGCTATTTGGCTGGCATCTTCAATAGGGTAACCGTACGCTCCAGTGCTAATTGACGGAAACGCAATTGTCTTAAGTCCTTTAGCAACAGCAAGCTTTAACGAGTTTTTGTAGGCTTGTTTCAAAAGTTCCGCTTCAACATGGAATCCTCCGAGCCAAACAGGCCCAACCGTGTGAATGACATATTTAGCTTTTAAGTTGCCGCCTGAAGTAATGACTGCTTTTCCAGTTGGAAGACCATCAGGCCATTCTGTTGCCCTTATGCGTTTGCATTCTTCAAGAATCTTGGGTCCACCTTTGCGGTGTATTGCTCCATCGACTCCACCGCCGCCCATAAGCGACGAATTTGCCGCGTTCACAATCGCGTCTGCTTCGATATCTGTGATGTCTCCTTTGATTAGTTGCAGGATTGCTTTTCCAACTTGAAATTCCATGAATATTACTCACTCTTAATTGCTATATAACTGTACTAATCACTGACCATAAGGCTGAACCCATAAAGTATGCTCCGAAACCGACGAAAACTGCCACACAAAAAAGCGTAATTCCCGCTCCTGTGCGCTCAGTCCAAAACCGTTGCGACTTAAAAATCAGCAGTGCCGCCACTGTGTAAAATGAAAAATCGCAGAGCCAATGAACCCCAGCAAACACCGAAAAACCAATTAACCCGAACAGTTTAGCATTTAAAATCAAAGCTGTGCCGATGGTTAGCCACCATAAAATGAAACCAGCATTTACAGCTGTGGTCTAAACTCCTGCAACACTGAATCTTGCTTTAAGCTTACAGGTGAATCTTTAGTTTTATGCCTATTCTTGAAAGTTTGGATGCCCATGAAAATCATCAGCGAGCCGCCGACCAATCCTACTGCAATCTGCACAAAACTTGGAATGCCAAATTGGCTTAGCACAAAAAAGATGAGAAACATCAGTGGAAACTCAACTATTCCATGGCCAACTGCGATTAATGCGCCTGCAGTTTTACTTTTTGCCGCTTTTTCAATCGTGACAGCGAATAGCGGTCCAGGCATTAAAACACCTGACATTGAAATTAAAACAACCGAAGCAAAAAACAGGTATCGATCAGTGATAAAAGCCATTGATTTTTCAAGTCGCCACCTTCAAGTTACAGCTTCTTTCCAACTCGTTACAAGCAGAATCCTTGACCACCGCCATTGCCGCTGCTGCAACTCAACAGTTAACCCTGCTTGAGTAAACATTTCACGTATTTTGGCAGGATTGTTATGTTTAAAATGCGTAACAAAAGCGATAAACCACGTGGAATCATAATATCCGCCAGCAAAAACCTTCCTTGCGGTCGCAAAACACGCGCAATTTCGCTTACGCCCTTAGCTTGATTTGCCCAATGATGAAATGAAAGCGTGCTAAAGGCAAGGTCAACTGAAGCATCAGGCAAAGGCAAAGCTTCAGCCATAGCAACATGAAATTCAGCTTCTGGAAAAAGCTGAGTTGCCTGCTCGTATCATTTTCTCGGCTGCATCAACACCGATCAACCGCGCATTGGGCCATTGTTCCTTGGCTTTTCTAAGCAATCGTCCTGTTCCGCAACCAACATCAAGAATACTTTCGGGCTTTTTTCCGTTTTTAGCTAAATCTAAAACTATTCTCTGAACTCTATCAAAAAATAGCCTTGACTCCGTGAAGTCTCGTAAGTTGCTGCTCTGCGGTTGAAGTGCTTCAACATCAGCGTTTTCCTGCTTAGTCTCCATGCCATTTTTTCCTTCAAGCTTAATGTGAAGCACTGCACTGTAATTTATTCGTTTAAGCGTTCGTGGTTAATTAGTTTGTTTTAAATTTAAAGCAGTTTCTGTATACAAAAGCATCACCAAAACATATTTTTAAGTCTGCATTTTTTGCCTTTCAGAAGTTTAGTCTGCATTTCCACGATTTCAGCACTATCTTTTGCCAATGCATAATTGTCAAGCAACATGCCGTTTAACTCGAAAAACGTGTGTCCCCACGTAAAAATCGACAAAAGCTCCTTCGGCTTCTTCTTGAAACCAGCAATGTACAATGCGGCGGCAATGGCTTCAGCAGTAGTCAGCTTTGTGAGTTTGCCGAAATTAACTGGGTTACCTGCAATGAGGATGGGCAGGCAGCGGCTGGTTCCCTTCACATGTCCCGATAAAACTTTCTGTGCATGCTCCCAACTGCAATCCAACGCGGCTAAACCAAAATGTTCAACTCTCTGCCTGTCTGCAGGTGAAAACGCTATTTCAGCAAAAGGGATTCAGCACTATTGCTCGTTTTGGCAAAAACCTTGTCTTAGTAACTATTCTAGCTAGTCCACGGCGTTTCAGTCTCAGTCCAGTGATTTTTTTGGGGTCACATTGAGCCGCATGGTAAATAGTAATCCTCACGGAATATTAATCGTTGACGATTTTTGGTTCAGGTTCATTTTCCACTCGGTTTGCGCACCTTCAAGTGACTCATCGGGTCATCAAAAACCTGTGGAATCCAATCAATAATGTCTGTAGCAACCATGTGAAAACCAATTTCGCTTGCAACAAAATCGCCTGCCGCACCATTAACAAAAGCGCCAGCCACAGCAGCTTCAAACGGGTCAACATGCTGAGCCATTAAACCGCCCACGATGCCGCTGAGAACATCGCCTGTTCCCCCAACAGTCATGCCTGGGTTACCCGTGAAATTCAACTTAACCCTTTCAGCATCGCATATAATGTCAACTTTGCCTTTTACAAGAACAACCGCATTAAGTTTCTTTGCGGTTTTCTGAACTGCCAAGACGCGTTCTTCTTGGTTTTCAGGTAAAGTTTCGCCTGTTAGAATCGCGTATTCGCCAGCATGAGGCGTAAGAACAAGCGGCACTTTTAAGGGTCTTTTGAACTTGGCGAACGCTTTCAATCCGTCAGCATCCAAAAGCAGAGGTTTCCCAGCCTTCTCAACTTCTTCAACGCAGAGCTTGACAAAATCTACGGTTTCAGGGTTTAATCCTAAGCCTGGACCCATCGCAACCGCATCAACCATTCTCAGGTAAGGTTTTAGCGTTTCAATGTTGCTTGGTTTCAAATTGTTGCCTTCAAGCTTTATCGTTATCAAGTCAGGAGACATTGAGGAAATCGCATAAGCAGTCTTTGCAGGAGCAGCAAGATAAACAATGTCCACGCCTGTTCGCATTGCACCAAGCGAAACCAATGTGGGCGCTCCAGAGTAAACTTCGCTTCCGCCGATAACCAGCAGACGCCCAAAATCGCCCTTATGGGCTGTTGGGCTGCGTGGTTTTGTAGCAAGGTAAACATCGCCTGGACCAGCATATTGTTCCATTTCATGTGGCAAACCTATGTCTTTCACAACGAGTTCGCCAACGTACTTTTTCGCTTTGTTCTAACCCCGTCTTTGCCTTATGGAATGTCACTGTTAAATCGGCTTTTACAGCTGTGCCTAAAACTTCACCAGTGTCTGAATCTATGCCTGTTGGAACATCAACCGCTATTTTGAAGGCGTCCAAAGAATTAATGTAATCAACTACTTGAGATATTGGCGGCTTAATTTTTCCTTTAGTTCCAGTTCCCAGCAAAGCGTCAATGACTATGTCAGCAGTCACTTTCGGTATGGCAGAACTGTCGGTTACTTCAATCAATGGAATTTTATCTTGCATTGACTGGAGAATCTACCAGTTTTTCAATGCCGATTCATGGTTAATGTCACGACTTCTGCCAACAAGAATAACTGTCACACTGTAACCAGCTGCTAAAAGATGCCTAGCAGCTACAAAGCCGTCACCGCCGTTTCCTCCTAAACCGCAGAAAATAGCAATTTCTTTTCCTTTGGGAAAGCGTGAAATGGTTTCTTGGGCTATGTTGCGTCCAGCATTTTCCATTAGTTGAAGCAGACATAGCCATAGTATTCAGCGTTGGTTTCTAGGGCACGCATTTCCCTGCTTGAAATGAACGAGTTTTTGTTTTTAGCCTGCATGTTTGATGCCTTATTAAATTATTGTTACTAGTTAAAAGATAAGCCTATCCTTAAATGGTATACAAAAGCATCAACAAAACAAACTAAAAGTCACTTGTTTTTGGGTCGGTAGCATTTTCCCTTGTACTCTTTTGAAATTATCATTGTTGAGGTAACAAGAACATTAGGTACGGTTCTGACTTTTTCCGAAACAAATCTTGCAGCTTTTCCAAATCATCCGTTGCCATCCTGGCTATCACATCGTACTCGCCGAAAACTATGTCTGCCTGCATGACCTCGTCAAATTCAATCATTTTTTGGCAACTTCTCTTTCTGTTCCTGAAGCAACCTTGAAAAGAACATAGGCTAAAACCGACATGCTTTCACCATTTACCATTAATCTCACAAAACCTTAATTACTTTTCCATGAGCTCCCGTAGATGGTAGCAAAAAAGTTTATTCAACAGTGCCTACTTATTTTATCATAGTTTTAAAAGCAATTTCTTAAAAACAAGAATAGTTAATTATTTAAATAGGTGTTTTGTTTGAAAAAAAACTATTGAATTAACAAATTCTGATGCCCTTTTGATAACTGATATCCAAAAAGATTTTCTGCCAGGCGGTGCCCTGCCCGTTCCTAATGGCGACGAAATAATTCCTGTCCTTAATGAGTATGCAAGGCGTTTTGAAGATGCTAAAGCGCAATTTTTGCTTCAAGAGATTGGCATCCGCCCAATCATATTTCCTTCAAAGCGCAGGGTGGTCCATGGCCGCCTCACTGTGTTCAGGAGACGAAGGGTGCAAAGTTTAGTCCTGACCTTAAACTGCCCTCAGGCATCGTGGTGATTTCTAAAGCTACTAATCCTGAACATGAAAGCTACTCGGTTTTTGACGGAACAAGCTTCGCTCATGAATTGCGGATGTGTGATGTTAAACGGCTTTTTGTCGGCGGTTTAGCAACTGATTATTGTGTTGTAAACACGGTTCTTGATGCACGTAAACTTGGCTACGAGACAGTGGTGCTTGTGGATGCAACGTTAGGCATTAACGTGAAGCCTGGCGACGTGGACAGGGCGATTGAAGCAATGCTTAAGGCTGGAGCTGAACAGGCTACAAACGAAGATTTTCCAGACGCAGTTGACACCTTACCCATAGATGAAGCTGAACCTGATGCAATGGAAGAAAAACCTTCAGAGAGGGCTGCTGTAAAGAAAAAGGCTCGAATGCGTCCAAGAGGGTCTGCTAAGAGGATTCGCACGGAGAATAAAAGCTGAATTTTCTCGAAGTACGACGAAGCTTATATAATCATGCTTTTCTTTTTGCTTGAAAACCTCAAATTGCTCTCCTGCGGCTTGTTTTAACAGGGGAAATTATGCCAACTTGGCTTTTTATCATGCCGAAGTTTAGAAATAGGCGCTTAATTAAGTTAAATTATGCGCTTTTCAAAGCATATTTTAGTATTTATATGCATTTGATTGGCAATCGTCAGGCAGTTTTTAGCTATAAATGCCTCTTTGCTTGGGGCTGAATGTGTAAGTGGGTTCTAATGGTCAGCGAAATTTTTCCGAATGGTAACTTTTTACAATAAATAGTTAAAAAAGCGTGTGCTGGCTTACGTGATTACCATTAAATCGTTAAAATACCATGTTGATTAGCATGT
Organism: Candidatus Bathyarchaeota archaeon; assembly: GCA_963748475.1. Taxonomy (GTDB): domain Archaea; phylum Thermoproteota; class Bathyarchaeia; order Bathyarchaeales; family Bathycorpusculaceae; genus Bathycorpusculum. Next base: position 915,684 of record CAVVIY010000003.1, read on the forward strand.
TTTCTATGATACGAGAAGCGAAAAGTAGAAACCTTGAAAAATTTATCAAGCCCGGTAAAAAGAGATGCCGCTGCTTGATTCTATATTTTTTTATTGCTCGCCCATGACTTGGATTATTATGGTTCTTTTTCTCGGGTAAACATCTGTTTCCACAAAAAGCAGCGACTGCCAAGTTCCAAACGTGACGTGTCCATCAACTATTGGCAGAGTCTTGTCTGGCGGAAGAAGCATGGAACGCAAATGTGAATGAGCGTTAGACGGATGCTGATAAGCCTTGTTTTTTGGCGCAATTTCCTCAAGCAACGCTTTGATGTCGTTTAGTAATGCGTAATCATTTTCTGTTAAAATCAGCACGCCTGTTGCGTGAGGAGCAAAAACGTGGACTAATCCGTTTTTGATGCCTGAGAGCGAAACCTCTTCCTGCACTTTGTCAGATAAATCAATGAAGTCTATTTCGCCCCTCGTAGTGAAGCTATAGCTTTTGTTTACGACTTTAAAGTTTGACATTGCAAGCAATCTTCCTAATTGTTTTATCGCCTTGCATTACTGAAAAATGTTTCGAGAAGCAAGCAGAAAGTGTGTTTGGTTGATGCTTTTGTATACAGACTGCTAAGTCGGTTACTGTTGAAAAGCCTTATTCAAAATTGGTAAAAACTGCAAAGGTGTTGCAATCAAATGAGTGCCACTCGTTTTCATGGTAGCCAGAACAGGTTAATCACAAATTTTATTTCACACTTTAGCAGTTACTTGAGAAGAAGAAACTTGAAGCGAAAATTAGCAGTAACGTTTATCGTCATTCTGTGTTTATCACTGTTCTCAGTTTTTTCGCTGAAGGTAAATGCCCAGCAGTCTTCTGGGGGTTGGCCGATGTTCCGTGGTGACCTGTCTCATAGTGGCGTGGGAACAGGTAGTCCAGTGCTAACTCCTAAGTTGCTCTGGAAATATACTACTGGTAGCGCCGCGAAGTCGCATCCAACCGAATATACTGACGGCGGCGCTGTTGAATCTTCTCCTGCTGTCGTCGATGGAGTGGTATATGTTGGCTGTGACGATACTAGCATTTATGCTTTAAATGCTGTCAACGGTCACCTGATCTGGGGAGGCAAAGGAGGCAGCGGTGACCCAATAATTTCGTCTCCTTCGGTTGTTGACAGCGTAGTCTATTATGGTGGATCTGGTCAACTCGTGGGTCTTACAGTCAAAGGCGGCGTCGTCGTCATTGATGCCACATCAACCGCTAACTTATATGGTTCTCTCGTTAATTCGTCCCCTGCAGTTCTGAACGGCACAATATACTACGGCGCATCTGATGGCGGCGTATGGGCTCTGAATATAAGTCTTGCAGGCTTTGGACGTGGTGCCCAATTCGTCTGGAGCAACCCTATTAAAGCTCAGTTTAATTCGTCTCCCGCGGTTGTTAACGGCGTATTATACATAGGTGCAGAGGATACTTATGTAAACCAAACCTCTGTTGAAGGCGTTGGTGAGATAAACGCTGCTAATGGTGTTTATGCACTAAACGCTGCTAATGGTGTTTATGCACTAAACGCTGCTAATGGTGTTTATGCACTAAACGCTGCTAATGGTGTTTATGCACTAAACGCTGCTAATGGTGTTTATGCACTAAACGCTGCTAATGGTGTTTATGCACTAAACGCTGCTAATGGTGTTTATGCACTAAACGCTGCTAATGGTGTTTATGCACTAAACGCTACTAATGGCGAGCAGCTTTGGAATTTTACTGATGGAGGCTACTCAGTTGACTCTTCGCCTGCTGTCGTCAACGGCGTAGTCTATGTAGGCTCTTATGATGACAATGTTTATGCTTTGAACGCTACCAACGGCGCCAAGCTCTGGAATTACACGACTAGTGCCTATGTTGATTCGTCCCCTGCTGTCTTTAATGGGGTAGTCTACATAAGCTCCCATGACGGGTACTTTTACGCTTTGAACGCTACCTCTGGCATGAAACTTTGGAGTGTCTTTACTGGCGGAGGTCGGTCGTCTTCTGCTGTTGTCGGCGGAGTAATCTACGTGGGTGGCGGTAACAGCATTTATGCTTTGAGCTCAAGCAACGGGGGGTTCCTTTGGAGGTACACCACTGGCGGCGAAGTTGAGTCGTCTCCTGCCGTTGTCAACGGCGTAGTTTACGTCGGCTCTGACGATGGCAACGTTTACGCTTTTGGTACTATACCTGCGTCGTCTCACATTTTATTCATTGTAATTGGCGCGGTTGTTGTGGCTGTTATTGTTGTTGTCGCAGCGGTTCTCCTAATGTTTCGGAAGCGATTGAAAACTAAGGCAACAGCCCAAGTCTTTAAGTGAAGTTTTTAGTAAATTTTCAAGCTTAAAATAACGGTCAACCGTTTGCCTTATTTTAGCGAAAAAACCGATTTTAATGGTTATTTCGCCATTAATCATATTGTTAGTGATTGTTTTTCTCCGAAACTCAGAAAGCAAAAACAGCGCAGATTTTTTTCAATGTAAGCAGTAATTGAAAAGCCTGATTCAGGGATAAAATCGCAAAAAACCCCTATTTTAGCCTTTTTCGTAGTTCCCTAGGAGACAACACATGGAGAATATCGGGGCCTCATATAAGTACCCTCGAAAATCTCCATACCAAGCTAACGCATGTTTTTTCGGTTTACCTTCGAGCATTTTGCAGTTTTTTCCGGTCTCTGAAAACTTTGCCGATTCTCAACTTTGCTTTCAATTTTGCTGGCGAAATTCTCTTGCTAAATTGATATCCTATCCCGCCTTTTTAGTTCCAATTGTGCGTGTCTGCTGTTAGTGGGAAACGGCTACTTCTAAGTGGTATAAAGAGGGGGGTTGGTTGATGCTTTTGTATACGGCTTAGTTGATGAAGCGGTTTTTGGGTCTTCACCAGACTTTTTGCGACTGAAAATTTGTCCCTAAGGAGCTTTCTTTTGGGGTCTTTTGGGTTCAGCGCTTGCTTTTGCGTGGTTAGTGTAGTCTAATCAGGCAATATTTTGTCAGTGTGAATGAAAGATTTTACGCTGCCAGTAGCGTTGGTGAAGTTGGTATTACACTGAATTTTTAACGTCACCAACTTTCTCCAGAAGCACCAGGCTACTGCAACGTATACAAAAGCATCAACATAACACAGTTTTCTCAGTGTTTCTGGGCAACAATTTTTATCTCCAACGTCTAATAAAGTAGCAAACATTCAGAGGAGAAAACCGTTGAGCACAGAAATCGACAGAGTAAGACTTCGTCGTTGGCGCAAAAGAGGCTTCTACAGCGAAACAGTACTGGTCAAGCTCCTGCAGAAGAAAGGCTACAACGCCGTCCGAGTTCCAGTAAGCAACCCAAGCCTCAATCCCCTGCCAGATATCATGGCAAGAAAAGGCGCCCACATGTACGCTTTTGAAGTAAAAAACGCCAGCTACTACGCCTACTTTCCCAAACAGCAAATCGACAAACTCTTCAGGTTTCTCGACCAATTTATCCCCGCTGATAACGCGCATAAGCATGCCGTCGTTGCAGCGCATCTCGGCAAACGGTGGCTTTTCAAAGAAGTCAGCTGGACTGATTGGGAGAAAAATAAGCTCCCTGAAAAAGTTAGAATTCTCAAGCGGGACAGAGGAAATCTTAACTTGGACACAACTTACACTTAAAAAGTGTAAGAAATGTACCTCAACATATATTATCTATAATTGTTAACGTCTTTCTTCATAGGAAGAGAGATAAGACTGTGCAGAAACAAGAAGGCGCCATGGTATATGCGCAAGCCTTAGGAAAAACTTACCAAATAGGCAACGAAAAACTTGAAGTCTTAAAAGACATAACTTTTTCAATTCTTAAAGGCAAAGTTTATCGTAGTAAGTGGTCCTTCAGGCTCAGGCAAAACAACCCTGCTCAACATAATTGGCGGAATCGATAAGCCGACGACGGGAAAAATTTTTGTTAACGATCAAGATTTAACCGATCAAAATGAAGATTTCCTGTCAGATTTTCGATGTAACAACGTTGGTTTTGTTTTCCAAGCGTACAATTTGGTTTCAACCTTAACAGTGGCTGAAAATGTTGCGTTTCCAATGGAGTGGACTGGAAAACCCGAGGATGAAATAGAAAAACGCATAACTGAACTGCTTGAAACCGTAGGTTTGCAAAACAGGGCGAACCATTTTCCAGCTCAACTTAGCGGTGGAGAGCAGCAACGAGTAGCTTTTGCCAGGGCATTAGCGAATGACCCGCAACTTATCCTTGCTGATGAGCCCACAGGCAATTTGGATGATAAAAACGCTCAGAAAATCGTGCAAGTGCTTCAGATGCTGAAAGAAAAAGGGAAAACAGTTATTGTTTCAACCCATGACGTTGCAAATAAAGCAGTTAGCGGATCAAGTTTTATGCCTTGAAGAAGGCAAATTGGCGAGTAAAAATGAGTAAAGCTGCTTTTCCAATCAATGATTTGCTTCGAAGGAGGCTTCAAACAAGCTTAACCATTGCCACTTTAGCGTTGAGTGTTGCTTCTACACTGTTTCTTTTGCTGTTCAGCAGCCGTTTAGGCTTTGGTTTAACATCAGCCACAGGCACTGTTCACTGAGGGAATAACCGCACTGTTTTCGCAGTTTATACTTTTCATTGGCATACTCATTTTTGCCGTAGGTAGTAGTGTTAACTTCTTTTATCGCTTTCTTTATGATGGCTCAAAGAACCCGCGATTTCGGCTTGATAAAGGCGGCTGGATGCCCAAACAGCCTTGTTGCTGGATACTTCATGACAGAACTACTAACAACAACGGTGGCGGGATGCGTTTTAGGCATAATTGTTGGCTTTTTAATGGACTACGGCGTCGCTAACTATGTTTTTTCAGCTTATCAGTTGCCCAATTTCTGGTTTGCACCCTTAGTTTTTGTTGTCTTTTTTGTTCTTGCATTATTTTTCGGTATTTGGCCTCTCCTTAAAGCCTCAAGAATGTCACCAGTAAAGGCGCTTTCACCCGTAAACTATTACGGTTTAACCACGACCAACAAGCACAAATCACTATCAAAGTCCGGCATAACTTGGAGTATTGCTTCCAGAAGCCTGCTTCGCCGCCAATCAGCGACTTTTCGAATTTTCATTTTGCTGTCAATAGTTTTTATCCTGCTTACAGTTTCGATTGCGGGCGGCGTCATTGCAAGCGGCACCACTACATCATGGGTTCAAAACGCTGTTGGTAAAAACACAATCGCCATAGCTACAAACAGCATGGGTAACCAGTATGAACAGCTTTTATCAACATTTTCAGGAGCCTCAAAAACAGGCAATTTTAACTATTCCGACCCAAATCTGGCGATTCCAAGCTCAGTTATCCAGCAATTAAAAGCTTTGCCAAGTGTAAGTTTGGTTGATACACGACTAGTTTTAAGTGAGCCAGTTCAAGAGGCTGCAAAATTTCAGCCTCAACGGTGAGACCTTACAGGTCACTCCTGTCGGTGACAGTAGAACTGGCGATTCAATAATTATCGGTGTTAACACAGCAGAGCTTTCTGGCGCTTGGAATGTTGAAGGTCGATTTTTGAATGCAAATGACAGTTACGAGGCAGTTGTAGGCGATTCAATTGCTCAATCAATGTATTCGCCTGACTTAAGCATGAATATAAGCCAGTCAAATCCTCTTGTTGAAGGCATATCATTTGAAAATAGCACCTTTAACATAGTGGGAGTTTGCGTAGATCCCATAAACAATGGCTTTGTAACCTATGTCCCTATTGAGACACTTGAAAATATTGTGGCTCTTTCCAGCCCCAATTTACTGCTAGTTACGCTTAAGAACCCAGCTGACCAGTCTGCAGCAATTGCACAAATCAAAACCTTAATACAAAACATAGATCCAAACTTGAACGTCTTCCCGCTAAATAGCGATGTTGAAAAGGACACGAACTTTTTAGCGTCAACTTGGCAAACCATAATGCTTATGCCACTGTTTACTTTGGTTTCAGCAGCCCTCTGCATGGTAAGTTACATGATGCTTGCGGCGGATGAGCAACATCAAGAATTCGCTGTTTTACGGGCTGTTGGAGCTAAACCTAAATTTGTTGTCTTTGTTTTGGCAATCCAAAGCATAATTGTGCTGTTTTCAAGCTTTGGAGTCGGAATATCGCTTGGCACAATTATAACTTTGCTTATTTTGATGCCTCAACCCGATAGTCACAGGGTTCACGATCTTGGAGATAACCGGTTTGCTTTTTGCAGCTTTAGCAGGAATCTTGCTTTTTAGCCTTTACCCGGCATTTAGGCTAGCTAAAAGTTCAATTTTAAAAATTATAGCTTAAAGAATTGAAAGTTTTCGGAAAAAACTTTATCGATCCGATGAAGGCTGGCAGTTGGTTTAGGAAATCTTGCAGTTGAAGTATGGGTACAATGGGAACTTGATCGTAGAACTTGAATGAGCTGGGCATGAGAGATAATATGCATGGAATAAACTTTGCTTCATTCCACTTTGTACATTCGAGTTTTAGGGCGATGTTTGGCAGCGAATCCGCTAATGCTCTTGTGCGTTCCACCTGTGAATCAACGATTCTCTTCAAGGCAGAAGGGGCAATTGCATGTTGCCAATGCTTGCAATCTATGCAGACGACTAAGGGTTTCTTGCAGCCTACTACGTCTATTTCCCATTTACGAGCCGCATTTTTAAAACGAACGTTATTTGACACCAAATATCCGTTGTTTTTCAATGCCAAAGCGGTAATTTCTTCAAACTCTTGCCAACAAAGCAAATTGCTGATGTACTCTACATCTGCGCCTAAGGATGCTGCTTTAACTGCCAACTTAAGCCTGCCGTTGCTTTCTACTTCGACGCTGTCCTGTTTTAAATAAACTAGGCCTTCGTTTTGTAGTTTTTTCAGCAATTTTCGTGAAGTTGCTGATGGTATGCGAGCATCTCTATTGACATTTTCAGTTAAAACAGACCCTTTTTTCGTCAATTTAAGAAGAGAAATTATCAGATTACGCTCAACACTCATGGCTAACCCTTAAGTAGATTGACATAAAAAAAGCAAAAAAGATAGCAAATGCATCAAAACTAAAAAGTCCAGCACACGCATCCTAAAACTGTATACAAAAGCATCAACCAAACACACTTTTTAAAGCCCTCTCAGATAATTAAGCTTCATCCAAGACAATTCACTGCACCCCGTTATGATACCCCTCATCTATTATCCATCTCTGAACGTTAATCAAACCTTACTGAAATACCCTTCTTTCTTTTCACAAAAAGCAAAAACAACAAGCCTTCGCCACCCGAAGCCCTCAATGGCAAAAAGGGTCATGGACAATTAATCAGGCTCTTGTAATTTTTACAAGAGCATCGATGATTTTTTTAACTTTTATATGTAAAAAATGACCATTCGACTGGTTTTCGCTCATAAAATTCCTCTCACGGCAATAACTTTACCAAATAGGTTGATTAAAAAACCCTAAGAATAAGCTATTAACCTTAAAAAAGCTTGATATTAAACCTTATAACAAGGTTTGCAGAGTTGGATTTTGGATGCGTTATGTATATTTAAGGTTCGCTGATTTTCGAGAAATTTCAGGCGCTTAAGCGTTAAAATCAAGGCAAGCGGCGCTTCAAAATGGTTTTGCTGATGCTTCATTATACAAAACAAGAAACAACGTAAGAACTGACAGTTTAACCTGTAAAGAATGCGGCGGCTAAAAATAGAAAAGAACAGCTGAGAAAAAGGTTGTTTTATTTCTCTTTTTCTTGGATTTCGCATTGAAGCTTTTTTATGATTTCGTCAGCTCTTACGGGCTCAATTTTCAGAGTGTAAAGCTGGTGGGGTGTGCGAAGTTTAAGTTTAACAGTGTCTTTGAGTCTTTGCACTGAGCAGTGCTTTGCTTTGGCGCTCATGGCTACAAACTTATCAACATCGGTAATTTCAGATGGCATACACTTTTTCCTCGCACTAGTAGCTTTCATGGATGCAAGTCGAGTTTTTATTTGTTTTGGTGAAAAACAGTTGAACCGGAAGAACTCTAAACTTTACTGTTCAGAATTAAATATTCTATTTAAAAAAGTTAAACATAATTAAAGAAAAGGGATTCACGTTTCTTACTGCCAATAGAATGCATTCTTGCTTAGGCTTTTTTTGAATGTATGCAAAGCTTAAGGTTAACATCAACTATGTAGTCTTTGTCAACTTTCCCGACTGCAAAGTTCCAATCCTTTACCTCTACTTCCATGTCTTTGAATTGATTAACAATTGCATCCTTATATTCTTGAGCAGTTTGACCGATTTTCTGTAATTTCTCCGTTATATTAATAGATGTTTCAGGCACAAGTCACACCTCCTAAAACCGTGGTAACTACGCTAAAGGTATTGACAGTCAACTGCATTTAAAAATTTGTGATTGTACATGCACAACAACAAAAATTGCATTACAGTTTGGATTTGTAACTTATTCTTTTTTTCAAAGTCAGCCTTAAGAAACTTTTTGTTTAGAAGCGACTATGTGCTTTTAATTTAATGGTATTGGATGAATATGCTTTATGCTGAACCACATTGTTGTTGCAAAAAGGGTTGTGAAAATTGCTTCAATTATCAATATTATCGAAAAGGTTGTCTGGAGATGTTCGTGCATCTCATAGTTCTCGTTTGTGTACAATCAGGAGTGGGCCGTACCGGGCTTACCCCGTACACGGTATGAGCCCCTAGGCTCAAACTCACTGAATAAGGATATTTTCGCAAATTTTGACCAAGGTTTGAAGCTGTCCGTCCATAAACCCGAAGGGAGCGGATCCGATGGGATGCGCTTGAAGTATTAAGCGAATCCTTAAACAATTAGAGAACACCTCTTTCTTTCGATTAAGTGAAGCCTTGCTATTTAATGCATATTAGCATCTAGCACAATGTAGAGAATGTTGTTTCCGCGGAGCAACACATTGCCGTAATTTGTCAGCAACTGTTCTTCTTTGCATTCGTTCGCGCCTTCAAGAAGAATGTTCATGTACCCATCGCATTTTATCATTTTTCCCTTATATTCATAGCCATTTTTGAGAACAACTTCAATATTTCCGTGCAACTGTTTTATGAGAACGTTCAACGGTTTTTTACTTGGCTCCATCATACTACTGTGGCCTAGTCCATTTCTTGCAATATCCAAGAAACCATTACCCCTATGACTTGAAAACAATTAAATAATCGTTGCTCATCTCGAATGAGAAGTGCCTTTTCTTTAGAAATACTCCAATTAGTTGACGGTTATAATCGCCTCTAATCTGCAATTGGTAACTATCGGATTTTCGCTTTTCAATAAGAACCAAAGACGATTGAACTAAATGCGCCGTGCCTAATTCTTTTAGTAGTGCTACCGCTTCCTCTCTCTTCACATGAGCCACTCAAGCCCCTGTAAACGCACAACACTAATAACACTTTGCTCCAAACCCCATCCTTTAAGCCTCAAACATTTTGTCTTTACCAATCAGGTTTTCTCTTCCAAATATTAAATGTACATTGACCCCAACAGTAAGAACCAGCCTTGTATTGACAGCCGTTACAGCCAATACCAGTGAATTTAGGTACTGACTCTTGTTTTGAGTGAACGCGAACAAATACCTTTTTCGGCTCTTCACTTTGATTCCCAGACCCGTCTTTTTGGTACTTCAACCGCTGTGGACATTTTTCATAAATTGAAGGATTAGAAAAAATAGATTGAGGACAAGTTTGACCTCCACACTCACGAATACTTAATTCAAATTCCCCTAAACCAGTCTCGACTTTAGCGTATTCACAACAAACCACTTTCACTTTCCCCCTCCATTCACAAACTCCGCAATCAAGTATAAAACCTCTTCAAGCTTCTCTTTCGACATCGGAGCATGATAAGAAATACGCGGTACACTACAGCCTCTTTTCTCAAGCAACCGCACAACTTCCTCATCCCATTCCTCACGGTTTAAATGAACCTGTTCGCCGTCAAGATAAATAGCCTTATGCTTGTAAATCCACAGAAAATCAGGTACAGTCCGTTTCAAAACGGTCTGGCCGTCCACTACACATTTCTTACGTTAGAATTGTAAAAGATAAAAAGATTTAGCGTGAGCCAAAACAACTCTCACTTCTATTGCTTAGGCATTTCCAAACCAAATTTCACTGCTTCACAGAAGGTTCTTGTAGTATTTTACGTAAAATCTCCTCGGTTTTGGCGCTACCTCCGCCTGAAGTGATGATGAGGAAATCCTCCACACCACCTTGCTTCTCCCGCATATCCTCTTTTTTTTAGAGGAATATTATTTTAAGAATAATTTAAGAGAACGGCCCATACAATCTGTTAGCTGAGGGAAGGATCAATAATATGGCAACACTAAGTCAACCAAATCAATTTCAAGATAGTTGTTGAAACGCCCTCATACAAGAAAGAAACTCTGCTTACTGATGACAAGTACTTGAATCTCATAGGCAAAAGCATTAAAGATGTTACTTCTGCTCAATGGGATACTAACTACTACCCAGACTGTACATATGTTGAAAAAAATGTGGTCTCACGTAACCATCCGTTGCAAGGAAGCGGGTCAGCAAAATACCAATTCGGTGACGGCGGTCAAGAGACTTTTTCTCTGATAGTTTATCAAGATTATAATGCTAAGGGCAGTCACTTTGATGGAAAAGAACATTGGAACTTTGAGCTAAGGGCTGAAAGTCTTCCAAAGAAAACCTTGAAAACGACCATACCCTTCCATCAAGTTTCTCAGTCGCCTTACATAGACATAGAAATCATCGATTGCTCAAAACATGCAACTCTATTCAAGAAACGGCTTAATTGGATAACTCCGTAAACTCGAATCTCCTCGGTCGCTTGTTTTTTCATCTATACCCGATCCAAAAAGGGGTGTCTAGCTAAGTTTCTTTGAGTTGCTTTCGGCGCAGTGAGGATTAAAGCAATTAAGACATCCTTTAGGGTAGGTTGAGCAGAGTTGTTTCTTCTTGAAACCCCATTTTTTTCTTAGCTCGTCAGCTTGTGCCTCTTGGTCTTCTAATCTGCTTTTTGCTTTGGTGTAGCTAAGGTAGGCGTGGGCTATTTCGTGAGCTATTAAGGATTCTGAGTCTGTTCGTTTCAGAATTATCATGTAGGGTTTGTTCATTTCTTCTACTTGTACAGTTTGACTTTGGCCTGCATGGAAAGAGATTTTCTGTAATACAAATTGGTAAACTTCTTCGGGTAGTCTAGCCAGAGTATTTAGTAGCCTTGTGTGGAGGTTATTCCATCTTTGAGCAAGACGGATAAATTCATCTATGTCACTGTTGAAGTCTACTTTTGACCTGTCTCTTCTTTTCATACCTTATTCTCACAAATTGCTATACTCGCTCCCGAATCTTTTCTTCATGCATTCTTCACAATAATTGTTCTTGAACTTTCTTATCCGTTTAGGCTGGAAGAGTTTTCCGCAACCACTGCACTTTGTTTGATTAACCCCTTTAGGCTCAAGCAGCAAAAGTCTTCTCTCAATCTCAGCTTTAACATCAGAATCATCCTCCCTCTCCAAAGCCGCTTTCAGCAAAGCCTTAGCTTGTTCAAAGCTTTTGTCTCCGAAAACCTGAAGAAAAACACTATCTGATTTTCCCGCTACTAATTGTAACGGTAGTATACAAACAAAATTTTGAGGATAACTCTTAGACTTACTAAAGTCAACGACAGCGAAGCGAAAGCTTTTCCTCAAATAATTATTATCATCCGCATCAAGCTTGAAAACTTGCAGCCTAAGATCCAAGTTGATAAACCCTGAACGGAAGAAAAGGCCAATCAAATTAATATTTGTGCCTTTAGGTTTTTTCAAGACTTGATGGAGCTTGCACGGTTTTCTGCTGATCTGTAGCGCGCTGGTTTGTCGAGACTGTGTGAAAAGTCTCGTTTGTTTCGCATCCATTAACCTTAAATCTAGACTTCTCCAATAATCAGCGACGTAAGGAGCACCGACAGTCATGAGCGAACACGTCGAAGGCTTAAACCGAGACCAAACCGCACTCTTCCCCGACACACTCGAAGGATACGTCGACAAGGAAAACCCAGTCAGGTTCATCGACGCGTTCGTCGACAGCCTCAACATGGAAAAACTGGGCTTCAAACATTCCGTCCCACTCGAGTTAGGAAGACCATCATACGACCCCTCAGACCTGCTCAAATTGTACGTCTACGGCTACCTGAACCAGATAAGATCAAGCAGGAAACTCGAGCGGGAATGCCACAGAAACGTTGAAGTTATGTGGCTAATGAGAAAGCTGACTCCCGACTTCAAGACTATCGCTGACTTTCGCAAAGACAACGTTGACTGCGTGAAAGGCGTGTTCAAAGAGTTCGTCAAGCTCTGCATGAGCTTAGATTTGTACGGCGCCAAACTCGTCGCCGTAGACGGCGTCAAACTCAAAGCCGTCAACTCCCTTGACCGAAACTTCAACCGCAAAAACTTGGCTTACCGAATGAAAATGATCGACAAACACGTGTCAAAGTACCTGTGCGAGATCGAAGAGGAAGACCGCAGAGAAGAGCAAGCCAACTCCAAGCATGCAGACTTGCTTCAAGAAAAAGTGCAGAAGCTTATGAAACGCAAAGAAGAGTACGCAGAGCTTCTGGCCAAGCTTAAAGAGTCTAAGCAGAACGAAGTGTCATTGGTTGATCCTGACTGCAGGCTCATGAAGAACCGAGGAAGGATTGAGCCTTGCTACAACAGCCACGTTGCAGTTGACGATAAGCATCATTTGATAGTGGATTATAACGTGACGAATGCGCCGGCTGATAATTGCCAGCTCAGCTCTATTGCCAAGGGCGCGAAGGAGATGCTTGGAGCCCAACGTTTGGATGCCGTAGCCGACAAGGGATTCTTCAGTTTTATAGAAATCAAGGAATGCGTTGACAACGGCATCACTCCTTACGTGCCGGAGCAGAATAGGTATGGGGTTGGTTTTGTCAAGAAGAAGGGTGTTCCTGCTCGTGAATTTCACAGTGACAAATTCGCCTATGATAAGGTGACGGACACGTTTGTTTGTCCTGCGGGTAACAGGCTTGTGTTTAGCTATTTGGATCATGCCCATCAAAAGAACATACGGGTTTACAGTACTGATGCGTGTTTTTCATGTGAGCATTTCATGACGAAATGCACGATGAATAAGCGTGGAAGGACGTTGTGGCGTTGGGAGAACGCGGAAGTTGTTGATGAGATGAGGGAACGGATGAGGCTTGAGCCAGAGAAGCTGGCCTTGCGGAAGAAGCTTGTGGAGCATCCGTTTGGCACTATCAAAAGAGCGTTCAATCAGGGCTACTTGCTGCTTAAGGGCCTGCGGAAGACGACAGGGGAGGTTGGCTTCACCATGTTGGCTTACAACCTGAGGCGTGTTCTGAACCTTCTTGGACCGAGAATTTTCACCTGTTTGTCGGAATTATGAGCAGCAGAAAAAGAGAACAAGAAAGAAGAGAAGATTACTTCACATTAGCACAGAAAGATTTCAAGTGCACGGGTATGCGTCAACAACTATCAATTGATTTTTCACACAGTCTCTGTCCCTAAATTAATTAATGCAATTGGGGCTCGTATTCTCTGAGCACGTCCAAGCTCAGGAGGTGAGTCCTAGCGGGACAAGATGAACACGAGACCCTAGAAACCCTCTTTCGAAACATAGACTTAAGCTTTGCCAAAACAGCCCTCCACAGTTGCTTCCACACCGATGGTCCAGGAAGACCGCCCAGAAACCCCGTTGGGCTTTTCAGAACCTTCATCGTCATGCGCATGAAAGCTGTACGTAGTCTAAGAGAAATGACCCGCATCCTAAACACTGACCAAAGAATCAGAAGGCTCTGCCTAGTAAAAGACAGCCAAAAAGGCTACCCGCGAAGTGTCCTCAGCAGATTCATTCGGAAAGTCGGAGAAACCCGCCTCATCAACATAATAGACGAGAAAGTTGCTAAGCTCTTGAAACGGAACAGTGCACGAGACGTTGATTCCATCTTTGATGCGTCCTTCATAGATGCGTGGAGCACACGTGATCCATTGGACAGCCAGACTGGTTATTCAGACAAGGAAGCCAGAGTTGGACGCGCAGGCAGAACCTTCGGACTCGGATACAAGCTGCACTTAGCCATCGATTCTGCGACTATGCTTCCTTTAGCCTGCATTTTTGCTTCCGCCAACCAGAACAAACAGAAACACTCACTGAACCTGCTTGAGAAGACCAAGCTGATTCTAAAGCAGTCTGAGGCTAAACTGAGAAGCGTGATAGCTGACAGCCAATACAGCGATGGCAAACTCAGAGACGCTGTCGACGCAGCGGTGATTCCGTATCGTTCAAACCAGAAGCGAAACGTTGAGGGCTTGCTGAGGGTGGATCGGAAGTTTCGAACCTACGGGCCGGAAGAACAGCAGAAGGAGTACCACAAAAGACCTCATGTAGAGGCGGTCTACAGCTTCCTAAAGACACAGTACAGTCTAACCATCAATAAGGTAAGAGGCTTAGGCAACGTAGCTTCATACGCGCTCTTCAGCGTTCTATGTTTGGTTCTGAACCGAGAAGCAGCAGAAAACACTGGAAGACCAGAGAAAGCAGTCTCACCGACGTTCTTCAACACTTAATATCGGGACAAGGCAGCGCACGATTCAAAGCTGCGGCGACGATTAATTCTGTAAACTTCAAAGAGGGTTAAATCACGTTTCATTCTCAACTCTGCATCGTCATTATCCTTCTAACCGCTCAAAAGCTTGCTGTCGATTGCGCAAAACTTGCGTTGGAAGAATAACACACGCTCAACTAACGGTTGATATTTAAGCCTACTTGACCGGTCAAACGGTGGAAGTTGTTGGCATGGCAGGCGTGCTCCTCGTAAACCAGTTGAGGCAAAAGCTTAACTCTCCAGGGTACAGAATACTTATTGAAGTTGTGAATTGAATTGTCGGTAAACGTTTTAGCTCCTGTCATTGGATTCATTGGTATTGTTGTTGCGCTTTTCTTGTTAAGCGGTATTCGTGTTCTGAGAGAGTGGGAACGAATGCCAGTTTTAAGGCTTGGACGCTACGTTGGCTTGAAGGGTCCTGGAATTTTCTATCTTATTCCATTAATTGACAGGGCGCCCATAAAAATCTCCACAAGACTAGACACCGTTCAATTCCGTACGGAGTCTACTTTAACCAAAGACAATGTTCCCGTAAACGTTGATTCGGTGTTGTACATGAAACCTGTGGATTTGGAGAAGGCGGTGCTGCAAGTTGAGAACTATGTTCAAGCCACACAGCTAGCTTCACAAACTACCCTCAGGGAAGTAATAGGCAAGGTTACACTTAACGAGTTACTGGCTGAACGTGAAAAAGTTGGGGCCCGCATGCGTGAAATTATCGACGAAAAAACTGAGGCCTGGGGAATAAAAGCCACAGCCGTCGAAGTCCGAGATGTCATAATACCAAGTAACCTGCAAGACGCCATGAGCCGCCAAGCACAAGCTGAACGAGAACGCATGGCAAGAGTAACCCTAGCTACAGCCGAGTTCGAAGCGTCACAAAAAATGATTGAAGCAGCAAAAGCGTACGAGGCAAGCCCCGAAGGACTAAGACTTAGATGGATGAACATACTCTACGAGTTAGGTCAGCAATCACAAACAAACACAATCATGTTAATACCCGCGGTCATGCCGGAAGCAGGCTGGCCTCCAGTTGGAACCTACGGCTTCAAAGACCTAACTTAGGCACAACAGGAACTAGCAAACAAGAAACCAATGCCAAAACAAGAACAGCCACAACAACCCGAACAACCAGAGTAACCAAACCTTTTTTCTTGTTGTCATGTGCTACAAACGCAATATTTTTCGTACATTTACCACCTGTTCAATGATTAGCATAACGAGTTTTCTATGTGACTTGCCCCTTATCAGATAAAAACCATATGGACTACTTAGAATGTTTGTGATGATTCTTTGTTGCTTAGGAAAAACTGAAATGTTGATTGTGCATATTAGATAATTGGCGAGTTCTTTGTGAGTAAACGTAGACTTTTCAGCTTAGCGCGCGTGCGCCTTGAAAGTTTAGGGTCGAAAGGAAAAATAAAAGTTGAATTACAGACGGGCGAATAGAGGTTATGAGTGCTTCCCAAGAGCTTGAGAAGAATGCAGCAAACTACGCGTTGGAAGCAGTGCGCTTGGACAAGCAAGGCTCAAGGGGCATGGCAATAATCATGTACCAGAAATCCATGGAAAGCCTACTTCAACTTGTTAAACTCTATCCTGAATACGACTTGAACAAAGTCTACGTGCAAAAAGCGATCGCCTACCAAGAACGCATAAAGGCGATACAAGGTGCCGTAGGTGTGCTGCGCGAACAACCTCACGCAGAAGTTAGAAACGGCGGTCGTGAGGGTGAAACCAAAAAGAGTGAAGGCGGCAAGTCCAGTTACGAAGAACTGATAGTCACAGAGAAGCTTAACGTGAAATGGGCGGAAGTCGTTGGACTGGACCCCGCAAAGAAGGCGGTGAAGGAGGCAATAATCTATCCTTTTCAGAGACCCGACCTGTTTCCATTAGGATGGCCACGGGGAATATTGCTCTTCGGGCCGCCAGGTTGCGGGAAAACATTGCTGGCGGCAGCCGTCGCTACGGAAATAGACGCTACTTTCGTCTCAATTGACGCGGCTTCGATAATGTCAAAATGGCTGGGTGAAGCTGAACAGAATGTCGCACGCCTGTTCGGTAAAGTAAGAAAATCATCGTTGGAAGGAAAGCCTGCAATAGTCTTCGTCGATGAGCTTGACTCTTTGATGGGAAAACACGCAAATGAGGTAGGGGGCGAAATCCGTGTTCGCAACCAGTTCTTGAAAGAGATGGACGGTATCGTAGACAAGGGCAAGAATCTTCACGTGTACGTGATTGGAGCGACCAACAAGCCTTGGGATTTGGACTGGGCTTTTATAAGAAGATTTCAGAAAAGAATTCTGGTTCCATTGCCTGATCGCCATACACGATTGATGATGTTCAAGCTCTATACTGCCTGTCTTCAACTTGCTCCAGATGTTAAGTTGCGGGAACTCGCGAGACTTTCAGAGGGATTCTCGGGAAGTGACATAAGGGATTTCAACCAGTCGGCACAGCTGAAACTCATCGGCGCATTCTTTGAGTCAGGTAAGGCAAGCGACCGAAGGGTCAAGCCAAGGCCGTTGTCGATGGAGGATTTCAGGCAGATACTTGAGGAAAGAAAGCCCAGTGTATCCATTGACATGCTGGCGCTTTACGACAGATGGTTTGAAGCATTTAAGGCTCTCTAGAAGAAGGATGATGCTACAAGAGTGTGTTGAAGTGTTGGGTGGATAGGTTTAGCTCGCTTCTGCCAAAGGGTTGATGCAACCTATTTTCATGAACGGAACAAATCCCACATGAACACCCAAAACAACATCTAACACAGGTAGATGCTGTTTTCCGCAATCTT
Organism: Candidatus Bathyarchaeota archaeon; assembly: GCA_963748475.1. Classification (GTDB taxonomy): domain Archaea; phylum Thermoproteota; class Bathyarchaeia; order Bathyarchaeales; family Bathycorpusculaceae; genus Bathycorpusculum. Next base: position 933,085 of record CAVVIY010000003.1, read on the forward strand.
GAAGAGCTGTTTGCGGAACTGGAAAAAAATTGAGCGAGAAAGACATCGCGTACTTCAAGAGCTTGAAAGAAAATGAAATAGTCAGATGCCATCGTACCCTGGGCCAGGTGGCTTCGCAATAATTGGGGATTAGGGCTAGGATCTCTTAATTTTTTTCATTAAACCTTATAAGTGTAGTAACTATTACGATTTTTTAAAAAGTGAGTTGAAAAAGGCATGTTTGAGGAAGAGGAAGAAGGGGAAGAAGAGTTAACCGACGAAGATTGGGAAGAAGAGGACCGGTAAATATACAAAACTGTGATCATTTGCATTTTTCCATGCTTTATTTGTTCATGCTAAAATAGTCAAAAATGCAGTTAGGCAAAAAATATATTATAGAAAGCTAATGATGCTATAGAGTTGAATGATATGGATGGCGGGTTTGTGTTTTATGTTAACCATCCAAACAATAAAGCAACCATTCATGCTGCGATTTGCGGTAAATTTGTTAGTCGAAAGCGTGACAAAACATTGAATGGGTATTGGAGTACCGTAGAGCATGAACCATTCAAAGCACTTAGAGACGCGGAAGAATATGCAAAGAAAACGGGAAAGAAAAACATTAACAAATGTGCTTTCTGCATTAAATAATAGAACATGTCCTCTCAGATGTTTTGGGCATGAAAGCTGGTCAAGCATTTTTCCTTAAAGCCTGAACACGTGAAGCGGAGAAAATAGGCAAAACAGACCGACTGAGAAAACTTGAAAAGCCAATTTGAGGTACCTAATCGCGAATCTCATTTGAAATCACTCCGTCTTAACTTTAAGAATCCATTTTCCTTTAGGACTGCCGTCTAAATCTACCCCTCTGCCCTTTAACACTTTAAATTCGCCCTTTTTCAAACCCAAATTTTGCATGGCGTATTCTGTTGCTTCTTTAATAGTGCAGAATCCAGCCGGTTTCTTTGCCTCGTTCTCTGTAAATCCCCATTCTGGCGGAACTAAACTGTCTATCTGCAAAACTCTTAATCTCATTCCTATCTTGCCTCCTCAAGGGAAATAGCGAAATATTCTTTGACGCGACCGTCTCGTCACTTGACGTCTTTGCTCCAGCCATTATAGAATGGAAATCGCTGTTAAAGTTTGCTTATCCCCTGAGAAATCTCCTTCAAACCAATTTTATGTATCAGAGAAAATAAGGAACGTGCAGGTCGCTTCTATACACTAGCAACATTAAGGCTTTTGTGAAGGGTATTTAGGCATCAGCTACACTATAGGAAGAGATGTTTAATGCCGAAGACTAAAGCCATAATTAACATTCAGAACATTGTTGCTTCGGCCGCTCTAAATCAGAAAGTTGACTTAAACGCGGTTGTGAAGAGTTATCCAGAAGCAGAATATCATCCGGACCGGTTTCCCGGATTAGTGTTTAGGCTTAAGAGACCGAAGACAGCCACACTGATTTTTAGTTCTGGTAAAATGATTTGTACAGGCGCAAAATCGGGACAGGAATCCCGCAGAGCAATCATGAAAGTTGTGAAAGAACTGAAAATGGGCGGAATAATCATTGTTAGCAAGCCGGCCTTTAAGGTTGTGAACATCGTTGCTTCTGCAAGTCTAGGTGGACAGGTAGATTTGGAGAAGACAGTTTCCACGATTAGACAAACGATGTATGAGCCGGAGCAGTTTCCAGGCTTGGTCTACAGGATGGATGAGCCTAAGGTGGTCATATTGATATTCGCAAGCGGGAGCCTTGTTTGTACCGGGGCGAAGAAAGAACAGGACGTTTATGACGCAGTGCATAAGCTTCATGAAATATTGGAGGAACAAAACCTCATATTCTACGAATAAAACTTCATATGTTAATCGCCCTATCGCCTTCGTTTGTACTTTCCTCATCGTTGTAAAGTAGAACGCGCTTGTATCGCGGGGCGCGCGACGACCGGTACAGTTTGATCCTGAATGCGACCTGCGCAGGCGGATTAAATAATTGTAGCCTATATTAGGAGCGCGCGCGAGAACATGTATTCGTGTATGAGTCCCTCAAGAAGATAAGCTTAGACACAGAATAATGAGAAAACGCAAACACTCAGATATGTTTAATGGAGCGTTGAAGATTGAGCGAAGTTCAGCTGAAAGTTCTGGATTCCAGACAGAGAGATGTGGCAAGAGGAATCGCTAGAATAGACCAGAGAACAATGCAAAAGTTAGGGGTTTCATCTGGAGATGTAATAGAGTTCTCAGGGAAGAAAAAAACGTCGGCGATCGTTTGGCCAGCGTACTCTGAAGACCAGGATCCAAACGTTATGCGAATCGATGGGTTCTTACGTAAAAATGCTGGCGTATCAATAAATGAGTACGTTGTAGTTCGTAAGGCTGAAGTTAAAGATGCTATGAGCATAGTGCTTGCTCCAGTGAATATGCGATTGAATGTTGACGAAGCCTTTGCAAATTTTGTGAAGAACAGACTTATGGATAGGACGTTTGTTGAGGGAGACAAGACGTCCGTTATGATGCTTGGTCATTCTGTTCAGTTCACTGTTGCGAAGGTGCAGCCCCAAGGAATAGTCAAGATGACTTTCGGTACTATATTGCAGATATTGTCTGACCCTGTTGCGGAAGCTGAAAGTGTGCCACGTACCACCTATGAGGACTTAGGAGGCTTGGAGAAGGAGATTCAACTGATAAGGGAGATGATTGAACTTCCAATGCGGCATCCCGAGATTTTCCAGACGCTTGGAATAGATCCTCCAAAAGGGGTTCTACTGCTCGGTCCACCCGGCTGCGGAAAGACACTCCTAGCTAAAGCAGTAGCAAATGAGTCTGATGTAAACTTCTTCTCAATAAACGGGCCTGAGATAATAAGTATGTTCTATGGGGAGTCGGAGGCGAGGCTTCGAGAAATATTTCAACAGGCTCATAAAAACGCTCCGAGCATCATACTCATAGACGAGTTGGACTCCATCGCGCCCAAACGTGAGGAGGTTACAGGTGAAGTAGAGAAAAGGGTTGTCGCTCAGCTTCTATCTCTCATGGACGGATTGACTGGTAGAGGAAATGTCATAGTAATAGGCGCAACAAACAGGCCGAATGCCTTGGATCCAGCTCTCAGGAGGCCTGGGAGGTTTGACCGCGAGATAGAGATAGGGACCCCAGACAAGCGGGGGCGTCATGAAATATTGTTGATTCATAGCAGAGGTATGCCCTTAGCCCATGATGTTGACTTAAAGGCGCTTGCTGAGCGGACGCACGGTTACACGGGTGCTGACTTGGCCGCCCTATGCAGAGAGGCAGCCATGAAAACTCTACTTAGGTATCTTCCCGAGATAAATCTGAAGGAAGAGCGAATACCTCCCCACGTCCTGGAGAAGATGGAGGTTCGGATGGATGATTTCATGAACGCCTTCAAGGAGATTACGCCTACAGCTATGAGAGAGATTGCTGTGGAAGTTCCGGTTGTTCATTGGGATGAAGTGGGAGGCTTAGAGGAGGTTAAAGAGAAATTAAAGGAGGTTGTTGAGTGGCCGCTGAAAAATCCTGAAGTCTTCAAGAGATTGGGGATTCAGCCGCCTAAAGGTATACTGTTAATAGGCCCGCCTGGGTGTGGGAAGACCATGCTGGCTAGAGCTGTTGCAACTGAGAGCGAGGCAAACTTCATTTCGATTAAGGGGCCGGAGGTTTTCTCTAGGTGGGTTGGCGAGTCTGAAAGGGCTATTCGAGAGGTCTTCAGGAAGGCTAGGATGGCTTCGCCAGCGGTCATATTCTTCGATGAAGTTGACTCTCTTGTTCCAAGGAGGGGGCTGGGTGACGGCGACAGCGGAGTAACTGAACGCGTTATCAGCCAGCTTTTAACAGAAATGGATGGAATAATGCCCTTAGAAGGCATCATAGTTATGGCTGCGACAAATAGGCCCGATATTGTCGACTCAGCCGTATTAAGGCCAGGAAGATTCGATCGGCTAATTTATGTTCCAGAACCCGACGAAGCTGCTAGGCTTGAAATCTTTAAGATTCATACGAAGAACATGCCACTATCAAATGATGTGGACATCAATGCGCATCGCATGACGAAAGGTTACTCAGGCGCCGATATATCATCAGTATGCAGGGAGGCCGCCATGAACGCTTTGAGAAGAGACATCAACGCAAAAGAGGTTACCTTCAGCGATTTTGAGAAAGCTATGGAGGAGGTTCCGCCGAGTATTTCGCCAGAAATTGAGAATTGGTATAGGAGCTTTATTAATCAGGTTCGAAGGCTGCAGAAGCCTGCGCCTTTTGTAGTGTAACGAACCGTGTTTTATGGGCAAAGAAACGAACTAATGTACAAAAAAGCTTATTAGAGCTGTACAGGATGTGTGTATGGCTCTTAAAAACTGGAGACTATTTTTCGAGTTGGATGATTCAACATCAGAGGAAATCAAAAGTTTGAGAAGGTCCGCATTCGAAAAGCACATTCACATGAATATCGTTTCGTAATTAAACTTGCGGGGATAAATGACTTTGACTGAAATTTCAAAAGAAGATATACATTTGCTGTTAAAATCTTTCTTCAGCGAGAAAGGACTAGTTAGACAGCATCTGGATTCTTATAGCGAGTTTATCGATCACGGTTTGCAGGAGGTAGTGGATGAGGTTGGCGAAATCAATATTGAAGTTCCTGAAAGCCCGTACAAGGTGAAGCTTGGACAGGTCTGGGTGATAGATCCTCAATCGAGGATAACAGGGCCGTACGTGGCAGAAGTGGATGGCACTAAACACGAAATTTACCCCATGGAAGCCAGGCTCAGGAACCTTGCATACGCCGTGCCAGTGGCGCTTGAAATGACGCCCGTGATAGATGGGAGAGAACAGGACACCGAACTTGTCTACATTGGAAATATCCCTGTAATGCTTAAATCGAAACTTTGTTTCTTATCCCAGCTTTCAGAGGAGGAGCTTATTGCGGCTGGAGAAGACCCTGATGACCAAGGCGGATACTTTGTTGTTAACGGTTCTGAACGAGTCATTGTTGCCATGGAAGACTTGGCGCCTAACCGCGTACTTGTAGACATTGATGAGAAAGGGACCTCACCTGTTTATCAAGCAAAAATTTTCTCGACTACAGTCGGTTTCAGGGCACGAATTGAACTTAAACTCAAATCAGACGACGCCATCTACGTCACCATGCCCGGATTACCAACAGAAATTCCTTTCGTTGTAATAATGCGCGCTTTAAGCCTGGAAAAAGACATAGACATTGCAGAAGCAGTTTCACTTGACAGCGAAATGCAAAGCCAACTAGCCGCGTCATTTGAAGCGGCCATAGGTATAGACACACCTGCAGACGCAATCCTATTCATCGGTAACCGTGTAGCCCACGGACAAGTTGAAGAGTACCGCTTACAAAAAGCCGCGGCAGCCCTGGACAAGAACTTCTTGCCACACTTAGGCAGAAGCGAAACAAACCGAAAAGAAAAAGCAATTTTCCTAGGCGAAATGGCCTACCGCGTTTTACAGTTGAAAACGGGTAGAAGGCAGCCTGACGATAAAGACCATTTCAAGAACAAACGTTTGCGCCTCGGTGGTCCGCTTCTTGCAGACCTTTTCCGTGTGTCATTTAGAACCTTGACAAGGGACATAAAGTACCAGCTTGAACGTATAGGCGTTAAAGGGCCAATCATAACTGTGTCAGTCGCTGTTCGCTCCGGCATAATTACTGAACGTTTTCAGCATGCGTTGGCGACGGGCAACTGGGGAAGAGGCAGAGTCGGCATCACCCAACTGTTAGACCGAACAAATTACATCTCAACGCTGAGCCACTTGCGTAGGCTTCAGTCGCCATTGAGCAGAAGCCAACCTAACTTTGAAGCCAGAGACTTACACCCTACTCACTGGGGACGTTTGTGTCCAAACGAAACTCCTGAAGGTTCTAACTGTGGTTTAGTCAAAAACTTGGCGCTATCAGCTTCTATAGCCGTTGGTGTAAATCCTGATAGAGTTAAGCAGTTACTTTTTGAGATGGGGTCTGTTCCAGCAGGAGAAGCCAGCCGCGATTTACGTATTTCAGGAGCTAAAGTTTTCGTTGACGGAAACATCATAGGCTACTGCAATAACCCGCAGGAAATGGTGAAGTCTTTCCGAGAAAAAAGAAGAGCTGGAGAAATCTCAACTGAAGTAAATGTAACATACTTCTCAAAACGGCAAACTGAAACCGAGGAAGTACATGCTAACTGCGACGAGGGCAGAGTCAGGCGCCCACTCATAATTGTTGAGAATGGAGCTCCAAAACTTCAGCCTAAACATTTTGAAAAGATCGGTTTAGGCGAGTGGACTTGGGAAGACGTAGTCAAGAACGGTTTAATTGAGTATTTGGACGCTGAAGAAGAAGAAAACGCATACATCGCCTTAACGTTCGACGCAATTAATCCTCAAAATACTCATGTGGAAATAGCTACTTACACGATTCTTGGGATTTGTGCCTCAACAATTCCGTATCCTGAACACAATCAGTCGCCTCGTAACTCGTACCAGGCAGCTATGGCTAAACAAGCGCTGGGCGTTTACGGCACCAACTTCCACCACCGCGTCGACTCACGTTCACATATACTTCACTACCCGCAAGTTCCGATGGTTGAAACTGAACTGATGGAAGTTATGGGTTACAAGCAGCGTCCTACTGGGCAAAACTGCGTTGTCGCCGTGCTCAGCTTCGAAGGCTACAACATGGAAGACGCACTGATATTCAATAAAGCATCCATAGAACGCGGTTTAGCCAGATCCACATTCTACCGAATTTACGAAGCAGAATGCCGCCAATACTTAGGCGGATTAAAAGACAAGTTCACTGTTCCGGAACCTGGAACCCGCGGTTACCGCGGCGAGCAATATTACAGGCTTTTGGAACCTGACGGAATAATCAGTTTGGAATCTCAAGTTGTCGGCGGAGACGTATTAATCGGCAGAATCAGCCCACCCAGATTCCTTGAAGAATACAAAGAATTTGAAGTTAAAGGTCCATCTATGCGTGATACATCAGTCGACATGCGTCCCTCCGAAACCGGTATAGTAGACGGTATATTCATAACGATGTCAGGTGAAGGCAGTCGACTTGTAAAAGTAAGAGTGCGTGATCAGCGAGTCCCGGAGCTTGGAGATAAATTTGCTTCGCGCCATGGACAAAAGGGAGTCATCGGTTTAATTGTGCCGCAAGAGGATCTGCCTTTCACTGATGACGGTATGGTGCCAGATCTAATAATTAACCCGCATGCTATACCTTCAAGAATGACCATTGGCCAATTCATCGAATCTTTGGCAGGAAAAGCTGCATCGGCAAGAGGAAGACCAGCAAATGGTACACCATTCTCAAACGAAGGCCCCACTGAAGTGCGTAAGAACCTTGTAAAGCTTGGTTACAGCCATACTGGAAGCGAAGTCTTTTACAATGGCACCACAGGCGAAAAATTCGTTGCAGACGTCTTCGTCGGCGTAGTCTATTATCAAAAACTTCACCACATGGTCGCTGACAAAATACACGCCAGAGCCCGTGGTCAAGTTCAGATGTTAACAAGACAACCCACTGAGGGCAGAGCCAGAGGCGGCGGTCTCAGATTCGGAGAAATGGAACGAGACTGCCTCATCGGACACGGCGCAGCAATGCTGCTCACAGACAGAATGCTGGAAGAGTCAGACAAGTACACGCTCTACATCTGCGAGAACTGCGGCCAAATCGCTTACTTCGACATGAAACAAAGACGCTATGTCTGCAGGATATGTGACGAAAAAGCCAAAGTTTCCGCAGTAATCGTCTCGTACGCTTTTAAGCTTCTACTGCAGGAACTCAAGAGTCTGTGTATAACTCCCAAATTAAGACTCAAGGAGAAGGCATAAAATTTAACCCCATGATGCTTGCACAGACGCAAAGATAGCGCATTGTTACAGAAGAGATAATCCAAAGTTGTTGACGAAATCTCATTCGGTCTGATTTCACCTAAGGACCTGCGTAAACAATCAGTCGTGGAAATCCAAACACCCGATAGGGCTATATTGCGCTTCGCAAAAGGCGTTTGGGCCTGTTGTGGTTCTTAAAACCTAAAGTATCAGGAAAAACAAAAATGTCAAAACTTGTTTTTTAGGGCATCGCTTCTGTTGCGCGCACAAAACGGGAGATCCGCTGTTTTCTCCAAATGGAAAACAATATCATCCTTGTTCACATTCGATTAGGGACAGCCAACGCGCTCACGGCTATTTCTCCTTCCTATTTTTTGGCAAGTGATATGCGATAGTTTTCGTATATTTCTGCTTGGGTAAGCCCGTAAAACTCTGCGTATGCCTGCCCGCGTGCTTTCTTGTTTTCAAGGCATTCAGGATTATTACAGATGTACTCGCCGCATACATCCTCTTTTCGTTTAAGCATTTGACCGCAAGCAGGACATTTCATAGTCACACCAAGGTTTACTCCTATTCAAAAGTCATGTTGCCGCGTCCCTATATGGCAATTCACCAAAGTCATCGTTTTCATACATGAATTCTTTCAGTTGGACTTTCCCATTTTTAACCACTGTCACATAATCAGTTTCACAAACAGGGCAATTGACCGCCTCTCCATCCTTAACCGTATCGATTTTGAACGTATTTCCACATTCTAAACATCTAAGAAACATGACTTCTGGTCCTGCCCCGTCTATATTTCCCTGATCTAACTCATATATTATTAGACTCATATATTATTAGATTAAACATGTCCGCAAATCGTTAAGCCCCCACAACGGGCGAATCTGTTGAAGTACTTTGTGATACGGGGTCTTTGACATTGTTGAGCAGCCCTTTTGTTCCAATGCTTAATTGCCTTTTCCCTCTAAACAGAGAAGCTCGCGCGTTCTCGATTCGAACAGTATCCCCAACGGAGACACAGCCTATTTGCTCATTCCACAGACAAAGGCTGATTGTTCCCGTTTCATCCTCGATCACTGCTTTGGCAACGCTTGCATAGGTACCATACCTAGTAATAACACGCCTTGGTTCTGCAATCTCCAAGATTTTAGCCTTCAAATTAACATGTTTCATTCCAGACCGCAAATCTTTGATGGCGCGACTATGGATTGCACGGCCTTTCCTAGAAAGATATCTAAGAATCTTGTCGGTTTCCAAGAATTTTCCAAGCGGATTATCCCTCTCCAACAGAAATTCTTCAGGGACCCGAAATTGTACAAGAACCCCCGCGTTGTTGGTTATCAAAAAAATTCTTTCCGCATTTATCTCACCGCGGCACTCGATTGAAATCGGACCGCAATTGGATTTCTTGTTTTCTACAGCTTTGACCAGTGCACTAAAAAACTTTTCAGGGTCAACTTCATACTTCACTGAAAGAAAAGCAAGATATGGCCCGATTGACCGTTTATGTCTCAAGGTTCTTCATCCTTTTCACTTTTCATAACGCGAGATAATTATGCTCTCTCAACCAGTCTGACTCGTTCCGTCTATACAGCCAAGCGATTTCGCCTTGCTCGTCCGTCGGAGAGCATTCAGGTATTGTCTCCAGCCAAGCGAGGGGCTATGACGGCAAAGAACGCTCAAACCGTATTCGAGGCAAATGAAGTGACGCGTCTAAATCAGAGAAAGCGACATTGTCTTGGTTCTGCAACGGGATTTTCAATCGGACGGCAGAAGACCAAAACACGCCGCGCTTTCATGTTTACTTAGCGCGTGTTTCGCAAAGTATTCCTACTCTTTCGTAAGCATTATTTCAATTGTTGAAACCATCCGAGCTCGGCTTTCGCCCTCTCTCGGCGGCATCTCCTCTGTTCCTATCACGATTTTGCTTACTTTCAGGTCTTTTAGGAAGCGATTTCTCGTGATTTCAGCTGCATCAACAGCTGTAGTTATTGCTTGCCCTCTAGCCTTCAAGGTTATATCTTTAGCATCGCTCGCCGACAGGCCTGTAATAATCGCTAGAACATAGTCCATGGGCATTTTCTTTCCAACGAAAACAATTTTTGATTTTTCCGACATTTTCCATCACCATTTAATCATAACGTTACTGCCCTATACTACGCAAACTTCCTTATATAGCGATTAAACAACAGAGCGTCCTGAGGATGTTTCAGTGTGGCTCCCTTATCATAGATTCTGGTTTTAGACACCACACGCGCATTGGGTATACCTAATCTCTTCAGAGTAGTGATTCGTAGATCTTTAGTGTCTCGTCAGCAACTTTGCGCCATGTGAAGTACTCTAATACTCTTTTGCGTCCGTTCTCACCCCAATTTTTGGCTTTTTCGGGGTTTCGCAGGGTCAATTTTATTCCCCAAGCTATGTCGAGGGGATCTGCGCCGTTAACATGCACCCCGTTCTGGTCCGGGCCAGAGCTTAATACTTGTTCTCTGAAACCAACCACGCCACATGCGCCCACTACGACTGGTTTCTCCATCGCCATAGCCTCCAAGCTAACTATTCCGAAAGGTTCATAGACGGATGGGAATATGCATACGTCGGAAGCAGCATAATGCATAATTCTTTCAGGTTCCGGAACAAAATCAAAGCGGCACGCTACATTATTCTTAATGTTTAACCTGTCCGCTGATTCAATTATGTCTCTTTGTTCTTCTCCTTTGCCCAGAATTACGAGTTTAGTGTTAGGGAATTCCTTCAAGACGGAGGGCATTGCTAACAAAAGGTTTCTAGCGCCCTTCACCCAAGATAGCCTTCCAACGAACAGAAGCATGTTCCAGTCCTTGGGAACGCCATATTTTTCGCGAGTCGCTGCAATGTCCTTTGGATCGCATTTTGCCATGTCGTAACGTTTAGGGTCCACGCCGTTCCAAACCGTGCTTATTTTTGAGGGCGCCCAACCGTGCCTTACTAGATCCTGTTGCATGGCGTAACTGACGGTGATTATTCTATCTGAATTTTGGGCCATAGCATCTTCAAAATGCGACACTACTTCCGATCCTTGACCCTCGCTTCTTCCCCATTCAGTGCTGTGCGTATGAAAGACCACTGGGATTTTCGTTTCATTCTTTATTATGAGACCGGAAATACTGCTCAGCCAATCGTGCACGCAAACAACGTCAAAATGGTATTTCTCCTTTTTTATCAGGCCGTTGATGAATTTAGTCGCGCTGAGAATATTGTATATGAAAATGTCATTGAAGAATTTTATGTTAGTGCCCCACTTCTTTAAATCGTCAACCACAAAAAATGGAAAAACATTGCTCGCGTCGGCAATTAGTGGTCGATGAACCTCCACGCCTCTTAAGATTTCTCTGGTTTTCAAATTGCCGCCATTTAGCGTGAAGACTGAAACGTCATGTCCCAAGTCGATATATTCCTGCGTTACATTTTCAGCATACGTGCCCAAACCACCAACAATCGCTGGCGGATACTCATAAACAAAAAAGCCGATCCTCAAAATGTTCACCCGAGTTATAGCACCAAACTAGTTTAGAGTTGTACTTATACGTGCCACAAGTACTTAAATGAACTATAAATTTAATAATAGCTTCCGTGTTAATGAAGCAACTTTCTTATCTTTAACCGGAAGTCCTGTTTTCTTTGCGACCATTTCCAAGATTTCTCTCACGATGGTTTGGGCAGCTTTTCCTATTTCTTCTGGAGCAATCATTTCTCCGGTAAAAATACCTTTGCAGTTTATGGCTGCAAGCGGATTTAAGTCGAGAAAAATCCTATTTGTTTTATAATCATAGTTTGTAATAATAAATGGTTCCAAAATGCATATTGATGGTTTGACATCGTGAATCTTACAGGCGTTTTCTTCGGTTAAGAAGAAACAGCTTCCGTCTTTCTTTCTGCGAATGTTCCTGTTATAAGGATTATTGGGGTCTTCCAAAAAATTCACAAATCCTTTAGCTTCTATCCTTTGTTGTTCTTTCAAATTGATATCTGATGGCTCGTCTCTGCAACAAACTCCACAATTCTTACATTGAAAGCCTACTGAATCCGGAAATATGACATTTTCATATTGCATGGTAACCCATCTGTTAACAGCTAACTGAGCAAGAGCGCAGTTAAGCTTTTCAATTCGCCTTCAACGTTTAATAGTGAAACCACATGGGAAAAGTCCATGCGAAAAACAAGAAGGTTGCCGAGGGCCTGGCAAAGAGCCCTTTTCGCGCGCTGGTTTGTAGACCCTATTGAAGCGTGGAAAGATTGAAAAAGAAAAGAGTAGCTTTAGAACAGTTAGAACAGTTAGAACAGTTAGAACAGTTAGAACAGTTAGAACAGTTAGAACAGTTAGAACAGTTAGCTTTAGAGCATCTATGGAATACTGGAGAGGAAAAGAATGACTTATTATCTTTAATCGTTGAGTATTATGATGTGGGTAAGGCTGTTCTTAAGTTCCTTGAGTGTAAAAATTGTTGGGTGGAGTGATATGGAAAACTTTGAAAGATTAAGTAATGTAGTTCTCATTAGAACCTGTCCCTGCGGTATCGTATTTGAAACGTATGATCTAAAAAAAGTGTATCATTCAAACAGTTGTAGGGTAAGTTGCGTTAGGGAAAGATATGGAGCTATAATAGTCCAAAGAAGGAAACTAAAGTAAAAGAAATAGAAGAGAAAGTAATGGGCAAGGTTTTAGATGTTAATTTAGACGGTAGTTTACGCAATAACACAAGTTTAAATGAATTTATGAGCAAAGGCAAAAGTGAACAGTTGAAACCTCAATACGAAAAAACCGGATAAAGGTTATGGCTGTAACGCATGGGGTAGTGAGACAGAGCAACCTGAAAAGCCTAAACCAAGTCACCAAGGCAAATTAAAATCTGAGTTTGGCAAATATAGTGAATAGTTAATTTTAATTATTTGCTTAACTATTGCAAAAATAACAAACTGAGCTAAAAAAGCAAATGAGTATAAACATAAGAGCAATGAGTATAAACATAGGAAAAGAGGTAAATGAAAATGTGCCAATTAAGAGTAGGTTTAGTTAAAAACTGCCGCAGGTGCAAATCGTCTATTCGACTTAATTGCCCGATTAGAAAGAAAGTGAAAAAGAAAACCTACAACGACACCCAAAAGAGGGGCGAAAATAAATAACAACTAAGAAGAGTGAAGCCAAATAACAGCAGAGAAAAAATTGAATTAAATTAATCATCCATAGTTAGTGATTTTTTCCGGCTAAAACCATTTTTAACCATTTTCAGAACACCCATGCGAGCAACATCTATAATGTATAACTATTGCAGCACTTCGACAATCCCCAAAGATATTTTGGGTTTGCAATCTTCTGAGCCACAACTTAGGGAAGTAATCGACGGAAGCCTGTCTAGTTAAAAACTTGAATTGCTGACAATCAAAAAAAGATTTCAACATGAATTTTGATAGGGCAAACAGGGTAAGTTAAGCGAACCAAAATCGGTATACGGCGTAAAACCTTCAATTCGTCCTAAATTGGAACGCTGTTAAGATATCAACTGTTCGGCCAGTAGTCTTTCAGTTGTCTTTGACCTTCAGCTACCACTGCATATAAACCTCGAATGTCTTTAGTCCGCATTTTATCAAGTTTATTTTTAAGGTCATCCAACACGTTTTTCATTCCTTACGAATTTGTAGCAAAGACTAAGTCATAAAGTCGGCGATTCTTCTCATCTCTAACCTCTAAACTGTCAACTTCGCTTCTGTAGTGAGATATGTTTCCTTGAAACACGTTAAAACGGCATCTATATCATTCTCTAAACTCTTTTTTAACCTATTTTTTTAAAACATCTCATTAAGTTATTGCTAAAGTCGGATTGCCGTTTTTTCAAGCATATTTCGCTGTTACAACATGTTTCTGTCCTCTTACATTTTTTACCGCAATATTCGCATATACCTAACTTTTCTTTAGCCAATTTTTTTCACCTACCTAAAACAAGTTTTGCATAATAGAAGTTTAGTTTTTCAGTGCTCATTTTTTGTGCAAGTTTTAACAAATCTTCAGCGTTTTCTAATCCACGCGCGTTTATTCCCGTAATTCCCTTTTGGTTTTACTCGATAAGACATACATTTTCCTTTCTATCAGTGTGTTTCTTTTTAAATTTTGTGTTGCAATGCCTTTACAAAGCCTTTTAAGCCTAAATATGCGCTTGTATCTACCAATAAGGTTTGAAAACAAGATGCTTAGTCAAAAAGAGATTGAATATTTGCGCTCTCCTGAGAGCTTCAACTCCAACTACAAATACTTCTTGAGGCATCTACGAGCCCCAATCACCCTAATTAATTTAGGGACAGAGACTGTGTGAAAAGTCAAATTTGCTTCAAGAAATTGCGCTTTATGTTTATAGAACACATCATAAGACAAGCTATTTGTACATAAAACAAGCAATTTTCTGAAATTGAAAATAGTTTTCACACAGTCTCAACAAACCAGCGCGCTTATCCTAGCCAAATACAGAGGAGGATAACATAGTGGTTGGTTCTCCTGTAAATCCTGAAAAAGAGCGGCGAAAACAAAGAAAGCTAAGACAAGCTTTTTAATCTGGTAATTCGAGGTTTAGCTGCTTCTTCAGTGCCTTGTATCTGTTTCTAATTGTAACTTCGGTGACTCCAGCTGCTTCTGCAATGTCTTTTTGTGTTTTCTTTTCGTTATTCTGCATGCAAGCTATGTAGAGTGCAGCTGCGGCTAAACCAATTGGGTCTTTTCCTGCTGCAGCTCGGTTTCGTCTAGCCTCCCTGAGTATTGCTATGGCTGCGCCCTGCGCTTTGCCTGAAACTCCATTTTTTTCCGCGATTTTTGACACGTATGTCAACGGGTCAGCAATTGGCATGTGAACATCGAGCTCTCGCAGAAGCAACCTATAACAGCGTGCAACATCTTTCTTATCAACAAGACTTGCTTCAGCGATTTCGCGAAGAGTTCGGGGTGTTCCGCTTCCGCGGCAAGCAGCATAAAGTGCAGCTGCGGCAATGGCAGCGATTGATCTTCCTCGGACTAAGCTTTTGTCTAATGCTTTACGGTAAATAACAGCCGCTTTTTCTTTAATTGGTCTGGGAATGTAAACTTTGTCGGAGAGACGATCAAGTTCTGCCATGGCTTGAGCTAGGTTTCGGTCGACGGATGAGTGTACTCGGCTGCGTATTTGCCACTTCCTAAGGCGCCACATTTGCAGCCTGGTTGCAAGGGGCAATTTTCTTCCGAATGCGTCTCTGTCAACTTGGCTGATGGCTGTGGATAATCCTTTGTCGTGAACTGAATATGATGTTGGCGTACCGACGCGGCTTCTTGAGGCGTTCTCTTCCTGGGTAAAAGCGCGCCACTCTGGTCCCTTATCTAACATCTGCTCATATAAAACGAGACCGCAGGCTCCGCAGATGGTTTCGCCCGTGTCGTAATCGTGAATGAGATTTTTGCTTGCGCATTCTGGGCACTTCTCAGTTAAGTGTTGATGCGTTTTAGGGGCTTCTTTGGTTATACTCATTTTTCCGACTCCATTCACTTGCCCAGAACCGCCACTGAATCATTAAATTCCGCTTTAGGGGCTTAGAAAGTGTACATCCGATCCGCGCATTCTAAGCAGATGAAGGTACCTATTATAAAAATTTTGCTGTTTCAGTGTTGTGTTGAATAATTTAAGTACTGATTCTTCATAAAACGTTTGATTTATGGGTTATTTGAGAGATTGGAAAGGCTATAACGAAGCTTTAGTGAAAATGGGCTTGATTCTGTTAGATCTGGACTTTGTTGCAGGCTGGTCTATGGAACTTAAAGTTATGAACGAGGGCAAAGAAGGCGCCAGGTACCGCTATCCAGAATCATTCGTCAAACTGCTAGCCGTTGTGCATGCCTACGTGTTGCCATATCAGCGGCTGAAAGGCTTCATGCGGGCTTTAAGCCAACAGTCTACGGGCTCAAAGCGCCAGACTACACCACCATATGATAGCGAGTAGCCAAAATGAAAGTTGACGTGGCCTCCTCTGTCGAGCTTGATAAAAACGTTACCGTAGCGGTAGATTCCACCGAATTAAAAGTGCCCAATCGAGGCGCGCAGGTAGATTAAATAATTGTAGCCTATATTAGGAGAGCCTGACCTCGTCATTTTGATGAGAAATGGAGAGAGAGCGCGCACTGCTCGATTTGATTACCATCTGATAATCGGCTTCTTGTATTCCACTATCTGCTGAGGTCTTTTTCAACCAAACCATTTCCATTATGATAGATTCGCCGCAAACGCGCAGAACCTCTTTCAAAAAATTCCATCAGATCCCAAGATGTTTATACTTGGGAATGTACTGGATGTTGTGCAGGAAGATGAATAAATTGAAGGTTTTCAGAGTAACCGGCGAAATCCGAAAGCCCAAATTGAAGACTTCGTTCGCCAAAGAAATCATGGCCGCAAAACCTGAACATGCCGTTGAGAAAGTTTACGCCGAAATCGGCAGCAAACACCGAGTGAAAAGGTGTCACATGAAAATATTCAAGGTCGAGGAAGTCTCGCCTGAGGCAATCGAGAATCCGATCTTGAAGAAACTAGTCACTGGAGAATAAACTTTGCAGAATGCCCTGCAAAAACCTTGTGATTCCCTAGCGCGTTTTCTAATTCCTATTTCTAAATCTATGAAATATAAGGCTGAATCCAGCTTTTTCAGCGGCGTCTGTATTGAAAGTCAATAGTACACATGCGAGCGAGCTATTTTGCCTCGATAACCATCATGGTGAGTGTTGTTTGCACGCCAGCTAGGGTATGTTCCTTGATAATCTGGCAAAACAACCAGTCTGCTAACACGATAATACTTTGCTTTCATGCGGATTCAAACTACGCCTGATGAAGTGTTGCAAGAGAAACAACACCGAGCGCTATTGCTTCCGCTAAAAAATATCAAGCATGGCAAATCAAAAATAATAGTTATAACCATAATTATGTTGCAGAGGTTTTAGAATGGAAGAATATGTTAAGGGACCTGCACCTGACCGATGGCATTGGAATAAAAACTGCAAGCAATATCCGCGTGAAGTCATCCAAAGGCGTTCAACAAGACCGAACTCTGACCTCTGCGATGAATGCTTGGACATAGAGAAGCGCGCCGGCAGGTTTACAAAATAGAAAAAAGAGGGTTTCGCGGGTGACATCTCCACTTCGGCAAGGGTTCAAATCCCATATCCGTCGCGTGTTGCATTTGCAGCGACCACTGTCCTATAGAAACTTGGGTGAACCGATTACTATATTATACGTGATTTACCCAATTTCTCATAGTGAATCTGATTCAGTCGGCTTTCAATTTTCTGTGACTTGCTGATCAAGTCAACGCGCATAAGTGTTCATTAATTGTTTTTGGGCTGATTTTTTAGAATAAAGCTTTTATTTGGTTTAGTTAAGTTTTTAGAGGTGAGAATGTCAAGGGATAGTTGAAACAAGCCTCAATGGAGGTGATAAACCGTTTTGGACGGTTATCAACGCCTACCCGTTGACACTCTCAAACTCTTGTTCTCCCAGATTGATATAAGCATAACTGTGAAGCAGGTTGAAGCTAAGTATGTCAACTCTGGAAAAGGAAGACCGCGCTACCCAGTGCGTTCCATGCTTCTGGCTTTGTTGTTCATGCGCTTCGAAGCTATACCCTCATTGAGAAAACTGTGCAGAAAGTTGGAGAGAAGGCGTTACGCCCGAAAAATCTGCGAGTTCACAGGGGACGCAACCCCGAAACACAACACTTTCAGCCTGTTCATCAGCCGTGCTGGGCCAGACACGATTGAAGGCATGTTCATGGAGCTCAGAGACCAAGCACTCAAAAGGGGCATAGTAGACCGTGACTTGGCTGTTAAGGTCAGTGTGGACAGCACCTTCATGAAGGCGTATTCGAGGCGTGGAAGGAAGGGAGGCTTAAGCGATAGGGGCGCAAGAGTCGGCAAGACTGACCGCAGAAACTATGAGCTGGGCTGGAGAGTCCACACCGTCACGTCCATGTCAGCCCTTCCGTTGACCTACGTCGTTAGGGCTGCAAACGTCAACGATAAAGACTTGGTTGAACCGTTGTTGAAGCAGGCTCCACGGCTGGTTAAGCGTTACGGGAAACACATTAGTCACGTCATAGCGGACAGGCAGTACTATTCAGCCGATGTGTTCGCGGCGGTGAGAAAGTTGGGGGCTGAACCCGTCATTCCTTATCCTTCTAACGTGAAGGATCCGCTGATAGATTTGTGGTTGACGAAGCGCTTCAAGGTGAAGGGCGATCCGAGGCTGGTGAAGCTGTATAGGCTGAGGATGTCTGTTGAAAGAAACTTCAAGGCTGGGAAGCTGGAGCTTATGATGGAGAACCTGCGTTGGAGAGGAGTAGCCAAGGTCCGGATGCACGTAGCCATATGCTTCGCATGCATATACGCCGTGGCAATCACAGCCCACAAAATATGCAGGCCAGAACTAGCCAACAGCATCGCAGCCTTCACGTACTAAACGCCTGAAAAAGGCTCCATTTGCGAAATCAAGCTAAAAAAGAATTAATGACCACTTATGCGCGCTTTGTTTATTGTTTTCATGTGCCTCAGAATTCGTTAACTGACATCATCAAATAGGACTACCAATCCTTTTCTCCGACTGACGTGTTTATCTTCATAGGCAACATGCTCTAATGCGGGCTGTTAAATAAAAATAATCGCGCACGTTGCGCCATAAAAGGATTAGAAATGGTAAGAGAGAATAATATATGCCATATTTGTGTTCTCATCCGCAACTAGTTCTTTAGGCTAAAATAAAAAAAAGGGGAAATGCGGGTGAAATCTCCACCGCTTAAAGGGTTAGACTCCCACTTGAGTTCATTCGTTCGGTTTTATTAATAAAATCTTTTAAGCTTCAAGTGTACAATAAAGCTTGGTAATATTATGCCGTCCCTAAAAAAGAAGAATGCTGCAAAAAAAGCAAAACATGAAGCTAAAACGGGCAAGTAAGTTTAAGCAGAGTTTGCTCTTTTCATTGGTTTCGAGAGAGGCAAAACGAATAAGGGTGCGCGACAATTGAACAGTGGAAAGAAGAGTGCAGGAGGGGCAATCAAAATTAAAAACAAAACAAAAAACAAAGGAAAAAAGACGTGGAAACAGCGGTAAAAAAGGTTAAGAAGAATGAGCATAAAAAAATAGTTTCCTACGTTGGTAATGGAAATCTATGGGGTTAATAGCTTAACTGTGCCGTTCATCTCTATTTACACACAAAATAAGGCAAGGTTTTTGCATGGTCCATAGAAGAGTCCGAGGCGGACATTTCAAGATCAAACATATTGAGAAGAAATGCCCCGTCGAGTTGGGACAAGAATTAGAAGTAAATATCACCGACTTAAGTCCAAGTGGACACGGAATATCAAAAATTCAGGGCTACGTCATAATGGTACCAAAAGCCAAGCCAAGAGACCACGTGAAAATAAAGTTAACACAAGTCAGCGAAAAAGCGGCAATTGGCGAAATAATCAAATAACTCTTTCTAGTTACCCCTGCTAATTTGCAATTGTAGCTCATCAAACTCATGCGGTAAGCGATTAATCTATACCAATGAAATAACTATTTTGGCGAGGAGCCAGCGACTCGAACCTCACATACAAAAAAAGAGGGGCTGTGCGGGTGAAATCTCCACTTTGGCAAGGGTTCAAATCCCATATCCGTCGCCTGTTGCATTTGCAGCGACTACTGTTCAATGGAAAACAGGGTAAACCGATTACTATATTATACGTGATTTACCCAATTTCTCATAGGACAGTGTTTGTGGGCTTTTGTCGTCTGGTTCTTGCTTATTTTTGGGCACTTTGAGTACATCTACAGCATAAATAACGAAACCAACCCCAACCACAATTATGCCGAGATACAAACCTAATTGGTAAGCGAGCAAGTGCGCTATTAACAAGACTATTAGTCCAACTACCGCTAAAGCCATTCCGACCAAACGAGTTACATTCATGCTTTCACCCTATTTTTATATCCTACGCGGTGCAGATTAAAGACTTTTTAATCACTCAAAATCCTTAGAAAGACGCATAAGCACGTTGGAACAGGCGCTTTCTGTCTCAGAAACAAGAAGCAAAACAAGCGAAAATACATTCCTCCGAGAACATCAGGATTTATAATAAAGTTCAGCGTATTAATAATACAGATGGTGCATTATGGCTGTTCTTGAATGCCCATCCTGCAATGAAATCCTTGAAGTCGAAGCGCCTGATAAACTCCACTCAGCATTCTCATCAGCAAAGCCAACACAAAAAAGTTCCCGTGGAAAAATCATTCAAAAGAAAGTAAGGTGCAAAAACCAAGATTGCAAAAAAACATTCACGGTCTACTGGTATGCTCCAATAGAACACTTCTGCAGATGATGAGCTTCAAATCTAATACTAGCGATTAAGTAGCGTTGGCTCTGAAAATTAACAAGTTTATTATCTTAGTTCTAAGCAAAACGTGAAGTTTTGTATTTATGCTAAGCGCGCTGCCTTGTCCCGAAAATGGTTAAAAATGGTTATAAGTCTGATTTTGCTTATTAGAGCCTGTAATGGACTTCTTTGACGAACGCGTTTTAGCCGCACTTAAAGACGGCAAACCCAAAAGTTTCATCACACTTCTTGATGAAGTGGGCTTCAGCCATAACACTCTGCAACAACATCTAGAGCGTTTAACAGCTAAGGGCCTTGTTGTTAGGGAAAAACCTGCTGCAACCGGTTTCGGAAGACCCAAATTTGCCTATCATGTTCCGCTCAGGGTCGCAAAGCAGGTCGCTTCAGCACTTGAAGACCCCAAGATGGAACTGGTGGCTATTCCTTTTAGTCGCTTGAGGCATGTTTGCAGGTTTGAGAAGGGCGGTTACTGTAAAGAGACAAGGAAGGGCTGTACGCCTCAAATCTGCCGCCAAATCCGAAAATAAGACTTATCACCACTTTACACCAATAAAGGGACAAGCCAGCGCGCGCAATAAGTCTTAAATCTAAAGCTGGTTTGGTGCCAAAACCAAGTTAGGTATTTCGATTACTGCAGCCTCATAGCGCGCCACATTACTTAAAAATGAATAGTGCCATTAAAATAAAATGGCTATGAATGTAAGAAAGGGACGGCGAAGCAAGTTTGGAACCGAACGAGGAAGAGAATAAGATTATTGATGAAGTAAAAGAGCATATCAAAAGGAGGTATTTCAAACAAGAACCTGTTAAATTCGAGGTTTTTGAACCACTAACCCCGGATTGGAAAAGCGAATTCAAATATCCTCTTGGAGGATATGCTTGGGGTGATAACTGGTCTAACCAGATTATTCACTTAACAAGGTGCCAAGACAGAAAAGCATTCTACGAACTTGTTTTCCACGAGGTCTATAGATTGAACACACCAGAAGGACACGAAAAAATTTTTCCAATAGAAAAACGTTATATTGAAGAAAAATTCGGAGTCAAACTTGATAAATGGTTGCCTCTTCAAGACGAAATAATTAGAACCCTTTACTCGGTAGATAAAAAGATGTTAGAAGATAGTTTAAAGAATTGTGGGGAACAATCGAAAACTATGCAAGAGATAGAGCAACGAGCAAGAGAGCTTGGACTTTGATATTTAGCCCTTTTACTGCTCTATCAATCTCCAAAACCAAGTGGGGTATTTCGATTACCGTACAGTAGAAATTTTAGGAATTAAGCGGTAAAGCAAGAACTTAGAATGTTTGTGAAGTGAAAAGCTACTTTTAGTTGCTATTATACGAATTATATGAATGTGTGTTCTAACAATTTGGCTTCTTTTCTTCCCTCAACAGAGGTATTTTTATTTCTTGCATTGTCGTCTACTATGTTGAATATAGTTCAGCTTTGAGGCCTCCCAATTGCCGCATTTTAAATATTGAGCGACTTTGAAAGAACTAAGGGAGTCATGGAACATACTCTTTAACAAGCTCCTCTGCTTGTTCTGCAGACAGATAGTCTGATAGATATAATTGAATGAGTTCTCTCAAAGCAGTCCTTCGCAGTTCCTTGTTGTATTGGTTATTTGATGAGTTGTTGATTCCGCTATTTTGATTGTTAATCCTGCTGCATGGATTGTTGATGTCGTAATTTGGATTGTAGAAGTCACTATTTGGATTATTTAGGTAGCTATTTGGATTGTCGTCTTGAGTCTTCAATACTTTGACAATTCGTCTGAATAGCGAACCGATTGTTATGGGCATACAATTACTTCCTTATGGACTGATCTACTCCTTAGGCAATCCATTCTTATTAGTCTATAATGTTTCAATGTTAGATTCTTATCTTTGTAGAGTAATTCTAAGGAATTTTGATTTTAGCAGTTTAGCCATACCTGAAACTTAGCCATGATTTATCCCTTACGCTTTGCTGGGGTTAGGAACGCGCCACCGTAACCGCCTACTGCGCCGTCGATATCAGTGGGTTCAACTTTAAAAATCATCGCTTCGTCAAATGTAATTTTATCTTCAATTATGGTTTCCCTAAGCAGCCGATGCTTTTTGCCGTCCAGCGAAACATAGTTTAACTCTATGCTATCGCCTGCTGTTGCAATTATTGGGCTAATTTTTGTACATTTTAATATCTTCACTTTTTAATTAACCTCTAATTTAACCTATGCGGCTCACCTATTTACAGTTTGTAAAAACAAAAATTGCCGCGTAATTCGTTCTAAGTAGTGGCTGTAAAAATACCCTCATGGGGATAGGCATAGTAAACAGATAAAAAAAGAGACCTAAATTTTAGATGCCATTGGGTTAACCTTAATTTTTATTATAATTATTGTTTGTTTTTTGGTTTTGTTGGTTTAATCAACTGATTAAGCGCGCGCACTCCAGTTTCAAACGTCAGGCATCTCTATCTTTTCGCCATTTTTAAAGTAAACCTTGCATTTATTACAATAAAAGATTTTCTCATCCTTTTCGGTAGTTGCAATCCAAAAAGCTATCGCTCCACATTCGTTATGTATTGCTCCGCTACTCATTTATTAATACAATCATCAACAAATTTAGCGCGCCAAGTAATTAAGTTCTATTTTTCAAGTGGTTCCTTACTGAGAATTTGCTCACTTATGATTCAGTCAGCATGTCAACGAGCCATTCAAAAGCTTTGCCTATGGACTCAAGATTGTTTTCCATGTTTAAGTTATTTCTACGCTGTCCAGATTTAAGATTTATTGCCACCAATGATTTTTCGGTTCAATGAAGAGAACTGTTATTTTGCGTTAATTCACAAACCTTATTTAAACCGTATTTTTCGACTTAAGCTTCATAAAAGTCCTCTGCAAGTTCAGCAGTTACGTTACCATTATTATCGGTATCCATCGAGAGTATCAACTTTTTAAATGGAGCTCCATTTTTGAGATTTTCAGCCCATTGTTTGAACGTTGTTGGTACGCGCGTGAGAGGTTTTTGGCGTGTATATTAGCGCCATCATCATAGAAAGGCTTAAGCCTACTTTAGAAAATAGGATACTGAGGAGCTTTTGAAATGGTTAACGAAAAAATTAATGAGACTAAACAAAAAAATTTTAGATTGGCTTAAAGAAGAAGCTTTTTCCGCAGAAGAAAAAACTGACCCAAACGCATTTTTCAATATACAAGCGACTAGGAATAACATGGAGGTCAACATTATCCAGGCTATTCCTCGCAATGATAGTTTCTTTATAGTAGCAAACATAATCACAGCTGAAGAGGAACAAACTTTCTTGAAGGGTATGGGTTCTCAGAAAAGACTAGATTTTATTTGGGATTTGCAAATGAACCTTCTTAAGAATAATGAACTTGGCGATTTTGCTTTTAAACCAAAAGCTCCAGAGGAAATACAAATAATCACTATCACCTCAAGGGCAATTTATTATGATGAGTTAACTAAAGCAAAACTCCATTTCATAATACACGTTGTTCTTAAATCTATGGTAATGACCATGTGGATGTTGCAAAAGTATGCAGGAATAGCCCTTCCAAAGATAAACCAGAAAAAGCAAGACTATTCTATGTAGTCACTTCCAGTCTTGTTTACTTTTTTCTTCTAATGTGTTGACGTGAGTTACACAGGTCGTTCAAAGGGTTCTTATGGGCTTATAATGTTTCAGCGTTTTCATGCTTAAAGTGAATCTTCGGGGAACACCGTAAAATGATACAGCATAGTCCACCGAATTGCACCTTAAGGCATCCATTTACAAGCAAAAGACACCAAAAATGAAGTCTTCATTGTTACGTGGAACCTTCCCTGGTGCTTTCACGGAGTTTTCGAACTTATGCAAATTGAGCCTCTAGAATTAGCGTCTGAAACTGGGATATATAGCCATTTTGCCCTTTAGCCTGATAAGTTGAATGTTATGCCGAAATGTCCAAATTGTACAGCTCATATGAAAGAACCAGATAAAGAATGGAACTTTGGGCGATTCCGAGTTAAGAGGTATAAGTGCACTAAATGCGGAAATCAATTTAGAGAATACTTCAAAGAAAACACTTTGAAATTTATTTTGAGCGCACACAACGGTGGCTTGGGAAAGACCAGAGTGAGCAAAGAAACAACGGACAGACACAAGTCCTATCAATGACCCTTCTCTCTCGCGAATATTGGTTCATTCTCATTTGCAACCCTGATTTTTGGCAAAGCTTTAGGTTCTTGTAACCTAAGTTATGGCAGCAGAATTTTAAGTTGACAAGTCTTATAAGAGTTCGAGACCACTTACAATACGGCAGCGTTTAGCGGTTTCGTGGCATCAAATCCTCTTTATCCATGAATTTACCGCAATATGAGAAAGAGCTGCTAGATTCTGCTTCTAGAAGAAGGATGAAAAATACAAGAAGGATGGAGGTGAAAAAAGTGTTGAAATATAAGTATCCTATCGAGTATGAATTGGATCCTACGGAGATAGAGAAAGGAACTAACTGGGTAACATTGAAACTGAAAAACATAGGAAATGAAACTCTCAGAGACCTTGACGCACAATTGCACTCTAGGGACACATATAACCTATCAATTTTTGGATCATGGTCGTATGGGGCTGGACAACTCATTACGGAGTTGGGACCGAATAAGGAGGTCAGATTGGTTTTTCGGGCTAATGCAATGGGATCAGCTAATGTATACGCTACCCTCAAAGGACGTAAGGATGGAAAATACTTCTGGTGGGAATCCAGTTGGACGAGTCTCCATTTAAGCGACGAAAAAGCAGAAATCGTTAGCCTACTAGTGCTTTCGCATCCGTATACGACAATTGGACAGACCATCAGCGCCGAGGCAACCGTTAAGGGCTTGAGAAAAAATGGTGGATTGACACTGGAGTTTTGGGTGGAGACCCCCTCTGGAAAGAATGAACAGCAGGCTAGAATGGATATAAAGGATCTTCCCGTTGGAGAGGAATCCCGTTACAGGGCTGAGTTCACGCCCAAGGAAACGGGGTTTTACACGATATACGCGTATTTGTACGATGGAGTGATGAGAATAGGTTACAAGACAGAGCATATCCATGCGGCGAAAACATAGCAATCACCAAGCCGCCTTTGAAGCGCACGCGTTAAGCACTCGGTACTATTTCTCCTCTGAAGACATGGTAGCACCTGTCTGAGCAGAAGCCTTGAAAATCATTGTCTGGCATGAACAGTTTTCCACACCCTTTACACTTTCGCTTATTTTTTTCTGTCATTGCTTCGCCTCTGCCATATTCATGTGCAGAACCTTAGGAATTTAAGTTTTCGGAAAAAATATCAGTCATAAAAATTTCGATATAAAAAAAAGAATTTTTAGTTCTATTTTACGAGGTCGTCGAATGTTCAGAAGTGGTCGCGCGCGTGAGCTGATGCCTGATTGAAATTGATTGGATTCGGACCTGAACCGGTTTGGGTCTCTATGGGACTCGAACCCTAAGAGGGCGAATAACTCTGTTGGCGTATCAAATTGGGGCTCAGACCGTGCAGGGGCTGAGTCTAATATGGGCCGTACCGGATTTGAACCGGTGATCTTCGCCGCGTGAGGGCGACGTCCTAGCCAGCTAGACTAACGGCCCGCTTGATGCTGTGGATTGAAACTACGTATTTTCCCTTCATAAAGCCTTTCCCCTCCTAAAACAAACACATAGCGGTGGAAACTGTGAGGCTAAGAAAAAAGCTGAATTTTGAATTGTCGCCTGATCAAGAAGGTATCCTAATTTTGGTGTGCTTTTTAGGCTGCGGCTTAATAGGCTACCTCTTAACCTACTCTATGGGTTTACTGCATTAATCAATTACTAAACTATAGCGAATATTCAAATTCAGAAAGCTTTAAAACATTTCACTTCATTCTTGGATGTGGTCACCCCCCGAGCACGGTGCCAAGGTAGCTCAGCCCGGGAGAGCGCTCGGCTGAAGACCGAGTCGTCGCAGGTTCAAACCCTGCCCTCGGCACCATTTAATTATTCTAAAGAAATCTTGTTTTTGGCTCTTTTTCGCCATTAAGACCGCAATAATAAATGTTACTTTTTTGCTTTTTTTCTTCAACAACAAGCCTAAAACATCTTAACTGGGCTTGGAAAACCCATCACGTTTAACACTTCCCGGGTCATAGCTCTACAGTCGCACTCAACTTTTTTTGATTTCTGGTTAATTGATTTCATGTGGGTTTATGGTTAGATTGTGGAAAATCCTTAAGAAAGGCGATGTAAACGTGCAACTGCTATGATTAGTTGTTTGCTGCCGAATAACCATGTAAGAGTTGTTTAGCTGGGAACTTGATGTAAATGCCAAAGTCGTATTTTGATTTACTTAACCATTTCATCCGAAGGCGGTACCGTTGGATCATCATTGCGTGGGTGGTTGTAGTACTGGTTTCACTTGTTCTTATCCCAAGCTTCTTTTCATCCGTTTCCTATAACCTGACCGGCGGGTTTGGAGCGCCTTCAAACACGATGTCGGCTAAAGCAGCCAGCATAGTGCAGGCTCAATTTCCATCATCAACCAATAGCAGTGACCCCAGCATCCTTGTGGTTATCCAGGGCGCTTCAGTATATTCTGCCTCGTTAAAGCAGGTTATGCTTGCACTTAACGACACAATATCCAAAGATCAGGACATCGGCAATTATACTGGAGAATCAAGCCTTTACTCGCTGGAGGCTAGCCTGCTTAACTCGTCGATACCTGATATACTTAATCAGACGGCAAGTCTACAATCCAACATAATCACGATTAACTCCGGACTATATTCTTTGCAGGACAACCTGTTAGAACTGAGCACAAACCTGTTTCAGCTACAAATCGGCATCAACCAAACAGCCCAACTAGTTTATGGTGTCCCCGCAGCGTTCGTCGGTGTCTGGCAAGGAGTATCACAGCAGTTCAATGCTCAAGGCATAACAAATCCATACTTGGTCAATGCGCAAGCTAATGCCACCACGTTCAGCGTGACATCTAATTTCGGAGGCGACGCAGAATCTATCGGTTACTACACAGCATTCTTCAACGCTTGGAATGCTAGTTACCAAGCTCTTCCAAGCAGCACATCAGTTTCTGACCGTGAAGCCTTTGCCGTAAACCAGTCAGTCATAGCATTCCTAAGCAACCCACAGCTTGACGCGCAGACAAGCCAAATGATAGGTGCTGTTTCTTCAGGCTTAACCGTTACAAATTGGAATCAGCCTAACTCAGTAGCGAACTTGACAATTTCAACTATGGCATCAAGCATCCCTGCGAAACTCTCATATGCCTTAGGAACCTCGGCAATCAGTCTCGCTAACCAGCTTTACAGTTTTGGACCATCGCCTTCAAATGTAACGCTTGGAAATTATGCAATTACGCTTTTAGAAAACAGCTACACTAACATCGCAACTGCAGACGCGGGATTTTCAGTTTCTGACCTGATGGATTCCTCTTATAAGCTTGGCTCATCACCCAACGATACTCAGACATGGAAACTATCTTGCGATCTTATTTCAAACGCTACTCAAAGCACATTTTCAAACTCTCCACTCTTCACCATAAACAGCGCATCCCTGAGCAATCTCCTATCAGAGCTTTCACCGAACGCGACAAACGCCGATGTTAACCTTGCCATCAACAATGTAATTGCAACTCAAGTCTACATGGATTATCCCTATGTGCCCACAAGCGCGTTGACTGATAATTTCGTTAATTCTCAAAATGATACGATGCTAATTGTTCTCGGTTTCTCGTCCAACCCAGATAGCAACACAATTGCTCATGTTGAGTCGGATGTAAAAAATTCGGGGCTGCAGAACTTTGGCTCTGTTTATGTGACTGGCGGCTCAGTTTTGACCATGGATGTTAGGAAAGCGTTTGTGCCTGCTTTGGAAATAACCATTGGGCCTGGCATCGCGATTTCCCTTTTAATCGTTGGACTATTGTTTTTATCGCCTGTCGCTGCTTTGATTCCCGTTCTGATTGGTGGCGTTTCAATTTCGGTTGCACTTGCCTCCATCTACGCTAGCGTTGTCGATATTGGTCATGGAAACTTGACTTTCCTAACCCCAACATTAACCATACTGCTGATGCTGGGTCTAGCAGTAGACTATGCAGTGTTGCAGCTTAGACGCACAAGAGAAGAAAGGCAAAAAGGCAAATCCATCGAGGAAAGCGTGGGTATTTCCATTAAGTGGGCAGGTCAAGCAGTCTTAACTGCAGGCGTGACCGTAATTGTCGCTTACATTGTCATGGCAGCTGCTAACGTGCCCATCTTTAGCGACGTCGGAACCGCCATTGCGCTTGGAGTTGCAATTTTGCTTGCGGCTTCGCTTACATTATTGCCTGCCCTTGAGATTGCTTTGGGTGACAGAATTTTCTGGCCAGGACTGAATAGAAAAGGTAAAGCGAAGTCTGATCCTAAGCAGAACAGATTAAGACGTTTGGCGCATGGCACACTTAAACGTAAAGCGTCCCTCGTGATCATTATTAGCATAGTTGCCTTAAGCGCCTTTGTCGTCGTTTATAATACGCCTACCAGCGAGAACTTTTTGAAGCTTATTCCAAACTTCCAAAGCAATCAAGGATTAACCGTCATAGCTAACAACTTTGGAAGCGGAAGCCTGCAGCCAACCTCCATCATCGTCACAACTCCCACCGAGATAACCTATGGAAACAACCAGTTTAACCAAACCTTGCTGAACCAGATTGAGCAAATCACGGCTTCCGCCGCAGGCTCTAAAGGAGTCACCAGCGTTTCAGGTACAACTAGACCCTTCGGAAACGTTTTCAACTACTCTTCGGTGGAAAGCATTTCTGAGCCTATCCAAATGCAATATGAGAACCAGATGTTTTCAACAGTTGGAAAAGATAACAAGACCGCAGTAATCACTGTCAATCTTTCAAATTCAGCTGATAGTCAATCTGCCATCAACTCACTACGTGAGATAGAGAAGAACATAAACCAGTTGCCTCTCATAAGCGGCGTCGCTGTTTACTTTGGAGGAGAAACCCAGTCAACCTACGACAGCCAAACGTTCATGGCTAACCTGATTCCAGAAGTCGTATTGATCCTTGCAGCCGCGGTTTACGTAATTTTGTTTTTCCAGCTCCGTTCAGCTTTCACACCAATCCGCCTTATAGTTACAATACTGTGTAGCGTCGTGTTCTCTTTAGCCATTGTTTTCTTCATATTTTTCTACGTTCTTAACTTGCCTATCTTGGACTTTGCACCATTATTCGTAATTGTAACTATGCTAGGTGTTGGAATTGACTATGACATATTCTTCCTTACTCGCATCCGTGAAGAAGTCCTTAACGGCAAAACCGACAATGAAGCAATAGTGACTGCCCTCGAGAAAGTCTGGGTGACAATCCTCGGTTTAGGTCTCGTACTAGCCACCGTGTTCGCGTCGTTAATTATAACTAACATCGCCATCCTTCAAGAAATCAGCCTCGCCGTCGCCGCGGCCATACTGATAGATGTCACCATCGTCATCCTTCTCTTCGTGCCCTCACTCATGGGGCTAGCGCAAAAACTCAACTGGTGGCCCTCCAAAATCTCGAGAAACAAAAACCAGAAAAACAAAACTGAAACTATAAAGCACTCCACATAGAATTACCTATTAGCCCACGCCAAATCAAGCTTCTTAGCGCCTGTTTTT
The DNA here is from genome assembly GCA_963748475.1 of Candidatus Bathyarchaeota archaeon. Taxonomy (GTDB): domain Archaea; phylum Thermoproteota; class Bathyarchaeia; order Bathyarchaeales; family Bathycorpusculaceae; genus Bathycorpusculum. The sequence goes on from CAVVIY010000003.1 coordinate 963,001, forward strand.
TTAATAAAACGGCTGCATTCCCATTTTTTTAACTGTAAAAAAGGCTTTTTTTAACCATTTTCCGTATATTAACCGCAAGTGTTTTATGCTGATTCATATGATTGAGCCATAGGGATAATTATGGCAAAATGCCCAACTTGTGGAAAAGAAGTAAAAACCGCAAAGAAAACTTGGAAGATGGCAGGCAAACCAGACAAGAAAGGAAAAAGAACAGAACTTACCATAGGGCTTTACGACTGCTGCGGTAAGACTTTCCGCGAAGTCTTAGACAAGAAAAAAATCTAAACGCGTACATCCATTTCTCCTTTTTCTATTTTTCTTTATTTATAGCTTATTTGTTTCTGCTAACCAGCCACAACAAACGTTTAATTGCTTGAATACCAGCCAATCCACAGGGGTAAGGAAGAAACGGCTTTTTATAAGTCATGGGAACAAAAAATAAGCAGAAGTCAATGACGGCTGCTCCTGAAATTCAGAGAATGTTGAAGCAATCGATAAAGAAACATTTAGTGATGCATATTCAATGGGTTTGCTAATTAATTATCGTGCAAACTGTATCTCGGCCATCTAAGACAGACTCAACCCGTTCAGGATAAAGCCCATTGACAACAAAACATTTAATCTGCAACTGTAAAAGCAATTTAGACAAAAACTTGTCAACACTTGTCCGCTTATTCATCTTTAAAAGGTCAATAGCGGATAATTTGCTGATCAATTTAGCATCTGAAAACTTTTTCGGGTCACATGTGTAAATCCCGTTGACGTCAGTCAACAAAACAACTCTGCTTGCGTGCAATTGACCTGCAATGTAAGCAGCGATGGAGTCAGAAGTTACATCCCACGAGTTCTCCAGTGGATCCTCGTTAAGCAGAAAATTTGAAGGCAAAAAAACTGGCAACTTTCCTGAATCCAAAATTCTTTGCGCATCTTCAAGCTTGTTTATTATGGAAGAATGCGGCAACAAATCAGACAACAGGAAACCGTATTGATCCATCCCCAAAATCGCCATCCGATGAGACACTGCACATGACAAGTTAAACCGCTTATCTAAATCCCGCACAATATCAGCGAATTCGCCGCCTCCTGGCACCACTATTACCTTATACTTCTTGGAGGCTTCGCCTAACTTTGCGCATAGGGTTCTTAGTTTTTCAGGGTGCAACGCTAAGCTGCCTCCTATTTTGACTATTGTCAGGTCCATTTGACGATTTCTCCTTCAAGTTTACTGGCAGTCATCAAGGCAACACTGAACGCAGGAGTAGCCACCACAGCATCAGTTTGCACTAAAGTTTCCAAATCAACTATGGCTTTGTCGCCAACTTTTTCAGCGGCTTTTTTTGCAATGAAATCTTTGCCAAGCCCCGTAATCACCACTGGAACTTCCTTTGGTGTCAATGTTTTTGTGTAAGAGTAGACTTTGTTTAAGCCTTCGGCAACCTGTAGAACTTGTTTATCATAGATGTACTTAGCCATGTTAATGATCTCTTGTTGAGTCAACATTTCCGTGTCAGCGCAAACTATTCTAGCTAACCTCGCTAAAGCTTCAGGCAAACTTTTTCCTCGCCCATCAGCCGTTTCACAAGTATACTCCCTCGCTGTGATGTTGCCTAAGACTAAGTGTACATCGCCAGATAACGCGAACAGTTCTGAAGCGACCCCTGCAACCCCATTCTTAACTGGAACAGAATGCACGATTGAAGCAACATTCGTCCTTAAGCTTCCAGTGTAAACAAGCTCTCCGCAAATAAGCTTATCCAAATCCGTTTTACCTTTCGCTGCAACCTGCCCGTTAACTATGGGAATTATGCTTGCACTTGTACTTCCAACATCAACTACCACGCAATCTTTAACCCGTTGAGATACTAACCAGCCTGTGGCAGCCCAATTAGCCGCGGCAACCCCAAGCGGTTCCTCTTCAGCATTGCTGAGCGACTCTAATTTTGCGTCGGTGTTCAAAACGTAAATTGGCACATCAGGAAAAGCTTTCTTAACGCATGCTAAAATACTGGTGGACGCCTTCTCGCTTGGTTGCGTAAGCATCGGATAATTCAGCGGTCATTGTTACACCTAAACCGTCAAGCCTGTTGACACCTAACCTTTCCTTGAGCATTAGAAGGACGCTTGTGAGTTTTTCTGGTTCTCTCCAAACGGGAAAGTACTCCACTGCCACCTTGATATCCTGCAGTTTGCCTTTTTGTGTGTGTATGAAGGCGGCTTTAGTGTTGGCGCCTCCAATATCGTAGCCTAACACGTTTACCAAGCTATTTTCCTCCGTTGATAATGTTAAGTAAGCGCTTTTTAGCTTCTTCGAACCTTAACCGTGCATCGTCCAAGGTTTCACCTTGACCATCGACCAGCGAGCAAGCTTTATCATTATCGTCCAGTGGGAAGGGCGGCGAAACAATTTCTCTTATTTTAGCTGCTTTTTCAAAAGCGCTAACGGTCGGCTTGGGAGTCTCAACTTTCGAGAAGTAAACAAAACCTCTTGTTTCCTGTTTAGTTGGAAGCTTAAGTTTCAAAACAGCGTTAATCATAGCCTCGGCAACGTTAAAAGTGGCAACTCTACATAAGCCAACATAAGAAGTTGTTAACCGAGGATTAACATCAACTACAAACGACTTATCCTTTGCCAAAACCAAGTCAACACCCACATAACCCCTTAACCCAGAAAAAGACTCAACAACCTTCTTCCCCACCCTGAATGCTTCTTGCTTAAGCGGATGATCAAAGGGAACAGCGCCGCCTTCATAGCTAGAAACTGCCATCTGGCACGGCAACCTTGACGTTTTGCCTATTCAAGCTAATTGCCAATGCTTTGCCGCTTGCGCAAAGTAGGCTGACGCTTGCGTCTTCGCCATCAATAAACTCTTGAACTATAAAATGGTTCTCTGCTGATTCAGCCTTTATTTTTGCAATTGCTTTCTCAACTTGGACTTCTTCTTTAACGATGCTTAAGCCGCCGCAACTGACACCATCCACAGGCTTGAACATGACAGGATAACTAAACTTGCTTCTGATGATCTGCTTAATTTCCGCTAAACCCCCATCAACATTAAGCATCACCGTGTTAGGCGAAGGTAAACTGTTCTTTTTCAAAGTCTCATGTAGAACAGTTTTATCCGCAACCTTTCGGATAGCTCTGGCATCGCAATTAAGCGAAACCTTGCCATGTGCTCCACAAGTTCTACGATTGACTGCAGGGTTTGCCCTGTTTCAGGCGCAATAACGTAAACAGCATCGTTAATTTTAGCTGCATTAATGAGGAATTTTTCGGCTTCTTTGGGGTGAAAAACGGGTAGTGTGCAGTCGGCGACTATCGGCGGATTCAGTTTTGAAAGTCGATTATCAAGTAAAACGGTTACCTCGTGGCCTGCAGATTTAAAATCAGAAACAATAGAGCGCAGCATTCCAAAACCTTCAGATAAAACGCTTGGTGAAATCGGCTGCCCTGCATATCCACCGCCTGAAACGTGCTCGTAAACTAAAATCCTCAAAGCAAAGCTCCTTCAAGAGTCGATGAAAACCCAAAGTAGCCTTAAAGCTTTTCGATTTCAGTTAAATCTTTCAAAAAAGCCACAGCATGCTGCTTGCTCACATGAGGCATCACAACAATTCTGATGCAGTCATAACGTGGAACATAAGAGACAAACCAGCCGCTTTCCCAAAGTTTTTCTGCTAAATGCTTGGTGCCCTTGTCGCTACGGAAAGCTACTATGTTCAGCGATGGCTCCACGACAAGTTTAAAACCCGAATTACTCAGCCCATCAGCGAAAAGTTGGGTGGTTTTCATGCAGTTGCCCACCACTTTTTTGAATCCCTCCATACCGAGCAATCTGAAAACTGCCCATGCCGAAGCTGCGGAAGCGCCTGTTCTTGTCCCAACAAAAGTGTACTGATACGGGTCGGTTAAGTAAGGCGTTTCAGTTTTGATAAAATCCAGGGCTTTGCTTTCTTTAAAAATGATTCCTCCAGCGGGGATTGCCGCCATACCCATCTTGTGCGGGTCAATCGTCATAGACTTCACAGCTTCTAAAGTGAAATCAAAATTGTATTTGGCATTTTTAAGAAACGGGATTACTAAGCCGCCGAAGGCTGCATCAACATGCAACCAAACATTATGCTTTAAAGCAATGTGAGATAACTCTTCGATGGGGTCAACAGCGCCAAGTTCTGCTGTTCCAGCCGTGCCAACTATGGCGACTGTGTTCTTGCTGATGCATTTTTCAACCGACGAAGGATCAACTCTAAAAGAACTATCTAAACCTGCATAGACTGGCTTAAGATTCAGCAGGTTGCAGATTTTAGTGAAAGAGAAATGAGCAGATTCTGGCAAAACCACTTCGGGTTGGCTGACTTGCGCCATGTTTCTTGCGGCTAAGAGCGCCATCAAATTCGCTTCTGTTCCACCTGAGACAAGATGGCCAACGCAGTTTTCGCCGTGAAGAAGCGTTGCCAGTTGGCTTATGACTTCTTTTTCAAGTTGGACGCTTCCGGGAAAAAGCCCTGGGTCACCCAGATTGGAGCTTAAAAAAAATTGATAAGCCTTTTCTGCTATTGGATGGGGTTTTGTGCACATTGAACACAAAATTTTGCCATCATCATACTGCTGGTCTTGTTCATGGATTCTTTTGAGTTCAGCCAGCACCTTTTTTTTGCTTAACCCCTTAGCATGCAATGGTTAAGTCCTCTTTGTTGGCTTGCTTTTCTGCTTGCTTAACAGTTTCAACGAGTTCCTGTACAAGTTTTCTGGTGATTTGGCCGTTGTCTCTGTCGCTGTTTGTGCAGGCTGCCCCGCGTAAACCTGCCACGTCAGCACCTAAACCGTACACCATTGGCAAGTCTTGTTTTCTCAACGAACCTGCCAACGCTACTTCCAAGCCCAGCTTATGCGCTTCATCTACGAATTTTTTAAGTTGCTTGACGGGTAAGAAATTGAATATGTTTTTGCCGTCTTTAACTGCTGTGTCAACCATTGCCAAGTCTACTTGAGCCTTAGAAGCTATTTCAGGAATGAGCATTGGGTCTAATGCGCCTATTCTTTCTGCATCAGCGTAGCCAGCGGCAACTACTTTGATTTTAGGGTTGCATTCTTTGGCGGCTTTGTTAACGTTCTGCAACAAAAAGACGGCTTCCTCAGGGGTTTTGAATCCGTAAAGCCCCACTTTAATGTAATCAACACCAAGCGATGCTGCGCCCAACGCAGCCAAGGATATGGAGCCTGGAAGGTTCGGAACATCCCCCAGTGTGCAGCTTACTTGGATGTTTCTCGGCGTAATTTCCCTTATTCGCTTAATAACCCATGGAAAATTTGCGCCTAACGCGCCTTCTTGAGGGTTTTTGACATCTATTATGTCTGCGCCTCCAGCTATGGCTTCAGAGGCTTCTTTCTCGTTCATGGGGCTTATGAGTAGTTTCAATTAGCATCCTTATTGATGCGCATTGATGATGCCTTTAAAAGTTTTGCTATAACAACGGTTAGGTTTTTCTATATGTTAAGAGTCAATTCACGTGTGGCTGAAGAAATTGAAGGTTATACCGGTAATTGACATTTTAAACGGCATAGTGGTTCATGCTGTCAGAGGAAAAAGACAAGAGTATCAACCGCTCAAAAGTGGCCTATGCAACTCGGTTGAACCATTAGAAGTTGCTAAGGCATTCAAAGCGTTTGGATTCAGTGAGCTATACATTGCAGATTTAGACGCAATCGCCTGCGGCTCGGTGAATTTTCAGGTTTTCAAACGTATCGCCAAGGAAACTGGGCTTAAATTGATGGTTGATGCTGGAGTATTTAACCTTGAAACGGCGGAGAAATTGCTGGATTGCGGAGTTTCCAAAGTTATTATTGGAACCGAAACGCTGCAGAGAAAAAGTTTTGTGGGTGAAGCGGTGAGGCTTTTTGGAAGCAAGCGCATCATTGTTAGCTTGGATTTGAAGGGCGATAAAGTCCTTGTGAAATCGGGGTTTGCTGGCTGCAAGAGTCCTGTGTGTTTTCTGCGTGAGTTTAAGGAAATGGGTGTTTCAGGAGTCATTGTGTTGGATTTGGCGCGTGTTGGTAGCAACGAAGGAGTTAACGTTGATTTTTTGAAAAAAATGCTTGAGACAGTGCCTATGGATGTTTATGTTGGTGGTGGAGTGAGAAACATTAAGGATTTGGTCGAGTTGAAGAATTTAGGTGTGTCAGGGGTATTGTTGGCTACTGCTTTGCATTCGGGCAAAATTTCTATTGAAGAACTAAAGCAAGCAGGATTGCTTTAGCCGCTACCTTGTATTTTAATCTGTTTTTGCCAAGCATACGAGACCGCCAAGCTGTGTGAGGCGTATGCCCGCGGTTGATTCAGCGTTTATTATTCTTGTTTTAACGCCCCTGTTTTTGGCAATCTGCAATAGCCTGTGAACTCTGTTTTTTTGGCGACAGCTTGAAAGATAATTATCCGTGAGAAGTAGGTATTCAGGTTTTGGTTTTCCTGCTACCTGTTTGCCAAGAATCATGTTTTCTGCTTCTTCCACCGAAAAAAGCACAAGATTGTCCGCTGTGTTGAGGCGTTTCTCTAAGATTTCAAGCAGATTTTCAGTTTCCTCAGAAGCTGTTTCTTGAATTAACTGTTTGAACACGGCTGTTTTTGTTAAGGCTGCTACTTGCGGTGGCGTGCTCGCTGAGCCTGTAATCGTCGAGAATGTTGCTTTGTTTTCTCCCTGAAGAAGCCATGAATGATGCGCTTTGATGTGGTTTTGGAATTCTTGTGCGTAACTGGTTTTTGCGGGAGAGGCTACTATTATGCTTCTTACACCTTCTTTCAACATTGGTCGTAACGCGTTTACGATGGATTCATGAAAGTTGTATATTGCTTTAGGGTCGCTTCTGTTACCGTTTAAGGGTATGGTTTGTTGGTGTTTAGCAACTTGACTGAAAACTTGCCATAAAGCAGCATGATCATTTTCTATTCCTGCTAAAATCGCAACAGGATACCCGCGTCTATAAGCTTTCGGCGTCATTGTTCTTTCCTTTATTTCATTTGATGTTTGAGCTATTTAGACTTACTTTACATTACAATTTCTAAATAAGTGAGTTAAAAACGGCATGTTTATGAACAGCGTAAAACCGATTTAACCATGAGAAGCATGATTGAAGTTGACAACAAACAAGATCTAAACAGCCAATTAAAAACTATTGAAAAAGTTCTTGCATTATTTTACGCTTCATGGTGTCCCTACTGTATGAGTTTTGTTCCGGTTTTTGATAAAAAAGTGGTTAACTTCAGCGTTGGAAGCGTCATCCACGTTCTCTTAGACGATTATGACAATCCATTATGGGATGACTATTCTATAGACGCAGTCCCAACCGTCATATTTTTTGATAAAGGTAAAGTTTATGGACGGCTTGACGGAAAATTTGGCGTAGGCTTAAATGAAAAACAACTCAAGGTTTGGCTGGAAGAGTTTAAGGTCTCATTGCCCTCTTTTTTTAGTGGCTCTTGCTGATAACTGAAGCAGCATATTTTAATTTGCGCTTCATTTTCAAATCAATTACTGCAAATTACAGCGTAATGTCAGAATTTCCTTTAATAAAAACAATGCTTATATCGGATTATCTTCTTAGTAATGGAGAAATAATTGTGAAGAGTTCGTCAATTTATGGAATTTTGTCCAGTATGCGGTTGCCGACTTGAACCTAAAAAAACTGAAGGCTCCATAGTGCTCGCGTGCTCAAAATGCAGCTACATCAAGCAGGCTGCGAACAATAGGGCTCAGGCTAAAGTGGTTAAAGTTATTCAGCCTACATCTCAGCCGTTTATGACTGTTATAAGCGAAGAAGAACAAAAAATCAAAACCATGCCAACGATTCACATGAAATGCGAGAAATGCGGAAACAACATGGTTTATGTTTGGCAAGTGCAAACTCGAGGCGGCGACGAAGCATCAACCCAATTCATGCGTTGCACAAAATGCGGTCACACATTCAGAGAATACAGTTAAGTTAACTTGTTTTTCGAAAGTTATTAAAGTAGTAATTTGCATAAAGTAGTGTCGGAGAATATTAAATGCCGAAAAAAGATAAACCATTAACTAAAAAAGAGAGAGACGCAAAAAGAAAAGCACGTAAAGAAAAGCAGAGCAAAACACAGACTTAGGAATTTTAGGTTTTAGCCTAAAAGCTCCTGCCTCACAATTTATTGTTTTTATAGTTTATTTTATCTTTGGTTGTTGGAATATTTTTAGAGCAGGTGTCTGCGCATTTTTCCTTTTTGCCTGACCTTGTGTAAAGTGTTTTTTAACAAGTATATTTCGGTACTTTCTTGTAATTCTTTAGAATTTACTTCCTTTAATAGAATTCAACGAAAAGTATGGTGATTTTAGCAGGAATTAATCGTTGGTTTATAAGTGGCTTAGTTGCTGTTTAATATGGCTTGTAAGGAGAGATTTTGCAAAGCCGATAGGAGAAGGTTGAGTTTGATGTTGGATCACAAAGTCATGTTTGGAGAAACGTATAAATGCAGAATTTGTTCCGCGAGATTTCATAATCCTGAAGAGTTAAGAATTCATAGAATTGTTAACCATAAGGGTCATATGCTAATCATCAAACGTTAATTTCAAAGGATTATCATTAGCGTAAATTGATGAACAGTGTAGCAAAACTAAATCTTTTTTTGTTCGAGTTATCTTTTTGAAGTGCCTGTGATGATAAACACGTCTGTCTGAAGCGGGATTTCGGTTTCTCGAGATGATTTGTGTTAAATTCGACTTCTGATATGCATCTTTATTTTGGCAATGAAAATGTTAATTAAGAGTCACTTAAACGATATTGCTAACAGATTATTATGACCAAGACTTCTCCAATTTTTCATTGCTGGTTCATCCGGGACGGCGACAAACTGGTACAGTGCAGTAAAGAGGGTTTCGATAAAGCTATCGTTGAAGGAAAAAGCGTAAAGTACCGTGGGTACGCAAACAAAAAAAGTGAACGGATCGCGGATGAGTTGGAAGAGTCCCGAATGGCTTTTCTAAGCAACCCTGATTTATCTCCGAAATTCCGCGCGGCAATAACGAACCCAAGAAATGTTGTTGAAGTTCAGGTAATATTGGTTGATGACCCTCAATTTTGGTTAAGAGAATCTAAGCGTCCTAAATATATCAATTACAACCAATAGTTAAGCTTCTATAGACTATTTGCTTAACTTGAGATATCTTTAGAAGCTTCGCTGACGGCTTTCGTACGTTCCCAGAAACTGTTCTCAAAAAGATAAAGCAGGGCACGACTAGGGCGTAGAGCTGCTTTGGATTATTGTGCCGTTCCATAAAATCAATGTTTTGTAAGGCAACACTATGGGTTGGTTGTCGATTCTGGTCGCGTAGACGATGTCTAAGTTGTTGCCGTAAGTCGCTAATAGACTGTTTGCGTTGTTCCACACTTCAGCTGAGAGCGCATCTGCGTTCCACAGCCCCCAAATTGTGTCGCTTGAGCTTCGGAACCCGTAACCGTAGTTTGGAGGAAGCACATACGCCGTATCCGCGAGATACTCTCCGTTGCGTGTGTTGGTTTTGGTGTAGTTCCAGAACTGCTTCATCGCATCTATGTGTGCCTGTGTCAAAACTCCAGATGTCGAAGCATCAGTTGAGTTGCCGTCGAAGACCACTATGTACTTGGCTCCGGCCTGCCATGCAAACGTCATGTCACTGTAGATTTGGGCGGGATTTTCGATGTTGTTGTTCGCTTGATACGTGATTATTACGCCCCAGTTTTTGCCGAGAGTGTGGGCCGCGCCTCTGTCAAGAGCCACGTCTATTTGCCTACTCTGGTTTCCCACGAACTCGGTAAAAACCGTACCGTAGCCGCTTAAGTAATCGTACCAGTAAAGCCCGTAGTCAGAGGTAAAGAGTTGTGATTGCACAAGTGAAGGGGTGAACCAGCTCAGGCTGATTGCTATATCGCCAGTTAAACCTTGGACGTACGCTTCAGAGGCATATGTGTAGTCTCTTTCGTTGAATTGGGGGGTCAGCACGCTGGAAACAACTTTATATGTCGTGTCTAGCTGATTTCCGCCGACTTCATCAAAAAGGTACGTTCCCAAAAACTTGTTTCCCCAACGGGCAGACGCCATGCCGAAAAATGTTTGGTCTGGACCGCGCGGCGGCAAATAATCATTCTTCGCAAACGCTACAAAAACGATAAAGTAAAACCCTTTTTGATATAAGAAGTTACAAACCCTCGTTAATGCCGCCGTATTTTCAGTGACATTCAGTGAACCCACAATAATCAAATTAGCGTACCCGTAGACGGCATCTGCAACTGCATAAACGTCAGTTTCGTTACCATACGCCACGTCCACCCCTACAAACACAGAGGGTTTACTCGCTGTCTTTTGCGACTGCAAATCGGTGCCGGCTAGTGTGAAAAGAAGTACAAGAACAAGTAGCACCGCCAAGACTGCCACGACAGTTCTTCGCCTCAAAGACACATTCCCCAAGATAAACCTAATAGTAGGGAAATTAGGGTTTATTTTCCTTTTTCGTTCCAAACCAGTAGATTGCCCCAGCAATAACCCAGAGTAATATGGCGTTTATCGGCGCAAAGGGATCCACTGAAGAGTACCCGATTAAGTTTTTTGGGCTTCCAAGCGCAGGAACTAAAGTGGAAATTCCCAAAACGACCAAGATGGCTACGACCAGCCAATAATACCACTTCAACTGGTTTTCTCTCTCGCTTACATTTACCAGTAAGCATAAAAGTTTTTCCCGAAATTGGCTCCATCTCTAAATCATTGTAAAGTTGCACATAGTTAGGTTTAGGGAGTGCTTCTGATCAAAGGAGCAGCTTTGAAAGCATTATTGAGCCATCTGCAAAGTTCAAGTGACCACAAAAAAGTGCCAAAATGAAGCCTAAAATGAAGAAAAATAACCCTGGCAAATAAAATTTTTTAGTTAAACGTTTGGTTGTTGATCTAAACGAGTGCAAACTGAGCCCTAACTTTTTATATTGAGTAACCATCTAGATATGGATAGGTTAAAATTGAAGTCTTTCACTAAAAAAATTTTAGTTATCGGCATTATTGTGCTTTTTATAGCCTCAACAGTAGTGGGCGCGCTCGCTGGAATCCTATAATTTCTCGTGTTTTTTCCAATAAGCATCATTAGTAAAACTCGTAAACACAATGTGAACTACCCCCACGCTTCTGCATGGGCTATCACTCTCTATTTTATCATGAGGTTTATACTTCATAATAAACATACCCAACCACTCGGGAACTCCCCGACTCCCAGACTTCTGAACTGTTCCGCCTGTTCTTACCGGCCAGTATGGTGTTAACATGTTTATATTTTGTTATTGCTAATTTTAACGGTGTATTGATAAGAAGCTTACTGGATTATGTTCAAGTTTGACTGGGGAATTGGAAGCATGAAGCTTGAAAAAACAAAGATGCTGGGACTTAGTTGCACCCTTATACTCATCTTCTTTTTTGCGTTCGCATTATTGCCTCATTCAGTTCAAGCCGCAAATATCACCCAGACCATAACAGGTTTCACTGACCCGTTTGGGTTAGCTATAGCGCCTAACGGCGAATACGTCTATATTACAAACGAAGGCAACAGCACCGTTTCCGTGTTAAGCACGTCCACAGACCGAGGTGTTGCAACGATATCGGTGGGCAGCGACCCAGACGGCGTAGCGGTAACATCTGACGGCACATACGCTTACGTCGTAAACGTCGGCAGCAACTCAGTTTCTGTGATAAAGACAGCTACCAATACGGTTACTGCGACCATAACCGTCGGAGAAGGACCCTTAACTGTGGCTGTAACGCCCAATGGCGCATATGCCTATGCGGCAAATGAAGAAGGTAACTCTATCTCGGTGATAAAGACAGCCACCGACCAAGTAATTGCGACGGTGCCTGTTTTAGATTATCCTGGCGCATTGGCTATAACTCCGAACGGGGAATACGTGTACGTGACGGATGAGGGCAGCCAAGCAGTTTCCGTGATAAGCACAGCCACCAACACAGTTGCGGCTACCGTGCATGTTAGAAGCGAACCTGCCGGTGTAGCTATAACGCCAGACGGCGCATACGCCTACGTTACAAATGAAGGAAGCGCCTCGGTTTCCGTGATAGATACAGCCACTAATATGGTAAATGCGACGATAACCGTTGGGGCCAGTCCTTTTGGTGTAGCCGTATCTCCCGACGGCGCCTATGTTTATATTACGAATGAGGGCGAGGGGTCGGTTTCTGTCATAGATACTGCTTCCAATGTGGTGACTGCGACGATGCCTGTGGGAAACTTTCCTGACGCGGTCGCGGTAACTCCCAACGGAACATATCTCTACGTGACGAATGTTGCTGGCAATTCTGTTTCTGTACTCACCACGGCCACCAATACAGTAAAGGCTATGATACCCGTCGGCAACGAGCCCAGTGGAGTAGCCATCACACCCAATGGGCAATATACGTATGTTACAAACGCTAACAGCAACTCAGTTTCCGTAATAAACACCGCCACAAACACTGTGACGACGACGATACCAGTGGGTAACAACCCTTACGAAGTGGCTATAACGCCTAACGGCGAATACGCCTACGTGACAAACGCTGGCGACAACTCCGTTTCCGTCGTAAGCACTGCCACCAATGTGGTGACTGCGACGGTACCTGTTGGAGCCGACCCATATGGAGTGGCTACAACTCCGGATGGGGCGTACGCTTATGTTGCGAACAGCGGCGGCGACACGGTTTCAGTAATCAGTACAGCCACAAATACAGTGGTTGCGACAGTGACTGTGGGGTCCGGTCCTTTCGGTGTAGCCATAAATCCCAACGGCACATACGCCTACGTTACCAACGACATCGGCTCAACCGCGTCAGTCATCAAAACATCAACAAATACGGTGGTGGCGACCATACCTGTTGGGAGTTTTCCGTGTGGTGTAGCGGTGCCCCCTGACGGGGCTTACACTTATGTCACAAACGTTGGCAGCGGCTCAATCTGCATCATAAACACTGCTACGAACAAGGTGACTGCGACGGTGATGGTTGGAAGCGAGCCCTACGAGGTCGCGGTTGTGCCTAATGGTGAATACGCCTACGTGACAAACGCCGACAGTAACTCGGTTTCGGTGGTAAGCACATCCACCAACGCTGTAGTGCAGACAGTGACCGTTGCAGCGGGCCCCGACGGCGTCGCTGTAACCCCCAACGGAGCATACGTCTACATCACTAACGATGTTAGCAATACGGTTTGGGTGTTAAGCGTCGGCAACAGTTCAGAAGGGACTGGGGCGCAAGGCACACCCGTGACGGAAACGGCGTCGCCAGCGGGAACTTCAACTGCCATGCTCAACGCAACCAGCATAGTCCTCGTGATGTTAGTAGTTGCTGTCGTGGCTGTTGCGGCGGTTTTCGCCTTGATAAGAAAAACAAGGAAGAAAGCCGTCGAGCCTTAGCTACCCTCACTTTTTGTTTCAAGCTCTGTTGCGTGATTTTGTGCGCTAGAAGTTAAATAAATTATGTTTGTACGTTTTGGTTGTAGCGTCCTTTTTTCTCGCAAGTAAGGTTATTCGGTCAAGTTTGGAAAAAATATGAACGGTTGTTTCTTGATTTGGTTTGGATTATTTGTTTGTTTTCTTTTTTCTGATTGTTCCGTTAAAGCTTTTCACTGTTTCTTCACAAATGCCTGGTTTCCATTTGCATATACCTTCAATTATTTCTTTGAGGTAATATTCGAGTTGTTCATTTGTTAAGTTACTTGAGCAGTCAACTTTGTACACAATTTCGCCTTTGTCCCGGCTTACGCTTACTTCCACCAAAACATTGTCGTTCATGAAATTTCAGCCTCTATCTCTATTAGATTCAATTTAGATTTAAGGTTTCTATCCATTCACGTAGGAAATTAGTAGTTGTATCTGAGAAGACGCAAGTTTCTGCAAAAGAGCTGATGTTAGTCGGTCATTCATATGGTCTATTTGGAGTCATCATATTCGGCTGAAGTATTCTAGTGGCGCATACCAGAAAGCTGTAATTGACTTTTTGCAGTTTGGGTTTTGGCATTTATATTTCTTTTTCACAATACTGCCATAGTAACTATTTACTATTGGCTTTACTGATGAGAATGCTATATGGAGTCTATCAGGCGGCTTAACTTCAAGGAGTTCATAACAGAAGGGGCATTCGAGTACAGCCATAATATACACCCTCAAACTGTTAATGTGCTCTTCTGCGGTAAAAAATTTTCGATTTTCATAAATGGATGGTTTTTTCGTTAAGTGCGGCTTGTTTTAATGAGGTTTGTAACATCGAAACTTTTTGACTTTGCAAGTTCTGTTAATTGGGAAAATAGCTTGTCATCCATTTGTGGGGTTCTGCTTAATATCCAAAGATACTTGCGGTTTGGTGTGCCTACAACGGCGTAATCGTAGTCATTTCCCAAGTTTATAATCCAGTAGTCACCGTAAAATGGCCAGAAGAATGTTACTTTAAGTTTTGCTCCAGTGTTCTTGTCAACCACTTTTGCCTTGCCCTTTGCCCGTTTCACTTTGCCATTCTTTTTGCATTCGTTGAGCACAGATATAGTGCCATCTTTCGATAGAGAATAGATTGCCGTAATGTCAGAACAGCCTTCTTCAAATCTGGCTGGAAGACGTGCTATCTCATACCATTTGCCTAAATACTTGTTTAGTTCAACGTGTGGCACGACTTCAAGGGTACCGTATTTCTCTGTCAAGATAGGTCACGTAGTATTGAAGTAAGACGTTAATGTATAATTTTCGGTTGAGCTCCTGAAACACGTTTTTTGTGTGGTGCTGTCGGTCGGCTGTAAGAAATTTTGTAGTGAATCGTAATACTTAAATCTATAAAGGTTCTTTTTAAATTTAGAGGGACAAAGATTGCTTGAAGCCATTCCAGCAGTGTTTTTCATTTTAGTGCTATCTCTATTTATTTTCGCACCCTCAAGTGTTCATCTTTTTATTCAAGCTTGGAGAGAGCAAGCAAGGGAATACAGTGAAAACGTCAAATTAGTAGTCAAGCTTATAGTTAAAAGCGGTTATAGCGGCATAAAAATTATGGAAATAATACACTTATACGATTAGCCATCTGTACCACGAGTAAAGCAACCTATTTAGATGTTAGAATACTACAGATAGGTCAATGCCTAAAGAAAAAGATATATTGAGATTAAATTTGGCAAAGATTGAGCACTCTTTGACCCAAGTCGAGAAAGATTGGAAAAAGATTGATGATGAATTAGATTTAAGAAAGATTGGCAGAAAGGACACACCCTTCAACGCTGAGGTTAAGGCAAGGATGATGAGTGCCTATAGGTTACTTGACGATTTGCTTGGAAAGGGCGTTGAGCCATTCTCGATTGAAAGTCTTGAAGATATGTGTGAATTAAACAATTTGGTTCATTATGGAATGGATTCTCAGTTAAGGCAAGAGTACATCAAGGCAATTAGAGCTAATGAAGAAAAATTTTACCAAAATATTGATCCAATAATAAAGTGGTACGAAAATCACATGAAAAGAGAGCCTCATCCCTTGAAAGTGGCCTCAGAGGTGTACGTGGCGATACTGGGTTATCCACAGTTGTTCATTGAGGGCAATCATAGAGCAGGCAGCTTAATCTCCAGTTGGATCAACATGTACTATGGATACCCGCCTTTTGCTCTAAGCCCTAAAAACGCGATTCCCTATTTCAAACCGTCTGCCGATATTAAAAAATTCGCAGATAAGAGCACTTGGAGGGGAAGATCTCGACTGCCTAAATATAGAAAATCATTCAAAGAATTTTGGGAAAAGTACATAGATTGGAAATATGTCACAAAAACTTCTGAGAAATAAAGCTGTCAAAAGCTAGGCTAGTTTGAAAAGGTTGTTTTTTAGAAATTCATAAAATAGAAGCAAAGAGGCATCGCTCATTTCTTTAGCCAATAAGGTATTTATAGCTGGCTCGGTGTGTTGGACGTAACCCGCCTTTAGTCTAAGTAATTTTTTACTATTTGGTTCTTCACTCATTTTAATCCCTGTGTTCTTATTGTTGTCTAGTTATAAACTTTTGGCAGCTGACAATTTAAGCAACAAATCATTGAAAAACAATAAATGTTAGGTCCCGATTTTTAGAATTGATAGCGGTAACAATTATGGCGCTTGATTTTCAAGGAAACATGGTTTCAGCTATTCAAATCATCGCATTACTCTTACTCACAATAGGAGTTTACCCTTACAGAATACGAACTAAAAACAGAAACCTGATAATGCATGGATTTCTAAGCATTTTAGCGGTTGCACTTAACCTTGCTACAGTAATTTCTGTAATGATTCCTTCTTTCAGTACCAATATAACTGACATCAGCAGATTGTCAATTTTACAGTCAACTGTTGTTTGGCTTCATGTTGGCTCTGGAGTAGTTGCAATCGTGCTGGGTTTTGTCATAATTGCTTCATGGGTAACTCACCCTTTAGGGGAACTCGGTTGCTCCAAAACATGGAAACTGATGATACCTACTTTCTTGATTTGGGCTCTCGCATTGGCATTAGGGTTAACCATGTACATTTTCAATATAGTATAACATTGTTTGTTGTGCAAAAACAGAGTCCTTAGGTGCGATGGGGGTGCCCTTTAGGGAGGTGTACTCGCGGCCTGAGGTGTTTTTGCTTATCAGTTATAGTTTTAATTTTCTGTTTTTGGTTATCTTTGAGCGCGCGCTTGTAATTAAGAAAAAATTTTTTTCCTAAATAGACGCAAATTTTACTACATCGATAAATCCTGATTTTTCTCTTTTTTTGTCTGTTATTAAAGCAGTTTGTACTTCAAGTGTAGCGGTCTTGCCATTTTTTAGAAGGACTTTGTATGATTGTGTTTTTCCTTTGTTATTTATTATTGAATCCATGGAGTTGTTGACTGCTCGTGACCTTTCAGCTTCAACAAGAAAATTTAGAACGTGTTTTTCTATAAACTCTTTTTTGTTTTCGGCTTCAAACATTTTGACGAGAGTCTCGTTTACATCAGAAATATATCCCCATAAGTCACCGATTAATACGCCGTTTTTTTCCTGTTTGAGAAGTGTCAATGCTTCTTTTTTACTTACGCAGTCTTGCATGGGTTATTCTCGCTGTCGAATAGTATACTCGTATATTTCGCAAAATAAATATAATCTTTTTCATCATTGCGCGCTGCCTTGTCCCGAATCAAGCGGGAGATGAAGCGCGCTACGCGAGAAGAAAATGTGTCCGAGATAGAGCAAAAACGAGGTCCCGTTTAGGTTTATGCAGTTGCGACTACTTGGGGCGAAACGAAACTGCTGCCTGCTTTGGTTGTTACCGTAACGGTATATAAAATGCCGACATTAGCAGATGTAAGGGCGGAGGGAGCTGCACCATTAATTGAAGTCAGTGTTCCTGATGTTAGAGCTACGGTGTTTTCTTTGCCAGTTACGCCACTAACTGTGAAAGAGCCTGTTATCGCGGCGATTGTGTTTCCGTTCCCGTCTTTTATTATGAGGCTGTTTACTGTTGCTGCGGGACCGCCTGTCTGTTCGACGTAGACTGTGACTCCATGTTTGATGGAGATGGTTGCTACTGGCACTGTTACTTTTTCTTGTCCTGATACTCCGTTATTAGCAGTCACGGTTGCAAAGGACCCTGAGACGAACATGTAGACGACTGTGCCTGCGATAACGGCGATGGCTATTAGGATGAGAGTGGCGAATATGGGTGAAAGGGCTTTTCTGCTCTTTAGAAGTCTCTTGCAGCTCAATCTTTCAACTCAGGTTAGATTCATGTTCAGCTTTCATTTACCGCCTTAGAGCTTATGAACTCTATTTCACTCCGAGAATAGTACAAATTTCGATATAACTTGATCTTCCACTAGCGCGCTGTTTGAATTGCCACAAACTCGCAAGCCTTTCTAACTATGCTTAATAGCGCGCGTTTCGAACTACTCGGAATGCTTAGGCGCATCTGCGGCTAAAGAATGAATTGGCTTTTAGAAGATTTAGATCGTAGCGTAGGGAGCGGAGCGACCGAAGCGAAGCGGAAATGCGACTTAGAAGCAAGGTGTTATTGGCTCTTCATATAGAGCCTTATGCCATCTACGGTGTCAACGTGTCGGTATCCTTTTAGTAAGGCTTGTTTGATTGCATGTATATCATTAGCTTTTATTTCGATTATTTCTTCGGTTTGCGTTTGGGCTGTTGGTGGTATTGCTTGTTGTTTTGATGTTTGTGGTTCTTGGTGGATTTCTGGATAAATTCTGATTATTGAATAGGCTTTTGTGTATGCTTCTTTGAGTTCTTCGTCAGTTGGTAGGCTGTATGCATCTCGACTGTTGATGAGTTCATGTCCAAGTATTTGGTCAATCCAGTTTGGATTTACTCCTGCTTTCTCTAAGTCAGTTTGCAGTTTCTTTCTTAGGCTGTGAGCTGACATTCTATCCTCATTTACATTTACAAATGCTTCTCGCATTAGTGACGATAAGGAGTGCCTTGAGTATCGCTTGATTTCTCCTTTAGTCCATACTTTGAATAATGGACTTTCTTTAGTGATAATTTCAGGTTCTACGTGTCTATTGTCTTTTGAGCCTTGCTTTCTTGCTTCCAAATACTCTTTTAGTGCTTGTATCGCTTCTTCGCCAATGAAAGTTTTAGCTAAGAGATTCGTTTTCTCAGTGATTATGTTTAATTGGATTATTGTTTCTCCATTTTCCAGTTGTTTAGCTATGTCTCCGTAGTTTAGTCGTCTGACATCGCTTACTCTTAACCCTGAGTCTTTTATGAACAGCACTATGGCTTTGATTGTCAGTTTGTTTCTTTGATGTTTGTTGTTTAATACTTTGAGTATGGCTTCTTTTGTTGCTCGCTTTACTCCATTGCTGTCTCCTGTTGGATAATCTCCTTTTCTCATTATTAGTGGGAAATAGTGTATCTCAAAGAATGAGCGTATAGACGCGAAATAGATTTGTCGGGTTGCTACTGCGTAGCCTTCGACTTTTTTCTTTGCTAAAAATGCCAGAAGTAAACTCTCGATTCTGCGCTGTATTTTTCTATCAGGATTCAGCAGGTCTTGCTGTCTTTGTACTATTAGCTCGTCAGGTGTTTTGCCCACGAATGATAAGAACTCGTTAAAATATTGGCGATATCTTTGTTTGGTGCCTTCTTCTCTGTTTGCTAATTCGCTTTGCCAATACTGCATTGCGGAGGGCGTTTCAGTTGTCATGGCTTAACCCTCCTTTTGGTGTGCAGGCTTTTTCGTTTGGTGTATTGGCTTTTTGAAATCTTCTGTTGTTTACAACAAAGATTTGGGCTGGTGTGTTGGCTGTAACCCGCCTTCTGTTGTTGTGGCATTCGGCTAATCGGGCTACCCGCGCCTTCAGGTAGAGGCTTCATCGGCGACTGTTTGCCCTTTCCACTTGCAGGACGGCCGTTTCATCGCTTCCAAACTGGCGCACTCGACCTCACAAAGGTGTCATCGCCAAGTCCAATTGGACGTTTCGTTTCTGCTCCGTTGCCAAGGCTCTCGCCCTGTCCCAGAAGGACTGCAATTCTACACGTGGGCGGAGTTTCCTCAGACCCAGCATTTTTGGGTCCGAAAGCCACACACCAACTCGCCAGCCCACGCATTAAAGTGTAATCGGAAGCAATAAGAATTTCCCACAGCATCAATAACAGTTCATGAGTAAACGCGTCATCCTCATAACTGGCACACCATGCACGGGAAAAACAGCCACCGCAAAACAGTTAACTGCGAAACTGGATGCGCTCTACATTAACTTGACTGACTACGCCAAAACCTACCAGTTAACGCAGGGCGAAGACAAAGAAAGAAAAACACTCATAATCAACGAAGAAAAAATGCGCACAAAACTCACCGAAACCATAAACGCCGCAGACAAAGCCAACATAATCGTAGACGGGCATTATGCCAGCGCTGTAACCCCAACAGACCTTGTCAGTAAAGTTTTTGTTTTGCGCCGAAACCCCAAAGAACTCAAACAGTTCATGGAAAAATGCGGTTTTGAAGGCATCAAACTTTGGGAAAACCTGTCCGCTGAAATCCTCGACGTTTGCCTCATCGAAGCTATGCAGGCGCAGTCGGGCAAGGTTTGCGAGTTAGACGTGACAGGAAAAACGGTTGAGGCGGTCGTCAACGAAATCATGGATGTTTTAGAAAAAGGAAAAAAATGCTATGTCGGCAACGTGGATTGGCTGGGCATGCTTGAACGTGAAGGCTTAACCGACCAGTATTTAAAAGCTTAATGATTGGTGTATATTTAACTCTAATTCGGTTTCCTGTTTTGCAATTTGGTTTTGAACCTGGCGAATTCAAACCGAACATACTTTTCTACACTTTTATTAATTCAACCTGCAAACGATTCACCCTCTTCAATACAGTTTTGAAATTAAACTTCGAGTTAACGGCAACGTAAACATTTCCTCCTTTTCAGAATAATGAGGAGGACGCGAAAATACTTCCTTGTACTTGCTTGTACTTCCTCATACTTCCTTATACTTTTGTGTACTCTTGTGTACTTCCTTGTACTCAACCTGCAAACGATTCAAGCTTTAAATCAAAAAAGCAACCCAAAACAACAACAATTTTTTTTAGCCAAGCACGGAACAAAAACCAAATTGCGCTCTCCTCCGCCTTCTTCAATGCGGTTTTGAAATCAACCCTTAGTTGACACAACCTCAACCTCACGCCTTCTTTATGGACTTTTCCAGACAAAAAACGACAAATCACGACAATTCCAGACAAATACCGACAAATCTGGACGTTACCTGCAAACAATTCAAGCCCCAAACCAGAAAAGCAATTTGAAAAAAGCTTTTCAAAAACACACGAAGAATCATTTTACCAATTCCCTCACACAATAATGCCATAAAAAGATAAAAAACCTAAATCCCAACTAATTCTTAACTAAAGGCACCAGCTAAATACACCCAATGATTGAATATTTACATCTATTTAGGCGCTCTTGAGCTCCTACCTGAAGCTGCTTATTTTCTGCTTAGTTAACAGCGTGATTTTGCGTCTGTTGCAGTATGATTTGGCGTGGTCGCTGAATTTGTCGCCAATCATGATGGGGCTGCCTAAACCGACATCTTCTGAAGACGTGTCTAAAAAGATGATTACGTTTACCCCTATAGTTCGGTTCCAATCTCGAACCCAAACGCCCTGCTCCAAACGCCCCTTCTGCACGATAAGGTCAAAATGCCTCGTTTCGCCGCTGTAGCCTTCAAGCACCACATTTTCCTTGTTAACCTTGTAACCTTCCTTTTTGAAGTACTGAATTGCCAAATCCAATAAATGCGACCTAGGCTTAGGCTGTTCTTCATCAATGCTCATAACGCTCGCGCTCTTCCCTACTAAACCTTATGAACCCGTGTGTGGAAAAGCCTTTCGGAAGACAAACAAGAAATGAAGCCAACACTAATCGTGAAATGCACACAATGCGCTGGTCTAATGCTCACTTCTAAGGGGCAACAAACAAAAGTTTGTCCTTACTGCGGCGCACACGTAGATCTATGGCGAGCGCAGCAAGTAGCCTCAGCAAGCAACGCCGTTTGAAGCTTCAGAAATGCTTCGCAAACTAAAAAGCGAACAAGGATTCAACCGCAAGCCTTAACGGACGTGCCGCAGCATCTCGCATGTTTTGCATAAATCCGAAGCCGAAGGTTCACCGCATTCAACACAGGTTTTGAAAGCTTCTTTTTTAGCCGTTTCCTCCAATGCGGGTCTTAAACGTTCTATGGATTTGAGAACGGTAAATTTTGTTCCAGCATGCTTCGCTTCCATGCGGTTAAGCATCCAGCGCATATCATTGCGCAATGCTTCAGAGGCGTAGGGGCATGGAGTGTCTTGGAACTGGATTTTTTTGACGTAAGCATACAGGGCGCTTTCTTTCTCGGGAATTTCGCAGAAAGGCTTAATCTTCTGCACAAGCAGCGGATGCACTTCACTGGTAACAGGTTTCTCCTTAGCCAACCGCTGGATGTCGCCGCGGAAAATGTTCATAAGGATTGTTTGCGCTTCATCGTCTAAGGTGTGGGCAGTTGCAACTTTGTTTGCATGGACCTGCCTTGCGCCGATGTTTATGGCTTTCCGCCGTAAGGACGCCGCAGTAAGCGCAGGCAGTTAACTCCGTTTCCCCTTTGCTCCGCGCTTTAAGTATTATTTCGTCAAGCGTGAAGCCGTAAAGCTCTTTAAATGAGACGATGTGATGGGGAATTTCGAGTTTTTTGCAGTTTGCAGCTGCAATTTCTAATGCTTCATTTCTGTAGCCAGCTATGCCCTCGTCCACTGTTACCGCACTCAGCGTGGTCTTTGGGCGAAACCGCTTCTGCTTCGCCAAAATATGCAGCAGGCTTAAGCTATCTTTGCCGCCTGAAACCGCCACTGCCAAATGGTCGTCAAAGTTGAGCATGTGGTAGCGCGTGATGGTCGCTCTAACCTTTGCTTCAATGGATTGGGTGAAGCATTTTTTGCACAACGTTTCACCTGAATACTGCCTATGAAAGAAGGCTTCTCTATTTTTGCAGACTCTACAGACACGTGTAGTCATTGGACTTTCACATTTAACAATTGATTGGTAAATTAAATTACATTACACAAAACCATACATATCTCCGCTCTATTTCCACTTTTTCTTTTTTGCTGCGCGAAGCTTTTCCCTTGTGGTTAACGCTGATAGGTTAAGGCTTAACGACCTAGTCGTTGTTGGATGGCAGCAATAACCGTAAGAAGGACTGGAAAGTTCTGCAGAACTAAACTTCCCAAAGAGACGGTATTCTGCTAGGTTTTTTATGAAGCTTGCTGAATGATAATTTTGAAAAACTGTTTATATTAGAAAGTTGTATTACTGGGATTTGTACGGGGTAAGAGGAAGTTTCATGAGAAAAAGTACGGTTTATTTCTTTGTAGTGTTGACCCTACTGTCTTTGGGACTAACTTTAGTTCCACGCGCATTTAGCCAAACGCAAGACATCAAGATTGTAAGCTATAGCTACTATATTGACCAATGGGGCGATCTGGATGTGGTCGGGGAAGTCCAGAATGTGGGTCCTAACACAGTAAACCCAGTTATTTTGACAGGATCAGTATACAATACAAACAAGGTGGACCAAGCAGATTCTAACTGTCCAGTTTGGGTGTTAGACCTAATCCCACAGCAGGAAGCGCCCTTTTACATGGAGTTCCCTCAGCCCAGCAGCTCTCCTGATGGAACCTGGAGGTCGGTAGATATCTCTAGGATTGATCTCACAGTTGCTGAGGCGAAGCCAACAAGTAGCTATCAATATCCAGACTTGAAAATCACAAGCAGTAAAGCATCAATTAGCACTAGTGCAGGTTTAGAGGGGGCCTACGTGGTCAACGGCATTATTCAAAATACTGGCAGCCAAACGGCTCAAAACATCACGGTGGTTGGCGCCTTTTACAACTCTACCGGTACCGTAGTTGCAGTATCATACACAAATTATTCTAGCTCCTGCTTCTTTGCCTCCGTCTGGAACGGTCTCATTCCAAATTGCTGCACTTGACTTAAATCAAACACAGGTACCTTCAAGCGAAAAAATTACAAGCTATTCGCTACTAGTTCAGACTGAGCTACCGATTCTTCAAGGAACTGCACCAATAGTTACTCCAAACCCCGGAAGCTCTTCATCTCCAAACTCTACAAGCTCTCCGTCACCTACGCAAAAAACCGTTAATTCAAATGGTTCATCGAATGCAGCGGCAATTTACGCAATCGTGATTGTAATAGTCATTCTTGCGATAGCCGGAGCCATACTGGCATTTAGGAAACGTAAGCCTCATGAGACCGTAAAAGCAGCGAAAAAAACAAGAAAGAAGAGTATAGTTAAAACTAAATAAACAATGCCGCACTAACTTCTTAAATGGCTGGATAAGATGGCTGTTAAGCCAATAAAGCATGCGGATTACAAGGAAGTAACATATAATAGTGCACGCTGGACGCTACTAACCGAGCTTAGAAGCAGGGCGGAAGAAATTATGGCTGTTTTGGAAGCGTTTCATTTGGCATCCATCGTGCATGGAAGCATAGCCAGAGGAGACGTAAAGAAAGGCAGTGACGTTGACGTTTTCATTCCTGAGGTACAAAATAGTTTTCTTGTAGAAACCGCCATAGAAAAAGCCACAATACCGATAAACTCCCGCTTAATCGTTCAAGCCACCCCAAATTACGCTATGAAAGCGCACATTGAAGTCAGCGAGCAAATCACCGTTTCGTTTCCGCTGATGCAAATGCGCAGGGTAGAGAGAGAGTTTTACAGGTTCGGTGGGGAAACCAACCTTAACCAACTTAAAGCAGGCGTTCGGGTCTCAGGCGTGGACAAACGTCTTATGCTTGTTGAACCAACTGAGAGGGGTCACGTAGAGAGCAGTATAATCGGCAGAGAAGAATTTGCCGCTAAAACTTTAGGGATATCCGCTGAAACCGTGCTGGACAGGGTTCATACGCTTCTGAAGCGCGATACGGTGGGCAGAACTGGAGTTTTCGTTAAGAAGGAATTGGCTCCAGACGAAACCTTTGAGTTGGCGCTCAAAAAGCTGTCAGACTTAAATCCAGCCGTTCGTAGAAGAATGAAAAAATGGGTTTAGAGCTGGGTAGTAAATGAGCTCTTTTTCTTCAAGCAGCAGTTGAATTTTGTCAACGGCTTCGTAAACCTGCTCTTCTTTTTTGGCTCCAACGCAAACGAGTTTTCCAGCTGAGAAGATTAGGAACACTACTTTTGGTTCATCCATACGGTAAACTGCGCCTGGGAACTGTTCAGGCTCATACATGACTTTACTAAGTTTGTAAACGAGGCTTTCAAGGTCGATTTCGCCGCCAAGTTCTGCTGAGGCAACAATGTTTTGAATTTTCACGATGGGTTTTTCTGTGATCTGGATTCCTTCACTGCGCAACTCTTTAACTACTTTTTCCACGGCACTTCGGGATTCTTTTTCTGATTTAGCGCCTGTGCAAACCATTTTGCCAGTGCCAAAAATTAAGGTGGCTGTCTTCGGTTTTTTAAGTCTGAAAACTAAACCTGGAAACACGCTTGGATTATACTCAGTTTGAGGAAATTTTTCCACGATTTTTTGTAAGTCGATTTTCTGGTTAAGCGATACGGAAGCAACGATGTTTTGTATATTAATGATTGGTTTTCGTTTACTCATGTCAAATCACGCGCTTGGGTATTTAAATAACGCAGGGGGTATATAAAGCATCTATATAAAGAACACTACGGTCCTGTCGAGTCTTCGGTTAATAAGGGTTCATGTCACCTTTCGGTTGATAATTTACCGAGTATAACTAACGTTTTCGTCGCCGAATTAAAATGTTTACTCCGAACAGCGCTCCGCCAGTGACTAGCGAAATAAATACTCCTTGCAACAGATTATACATCAGGCTCTCACCATCAAAAAATTTATCAAGTACACCAAAAACTAAGAAGGCACTTACCATCCATATAATAATTGTCGCGTTTGGAAGCTCTTAATCTTGAAATGCCGCTTTAGCCTGTTTTCAAATTGTGACAAAGCGAACATCAATCCTTTTAATAACATTGTAAATGCAGCTAATATTTTATATTTTTCCCTGTCTGTGCAGCTAAATATTTCTGCCTATCCCCTCCGTACACTCGGAGTAATAGCTAACGAAATTTGCATGAACCCTCCAACAGATGAAGACTTTACAGAACCCACATACCGCTAATAAAGGCAAAAAAACACTCGTCCATAACCAGCGTCCAAAAGCTTGTTTGCGAATCCAACTGAACTGAAAATTTTGACTCTTCACTGCACAATAAAGTTAAAACACCATTATTGTGCAGTTCCACACAGCGTCTAACTTTTCCCTCAGATTATTGTGCTTGTTGGGTCTCTGTATATTGGGAAACGTAGTAAAGCGGCGATTCCACCTAAAGCTAACAGTTTTGCGCCTGCTTCATGCTCAGTGCTGATTACAGTCACGTCCGCACCGCGTTTTTCAGCTCCCCTCATAAGCTCCTCAAGCGTCAACCGCTGTTGCTCGTCCGCCTCACGAAGCGTTACATCGGCAAGAATTAATTTCTCAATAGCGCCCATTTTGGCGGCGTTTTCCACCGCGTCTAATCCGTATGTGACTGTTCCTTCACCTTTGCCTAACCGTTTCATAACTTCTTCAATAGTTTCTGCTTCCTCAACAACGCGCAGTTGATTTGCCGCCCGCAACAAAACGCTGGAACGCAAAGCCTCGTAGATTCCTGCTGTGCCGCCATTGTTAACGCTCTTCACATCCGCAACTGCCTTGAACATTTCCTGCGCTTCTTCAGAAAGGTATCTTGCAAAATCGTTCTTAACAAAACCGGCGCCGATAACAACGATTGGACTGTGATTTTGACTCCAAAGTTGGTTTAGGCTGTTGAGTGCACGACGAAAATACGCTTTTGTAGCTTCGACACGTTTGTCTGCTTCATGCTTTCCAGGCAGTTTGGTGCGTTCTTCAACTTTGATTTCTACACCATATTGTTTGGTTTCTGCAATGGCGAAGCCTTCGTCGTCAATGGAGATTATCAGCATGGGCTTCTCAGTTTCACTCGCCCTCGTAAGCCTGTCAACTATGTGTTTAGGCCATTCTTTCTTCACAATAGTTAACGGCTGATTCAACGCGATGCTAAGCGTATGATGGGCACCAGTAGGAATAATATCAGGTGCATGACAAATCAACCCGTGAACCCGCAGTTTACCCAGAAATTTGTCCCAGCTAACCGACTCCACTTTTACACCTATGAAGGCTGAAACACGCTCAGCACTTTTAGGACGCGACGTTTCAGTATCACTTTTTATGGCTCGTGAACTGTAAGCGTAAACCTCATCGCCCTTATAGATGACGTTGTATAGGTGCCAAAGGTCGTCTGGCGAGTCAGGAACCACTTTAACGAAATCTTGCTGCAGATTCTTCTCGATAATCTTCACAGTCTACACTTCTCTTTAGATAGTTGCGAAACAAGGAAATAAAAACATACTCTAACGAGAAAAAAGTTATGGGAAGAAAAAGCTTCCCTGGGTTGTAGCACTATACGAGGAGTGGTAGATAGTGCGATAGCACGTCTATGAACAGCGGGATGAAGACGATTGACAACGTACTGAGAAGTTTTATGACTACGTGGAGGCTTGGTCCAGCTGTGTCTTTCATTGGGTCGCCGACTGTGTCGCCTACAACGGCAGCTGCGTGAGCGGGGGAACCCTTGCCGCCGAAGTGCCCTGCTTCTATGTATTTCTTTGCGTTGTCCCATGCGCCTCCGCCCGTGTTCATGAATAAAGCTAGCGGAACTGCTGTTAGGGTTGCACCGATTACGAGGGCGCCTACAGCTTCAGGTCCCAAGAGAACACCAATAATTAACGGGACAACCAAGACGATCAGTGCTGGAGTTACCATGCCTTTTAGAGCGGATTTCGTGCTGATGTCTACGGCTTTGCCATACTCAGGCTTGCCAGTTCCTTCCATGATGCCAGGGATTTCTCTGAATTGCCGTCTAACTTCCTCAACCATTTCGCCAGCTGCTTTTCCTACAGCGCTGATTGCCTGCGACGAGAAGAAGAACGGTATCATAGCACCTATGAAACCAGCGACCAATATGACAGGATCAGCTACGTTCACAGTAAAGGTGCCTCCGAAGTGGGCAGTAACCTCTGAAGCATATGTTTGGAAAAGCAGTTGTGCTGCAAGCAAAGCTGAACCTAATGCGAAGCCTTTTGTTAACGCTTTGGTAGTGTTTCCGACCGCATCTAAGGCTTCCATTGTTTCTTCAGCACCGCCCTCGCCCGACATTTCGGCTATGCCTGCTGCGTTGTCAGCTATTGGTCCGAAGCCGTCAAGTGCTAGTACCATGCCCATTACTGCAAGCATACCCATTGTGGCTAGAGTAGTTCCGTAAATTCCTCCTATAAAGGGTGTAATTTGTGCGACATGACTGGCATTCCAGCTGTATGCAAATTGAAGCCCAAAGAAATATGACACTATGAGCGCTGTGACTAGTGAGATTATGGGCAATGCTGTTGTTTCGAGTCCCACCGCGAAGCCTGTGATGATGTTGGTGGCGGCTCCTGTTTCGCTGGCTTTAGCTATCCTCATTACGGGGCCTCGGTCTCGTCCAGTGTAGTAATCCGTAATGTAGTCGATAGCTACGCTAGCCGCTAAACCGGCGAGCAAGCAGAAGAACAAGTAGATATTACCTAACAGAAAGATTGTAGCAAGCAAGAACAAAGCGCCTGCAACGATGGTTGTGACCATGAGACCTTTTCTTAGAGCTTTCATCGGATGCTTAGCTTCTGCTTCGTTGAGCTTCACGAAAGGCATACCGATTAATGTGGCAAAGATACCAAGAGAACGCGCAATAAGCGGGAAAAACAGGAATATAAGATTTCCAGTGGCTATGCTAATTAAGCCGCCGATAATCATTCCGCCGATGTTCTCTCCAGTTGCAGATTCGAATAGGTCTGCGCCTCTCCCCGCTGAGTCACCCACGTTGTCTCCGACGTTATCGGCGATAACAGCGGGGTTGCGTGGGTCATCTTCAGGTATACCAGCTTCAATTTTGCCTACAAGGTCTGCCCCGATGTCGGCAGCTTTAGTGTAAATTCCACCTCCAAGCTGGGCAAACAACGCAATCAATGAGGCCCCAAAACCCATACCTACAATTCCGCTGGCAGCTTGTCTGCCCAAGGTTGCTGATTGAGTGACACTCAGTGTGCCGAACATGGCGTGGTAGCCGCCGTAAATCAAGAATAGAAAGCTTACACCCAAAAGAGATAAACCGACAACTGCCATACCCATCGTTGCGCCGCCGTAAAAAGCGGTTTTGAGGGCTTTTTCTGCACCGCTTTGTTTCGCAGCTGCCACGGTGCGCACGTTTGCTTTGGTGGCGTTGTCCATGGCTATGTATCCTGCAGCTAAAGAGGCAACAGCACCTACCAAGAAGGCTGCGGCAGTGCCTAACCCGAAGCCGGGGGCAATCGCCAACAGGACAAATACGATGGCGGTGATTATGGCTATTGTGCGGTATTGCCTTTTGAGGAAGGCGTAAGCGCCTTCGCGGATTGCGTTGGCCACTTCTACTGCTTTTGGTGCTCCTGGGCTCATTTTACCTATTTTGCGCATTAGCAAAAGTGAAGCGATTACTGCGATTACTCCGGATATCGGTGCAAGCCAAAATACCATCGGGGAGTTAATGACTGTTAATGTGACTAAAGCTTGTAAGGGTATGAACATGTTGGAAAATCGATGCTCTATTGCTTATATATTTTTCCTAAAATTTGGAGCAATGTTTTGTATAAACGCGTAATTAACATGTGTTCTAAATTCAATTTTGCCTTTGCAATGTGGTTGCATTTTTAAGGAAGTTTGGAACATAACTGAATAAGTCTATACTTTAAAGTGATTAAGTGATGCCTTCAAGATTAATAGTTGTTAAGGTTGGCACAAGCGGCATAACAACCAGCAAAGGGAACCTTGACGAAGAAGAAATGCAAAAATTAACTAGTCAAATAGCAGCCGCAACCAAACAAGGAGACAAAGTGATCCTTGTAACTTCAGGAGCGGTAGCTGCAGGAATAGCAGAACTTGGTATACCGCCGAAACCTAATGACGTAGTGTTTCAACAGGCCACAGCTGCAACTGGTCAAAGCGTGCTCATGGCGAAATATCGTGAACTTTTTAAGGCGCATGGACTAAAGGTTGCACAAATCCTGCTTACAGCAGAAGACCTTTCCAATCGGGCATCTTACGTGCACACTTGTAACGTGTTAAGGATGCTTCTGAAAACAGGTGTTATTCCAATAATTAACGAAAATGATGTAACATCTGTAGATGAGCTTAGACTAAAGGAAGGCTACAAAGTAAACTTCAGCGACAACGACATCCTCTCAGTTCTAGTAGCAAGCGCAATTGGCGCAGACATAATTATAATCCTATCAGATGTTGAAGGCTTATACACCGCTGACCCTCGAGAATCAGGTGCACGATTAATAAAAACCGTAAACGCCATAACGCCTGAACTAAAAAGTTCTCTTAACGGAAAGAGCAAATTGGGCAGAGGAGGAATCCAAAGCAAAGTTAAAGCTGCGGAAATTGCCACTTCATGCGGAATTCCAGTAGTAATAGCTAACAGCAGAAGAGAAAACGTGTTGCTTGATATTCTTGCAGGAAAAGATGTTGGAACCTTCTTTAAGCCTCAGAATCCAATGCCTGCAGTAGAACGCTGGATTGCGTACGGTGCCGCGGTTAAAGGTCAAATCCATGTCAACGAGGGTGCCAAGAAAGCCATACTGGAAGGTTCCAGCTTGTTACCTGTTGGTATAACTCGGGTTGTGGGGCACTTTAACGTTGGCGACGTAGTAAGCATTGTTGATGAAAACAAATTTGAGTTCGCAAAAGGCAACCCCAACTATACGAGCGGCGAGTTAAACTTAATTAAGGGATTACAAATAACAGAAGCCCACACCAAGCTTGGTTCCGATAAACCTAAAGAAGTAATCGAGCACAGAAATATACACTTAATCGAGGAAGAAAAATGATTACTGAAATATGCAAGAAAGCAAAAGCAGCCGCGTCTGAAATGGCAAAACTTTCAGCGGAAGCAAAAAACACTGCACTCTGTAGAATGGCAAACGCTCTCGAAGCAAACGCCGAAAAGATTTTGGCGGCAAACAAAGCAGATATTGCTGCTGCCAAAGCTAAAGGGCTTAAATCAGCATTGCTTGACCGTTTAGCGCTTGACCAGCGTAAAATCCAAACTATGGCAAAAGGCTTAAGGGAAGTCTCGGCTTTAGCTGATCCCGTTGGCACAATCATAAGCACATGGATACGCCCGAACGGCTTAATAATCAGCCAAGTTCGCTTGCCTTTAGGTGTTGTGGGAGTGATTTATGAGTCACGCCCAGACGTAACCTCTGACGCGGCGGGAATCTGCATTAAATCTGGAAACGCCGTGATTCTTCGCGGCGGCTCTGACGCTTTAAACTCGAACGTAGCGATCGGCGAGGTGCTGCGGGAGGCTTTGGCGGGAACAAGTGTGCCAGTTGACGCTGTTCAAGTGGTGAATTCTCCTGAACGCAAGGTTGCGGAGGAGCTGATGCGTATGCGACAGTACATCGATGTGCTTATTCCTCGCGGAGGCGCAGATTTAATCAAGACTGTAGTTGAGACTTCACGTATTCCAGTTATTGAAACAGGAACCGGCAACTGCCATGTTTACGTCGAAGAGGACGCGGACTTGGAAAAAGCAACACCTATAGTAATAAACGCTAAATGCCAAAGACCAGGAACCTGCAACGCTGCAGAAAAGCTATTGGTTCACAGCAAAATCGCAGCGCGTTACCTGCCAGTTGTGATTGCCGCTCTTAGGAAGGAAGGCGTAGAAGTTAGAGGCGACGAAGAAACCCGAAAAATTGTCGCTGACGTGAAAGCTGCAACCGAACAGGACTGGTACACCGAATATTCAGACCTAATCATGGGTGTAAAAGTAGTGAAAGATCTAGATGAAGCCATAGCGCACATTAACAAATACGGCACCAAACACTCAGACTCCATCCTCACAACCGACTTCGACAAAGCCATGCGATTCATACGCGAAGTGGATTCCGCCGCTGTCTACTGGAACGCATCCACACGATTTACGGACGGCAACCAGTTCGGGTTAGGCGCAGAAATAGGCATCAGCACCCAGAAGCTTCATGCAAGAGGACCCATGAGCGTACAACATTTAACCACAACTAAATACGTTGTTTTAGGCAACGGGCAAATACGAAAATAAAAAAGAAATTTCGAAAATAAAATAGAAAATGGTTGTTCTATATTTTAATCCAGAGCAGAATGCCCATGATTAAACCATAGATTGCCAGTGCTTCAGCCAACGCTACAATCAAGAAGCTTCTAAAGAACGTATCAGGTTTCTCAGCTAACGCGCTGATAGCAGCGCTGCCTGCGCCTGAAATTCCAATTCCAGCGCCCAACGCCGCTAGGCCAATAGAGAGCCCTGAGCCGATTGCTAAGCCAAATGTATTATATGTTCCAGATGTTGTCGTTGTAGTGGCTTGAACAGTTGAAACTGTAATTGCTGCTGCTAGCCCAATGGGAATAAGAAGCGCTAGTGGAAGCACGAATAAAGCAATTAATCTCCATTTCATAACCGCTCTAACTCCAACAAAACACAGTCAACTCATCGCTAGCTATTAACCTTTTTCCTTCCTACTTTACTTTCGCTATTCTTAACAGAGAGCTCAACAGCTACGCCGATCTTGTCGACTTCCGCTTTTACTGCATCAGCCTTTTCTTTAATATTCTTCAATTCTTCTTCCGCCAATTTTTCAATTTGCAGGTTAAAATCCTGGAAGTCTTTTTCCAACTTTGCTTTTGACATACATTTCACCGTCTTTTTAGTGACCTTATTTAATAACTAAAACGGGACAGGGCGCGTATTCAATCACTCGTTCAGCGACGCTTCCGATAAGAATCCTATCGGCGCCCCTTCGCCCGTACGTGCCCATCACAATTAAATCAGCGTTCAACTCTTTGGCTAAATGCACAATCTGCTCGAAGGGTCTTCCCTCAGTGATTAAAGATGAAGAATTAACGCCTTCCTTCCCCGCTAAGCCGACAACATAATTCACGTAGCCTTTCCCATCTTCCTTCAGCTCCCGCTCAGCAACCTCATGTGCAGTTATTTTCGCTATTTGGTCAAGCACAACATCGTCAACAACGAAAACCACCACGATTTGAGCACCGATCATTTTGGCTACGCTTATCCCGTACTCGGCGGCACGCAGGCTATGCTCTGACCCGTCAGTCGGGACCAAAATTTTCTTGACATTCTTAAAGTTCAGACTCAATTTTTCAACGCCTTCTAATCATATATTTAATTCTTTTAGTGCGAACGAATTCCTCGCGGTCTTTTTCTTCCAAAACCAGCGCAATCTGCTTGACAATGTTGCGGTACATGGGAATAAGGACGTAATTCAGTGCGTTAACCCGCCGCTGCGTCCTTTTAACGTCGCTAGCAATCTGAAACGTTGTGCCTTCAGCCTTGGCTAAATTAGCGAGTAACGCCAGCAAACTGTAAAACTGCTTAAACGCTTTATCTAACTCGGAACTGGTGTTGGCGAAACCATAATCAGGCTTAACTTCCGCAGTACTGCAGAACTCAACAGCGGGAACGACAACGCCCATTATGCTTTTGAAGTCCATCAAGAAATCAGCTTCAAAACGGGAACCGCAAGCGACGTTTGAAATGGTCTCTGAGCCCTTAGCCATGTTTGCCTCTTTTATAGCCTGATAAGCCTTCGCAAGGGCTTCCAGTAAATCCGCTCGCGCCCGCTCAGCCTCGTAAATGCTGTTTCTTAGCTCCCGAAGCAGAATGTCACGTTTGCGTTCCAGCACGTCACGTCCTGACTGAGCCAAAGCCAGAGTCTTTTTTGTCTGAATCAAGTTTATTCTTGTTGGGCTGATGTTTTCAGCAGACAACCGCTTACTTTACCTCTTGAGCCTTCTTTGGATAATACTTCTCAATGTACTCGGGATGCACGTGTATCAATTCCTCATCAGGCAAAACTGACAAGGTATCCCAGGCAATATTCAAAGTGTCCTCGATCGTCCTGTTCTCATCCTTGCCTTGGTTAATCAGCGTCTTCTCGAAACGTTCACCGAAACGCAGGTATTCCTTGTCTCTTGTCCCCAAACCTTCTTCTCCGATGATAGTCGCGAGAGACTTCACAGAGTTGTACTGCGCATAAGCCGCGTAAAGCTGGCTTGCAATGTCGGCGTGATCCGCCCTTGTTCGCCCTTTCCCGATGCCGTCCTTCATGATTCTGGACAAACTTGTGGTGATGTAGATTGGCGGGTAAATGCTTTGCTTTTCCAAGTTGCGGGATAGCACAATCTGCCCTTCAGTGATGTAGCCTGTGAGGTCAGGGATAGGATGCGTTATGTCGTCGTTAGGCATGGTTAAGATGGGCATCTGAGTGATTGATCCTTTCTTGCCAGCGACTCTTCCTGCACGCTCATACACGCTTGCAAGGTCACTGTACATGTAGCCTGGATAGCCTTTTCTGCTTGGAACCTCCTCCATTGAAGCACTCACTTCCCGAAGAGCCTCGCAGTAGTTGGTCATGTCAGTCAAGATTACCAGAACGTGCGCGTCCTGATCAAACGCCAGATACTCAGCCAAAGTCAAGCCAGCCCTCGGCGTGATAATACGCTCAACAGGCGGGTCTTCAGCCAAATTAAGAAACATCGCCACGTTCTTGATTGCGCCAGTCTCCTCAAAGCTTCTTCTGAAAAACGCCGCGTCATCATGCTCCAGTCCCATGGCTATGAAGACGATGAAGAATTCTTCACTTGCACCTCGAATTGTTGCTTGCCTCACAATTTGAGCAGCAAGCTCGTTATGCGATAAGCCTGGACCGCTGAAAATGGGAAGCTTTTGACCTCGCACTAAGCTGTCTAAGCCGTCAATCGCCGAAATGCCCGTCTGAATGAAGTCCCTCGGATATTCCCTGGAAGTGGGATTCAGGGGGAACCCGTTGACGTCCCGCCGCTCTTCACTGAAAAACCGTGGGTGACCGTCGATAGGCTCGCCGAAACTGTTCATAACGCGCCCCAGCATCTCGGTTGAGACCGGCACTTCCAGTGGCTTTCCCAAGAATCGGGTGCGTGTTTCTGAAGGTGACAGACCTGTTGTGCCCTCGAAGACCTGGACGGTTACTGCTTTCTGGGTGACTTGGATAACTTTGCCTAGTCGTATTTCGCCAGTTTGAGCCCTCACCGCTACGAGTTCGTCGTAACCGACGCCCAGCACGTTTTCCACGACGATGATTGGCCCTGAAATCGAAGCGACACCCTTATACTCTACTCCTAAACCTGCCATACGCTTTACCTCAGGCTAGCCTCCAACTCTTCGAAGGTCTTCTGCATCCTGTTTGCCAAATCGTCCAGACTACTTACTTTCTCGTTAGGTACCGAAGTTTTCATACGAATAATCTCCTCTGTTATGGGTAACTGAGTTATCTTAAAGATGGGTGCACCCTTGCTTACCACCTTGCCCGAATAGTGATAGTAATCAACGATAATCTTCATCATCTTAAACTGCTTCTGCGGAGAACAGTAAGTGTCCACAGGGTCCAAAGCGTTCTGCTGTAAAAGGGCAACACGGATTATTCGAGCCGCTTCCAAAATCAGACGCTGCTTATCAGGCAAAGCTTCAGGACCGACAAGTTTAACGATGTTTTTCAAGTCGTCCTCAGCCTGCAAGATGCGCATAGCCTCTATCCTGTAGGAGTTCCAGTCCTTATTCACTTCTTTATGCCACCAGTCTTTGAGTTCATCAATGTAGCCGCTGTAACTTTGCATCCAGTTAATTGCAGGGTAATGTTTTGAATCAGCCAACTCGGAATCTAAAGCCCAGAAAACCCGTGTGAAACGCTTTGTGTGTTGCGTGACAGGCTCGGAAAAATCGCCGCCTGGAGGAGAAACCGCTCCGATTGCACAGATTGAACCCAGACGCTTGTCCGAGCCCAACGCCTCAACGACGCCTGTGCGCTCGTAAAACTCCGCCAGCCTTGAAGGCAGATAGCTCGGGAATCCTTCTTCCGCAGGCATCTCTTCAAGTCTTCCTGAAACCTCCCTTAGCGCCTCAGCCCATCTGCTGGTAGAGTCAGCCATCAAAGCCACCGCGTACCCCATGTCACGGTAGTATTCAGCCAACGTGATGCCCGTGTAGATGCTAGCTTCACGCGCAGAAACTGGCATGTTGCTTGTGTTAGCCACCAGAATTGTTCGCTCCATAAGCGGGTGCCCACTCGTCGGGTCAACCAGCTTAGGAAAACTAGTCAGCACATCCACCATCTCGTTGCCGCGCTCGCCACAGCCCACGTAAATTATCACTTTCGCGTCTGACCATTTTGCAAGCTGCTGCTGAGTAACCGTTTTGCCAGTGCCGAACCCGCCTGGGATCGAAGCACTGCCGCCCTTGGCGATCGGGAAGAAAGTGTCAATTATCCGTTGTCCCGTGATGAGGGGGATAGACGGAGGAAGCCTTCGACCGTAAGGCCGCGATTTCCGCACAGGCCACTTCTGCAACATTGCAATTTCGGATTTTACACCGTTAGACTCCAAGGTCCCTATCGGCTCAATGATCGTGTAATCTCCTTCAGCTACAACGTTAACCAGTGTGCCGCGCATCAAAGGCGGAACAAGTATGCGATGTTCAATCAAATCGGTTTCCTGCACGGTGCCAACGATGTCGCCGCCTACAAGTTTAGCTCCAACTTCTACTTTAGGCTTAAAATGCCATTTCTTCTCTTTCGAAAGAGGAGTCACGCCGCGCACTTGCTTGATATACATGCCCGTAAGAGCCCTTAACACTTCGAGAGGCCGCTGTATCCCGTCGAAAACGGTTCCAACCAGCCCAGGCGCCAACTCAACTGAAAGCAGGCTGCCGGTACCCAAAACTGGCTCGCCGACTTTAAGCCCTGTGGTGTTCTGGTAAACTTGGATTGTGGCACGTTCGCCTTCCAGTCGAATTATTTCACCGATCAGGTTTTCGTTACCTACTTCAACGAGTTCATACATGATTGCTCCAGCCATATCTTTAGCTTCAACGACTGGTCCTGCAACGCGGATTACGCTTCCTTTAGCGGGCATTTTCAAGGTTCCTCCTTAAACATTATTTTTGCTAGTTCAACTCGCAACAGGGGCTTCAATTCAGCCAATTTGTTATCGATGGTGCTGTCGTAAGTCATTTTGCCATCCACGGTTTGCGTTTTGAAGCCGCCGATGAAGTCTCCTGTCTCGTCTAATATTTTTAATTCGCAATTTATCTTTTTGGATAAGCGGTTCAACTCGTTCTGGGTGAGCCACTTTTTGTCTTTAGCGTTAACTTGTATGACGAGGCTTTTCTGTTCCAACTGTTTAGCAACTTCCCTTAGAAGCTTAAGCAGATAACGATGATAACCCTCAGTTGCCACGTACTCTTTGAGTCTAACAAGGGCTTTTTCGAAAGCAACATCAACCAGCTCCTCCTTCGCTTGAAGCAGAAAATTCCTCATTTCCACCTCAGTTATAGAAGCGATTCTTCGTTTCTCCGCTTCAGCCCTCGCCGCAGCCTGATTCAGTATGGTCTGGTAGTTTTTGTCAGTTTGCTGTTTAGCCTGCTTCAAAGCTTCTTTAGCGTCATTCTTAGCCGTTAAAACAATGGCTTCAGCTTCTTTTTGCACATCAGTTAAGACTTCGTTCGTAATCGCCGATAGACCTTCCTTAACGCTCACTTTAACCATCCCCCTTTAAATTCGTACACCCAAGGTTTTGCTGATGAGGTCTGACATTCGGGTTTTGCTTGGTTTTCCTTTGCTTCCTGGGACCTCCACGATTAAAGGTTCTCTTCGTTCGCGACGTACTTTCTCGATTGTCTCGTGCAGTTGCGGTTGAATTGAAAACTCTTCGCTTATAATAATAATTGCGAGATCATTGCGTGTAAGAGCCTTGCTCAGGGCTTGCCCTGCCTCGTCTACCGAAGTTGCTTCCACGCCTTCGACGCCGACAAGTCTGAAACCCGTTATCATGTCGGAATCACCTATTATGTAGCCAAGCATACAATCTCTTGATAAAGCTTAAATTACTAGTTAAATAACGTTATGGCGCATATGTTGCGACCTGAGCGGATGACCGAGACATCGGTAATATGTGTCAAGCAAGACGTTGAATCTCTGCTGAAAGCGCTAAGCAGCTTCGGAGAATTCCACCTCGAAGAATCGGTTGAAAACGTAAATCCGCAAGAGTACAACCAGGAAATCCAGAAAGCCGAAGAAGCGCTGACAAGCGCCAACGACCTGATCAAACAGCTCTGCCAAGAAAAAGCAGGCGCGTTTGACCTTTTCAAAGCGGAGGAGCCCGCAAAAACCCAGGTTACGGCGGAGAATTGGCAAGCCCTCGCTGAGTCCACTTGTCAACAAGTCTCGGTGTTGAAGAAGCAGGTTGACGAATTAAACAATTCCATGTCTAGCCTTCAAGAAAAAACCGCGCAGCTAAACAACATCAAACGAATGCTCGCCATAATTGACGAGAAGCATGCGGATCTTGAGGCTATACAGAACATGGAATTAATCCATGTTACAGCGGCAACCGTGCCAAACAAAAACTTCGAGGCGCTAAAGACTGAACTTGCAAAGTTCCCGCTTATCTTGAGCCCCGCTGTCCTAACGAAGGATACCAGTTTCGTAAGCATCGCCGTTCCAAGCAAGCAAAGCGCAGATGTGGAAAAAATCGTCAAGGCGCACCATGCGGAAATCTTTTCAATCCCCAAAGACATGCCTCACAACACGAGAGACGCGCTCAAAGAAGTTGACAGCCGCTTAAAAGACAGCGCGGACAAGAAAAAAGCAATTTCAGATTCATTAAGCAAGTTAGGCAAAGAAAACAAAACCAGTCTTTCAGCGTGGAAAGAAAACACTGAAAACATTCTGGCGTTGCTTAACGCAAAAAAGAAGATGCTTCAGTCAGGAAGACTCGCGACTATCAAGGGATTCGCGCCTAAGAAAGACATGGTGGCGCTCAAGGAAAAAGTCCATTCCCTACTTGGAGAAAAAGCGATAGTGCTACAAGAAAACCCTGCCAAAGCGGAAGATATCCCCACGAAGCTCAGCAACAACAGGTTCGTAAAGCCGTTCGAAGTAGTTACGAAGCTTTACGGTTTGCCAAATTACGGCGAAGTAGACCCCACACCCTACATGGCTATTTCGTTCCCGATTCTTTTCGGATTAATGTTCGGAGACATGGGCCACGGCTTAATTCTACTGGTAGGCGGCTTAACTGTCGGGTTGCTTATAAAAAAGAACCAGGGAATA
The DNA here is from genome assembly GCA_963748475.1 of Candidatus Bathyarchaeota archaeon. Classification (GTDB taxonomy): domain Archaea; phylum Thermoproteota; class Bathyarchaeia; order Bathyarchaeales; family Bathycorpusculaceae; genus Bathycorpusculum. The sequence goes on from CAVVIY010000003.1 coordinate 1,001,865, forward strand.
AAGAACATGGCATATATCTTGGCAATGTGCGGTTTTGCCGCAACCATTGCAGGCGCCCTATTCGGCGAGTGCTTCGGCAAGGAACTCTTTCCCCCGTTATGGTTCAGGCCGTTTCTTGTTACCAACGTCTTTGACTTCCTAGTCTTCGCCCTGATCATAGGCGTAATACAGATAGTCAGCGGCTTAACTCTGGAAATGGTGAACTTTGTCCTTAAACACGACATTGTTGACGCTGTTTTGACGTCAATCCCTAAAATGGCGTTCTACCTCGGCGGGGTTTACTTAGTCTTAGTTTACAAACTAAACTTTGGAGCATGGTTTTCAGGTCCCGTACTACTATTAATTGTTCCATTCATTCTCGTGACTTTCGCGAAGCCTGCTTACATCGCTGCCACGAAAATTTCAATCCACACGGCAGTTGGGCATGAGGAGGAAAAGCCAGAGCCTTTAGGTCAGAGGATTTTCGAGAGCGGAGACATGGTGACACGTTTACTCAGCAACAGCATTTCCTATGCTCGAATTCTTGCCTTGCTTATGGCTCATTGGGCACTGCTCCTTGTAACCTACACCGTCGCAGCCTTGATAGGGGGACCCACAGGTTTCGGCTTAATCATCAGCGGCATAATTATTATCGGCGGAAACATTTTCGTCATCGCTTTCGAGGGATTAATCGTTTTCATCCACGCCTTAAGATTACACTTCTACGAGTGGTTCAGCAAGTTCTACGCGGGAAACGGCAAAGAGTTTCAGCCGTTCAAACAAAACTTCATCTACACAAACGTAGTGCTAAACGAAAAAGTGAAAGAAGTCTAAAGCAGCATTTGACTCAAAATGTAATCCATGCTGACCGCGCCTTCGGCGCCCGCGCTTGCCGCGATCAGGTTGCGCACTTCCGCCTCTTTGAGCATCATGAAAGCGAGCGGCGCGCCAACATTGAAGATTTCGCCGACAGTGGCTACCTTAGCGTGTTGAAACACGAATTTCTTGAAGGCTTTTTCAGCGGCTGCCAACGTTTCCTCTGGGCTTGGAGCTTTAGCAAATAACTTTCCGTAGAAGGTTTCAGAAGCGACTTTTAGTGTTGATTCGAAGTCGGCTGACATTAGCAGCGCCTCAGCAGTTTCTGAAGTGAGCTTGAAGTTTTTAGGAGGCACCGCCCCTCTTAGCCAG